>DASQSE010000069.1:0-56177 GCA_035642535.1 Jatrophihabitans sp. | reverse complement strand
GGCACGTACGAGAGGGGTTTCCCGTGACGGGAACCGTCCACGCCGAGAACGGCATCTACGAGACCGAAGCGATCATCGACAACGGCAGCTTCGGCACCCGCACCATCAAGTTCGAAACCGGCCGGCTCGCCAAGCAGGCCGCCGGCTCGGTCGTCGCCTACCTGGACGACGACACCATGCTGCTGTCGGCCACCACGGCCGGCAAGCACCCCCGTGAGGGCTTCGACTTCTTCCCGCTGACGGTCGACGTCGAAGAGCGCATGTACGCCGCGGGCCGCATCCCCGGCTCGTTCTTCCGCCGCGAGGGCCGGCCCAGCGAGGACGCGATCCTCACCTGCCGGCTGATCGACCGACCGCTGCGCCCGACGTTCGTCAAGGGCCTGCGCAACGAGGTCCAGGTGGTCATTACCGTCTTGGCCCTCGACCCTGATCACGCCTACGACGTGCTGGCGATCAACGCGGCCTCCGCATCGACGCAGATCTCCGGTCTCCCGTTTTCCGGGCCGGTCGGCGGCACCCGCGTCGCGCTGATCGACGGTCAGTGGGTCGCGTTCCCGACGCACGCCGAGGTGGAACGGGCCACCTTCGACATGGTCGTCGCAGGCCGCGTGCTTGAGTCGGGCGACGTCGCGATCATGATGGTCGAGGCCGAGGCCACCGAGCACTCCGTCGAGCTCATTGCCGGTGGCGCGACGCGGCCGACCGAGGAGGTCGTCGCCGAGGGCCTAGAGGCGGCCAAGCCGTTCATCGCCGAGCTGTGCCGCGCCCAGAGCGAACTCGCCAGGGCCGCCGCGAAGCCGGTCGCCGAGTTCCCGGTGTTCCTCGACTACCAGGAAGACGTCTACGACGCGGTCTCGGGCGAGGTCAGCGAGCCGCTGACGCAGGCGCTCACGATCGCGGACAAGCAGGAGCGCGAGGCGCGTCTCGACGAGATCAAGGAGCAGGTCAAGCAGAGCCTGGCACCCCGCTTCGAAGGTCGGGAGGGCGAGATCAGTCCCGCCTATCGCGGGCTGACCAAGAAGCTGGTCCGGCAGCGGATCCTGCGCGACAAGGTGCGCATCGACGGCCGCGGGGTCGCCGACATCCGCACGCTCTCGGCCGAGGTCGAGGTCGTCCCGCGGGTGCACGGCTCCGCGCTGTTCCAGCGCGGCGAGACGCAGATCATGGGCGTCACCACGCTGAACATGCTCGGCCTCGAGCAGAAGCTCGACACGCTGAGCCCCAACCGCACCAAGCGGTACATGCACAACTACAACTTCCCGCCGTACTCGACGGGTGAGACGGGACGTGTCGGATCACCCAAGCGTCGCGAGATCGGCCACGGCGCGCTCGCCGAGCGGGCGTTGATCCCGGTGCTGCCGTCACGCGAGGACTTCCCGTACGCGATCCGGCAGGTTTCCGAGGCGCTCGGCTCGAACGGTTCGACCTCGATGGGCTCGGTATGCGCCTCCACGCTCTCGCTGTGGAACGCCGGCGTGCCGCTGAAGGCGCCGGTGGCCGGTATCGCGATGGGCCTGGTTTCCGACTCTGTCGATGGAAACACTGAGTACGTGGCGCTCACCGACATCCTCGGCGCCGAGGACGCGTTCGGCGACATGGACTTCAAGGTGGCCGGCACCAAGGAGTTCGTCACCGCGCTGCAGTTGGACACCAAGCTCGACGGCATTCCGTCCGAGGTGCTGGGCGCCGCGCTCAAGCAGGCGCGCGAAGCGCGGTTGCACATCCTCGACGTGATGGCCGAGGCGATTGACGGGCCGGACGAGATGAGCCCGTACGCGCCGCGCGTCACGGTGGTGCGCATCCCGGTCGACAAGATCGGCGCGGTCATCGGCCCGAAGGGGCAGGTGATCAACGCGATCCAGGACGAGACCGGCGCGGAAATCACGATCGAGGACGACGGCACGATTTACGTCGGTGCTGCCGACGGGCCGTCCGCGGAGGCGGCGGTCGACCGGATCAACGCGATAGCGAACCCGCAGATGCCCAAGGTGGGGGAGCGGTTCCTGGGCACGGTGGTCAAGACCGCCGCGTTCGGCGCGTTCGTCTCGCTGCTGCCCGGCAAGGACGGCCTGGTGCACATCAGCAAGCTCGGCCGCGGCAAGCGGATCGGCAAGGTCGAGGACGTTGTGAACGTCGGCGACAAGCTGCAGGTCGAGATCCTCGAGATCGACCAGCGCGGCAAGATCAGCCTGGGCCTGGTCGACGAGGAAGCGCCGAAGGAGTCGGCGGAAGCGCCCGCCGAGGCCTGAGCCACCTTCGCAAGTTGTCCGCCCTTCGGCACGCCACGGCGTGCCGAAGGGCGGACAACTTCGGTTAGTTGCCCTTCACGTTCACGAGCTGCCGCAGCTCGTGCAGCACCTCGACGAGGTCGCGGGCGTCGTTCATGATCACGTCGATCGGCTTGTACGCGTCCGGGTGCTCGTCCAGGAAGGCGTCCGAGCGACCCCACGCGATGCCCGCCATCCGCCGGTCGAGGTCGGCGCGGGTGAACCGCTTGCGGGCCGCGCTGCGTGAGTAGTTGCGCCCGGCGCCGTGCGGCGCCGAGCACAACGACTCGCGGTTGCCCTTGCCGCGCACGATGTAGGACCTCGTGCCCATTGAGCCGGGGATCACGCCGAGCCGGCCCTCGTGCGCGGCGATCGCACCCTTGCGCGACAGCCACACGTCCTTGTCGTAGTGCCGCTCGCGGACGCTGTAGTTGTGGTGGCAGTTGACCTCTTCGACGCGCTCGACGCCCGCGCCGTGCCAGCGCGCCAGGCAGTCGACGACGCGGTCCATCATCTCCTCGCGGTTGAGGTACGCGAAGCGCTGTGCCCACTGCAGCGCGGTGATGTACGCACCGAACTCGCGCTCCTCCTCGATGAGGTACGCCAGATCCCGATCGGGCAGCGACACACCGCGCTCCGTGCACCGCTGCTGCGCGATCGCGATGTGCTGCTGCGCCAGCTGGTTGCCGACGCCGCGGGAACCGGAGTGCAGGAACAGCCACACCCGCTCGTCCTCGTCGACGCTGACCTCGATGAAGTGGTTCCCGGAGCCGAGCGAGCCCAGCTGTAGGCGCCACCTCGGCGCGACCGTCTCGGCCTGCTCCACGCCGGCCAGCTCCTCGAGCTCGGCGATGCGCGGCTCGGCGCTGGGCCGGATGCGGTGGTTGTAGTTGCCCGCCGAGAGCGGCACCGCGGCGGCGATCGAGCGGTGCAGCGCGGTGAGCTCGCCGCCGAGCTCCGCGCGGCGGAACTGCGTCCGGACGGCGATCATGCCGCAGCCGATGTCGACGCCGACCGCCGCCGGGATGATTGCGCCCACCGTGGGGATCACGCTGCCCACTGTCGCGCCCTTGCCCAGGTGGGCGTCCGGCATCAGCGCCAGGTGCGGCTCGACGAACGGCATCGACGCGGTGCGCTCGGCCTGGGCGCGGGTGGCGTCCTCGAGGATCGATGCGAAGTCGACGAGCTTGGACACGCCCACCATGGTCCCCGCCGCCGGCAACCCACAATCGGCGTGCGGCAATCGCTCCGTCTCCGCCGGGTTGTCCGCCCTTGGTGACGTCATGACGCACCGAGGGGCGGACAACTCCCGAATGTCGAATCGGGAAGACGGCCGCGGGCCGCGATGCTTAAGCTGACGAGTCCACGATCGGCGAGGTTGAGGAGGTCCGCGTGCGGCTGCTGCGCGGACTGCCCGCCGAGGTACGTGCCCTGACCGGGGTGGCGTTCATGGTCGCGCTCGGGTTCGGACTCGTGGCTCCCGCCATCCCGCTGTTCGCGCGCGAGTTCGGCGTCGGCAAGGCCGCGGCCGGCGCGGTCGTCAGCGCGTTCGCGCTCATGCGACTCGCCATGGCGCCGTTCGTCGGCCGGCTAGTCAATGCGTTCGGCGAGCGGGTGCTGCTCGCCACCGGAATCGGCGTCGTGGCGGTCTCCAGTGCCCTCGCCGGGCTGTCGCAGAGCTACTGGCAGTTGCTCGTGCTGCGTGGCATCGGCGGGCTCGGCTCGATCATGTTCAGCGTCAGCGCGGCGAGCCTGCTCGTCCGCGTGACGCCTGACCACCTTCGCGCGCGAGCGCAGGGCGTATGGGCCGGCTCCTTCCTGATCGGCATGATCGCCGGGCCCGCACTGGGCACGATCGCCTCGTTCTCGCTGCGCGCGCCGTTCTTCCTCTACGCCGGAACACTGGTCATCGCGGGCCTGCTCGGGCTCGGCGCGCTGCGGCACAGCGAACTCGCGGCGCGCAACTCCGTCCGCAGCGAGCCGCTGGCGTTGGCCGACGCGCTGCGCAATCGTGCCTACCTCGCCGCGCTGGCGGCCGCCTTCGCCGGTGACTTCACGCTCGTGGGTGCGCGCTCGGCGATCCTGCCGCAGTTCGTCACCGACCGCTTGGGCCTCGGCTCCGGATGGGTGTACGCCGCGTTCCTCGTCGTCAGCATCGTCAGCGGTGTGCTGCTGCTGCCGATCGGCCGCGTCGCGGACACCCGCGGTCGGCGTCCGGTGATCGTTGTCGGGTTGCTGCTCGGCGCCGGCGGCTTCGTGCTCCTGCCGAGCCTGCCGTGGGCCGGGGGATTGCTGCTCGCCGCGATCCTGCTCGGCGTCGCGGGCGCGGCCGACTCCGTCGCGCCGGGCGCCGTGATGGGCGATGTGGTCGCCGGACGGGGCGGAACCGTCGTGGCCGTGTTCCAGATGGCCGGCGACGTCGGCGCCGTGCTCGGGCCGGTCATCGCGGGCTGGATAGCCGACGGTGCCGGATACACGACGAGTTTCGCGGTGAGCGCCGCGGTGTGCGCGGTGCCCGTGCTCGCCGTGCTGACCGCACCCGAGACGCTGCGCCGGCCAGACCGAGCGGTCGTCCCAGCGGCCGCGACCGACGTCGCCTGAGGGGCCTGTCGACCCGCAGGCTGACACGCTCAACCCCCTCCCGTGCGATCCCGCGGTGAACTATTGTCTATAGTATCGATCGAAATACTTAAGACCATCGAATTACTAGAAAGAAGGTCGGCATGACGACGTCCCTCACTCGTCCGCGCAAGGTTGCCGCGGTCGTCGCCGCAACAGTCGCTGCCATGCTCGGAGCAGCCGCGTGCTCGAGTTCGTCGAGCGGCAAGACCGTCAACCTTGTCGCGTACTCCGTGCCCAAGCCGGCCTACGACGCGCTGGCCGCCGCCTTTGCCAAGACACCCGCAGGCAAGGACTTCAAGCTCAACGCCTCGTACGGACCGAGCGGCACCCAGCGCGACGCCGTGCTGGCCGGCCAACAGGCCGATTACGTCGCCTTCTCGGTCGAGCCGGACATGACGGCGCTCGTCCCGGACAAGGTGGATCCGAGTTGGAACAGTGGCCCTACCAAGGGGCTGGTGTCCGACTCGGTCGTGGTCATCACGGTTCGGGCGGGCAATCCGTTGCACATCACCGGATGGGACGACCTGATCAAACCGGGCGTCCAGATCGTCACTCCGGACCCGGCGTCGTCGGGCTCGGCGAAGTGGAACATCCTTGCCGCGTACTCGCACGTGCTGTCCCAGGGCGGCACTGCGACAGACGCGTCGAACTACCTCAAGGACTTCTTCGGCCACGTGGTCAGCCGCGCGGCGAGCGGCTCCGATGCCATGCAGCAGTTCCTCAACGGCACCGGCAATGTGCTGATCTCCTACGAGGACGAGGCCATCGACGCACGGCAGGCGGGGGAGTCGGTGGATTACCTCGTCCCCGACCAGACGGTCCTCATCCAGAACCCGGCAGCGGTGACCAAGGGCGCACCGCAGCTGGCGAAGGACTTCCTGGCCTTCGCGGAGAGCGAGCAGGGGCAGGAGATCTTTGCGAGCAAGGGCTTCCGGCCCGTCCTGCCCGGCACCAAGGTCGGGACGATCGAGGGCGCCAACGACCCGAGCAACCCGTTCCCGCAGCCGAGTCAGCTGACGACGATCGATGACCTCGGTGGGTGGGACGTGGTCAACGACAAGTTCTTCGGCGACAACGGCATCGTCACGAAGATCGAGGCGAGCTGACGTGACGACGACGCTGGGGGAGGTGTCGGCGGGCAAATCCGCCGACACCTTCGCCACGCCCGGACGCCGGCGAGCTGCCGGCGGCCCGCGACTCGGGGGGGTGTCCGGGACGAGCCTCGGCGTCGTCGTCATCTGGCTGAGCCTGCTCGTCCTGTTGCCGCTGGCGGCCGTGGTCGGCAAGGCGTTCGGATCGGGCTGGCCCGGGTTCTGGTCGGCCATCACCAGCTCGACGACGGCCGACGCGCTGAAGCTGACGATCGGTCTCTCCGTCGTCGTTGCGCTCGTCAACGCGGTAATGGGGACGCTCGTCGCGTGGGTGCTGGTCCGCGACCGCCCGCGCGGCGCAGGTGCATTCGAGTTGGTCATCGACATCCCGTTCGCGCTGCCGACGATCGTCGCGGGCGTCGTCACGCTGGCCCTCTACGGGTCGGACGGGGTCGGCCCGAACCTGTTCGGCACCCGCACCGGGATCTTCGTCGCGTTGCTGTTCGTGACGCTGCCGTTCACGGTCCGCACCGTGCAGCCGGTCCTGCTGGACCTCGACCGGGACGCCGAGCAGGCCGCAGCTTCGCTCGGCGCGTCGTCGCCGACCGTGTTCCGCCGCATCGTGTTGCCGCAGATCGCCCCGGCCGTCGCGTCCGGCGCCGCGCTGTCCTTCGCGCGCGCGCTCGGCGAGTACGGCTCGCTGGTGCTCATCTCCAGCAACATCCCGCACCACACGCTGATCGCGTCGTCGCTGATCTACGGCAAGCTGCAGGAAACCGGCGATCGCTCGACGCAGGAAGCGGCGGCGATCGCCACCGTGCTGCTCGTCGCGAGCGCGGTCGTGCTCGTGCTGCTCGACCTCATCCAGCGAAGGATCGCGCGCCGTGGCTGAATCCGTCGTGCTGCACAAGCCCGGTGTGCAGAGCAGCTCTGCTCAGCGAGAGCGAGCATCCGCGGCCGGCATCGGGCTGCGCACGGTCGCGTTGGCGTACGTGACACTTCTCGTGCTCGTCCCCGTCGGCGTGCTCGTCGTCCGCGCTGTGCAGCCCGGCATCGGCGCGTTCTTCGATTCGCTCAATGATCCGATGGCGCAGCACGCGTTCCAGGTGACGTGGATCGTGGCCGGCATCTCGGTCGTGATCGACACCGTCTTCGGCATTGCGGTCGCGATCCTGCTGGTGCGCTATCGCTTTCCCGGCCGGCGGCTGCTCAGCGCCCTGATCGACCTCCCGATCGCGGTCTCGCCGATCGTGGTCGGCCTCGCGCTCATGCTCGTCTACAGCCCGACTGGCTGGTTCGGGCCGTTCACGGAGTCCAACGGCATCGTGATCATCAATGCCAAGCCGGGCATGGTGCTGGCCACCGTGTTCGTCTCGCTCCCGCTCGTGGCGCGCGCAATCATTCCCGTGCTGGAGCAGGTCGGAACCGAGCAGGACTACGCCGCCGCGTCGCTCGGCGCGAATGCGTTCACCCGGTTCCTGCGAATCACCCTCCCGACCATCCGGGTGGCGCTCGCGTACGGCGTGGTGCTCGCACTTGCCCGGTGCATCGGCGAGTACGGCGCGGTGCTCGTGATCTCCGGCAACATCTCCGGCCAGACCCAGACGGCGCCGCTGCTGATCGGCGACGACTTCCAGACGTTCGAGCGCGACCAGGGCTACGCGATCGCGTTCGTGCTGGTGCTGATCGCGTTCGCGGCGATCCTCGCCGGCGCCTACATCCGACGCAGACAGAGGCGGAGCAACTGATGGGCATCGAAGTACGCGGCATCGGCAAGCGGTTCGGCGATTTCGTCGCACTCGACGACGTCGACCTGTCTGTCAGCAGCGGCGGGCTGACCGCGTTGCTCGGGCCAAGTGGCGGCGGCAAGTCGACCCTGCTGCGCATCATCGCCGGCCTGGAGAAACCGGACACCGGCTCGGTCGAGATCGACGGGGCGGACGCGACGCGCCTCGCGCCCCGGCACCGCGATGTCGGCTTCGTCTTCCAGCACTACGCGGCGTTCACGCACATGTCGGTGTACCGGAACGTCGCGTTCGGGCTCGAGATCCGCAAGCGGCCGAAGGACGAGGTGCGCCGGCGGGTGCGCGAGTTGCTCGAACTCGTCCACCTCGAGCAGTTCGCCAACCGGCTGCCCGCGGAACTTTCCGGTGGACAACGGCAGCGGATGGCGTTGGCGCGGGCGCTGGCGGTCGAGCCGAAGGTGCTGCTGCTCGACGAGCCGTTCGGCGCGCTGGACGCGAAGGTCCGCAAAGAGCTGCGGAACTGGCTGCGCCGCCTGCACGACGAAGTGCACGTCACCACCGTGTTCGTCACGCACGATCAGGAGGAGGCGCTCGAGGTCTCCGACGAGATCGTGGTGATCAACAACGGCCGGATCGAGCAGGTCGGCACACCCGACGACCTCTACGACAAGCCGGTGAACCCGTTCGTGATGTCCTTCCTCGGACCGGTCACCACGCTCGAGGGACGGCTCGTACGACCGCACGACATCGAGGTGCGGCGCGCGGCGATCGACGGGGCGGTGCCGGCCCGCGTCGCCCGGCTGCAGCGCGTCGGCTACGAGGTGCGCGCCGAGATGGACACCGACGGATCGGCGCCGACCACCGTCCAGTTGACACGCGGGCAGAGCGAGTCGATGAACCTGGCCGAGGGCGCGAACGTGTGGCTCCAGCACGTGCCGAACAGCACGACCCTGGCGGTGTAGTGCCGGTCCTACCGCACCAAGTCCATAGCGTTTGCGAAGATCTGGGTGTGCAGATCTCGGCGAAGACCGACTATGCGGTGCGCGCATTGCTCAGCCTGGCCGCCCGCGAGCCCGATCTCGTGAAGATCGACGTCGTGGTCAGCGAGCAGGGGATGCCGCGCAAGTTCGTCGAGGCGATCCTCGGTGAGTTGCGGCGCGCGGGCCTGGTGCGCAGCCAGCGCGGCGCGGAAGGCGGCTATGCGCTCGCCCGGCCGGCGCGCGAGATCACCATCGGGGCGGTCATGCGAGCCGTGGACGGGCCGCTGGCCGAGGTCCGCGGGCTGCGTCCGCACGAGACCACCTACGCCGGCGTCGCAGAGCACCTCCCCAAGGTGTGGGTGGCGGTCCGCGCCAGCCTGCGCCGCGTGCTCGACGAGACGACTCTCGCGCAGGTGCTCACCGGCACGCTGCCCGCGCATGTACGCAAGCTCAACGACGCCCCGGACGCCTGGCTGCCGCGCTGACCCGCAGCCGGTCGACGCGGCCGTGATTGGTTGATCGGCGTACGGTGAGCCAGAGGTCCAACTGAGTCGGCGGTACGAATCGAGGATCAGCGATGGGCGACATCGGACCGGCTCGACAGCACTACGACGTACTCCCCACCACGGCGTTCGGACTTGACGACGCGGACACGCGCTCGGTCGCGCCGCCCGAGCTAACCGTGCCGCCACCGCCTTCGCCGATTCCGTCGCCGGGACCGACACCGGGACCGACACCAGGGCCGCCGCCAGGACCGACGCCGGGACCCTTCCCAGGACCCCCTCCGCCGCCGAACCCGGGCCCCGAGCCGGTGCCCAACCCGGAGCCGCCGCCCGGGCCGGGCCCCGACCCCGCACCGGTTCCGTCGGGCGACTGACCGTCGCGCAATGGGCGAGTTCTCCGGCTCCGAACCCCTCGTGGGAGAGGTCGTCGGACTCCGCACCTTCCGCGTCGACGAGTCGGGGCTGCTGCTGCCGCTCTACTCCGGCGGCGCCTGGTACGACGGGCCGAACACGGCGGTGTGCGCGCCGCCGACAGGGCACCACCCGCGCGGGCCGCATCTGGTTCCGGCGGACGACTGCGAATGCGGCTTCTACGCATACGGCAGCCTCGCGGCAGCCGCCCGGACCCGCAACGCCCGCTATGTCCTTGGCGTCGTGTCGTGTTGGGGCGGCGTCGTTGCCGGCACGCGGGGCTTGCGCGCCGAACATGCGCGCGTCGACGCGTTGTGGATCAGCAAACGGGCGCCGCAGTGGTTGCGGCACCGGGTCGCCAGTCGCTATCCGTCGGCCCAGCTGTACGCCGAACGATCCGCCATGCTCGCCGAGCATCCGCCGACCCCGTTGAGCTGCTACAGCGCGCCGGGCGCACACCGGCGCCTGCCGGCCGCCGCTGCCGCGCTCGCCGGAGCAGCGCTGCTCGTACTCGGCCTGCTGCCGTTCGCGACGCTGCATGCCAGCACCGCGCTGTGGGGCCTGTGGTTGGTCACGGTCAGCGCCGCCGCGGTGTTGACCGGTTGGCTGCTCGTCGGCGCCCACGGCGCCGGGCATCTCGCGGCCGCGTTCGTCGTCGCCGGCGTGCTCGCCTGGCTGATCGCGCCCGCGTTCGGACTCGCGGGTTGGCTGCTGCGTGTGCCGCTGTTGCGGGGTGTGGCGGTGGCGGTCGGGAGTTACCTCATCGGGCTCCGTCCGCACCACTTTCCGGTCGTAAGGACGCCGCGCGAGCGGGCGTTCTGCGGTGTGCGCCCCTGAGCGCCCGTCGACCCCTCCGTAGGATCGCGGAATGACCTCACGCGGGCTGCGCCGGGCAAGCACGCGCCGACTGGAGCATGCGACGGGCGGCGGCGTGATCACCCGCACCGTGCTGCCGGGTGGGCTGCGCATCGTCACCGAGGCCATGCCTGGCGTGCGTAGCGCCAGCGTGGGCGTATGGGTGCCGGTCGGCTCCCGCGACGAGTCGCCTGCGCTCGCGGGTACCAGCCACTTCCTCGAGCACCTGCTCTTCAAGGGCACGTCGCGCCGCTCGGCGCTGGACATCGCCAGTGCGATGGATGCGGTCGGTGGCGAGTTCAACGCGTTCACGGAAAAGGAGCACACCTGCTTCTATGCGACCGTGCTCGACCGCGACCTCACGCTCGCCGTCGACATCGTCGCCGACGTGGTACTCGACGCGACCGTGACCGGCGAGGACGTCGACATCGAGCGCGGCGTCGTCCTCGAAGAGATCGCGATGCGCGACGACGATCCGGCCGACCTCGTCCACGACGAGTTCGCCGCTGCGCTGTTCGGCGACGTCCCGCTCGGCCGGCCCATCCTCGGCACGGCCGGCTCGATCCACGCGCTCTCGCGCCGTCAGGTCCATGGGTACTACCGGCGCCGGTACACCGCCGACGGGATGGTGGTCGCCGTGGCGGGCAACGTCGACCACGGCGAGGTCGTGCGGATGGTGCGCCGCGCCTTCGAAGCGAGTCTGGACGCGTCGCGCGGCACGAGAGCGGCGCGGGCTGCCGCGAACGGCGCGCCACCCCTGCCTAACCGCGGTGCGGCGGTGCGCGTCGACGACACGGAGCAGGCGAATCTGGTGCTCGGCTGCCACGGGCTGTCCCGCCACGATCCGCGCCGCTTCGCGGTCGGCGTGCTGTCCGCCGCGCTCGGCGGTGGGATGAGTTCGCGGCTGTTCCAACGGGTGCGCGAGGAGCGCGGCCTGGCGTACTCCGTGTACTCGTTCTCCAGCGGCTACACCGACGCCGGCATGTTCGGTGTGTACGCAGGCTGCCAGCCGGGTAAGGCAGACGAAGTGCTGGCGCTCGTGCTCGCCGAACTCGACGGGGCCGCCCGTGGTGAGCTCACCGACGCCGAGATCGAGCGCGGCAAGGGGCAGATGCGGGGTGCCACCGTCCTCGGCCTCGAGGACGGGTGCTCGCGCATGACCCGCATCGGCAAGAGCGAGATCATCTACGGCGAGGTCCTTGGCGTGGACGAGTTGCTTGCCCGGATCGACGCGATCACGCCGTCCGATGTCGCCGAGCTGGCCGGCGACCTGCTGCGGCGGCCGCGCAGCCTGGCGGTCGTGGGGCCGTTCGGCGAACACGACTTCGACGGAGCAGTGTGACTCGGGAGTGATCTCATGAGCGAGCCGATCAGGATCGGCGTTGTCGGGGCGCGGGGCCGGATGGGCCAGCAAGTGTGCAAGGCCGTCGACGCCGCGCCCGATCTCGAAGTGGTCGCGATGGTCGATGCCGGTGACTGGCTGTTCAGCGTGGCCGACGCCGGATCGCAGGTGCTGGTCGACTTCACGCACCCGGACGTCGTCATGGACAACATCCGGTTCGCCGTCGACCAGGGCATCCACGCGGTGGTAGGCACAACCGGCTTCACGCCGGAACGGCTCGCGACGATTCGCGAATGGCTGGCCGACACGCCCGATCTCGGCGTGCTGATCGCCCCGAACTTCGGGATCGGCGCCGTGCTGTCCATGAAGTTCGGGCAGTTGGCGGCCCGCTTCTTCGACTCGGTCGAGGTCGTCGAGTTGCACCACCCGACCAAGGCGGACGCGCCGAGTGGCACAGCGGTACGCACCGCCGAGTTGATCGCCGCGGCGCGCAAGGACGCCGGGCTCGGATCGCCGCCGGACGGCACCACGCAGTCGCGCACCGGCGCGCGCGGCACGGAAGTCGACGGCGTGCATGTGCACGCGCTGCGCATCGCCGGCATGGTGGCGCACCAGGAGATCGTCTTCGGCGCAGAGGGCGAGACCTTGACGATCCGGCACGATTCCCTCGACCGGGTGTCGTTCATGCCGGGCGTGCTGCTGGCCGTCCGCAGCGTCATGTCCCGCCCAGGCCTCACCGTCGGGCTGGACCCGCTGCTGGACCTCTGACGTATGCCGCTGGCCGACATCCTCGGCCCCGGCCTGCGGGTGGTCATCGTCGGGACGATCGCGGCCCGGGACCGCGCCGAGCGCGAGCACTACTACGCCGGGCGCGGCAACGCGTTCTGGCTGCTGCTGCACGAAAGCGGGCTGACCGGCCGGCGCCTCGAACCGGAGGCGGATCACCTGCTGCCGCAGTTCGGCGTCGGGCTGACGGATCTCGTCTGCACGGAGCCGGCGTCACCCCGCATGCCTGCGTGCTTCGACGTGGCCGGTCTGCTCGGCGCGCTGACCACGACCGCGCCGACCGCCGTCGCCTTCGTCAGCAAGACGGCGGCAGCGACCTACGCGCGCGCTGTGCATGCGCGCCTGCCGCGCGGCTACGGCGAGGTGTCGTGGTCTGTTGCCGAACGGCCGGCCTTCGTGCTGCCCGGCCCGTCCGGGGCGAACAACGGGATGCCGCTGCCGTTGCGCATCGCACTGTGGCGCGACCTCGCCGACTTCCTCGAGACCCTGTAGCTCTAGTACGCAGCGGCCCAGCGTCCGTCCGCCTTCGCCGCGTCGACTTCTGCCTGGCCGGGTGCTTGCATGCGCCCCGCTCTCGTGAGCGCCTCGACCTTCGCCACGTTGACCTTGCTCCATCGGCTCTTCGGGCGCCGCGGCGTGTACTTCTGCAGGAAGTGGCGCTCGTCCAGAGCTTTGCGGTGACTGGAGATCCAACCCCAGCACAGCCCTACGTCGACCGCCTCGTCCGACGTGACGGACGGGATGCCGGATGCCTTCTTGACGATCTTGATCCAGATGCCTTCTCGGCGATCATGGTGTTCCGCGAGCCATCCGTCGAAGGCGGCAGCGTCGGCAAAGGTGACTGTCCCGGTCACCGGGCTCAGTCCCGGCCGACGTGTGTTTCGAGCCAGGCGACGAGGGGAGTGATCGAGCGGAGTGCCTTGGTGATCTCGGTCTGCGCGCGCTTGGTGGCGAGCCAGGGCGGGCAGCCGAGTTCGCGGTGCGCGGTGAGGCTCTTGTACCGCAGCAGTTCGGCGCGCGGATGGTCCTTGGCGTAGCCGGTCGGCACCCGGGTCAGCTGCTGGCCGCCGAGCTCGAACTTCGCCTTCCCGACCGCGGCGACGGCCCGCTCCAGCGCCGGCCCGGACACGTCGTCGGCGACGGCGCGACGCAGCCGGTCGACCTGGGCGGACGACGTGTCCCAGTAGCCGCCCGCGACGAACACTCCGGCGGCGGACACGTGCAGGTACCGCGCGGTCTCGGCGAACCACACCCCCTGGTGCGTCTTGTACGGCGTCTTGTCCTTGGCGAACCGCACGTCGCGGTACGGGCGGAAGAACTTCGGCGTGCCGAACTCCGGTTCGAGCGCCTCGCACAGCGCCTCGATGGGAGCCTTCACCTGCTCGTCGTAGACGTGCTTGTGTGCCGTCCAGAACGCCTTGGTGTTGTCGGCCTCGAGGTCCTCGTAGAAGTCCAGCGCCGCGACCGGAATGCCCGTGAACGCCACGTTAGCCGGCCACGAAGATGCAGAACGGGTGGCCGGTGGGATCGGCGTAGACGCGCAGCGGCTCCTCCGGGTCGCCGGACCGGTCGTAGAGCAACCGCGCCCCGAGTTCGAGGGCTCGCTCGTGCTGGGCGTCCAGCGCAGCGACCGAGTCGACGGTCGTGTCGAGGTGCAGTTGCTGCGGCACCGGTCCGTCCGGCCACGTGACCTCGGGAAGTTTGTCGACCTGCTGGAACGCCAGGCGAGGTGAACCGTCCGGATCGCGCAGGCACAGCCACTCGCTGCCGTACGGGTCCGGCTCACCCGGCGCAGGAGGCTCGTCGCCGGGGCGGTAGCGCAGCCCGAACATCTGCCGATAGAACTCGGCGAGGCCGCGCGCGTCCATCGTGTCGAGCACGACCTGCCGGATAACCGGATAGCTCATTCCGCCTCCGCGTCAACGTCGGACAGCACGGTATGTAGCCGGATCTCGCGCAACTCGCCGGCGCCGGTGTCCAGCGCCCGCGCGAGCCCGTCGGGTGCCCAGCCCGCCGAGGTGAAGAACGCTCGCGATGCCTCGTCGCCTTCCGGCAGCCAGGTGATCGCGCGGGTCATCCCGTCAGCCCGGGCGTGGTCGACGGCGGCGGCGAGCAGCCGCGAGCCGTGCCCACGCCGCCCCCAGCGCGGTTCGACCAGCAGGATCGCGAGCGCCACCGTCGTCTCGGGATCCGGATCGCGCACCTCGAGATCGTCGGCCGGGCCGAGCGCAGCGAATCCGACGCACCACTCCTGCTCCAGCGCCACGAGGACATGGTGGTGTCGCGTGGGCGGTGCCTCGATCGCGGCCGTCCAGCGGCCTACTGCCTGCTCCGGCGACAGCCCGTCGAGCACCTCGTCCGGGACGACACCGCGGTACGCCGTGCGCCAGGTGTCAACCTGGATGCGGCCGATCTCGCCGGAGTCCTGCGGCCCGGCGGGGCGCACGCTGACATCGGCCACGCCGCCAACACTAGGAGAACCTCAACGCGTCCCGGCGACGGCGTCCGGATCCATGTCCTCCCGCTCGTCGACAGCCGCTGCGAACACCGCCGCCGCGGCGACGACGAGCGCGCCGACGAGGATGAACGTGATCCCGGCGGCGGCGGCGTTGCTCGACGAGATGTCCTCGACGATGAGCAGCACGCCCAGCACCACGGCGGCAGCAGCCGCGAAGCACGTCAGGCGCCGGCCGAACCGGCCGCCGTACCAGCAGACGAGCCCGCCCAGCACGATCGTGACCACGCCGTCGCCGGCCTGGTGAACGGTGGGAGCCCAGGCCACGACGCCGGTCGCCGTCGCGCTGAACGCCGGATACACCAGGCCGGTCGCCGGCCCGTGGTGCCCGGCGCGGTCGAGCAGGAAAGCGATCAGGTAGTACCCGAGGCCGAACACGAGTCCGATCGCGACGATCGAGCCGAGGCCGTTGTAGCTCGGACCGGTCGTGGTCGGCGATATGACGAAGTTGATGTCGACACTGTTCGCGTTCTTGATCAGGAGGTACGTGACGAAGCCGTTCGCGACCAGGAACACGAAGAACGTTCGGCCCCGGGCTCCGGGCACGAACAGGTACGAGGCCAGCCAGACCACGGCGGAGACCCAGAAGATCGCGTCGAAATTGACCGGGTCGCCCGAGGTGAGGTCCAAGGTCAGGAACGCCATCATCAGCGGAACGCCGATCCCGGCGCCGACCGCGCCGGCCGTGGCGATCGGCCCGCTGCGCCGGCTGATCACCAGGAAGTAGCCGCCCGCCGTCGCAAGCGCGCCGAGGCCGGCGCCGAGCAGATTCCGGCTCGTGTCAAGCGAGTTCGCGCCGCCGAAGTAGTCGCCGCCCCACAGCAGCACACCGAACAACGTCAGGGCGGCACCGGCACCCGCGACGGCGACGGAGAAGCGCGGCTCGGGGCGGCGGGCGAGCCGTTGCCCGACGCGGGCTGCGACGCCGCTCGCTCGTGCGGGTGACCCCGGCGGTGGGTAGCCCGTGCCTGGGTAGGGCTGGCCGGGGTAGTCCGGGCCGGGATCGACCGGTTCCGGATACTGCGGGCCGGGATCGGGCGGCGGCGGAGGGCCGTAGTCGCTCATGGAGGCAGAGCCTAGGGGTAGCGGCACCGCGGTTGCTGCAGGTTGTGGATCTTCGGATCGAGCTACGGCTGCTGCGCCTCGGCGTGCGCTTCGGCGAAGGCCCGTGCCTCGGCCCGCTCGCGGCGCCGCCTGCGCAGGTGCAGGCCCAGATAGATCGCGACGACGATCCCCAGGATGACCAGCGGCGCCCAGGTCAGCGTCCGCCCGACCACGTCCAGCGACTTGGAGAACGCGTAGCCGAGCAGTACGCAGCCGGGCGCCCAGATCAGCCCACCGGTGGCGTTCCAGACGAGGAACGTTCGGTATCGCATCCCGCTCATCCCCGCCATGGACGGGACGAGGGCCCGCAACAGTGCCGTCAGCCGGCCGAGCAGCACGGCCTTGCCGCCGTGCCGGAGAAGGAAACCGTCGACCACTGCCCAGCGGTGCTCGCCGATCCACGTTCCGAACCGCGAGCGACGCAGGCCCGGACCGAACCGCTTGCCGAATTGGTAGCCGACCGAGTCACCGGCGATGGCCGCGGCGCACGCCACGACCATCATCACCCAGAGGTTGAGAGTGCCGTGCTGGGCGAACACGCCCGCCACGAGCAGTGCAGTCTCACCGGGCAGCACCATCCCGAGCAGGATCGCCGCCTCGCCGAAGCAGAGCGCAGCCGCGATGACGTAGAGCCACGCGCCGACGGCGTCGCCAATCTGCTCGACGAGATGCTCGAACATCAGAGCATCGTCGCACGACCGTGTCGGACGATGCTCGTATCGTCACGCCGTGACTCGATTGCCCAGGTTGACGAGCGCGCAGGCGCGGCGCATCGCTTTGGCGGCGCAGGGCTTCGCCGAACCACGCCCCGCCGGACGGATCACCGCCCGGCACATCCGGCGCGTTCTCGACAAGATCGCGATCCTCCAGATCGACTCGGTGAACGTCTTCTCCCGCGCGCACTACCTGCCGTTGTTCGCCCGGCTCGGCCCCTATCCGCGGGGCGTCCTCGACCGGTTGACCGGCTACCTCGCCAAGCCCAACGGCACCGAGATGTTCGAGTATTGGGCGCACGCCGCGTCGCTCGTCCCGAACGCCATGCATCCGCTGCTGCGGTGGCGGATGGAGCGCGCACACATCGAGCCCTGGCCCGCGATCCGGCGCATCGCCAGGGACAACCCCGGGCTGCTCGAGGACGTCATCGCCCTCGTCACAGAGCAGGGCCCGATCACCGCGGGCGACACCGGCATTCCGCGACCGGCCCCGCGGCCGGGCCACATGTGGAACTGGCACGACGGCAAGATCGCGCTCGAGTACCTCTTCTACGAGGGACGGGTGACGACCGCCAAGCGGGTGAATTTCGAGCGGTACTACGACCTCACCGAACGGGTGCTGCCCGCCGACGTGCTCGCGCGGCCGACGCCGAGCAACGCCGATGCGATGCGCGACCTCACTCGCGCCGCCGCCCGCGCACTCGGCGTTGCGACCGAGACGGATCTGCGCGATTACTTCCGTATCTCGCACGCGAGCTCGAAGGCGGCCGTGGCCGAGCTCGTCGAGGCCGGCGAACTGCTGCCGGTCGAGGTGAGCGGCTGGGCCGCGCCGGCCTATCTCTGGCACGCCGCACGCCGACCCCGCGGGGTCGCGGCCCGGGGGCTGCTGGCGCCGTTCGATCCCCTTATCTGGTTCCGTGACCGCGTCGAGCGGCTGTTCGGATTCCGCTACGTGCTCGAGATCTACATTCCGCAGCCGAAGCGGCAGTTCGGCTACTACGTGCTGCCCTTCCTGCTGGGTGAGACGTTCGCCGGCCGGGTCGATCTCAAGGCGGACCGGCAGGAGGGTGTGTTGCGGGTGCAGAGCGCCTGGATCGAGCCGGGTCTCGATCCGCGTTACGTCGCCGACGAGCTGGCCGCCGAGCTCGCGCTGGCCGCCTCCTGGCTGGAGCTGGACGACATCCAGGTCGTGCAACGCGGGGATCTGGCGAAGCAGCTCGCCGCGGCTCTCTGAATAGTAAGCGGATGCTGACGATATCGTCAGCATATGCGTACTACTTCTGCACAGCTCAAGGATGCGGCGACAGTGCGCCGGGCGGCGACATCGCTCGCCGCTCGATGCCGGGTGGAGCGAACGGGTGAGCTCAGCCTGAATCAGGTCGCGGTGCTGGGCCGGCTGGCGACGCACGGCCCGATCACGCCCGGCGAGGTCGCCGGCCAGTTGCGGATGCTGCCGCAGTCGCTCACTCGCACCTTTGCCGCGCTCGAGGCCGCCGGCTACCTGCACCGGATGCCCGACCCCGCCGACGGGCGGCAGTCGCTGCTGGCGGTGACCGCTGCCGGGCAGGCCGCGTTGCGCGCCGAGATGGCCCCGCGCGACCGTTGGCTCGCCCGCTCGATGGCGACCATGCTGTCCGCGGACGAGCGTCGCCTGCTCCTCGACGCGGCCGAACTGATGGAGCGGCTCGTCGAGTTCGGCGGTGGCGTCGCGGTGGCAGAGCAGTGACGGCCACTCCGGTCGAGACCGCGCCGCGAGCCGAGGTGCCGCTGCGCCGCATTGCCGGCCTGTTCACGCCCTACCGCTGGCAGGTCGTGGCCGTGGTCGGCGTGGCCGCAGCACAGGCGCCCGCCCACGCCGCGTCTCCGTTCCTGCTTCGCGACATCATCGACGAGGCGCTGCCCCAGCGCAGCGCCTCGCTCCTTAGCTGGCTGGCCGCCGGGATGCTGGTTGCGTCGGCCGCAGGGGCGGTGCTCGGGGTACTGACGACGTGGCTGTCGAACCTGATCGTCGTGCTGGACGCAGGCCGGATAGTCGAGCGCGGGATGCACGAACAGTTGCTCGCGATGGGCGGCCATTACACCGCGATCGCGGGCGCGCTGGCGCGGCCGGAGAATCAGGCGGCGCGGAACAGCCGGACGTCGCCGGAGCCGGTCCGGGCGCGCACCCGGATCGCCGCGGCGCCGGCCGACTTCGGCTCGTCATCGATCGGCAGCTCGGAACGAACCTGACCCGAGCCGGTGTGCACGTCGAGCCGAGCGGTCACTCCGGACGGCAGGCCGAGCTCCACGCCGCCCGACCCACTGGCGACGTCGACGTCGCCGTGCACCTCGCCGAGGCGCGCATCCCCCGAGCCGCATCGAGAGCGCACCGCGCCGCGCATCACACGAATCTGGAGGTCGCCGCTGCCGCAGCCGGCCATGAGGTCGCCGTCGACCTCGCCGAACTGCGCGTTGCCGGAGCCGGAGCGCAGTTGCACGGACCCGCTGACACGGACGATCTTGGCCATCCCGCTCCCGTACCGCAGCCGCAGGTCGCCGTCGACGTGGCGAACGGCTGCCTCGCCGGAGCCGAAGCTCAGGTCGGCGTCGCCGACGCGGCCGAGGATGCGGATCGGCGCGGTGAACGTGCTGATCTTGACGGCGGTGCCGCTCGGCACCACGACATGGACCTGCAAGCCGCGCCCGGCGCGCCAAGCGCCGAAGACGGGCAGGTCGAAGATGCCGCCCTGCCGAGGGGCGATGACGGACAGCGTGTTGCCGCGCAGTTCGACCGTGGTCTGTTCGAGCAGGTCGGCGGCGTGCTTGTCCGCCGCTACGTGGACGCGGGCCTCGTCGAGGCCGTCCTCGGGCTCGATGGTGACCGAGCCGTGCGCGACCCGGATGTGCAGGTTGATCGGCCGGTCCAGCGGGAACGTCTTGTTGAGGTCGGAGTTGCTCATGGCTGTGCTTCCTATCCGTTGATCCAGCCGGTGATGTGGTGGTCGCCCCCTCGGCCGCGGCCGCGCCCGCGAGCGCCGGGCCCGAAGTTGGCGCCGAATCCGGGCCCGAAGACCGAGAAGGCGCTGGGGCGCAGTGCTGCCGTGGCGGCCCGGACGAGCCAGGTGTTGACCGAGACGCCTTCCTGTTCGGCCGCGGCGTCGATGTCGGCCTTCAGCGTCTCGGTCAGCCGCAGCGAGATGCGGGCGCTCGGCTCGCCTTCGTCGCGGCGCGGTTCCTCCGCCTCGGTGCCGACCTGGTCGACGCGGACGTCGACGGCGAGCTGGTCGCCATCCAGCCGGACGCTGACGGCGGGTGAGCCCGGATAGTCCAGCAGCGCGGCGGTGATCTCGTCGCTCGCGTCTGTGAGCGCGGCCAGGACAGCGAGCCGGACGGCCGGCGCGGCGGCGGTGGCCAGCGCGGCGGCGACCTCGCGCGCTCGGTCGTCGCCTAGCGCGGCGGCGGCCTGAAGCTGCTCCTGGACTTGTGCGATATGCCGATCGAGTTGCATGCTGTCATTATGACATCACTACTGCCGTCATGGCAACGTCAGCGATTCAACCTGCTCAGCGGCACCGGTGACGTGCTCTCGCGCGCCGCACCGCCGTCGTCGGCGGTGCCGGTTACGCTCGGGACGCACACTCCGGAAACCACCGCCGACGCGGCAGTGCAGAGCAGGGAGCACGGCGTGCCCGACATCGTTCCGCTGAAGGTTCAAGCGATCGCCTGGACGCAGTTCGAGCCGCCCGCGGACGTCCCGTGGGAGACGGATGCGGACGGCGGTGAGGCGCTGGCCGAGTTCGCCGGCCGGGCGTGCTACCAGTCGTGGAAGAAGCCGAATCCCGCCACCGCGACCAACTCCGGCTATCTCAAGCACATCCTCGAGGTCGGCCACCTGTCGGTGCTCGAGCACGGTTCGGTCACGTTCTACATCTCCGGGATCTCCCGCTCGCTCACCCATGAGCTGATCCGGCATCGGCACTTCAGCTACTCGCAGCTTTCGCAGCGCTACGTCCCGGAGCGGGACGCCGCGATGGTCGAGCCCGAGGTCATCGCCGAGGATCCGGAGCTGCACGCAAAGTTCCTCGAGGCCACGGAAGCGGCGGTCAAGACCTACACCGAGTTGCTCGAAGGGCTGGAGAAGAAGTTCGCCGGCGTCGAGCAGGCGACGCTGCGCCGCAAGCAGGCGCGCCAGGCCGCGCGGGCCGTGCTGCCGAATGCCACCGAGACGCGCATCGTCGTCACCGGCAACTACCGCGCCTGGCGGCACTTCGTCGCGATGCGCGCCTCCGAGCACGCCGATGTCGAGATCCGCGAGCTCGCGGTCGCGAGCCTGCGCGAGCTGAAGCGCATCGCCCCGAACGCGTTCGCGGACTTCGAGATCAGCCCGCTGCCCGACGGCACCGAGGTCGCATCCAGCCCGTTCGTAACCGAGGGTTAACCGACCAAGTCCTGCACGGCCGCGATGAAGACCTCGGTGTGCTTGTCCACGTCGGCCTCCGTCGTCGCCGGGCACATGAGCGCCATGTTGTGGAACGGCGTCATGAGTACGCCATGGTTCGCCAGGAACACGTGCAGATAGTCCTCGAGGTCGTCGTCCTGCGCGGCCGCTGACTCGCCGCCGGTGCGCGGTGCGGGGTTGCAGAACCGGTACTCGACCCGGGCGCCGAGCCGGCTCACCGACCACGGCAGTTGACGTTCGTCGATGACGTTCTGGACGCCGTCCCCGAAGCGGTCGGCCAACGCGGTCATCCCGGTCCACACGTCGTCGGTCAGCACCTCGCTCAGCGTCGCGCGCATCGCGGCCACCGAGAGCGGGTTGCCGGCCAGCGTCCCGCCGACGCCACCCCAGTCGATGAGGTCCAGTCCCGGCATCGCCTCGATGCGCTCGGCGAGCTCGGCGCGCAGGCCGTAGGCCCCGCACGGCACGCCGCCGCCGATCGTCTTGCCGATCGTGACCATGTCCGGCTGCAGGCCCCACGCCTGCGTCGCGCCGCCCGGGCCCGCGGAGATCGTGTGCGTCTCGTCGTCGATGAGCAGCGTGCCGGCCGCGCGGGTGAGTGACCGGACGCCATCGAGGTAACCCGGTTCAGGAAGTACGATGCCGACGTTCGTCAAGGCGGGCTCCATAAGCACGCACGCGACGTCGCCGTGCGCGAGCTCGCGCTCGAGTGCCGCGAGGTCGTTGTACTCGACGACGCGGGTCGTGATCGTCGGGTCGATCGGCGCGCCGACATTGCCCTCGCGCTCGACCTGCCGACCCTGCTCGTCCACCTTCACGAGCACCTCGTCCACGGTGCCGTGGTAGCAGTACGAGTTGACGAGGATCTTCAGCCGGCCCGTCACCGCGCGGGCGAGCCGCAATGCCCAGCGATTCGCGTCCGTGGCACTCAGCGAGAAGCTCCAGTGCTCGACGCCGAAGCGTCGGCCGAGTTCGCCGCCGACCCAGGCCGCGTCCTCGGTGGGCATCATCGTCGCCAGGCCGCCGAGCTCCTCGGCCCGGCGGCGGATCGCCGCGACGGTCGGCGCGGGGGAGTGGCCGGCCATCGCACCGGTGTCGCCGAGGGAGAAGTCGACGTACTCGTGGCCGTCGATGTCCCGGACCGTCGCGCCGCGCGCCGTGTCGACGTAGAGCGGGAAACCGCCGGCCGCCTTGTTCATCCAGGTCATCGGGACGCCGCCGAACAGCGTCTGCCGGCCGCGTTCGTACGCGGCCTGCGATCGCGGGTGCGTGTCGGCGAAGCGTTGCCGTTCCCGGCCGAGCAGGTCGGTAATCCGAGAGCGATCGATGCGCAATGTTGGCCCCCCGTCGGGGTAGTTTTGGACACATGGTCGCAGCCTCGGATGCCCGCCGACCGTTCGGCCGGCTGCTCACCGCGATGGTCACCCCGTTCGACGTGTCAGGCGGTCTCGACCTCGAGAGGGCCGCGCAACTCGCCACCTACCTCGTCGACGAGCAGCATAACGACGGGCTGGTGATCAGCGGGACGACGGGCGAATCGCCGACGACGACCGACGCCGAGAAAACCGATCTGCTCACCGCCGTCGTCGACGCCGTCGGCGATCGGGCGCACGTGCTGGCCGGCGTCGGCACGTTCGACACGGTGCACACCATCCACCTCGCGCAGGCGGCCGCGAAGACCGGGGCCGACGGGCTGCTGGTCGTGACGCCGTACTACTCGCGGCCGCCGCAGTCGGGGCTGCTCGCGCACTTCCGGGCCGTCGCGGATGCCAGCGACCTGCCGATGCTGCTCTACGACATCCCGCACCGCACCGGGACCCCGATCGCCACCGAGACGCTGCTTGCGCTTGCCGAGCACGAGCGGATCGTCGGCGTGAAGGACGCCAAGGGTGACCTCGTCTCGTCCAGCCGAGTGATCGCGGAGACCGGTCTCGCGTACTACTCCGGCGACGACGGCAACACCCTTCCGCTGCTGGCGGTCGGCGGTGTTGGCGTCGTCGGTACCTCGACGCACTTCTCCGGCGTCGGCACGAAGGCGCTGATCGAGGCGTATGAACGCGGCGACGTCGCCGAGGCACTGCGGCTGCATCGCGAGTTGCTGCCGATCTACACCGGGATCTTCCGGACGCAGGGGACAATCCTCGTGAAGGCCGGGCTGCGGCTGCGGGGCCTTGACGTCGGGCCGGTCCGGTCGCCGCTCGTCGACGCCACCGAGCACGAGATCAGCCACCTGCGCGACGACCTCGCCGCGGCCGGCGTCTGACACGGCCGCGCCTCCCGCGTAAGCCTCGACTTCAGGGTTAGCGTTGCCCGAGTGAGTACCTCGACCCGGAACCGTCCGGCGGCCCGCCGCTCCTTGAGCAAGCGCGCCGCCAAGCAGCGTCGCGCGCCGCTGCTCCTTCCGTTCGTCGGGCTCGGCAAGGGCATTGCGGCGCTGTGGCGCGGGCTCGCGGCCCTCGTCGGCGGGACGGCCCGTGCCGCCGGGCGCAACGCGGCCACAGCGCGCGACCTGCCGCCCGAGCACCGCCGTGACGGCGCCGCCCTCGGGGTCCTCACCTTCGGGCTGATCAGCGTGATGTCGGCCTGGTTCCACGCGGCCGGGCCGATCGGGAGCGCACTCGACTCCGCGTGCCGGACGCTGGTCGGCAACGGGACGTTGCTCGTCCCGCTCGCCCTGTTCGCAGCCGGCGCCCACATGCTCCGCCAGGTCGCCGAGCCGCAGGCTCGTGGCCGCATCGTGGTCGGCTCGGCGGCGTTGCTCGTCGCGGTCCTCGGCCTGTTCGACATCTGGGCGAACAGCCCGACGACAAGCGACGGCCGGGAGCACGCGGGTGGCCTGATCGGTACCGCTATCGGCCGGCCGCTGTCCGCCGGGTTGTCAGCGGTGCTCGCGGTGCCGGTGCTGACCCTGGTCGGCGCGTTCGGGATTCTCGTCGTGACCGCGACGCCGATCAGCGTGCTCGCCGGCTACCTTCGCTCGCTGCTTCGCCTCGGCACTCGCGAGGCCGAGGCGGTTCCGGAACCTGCGGCGAAGCCGCGCCGCCGGCGCACTTCGCCGGCTGCCGACGCTGAGGCGCAGACCTCCCAGATCGTGCTGCCGGACGATGCGGGCCGGCCCGCCGCGCCCAAGCCGCGAAAGCCGCGCACCCCGAAGGCCGCCGAACCCGACCTGCCGCCCATCGACCGGCCGATCCAGCTCGAGCTGTCCGGGGGTGCCGGCGTCTACACGCTGCCCGGCCTCAATGTGCTGGCCCAGGGCACCCCGCACATGGCGCACACCAAGGCGAACGACGAGGTGATCGCCGCCCTCCAGCAGGTGTTCGCCGAGTTCGACGTCGACTGCTCGGTCACCGGCTTCAACCGCGGCCCGACCGTCACCCGCTACGAGGTGTCGCTCGGGCCGGGCGTGAAGGTGGAGCGGATCACGAACCTGACCCGCAACATCGCGTACGCGGTCAAGAGCGCGGAGGTCCGCATCCTCAGCCCGATCCCGGGCAAGAGTGCGGTCGGCGTGGAGATCCCGAACGCCGACCCGGAGATCGTCATGCTCGGCGACGTGCTGCGCTCGCGCGCCGCGCAGCGCGATCAGCACCCGATGCTGGTGGCACTGGGCAAGGACGTCGAGGGCGGGTTCATCGTCGCCAACCTCACCCGGATGCCGCACCTGCTGATTGCCGGCGCGACGGGCGCGGGCAAGTCGAGCTGCGTGAACACGATGATCCTGTCGATCCTCACCCGCAGCACGCCCGATCAGGTGCGGATGGTACTCATCGACCCCAAGCGGGTCGAGTTCTCCGCGTACCAGGGCATCCCGCACCTGGTCACCCCGGTGATCACCAACGCGAAGAAGGCAGCCGACGCGCTTCAGTGGGTCGTGCGCGAGATGGACATGCGCTACGAGGACATGGAGTTCTCCGGCGTGCGGCACATCGACGACTTCAACAAGAAGGTGCGTAGCGGCGAGTTGAAGGCGCCGCCCGGATCGGAGCGCGTCTACGCGGTTTACCCCTACCTGCTTGTCATCGTGGACGAGCTCGCCGACCTCATGATGATCGCGCCGCGCGACGTCGAGGACGCGGTCGTGCGGATCACCCAATTGGCGCGCGCGGCCGGCATCCATCTCGTCATCGCCACGCAGCGTCCGTCGGTCGACGTCGTCACCGGGCTGATCAAGGCGAACGTGCCGTCCCGACTCGGCTTCAAGACCGCCTCGCTCGCCGACTCGCGGGTCATCCTCGACCAGCCCGGCGCGGAGAAGCTGCTCGGCAAGGGTGACGCACTGTTCCTGCCGATGGGCGCGCCAAAGGCGGCGCGCATGCAGGGCGCATTCGTCACGGACGCCGAGATCAAGACGATCGTCGACCACTGCAAGAAGCAGTTGGAGCCGACGTATCGCGAGGACGTGACGACACCGCAGACGGCGAGGAAGGAGATCGACGCCGACATCGGCGACGATCTCGACGTGTTCCTGTCGGCTGTCGAGTTGGTCGTGTCGACGCAGTTCGGCTCGACGTCGATGTTGCAGCGCAAGCTGCGGGTGGGATTCGCGAAGGCCGGCCGGCTGATGGACCTCATGGAGTCGCGGGGCATCGTCGGCCCGTCCGAGGGGTCAAAGGCACGGGAGGTGCTCGTGGTGCCGGACGAACTGTCGGGGCTGCTCTACACGCTGCGAAACGGCGGTAGCGCCGCCGATCTCATCAGCGCCGAGGAGGACGACGAGTCGCTGCCGACGGGCTCCGACCCGGTCTGACGGCCGTCAGCGGGCGCGATGCCTGGCCGTGTAAAACATCGCGCGGAGCGAGATGACACGTAGGCCGGGCTTGCGATGCCGACCGGTGTATTCGCCGTCTTCGGTGACGAGCCCGGCCGAGGACGGCGTCCACGGCGTGTACGCAGGTTGGATGCGGTCGAGCGTCGCCATGTGATGCACGCTATCTGTGGCGACTGCTGTGGCTGGTGAGACACGCGGGCTCAGCCCAGATTGAGCAGCATGCGCGTATTGCCCAGTGTGTTGGGCTTCACATACTCGAGGTTGAGGAACTCCGCGACGCCCGGATCGTACGAGCGACGCAGCGCGTCGTAGGTGTCCTGATCGACCGGCGCACCGTCGATCGGGACGAAGCCGGCGCGGGCGAAGAAGCCGGTGTGGAACGTCAGCGCGAACAGCCGGGACAGGCCGAGCTCGCGCGCCGTCTCGACCAGTCGATCGAGCAGCTGCCGACCGATGCGCCGGTCGATGTGGTCCGGGTGGACCGCGAGCGTGCGGATCTCACCGAGATCGGACCACAGCACGTGCAGTGCGCCGCAGCCGACGACCCGCCCGTCGAACTCGGCGACGAGGAAGTCCTGTACGTCCTCGTAGAGCGTCACCAGCTCCTTCGCGAGCAGCTTTCGCCCCGATCCGGCGTAGATGTCGACCAGCGCTTTCATGGCCGGCACGTCCGGAGTTCGGGCGCGACGCACGACGACAGACACGCCCAGGACGGTAGCCGAGCGCATCCCCGGCGGCGTCGCTCGGATCGATGCGGATCGGCGATGCCCGGCGCGCGGGTAACCTGCTCTGCGTGCGGAAGGTAGCCGTCGTGACGCTGGGCTGCGCCCGCAACGAGGTCGACTCCGAAGAACTCGCCGGCCGACTCGGTGCCGGGGGTTGGGGGGTCGTCGACGACGCCGAGACGGCCGACGTCGTCCTGGTCAACACCTGCGGATTCATCGAGTCGGCGAAGAAGGACTCGATCGACACGTTGCTCGCCGCCGCCGACACGGACGCGAAGGTCGTCGCCGTCGGTTGCCTGGCCGAGCGGTACGGCACGGAACTCGCTGCGTCGCTGCCCGAGGCCGACGCCGTGCTCGGTTTCGACTCCTACGCCGACATCGCGGCCCGGCTCGACGACGTGGCTGCGGGCCGAGCGGTGCCGGCGCACACCCCGCGGGACCGGCGGGCCCTGCTGCCCGTCACGCCGGTACACCGCCCTGCGGCGACGGCCACCGTCGCGCTGCCCGGCCATGCGTGGTTACCCACCGCCGCGACCCGGACCCGGCTCGACGATGCGCCGACTGCCTACCTGAAGCTGGCCTCCGGCTGCGACCGGCGCTGCACGTTCTGCGCGATCCCGTCGTTCCGCGGCTCATTCGTGTCCCGGCCGCGTGAGGACGTCCTGGCTGAGGCGCGCTGGCTCGCGTCGACCGGGGCTAGAGAGCTGGTGCTCGTCAGCGAGAACTCCACGTCGTACGGGAAGGATCTCGGCGACCTGCGCGCGCTCGAGGCGCTGCTGCCCAAGCTCGCTGCCGTGGACGGGATCGAGCGGATCCGGGTTTCGTACCTCCAACCTGCCGAGCTCCGTCCCGATCTGCTCCGCGTGATCGCGACGACGCCGGGCGTGGCGGCCTACCTCGACCTCTCCTTCCAGCACGCGAGCGCGACGGTGCTGCGGCAGATGAAGCGCTTCGGCGGCACCGACGCGTTCCTCGACCTGCTCGCCCGGGCGCGCGAGCTCACACCGGACGTCGGCGCGCGCAGCAACGTCATCGTCGGCTTCCCAGGCGAGACCGACGCGGATCTGGCCGAACTCGAACGCTTCCTGTCCGCCGCCCGCCTCGATGCGATCGGCGTGTTCGGGTACTCGGACGAGGACGGGACGCCCGCGGCGCAGTTCGACGGCAAGCTCGATCCGGAGCTGATTGCCGAGCGTGTCGAGCGGATCAGCGGGCTGGCCGACGAACTCGTCGCCCAGCGTGCCGAGGAGCGGATCGGTGCGAGCATCGACGTGCTGATCGAGGAGTTGGACGGACCCGCGGCAATCGGCCGGGCCGCACACCAGGGTCCCGACGTGGACGGCACCGTCCGGATGGCGGATGCGGCAGGCGCGCGCCGGGGGCAGTTCGTGCCGGCCCGCGTCGTCGGCACCGAGGGTGTCGATCTGGTCGCAACGACGACAGGTGTCCCGTGGTAGAGGAACCAGTCGGCGACAAGCCGGTTCCGAAGCCGTCGCTGCCCCGACTGACGGACGACCCGATCGGCGACCCACCCGGCCCAGCGTCGACGTGGAACATCGCCAATGCGCTGACGATCTTCCGGCTCGTGCTCGTGCCGGTCTTCCTGCTCGCGCTCTTCGCCGACGGCGGCCATGACACGGCGTGGCGGGTCATCGCATGGGCGATCTTCGCGGTCGCGTCGGTGACCGATCGGATCGACGGCGACCTTGCGCGCAAGCGTGGGCTGATCACCGAGTTCGGCAAGCTCGCCGATCCGATCGCGGACAAGGCGTTGATCGGGGCGGCACTCATCGGCCTGTCGGCGCTGGGCGACCTGCCGTGGTGGGTCACCGTCCTCATCCTGGCGCGCGAGATCGGCGTGACGCTGCTCCGCTTCTGGGTCATCCGGCTCGGCGTCATCCCGGCCAGTCGGGGTGGCAAGATCAAGACGCTGCTGGAAGCAGTGGCGACCGGATTGTTCATCCTGATCCCGATCGGGTCATGGCTGCTGCCGATCGCCTGGACCTTCATGGCCGCGGCCGTCGCGGTGGCGCTTGCGACGGGGGTGGATTATGTCGTGCGTGCGGTCCGGCTGCGCCGGGCTGCCCTCGCCGACGCCTAGCCACACTCCGTGCCGCTGCAGACGCGCTTCGGGCATGGGCGAACCATCGGAGGCTGCTGATTTTGGTCCGGCCACGCCCGAAGCGCGGCACGACTACTGGTCCTGGAATGTGATCAATGCTGCTCGCGTTCGGGTCGTGAACGGTGTTCGCCGTGAGCGGACGGGCCGGCTTATGACAGGCGGCGCCGACCCGGCGCCGGGTACCGTGAGATGACTGCCGTTTCGCCGTCACCGAAGGGGGTCCCGATGCCCGTGCTGCGACAGGTCGTGGGTGAGACCCTCCGCGGGCTGCGGATGCGCCAACGGCGCACGCTGCGCGAAGTCTCGACGACCGCTCGAGTGAGCCTCGGCTACCTGTCCGAGGTCGAGCGTGGCCAGAAGGAGCCGTCCTCGGAGCTGTTGGCGGCGATCTGCAGTGCGCTCGACGTCGAACTTTCCGACCTGTTCGCCGAGGTCAGCCAGACCCTGCGCCGCGAGGAGAAGCTGGCCGCCAGCAATCGCGTTGCGCTCGTTGGCTCCGGTGCCGCGCGCATCGCAACGGCTCCTCCAACCGGGGCGAACGGCAACGCGCAGGTCCGCACGCTGCCCGTCGCCGCTGCCTGATCTGCAGGTCACACCGGCCACAGGAGTCACAGCTTCGCCGACCCGCCGGGCGGCCTCCCGGCATCGCCGGATTCCGCAGGTAGCTTGCCGCTAAGCGCCGCGCACTGCTGCCCAGCGCAGCTGCCGACGCCGCATCGAGGAGGCCGTCGGTGAGTGATCCGCTGTTCGACACGTTGTTCCGTCCCACCACGGTTACGCCGCTGGCCGCCTCCGCGCCACCGGTGCGCAAGAAGGGCACCCACACCCGCGCCGGGAACGCCATGGACCGCACTCGGGCCGCGCTGCTCGCCGGCGCGGCGCGCGCGGTCGAGGTCAGCGGAACGAAGATCACCATGGCCCAGGTCGCCGCCGCGGCCGGAGTCGCGAAGGCGACGCTGTACAACCACTTCCGCACCCGCGAGGCCGTCCTTGCGGCGCTGCTCGTCGATCAGGTCGACGCCATCGTCGAAGCGCAGGCCGGTAAGCCGCTGGGCACCGCGCTCGTCGATGCCGCGACCGCGATAGCCACACATCCGGTACGGCGCGGCCTCGCCCGGGTCGAACCTGCCGTGCTGGCTGCGATCGGCGCAATCGACCAGAGCGCCGTCGGCTGGCAGCACGCCCGCGCGGCGGTCGCGGCGGCGCTGGCCGCCGACTCCCGCGACGGCGTCGACACGGTGCTGCGCTGGCTCGCGTCCTTCCTGCTCAGCGACGCCCATCCGGAGAAGATCGCGCGCGACGTCGCCGTCCTGCTTGCCGGCCTGCCCGTGCTGGACTGAGCGCGTGCCACGATAGAGAGATGGCCAAGCCGAATCCGCTTGTTCGAGCCTGGAAGTACGCCAGCGCCTGGCTGGGCGTGAAGGTCGACGAGCGGGCTGACCCCAAGATCCAGATCGAGCAGGCGATCCAAGAGGCGCAGCGCCAGCACCAGGCGCTCACCCAGCAGGCCGCTGCCGTGATCGGTAACCAGCGCCAGCTGGAGATGCAGCTCGATCGGCAGCTCAATTCCGTCGAGAATCTGCAGGCCCAGGCCAGGCAGGCGCTGGTGCTCGCCGACAAGGCGCGCAGCGATGGCGACGAGGCGAGGGCCACGCAGTTCGAGCAGACCGCGCAGGCGCTCGCCAATCAGCTCGTCAGCGCCGAGTCGGCGACCGAGGATCTCAAGGGCCTGCACGACCAGGCGTTGCAGGCGGCGGCGCAAGCGCGCGAGGCGGTGCAGACGAACTCGCACATCCTGCAACAGAAGCTGGCCGAACGCGCCAAGCTCCTCTCGCAGCTCGAGCAGGTGCGGATGCAGGAGACTGTGTCGGCGTCGCTGCAGCAGATGAGCGACCTCGCCGCGCCGAGCAACGTGCCGACCCTTGACGAAGTGCGCGACAAGATCGAGAAGCGGTACGCGATCGCGCTCGGCCAGGCCGAGTTGGCGCGTGGCGCCGCCACCACGCACATCCTCGAGGTGCAGCGCGCGACGCTCGACATGAAGGGCTCGGCGCGCCTCGAGGAGATCCGCGCCGCGCTCGCGGCCGAGCCGAACGCGGCGGCGAGTTCGGTGACCGCCGGCAGCGAGACGCCGGCGATCGAGAACCCGGCAGCCGACCCGCCTATCGTGGACACGAGCAAGCCGGCGGCGAAGAAGACTGCGCGCCGAAGGGCACCTGCGAAGAAGGCGACGGACGAAGCCCAGCCCGACGAGACGCTCTGACGTCAACCGGACGGCTGGCAGCTCGGGCACCAATAGCTGATCCGGGTGCGCGGCGGCGTGCCCTGCTCGGCGCTCTCGATTCGCGTTCGGCAGCGCAGGCAGGCCTCGCCGGTGCGCTCGTACACCCAATGTGCCTGGCCGCGGCGGGTGAAGCCGGTCGTCGACTGCTCCGGGTGATCGCGGTTCGCGCGCATCAGTCGATGCGCGGTCGACACGAGTCGATGCAACTCGGCGATGTCGGCGACGGGCCGCCACGGATGGACGCGCTCGACGAAGAGCACCTCGGACTTGTACAGATTGCCGATCCCGGCCAGATTGCGCTGATCGAGCAGTGCCTCGCCGATTGCCAGGTCGGGAACGCGGCGCAGGTTGTCCACGGCGCGCGCCGCGTCCCAGTCCGGGCCGAGCAGGTCGGGCCCGAGATGGCCGACCAGCATCGCCTCGTCGGCGCGCGCCACGACGCGCAGGTCGTGGATGCGGTAGCCGGTCGCCAGCCACTCGGCGTTGCCGAGCAGCACCCTGATCAGGTGCGCGGGGTGGCGACGGGGGAGACGCCCGCGGGCGCGGGAGATGTACCAGGAGCCGTCCATCTTGAGGTGGCTGTGCACGGTGCGGTCGTCGTCGAGTCGCGCCAGGATGTGCTTGCCGCGTGGCAACACCTCGGTGACGGACCGTCCGCGCAGATCGACGGTGGCGAGCGCGGGGACCCGAAAGTCGCAGGTGGTGAGCACCCGGCCGGACAGCGCCTGATGGAGCCGATGCGCCGTCAGCCAGACCGTGTCACCCTCGGGCACGTTGCCTCCCTTGCCGCCTCCCTTGCCGCCTCCCTTGCTGCTCCCTTGACTTCACCCGCGCAGGCGCAGCCCGCGCGGGCTGGGGCGGAACCCTGCGGCGGCGAGCGCGTCGCCGAGCGCCGAGCGGGTGACCGCGACTCCGTCGGCGCGCTCGACCTGTAGCTTGCCCAATGCTCCGTCGCGCACCGCGAGGGCGAGCGCGTCGGCTGCGGGCTGCAGCGCCACAGGATCGTCGGTGAACGACAGCAGCGTCCGGCCACCGCGTTCGACGTAGAGGACGCAGGCACCGTCGATGAGCACGACGAGTGCCCCCGCCTTGCGGGCCGGTTGGTGACCGCGTCCACCGCCCTCGACCGGGCGCGCTGCCGCGGGCCAGGCCAGGGCGGCGCCATAAGGATTCGCCGGATCGGTGGCCGCGAGCACGAGCGCGCGCGAGTCCTCGGGTCGGCGCGCATCGACGGGACGCGCTTCGAAGCGCAACCGGTCGACCGCGCCGGGCAGGGCGAACTGCGCCGCGCCGAGGCCTTCCACGAAGTAGCCGCGGCGCGCGCGGCCAGCCTCCTCCGCCGCCTTCAGCACCGGGTAGACGGCCGAGAAACCGCCGTTGATTCGCTCGCCGGCCACCGAGCCGCGAGTGACCACGCCGTACCGGTCGAGCAGCACGTCGGCCGCTGCGACGGCGCGCCGCGTGGCGTCCGAGTCGCGCGGTGGCACCGCCGACCACCGACCGCCCATCCCCGCAGGCGCGGGCCGGAGCGCGGACGTCCCACCAGGCGCGGCCAGTCCGGCGTAGCGGCCGTAGCGGCTGCGCGGTGGGCGTGGCCGTCTGGTGTGCGCGGTTCGGCCGGCCGAGCCGAGCAGCGTGCGCACCGGGCCGAGCGTGTCATTCGTCAGCACCCCGTCCCACACCAGCTGCCAGACCGCGGCCGCCACGGCAGCGTCGGTCTCGCTGCCGCCGAGCCGCTCGACCAGCGTGCGGAAGAAGACCGCCTCGTCGGCACCGAGCGCGTCGCGGACCGACTGCGCGAGTGGGTCGTCGACCTCCTCCACCGCGGGCAGCACGAACGGGGCGAGCTCGGCCGGTGCGAGCGCGATCCAGCCGTCGTTGCCGGCGAGCGACCCTGCGCCTGCCCACACCACCTCGCCCGCGAGGGTCAGCTCGTCCAGCATTGCGGGCGCGTAGTCGGCGACCCGACTGGGCAGCACGAGCGACTCCAGTGCGCTCGCCGGCAGCGGCACGCCGGCGAGCTGCTCGATCGCGCGCAGCAGGCCGTCGACCCCGCGGGCCGACCGCGCGCCGAGGCCTTGCCAGGCCGGGATGAACCGGGCGAGCGCCTGCCCGGGTACCGGTTCGACCTCCTTGCGCAGCCTGGCCAGTGACCGCCGGCGTATCGCGCGCAACACCTCGGCGTCGCACCATTCGATAGCCACGCCACCTGGCCGGAATTCGCCCTGGACGAGCCGCCCGCTCGCACCGAGCCGGGCCAGCGCCGCGCCGACAACCGCGACGCCGAGCCCCAACCGGTGCGCAACATCGGGTGCGCCGAACGGCCCGTGCGTGCGCGCGAACCGGGACACGAGATCGCCGAGCGGATCCCGCACCGGCTCGGTGAACGCCTCGGGCACGCCCACCGGAAGTGCGACGCCCAACGCGTCACGGACCCGGCCGGCGTCCTCGATCGCCAGCCAGCGCTGCTCGCCGGCGATGCGGACCCGGATCGCGCGCCGGCCCTCCTCGAGCGCGGCAAGATCCTGCGCGGTCGCGCCGCGGGCGAGCGCCTCCTCGGTGCTGAGATCGCCGACCGCCCGCAACAGGTCGTGCACGCCGTCGACGCCGCGCGCCTGCCGCTCCTGGGCGAGCCGGGCGATCTCCGCCTCCACCTCCGCGATGGCGTCCGCGTCGAGCAGCTCGCGCAGATCGGTCGCGCCGAGCAACTCGGCGAGCAGCGCGGAGTCGAGCGAGAGCGCCTGCGCCCGCCGCTCGGCCAGCGGGGCGTCGCCCTCGTACAGGAACATCCCGACGTACCCGAAAAGCAACGAGCGCGCGAACGGCGACGCCGCCGGAGTCTCGACCTCGACGAGCCGCATCCGGCGCGAGGTCAAATCGCGCATCAGCCCGACCAGGCCGGGGACGTCGAAGACATCCTGGAGGCACTCACGCATCGCCTCGAGCACAACCGGGAAGTCGCCGTACTCGCTCGCCACCTGGAGCAGCTGGTTGGCCCGCTGCCGCTGCTGCCACAGCGGCGTGCGGCGACGCGGGTCGCGGCGCGGCAGCAGCAGCGAGCGGGCCGCGCACTCCCGGAAGCGGGACGCGAACAGTGCCGAGCCACCGACCTCTTCGGTGACCAGCGACTCGATCTCCTCGGGCTCGAAGATCGCGATGTCGCCGCTGGGCGGCTCGGCGTCGGTGTCCGGAAGGCGCAGCACGATCCCGTCGTCGGAGTGCAGCGCCGAGACCTCCAGCCCGTAGCGCTGCCGTAGCCGCGCGGCTATGGCGAGTGCCCACGGTGCGTTGACCGGGGCTCCGAACGGGGAGTGGACGACGAGCCGCCAGTCACCGAGTTCGTCGCGGAACCGCTCGACGAGCACCGTCCGGTCGTCGGGCAGGTGGTTCGTCGCCTGTCGCTGCTCGGCGAGGTAGGCGAGCAGATTGGCGGTACCCCACTCGTCGAGTCCGGCGGCGCGCGCCCGGGCGGCCGCGGCATCGGGGTCGGCCGTCGCGACCTCGCGCAGGAACGCGCCGAGTGCCCGGCCGAGTTCGACCGGACGGCCCGGCGAATCGCCCTTCCAGAACGGCATCCGCCCCACTTCGCCGGGCGCGGGGGTGACGAGTACCCGGTCGTGCGTGATGTCCTCGATGCGCCAGGACGACGAGCCGAGCAGGAACACGTCACCAACCCGCGACTCGTACACCATCTCCTCGTCGAGCTCGCCGACTCGCCGGCCGGGCCCGTCGGCGCCGGCGAGAAACACGCCGAACAGCCCGCGGTCGGGAATCGTGCCGCCACTCGTCACGGCCAGCCGCTGCGCGCCGCGGCGCGCCGTGAGCTCGCCGCTCACGCGATCCCACACCAGGCGAGGACGCAGCTCGGCGAAGGCGTCGGACGGATAGCGGCCGGCGAGCATGTCGAGCACCGCCTCGAGCGCCGAACGCGGCAGCCCGGCGAACGGTGCCGCGCGCCGCATGATCGCCTCGATCTCGTCGACGCTCACCGCCTCGAGCGCGACCATCGCGACGATCTGCTGCGCCAGGACGTCCAACGGGTTGCGCGGGTAGCGCATCGCTTCGATGTCGCCGGCACGCATGCGCTCGGCGACCACCGCGCACTCGAGCAGGTCGCCGCGGAACTTCGGGAAGATCACGCCGCGCGACACGGCGCCCACCTGATGGCCTGCGCGCCCCACGCGCTGCAATCCCGCAGCAACCGAGGGCGGCGACTCCACCTGCACCACGAGATCGACCGCGCCCATGTCAATACCGAGCTCGAGCGACGACGTGGCGACCACTGCGGGCAGCCGTCCGGTCTTCAACTCTTCCTCGACGAGGGTCCGCTGCTCACGCGACACCGAGCCGTGATGCGCCCTGGCCACGACCGTGTGCTCGCTCGGGTGGCCGGCGCCCGACTGCGCCATGACCTGTGCCGGCGGCGGCCCATCCTCGAGCACCTGCCCAGCGCGTTCGCTAGCCAGCTCATTGAGGCGGGCCGTCAGGCGCTCGGCCAGGCGGCGCGAATTCGCGAACACGATCGTGGACTTGTGCGCATCGACGAGGTCGAGCACCCGCTCCTCGACGTGCGGCCAGATCGAAGCGCGTCGCTGCGCACCGGCCGCGGCGCCGGACAGGTCATCGATGGGCTCGCCGAGCTCGGACATGTCCTCGACCGGGACGACGACGTCGAGCTCGACCGTCTTGCGAGCGGGTGGCTGCACGACCGTGACCGGCCGTCCACCGGCGAGGAAAGTCGCGACCTCGTCGACCGGACGGACGGTGGCGGACAGCCCGATGCGCTGCGCCGGCCGGGCCAGCAAGGCGTCGAGCCGCTCGAGCGAGACGGCCAAGTGGACGCCGCGCTTGGTCGCACAGACCGCGTGCACCTCGTCGACGATGACGGTCTCCACCGAGCGTAGTGCCTCGCGAGCGGCGGAGGTCAGCAACAGGAACAGCGACTCCGGCGTCGTGATCAAGATATCCGGCGGCCGGCGCGCGAAGCTGCGCCGCTCGTCCGCCGGCGTGTCGCCGGATCGGATCGCGACCGTGACGTCCGGTTGGGCGAGGCCGAGCCGCACCGCCGCCTGCCGGATGCCGGTCAACGGCGCACGCAGGTTGCGCTCGACATCGACAGCCAGCGCCTTCAGCGGGCTGACGTAGAGCACCCGACATCGGCGCAGCGGGTCAGTGGGAGTCGGCTCGGTGGCCAGCCGATCGAGCGCGGAAAGGAACGCGGCCAGCGTCTTGCCCGAGCCGGTGGGTGCGACGACGAGCGTGTGCTTCCGGCGATCGATCGACTCCCAGGCGCCGACCTGGGCGGCCGTCGGTGCGGCGAACGCACCATCGAGCCACGCCTGTGTGGGGGGCGAGAACTGCGGCACCCCGCCAGTCTGCCTCGCAGTTACGACACGAATGGAATGCGTGCGGGCGCACGCGGCGTTTACCACTGGTCACGCTGCGCTGTTAGGCTGTGACAGCGACCAACTTCCGCTCCGTGCGGGAGTGTGCAAGCGGAAGCCACCGAGCCTCCCACCCGAGCCGCCGAACGAGGCGAGCCGGGTCCGGTCCAGCGCCGTGCCGGCGGCGTGGGCTGGTCGGATTCTCGCGGCCCCCGTGCGCACACGCGCAGTGGGGGCCGTTCCGATGGCAGGGACGACTCCAGGAAAACGAGAACCGACCAAGGAGGTCCCATCAGTTCCGAACCCAGGATCAACGACAGGATCCGCGTGCCAGAAGTTCGTCTCGTCGGTCCCGAAGGTGAGCAGGTCGGCATCGTGCCGATCGGCAAGGCCCTCGAACTCGCCGCCGAGTCCGATCTGGATCTCGTCGAGGTCGCGCCCATGGCGCGGCCGCCCGTCTGCAAGCTCATGGACTACGGGAAGTTCAAGTACGAGAGCGCGCAGAAGGCGCGTGAGGCCCGCCGCAACCAGGCGCTCACCGTCATCAAGGAAATGAAGCTTCGTCCGAAAATCGACTCGCACGACTACCAGACCAAGAAGGGGCACGTCGAGCGGTTCCTCAGGCAGGGCGACAAGGTCAAGGTGACGATCATGTTCCGCGGACGCGAGCAGTCCCGGCCCGAGCTCGGGTTCCGGCTGCTCCAGCGCCTCGCCGAGGACATCGGTGAGCTCGGATTCGTCGAGTCGTCGCCGAAGCAGGACGGCCGCAACATGGTGATGGTCGTCGCGCCGCACCGCTCCGCGAAAGCCAGCCGCGCGGCTCGGGCTACCAGCCCGCGCCCGGAGGCCACCGAATAGCAATCGAAGGATCAATACGGATGCCCAAGAACAAGACCCACAGTGGGATCAAGAAGCGGGTGAGGGTCACCGGCAGCGGGAAGCTGCTCTCCCAGCGGGCCGGAAAACGGCACAACTTCGAACGCAAGTCGTCGAGGCTGACCCGCCGACTCACCGGCACTACCGAAGTTGCGGCTTCCGACGCCCCGCGCGTCAAGAAGCTGCTCGGCCGCTGATCCCGTAAGCACATTCCCGCCTGTCGTCAGACAGGCCCGAACGCAAGGAACAAACCGTGGCACGCGTCAAGCGGGCAGTGAACGCCCACAAGAAGCGACGGAACACTCTCGAAGCCGCCTCCGGATACCGGGGCCAGCGCTCGCGGCTTTACCGCAAGGCCAAGGAGCAGTTGCTCCATTCGGCCACCTATCAGTACCGCGACCGCAAGGACCGCAAGGGCGATTTCCGGCAGCTGTGGATCACTCGCATCAACGCAGCGGCTCGCGCCAACGACATGACCTACAACCGATTCATCCAGGGGCTGCGGCTGGCCGGCGTCACGGTCGACCGCAAGATGCTCGCCGACCTCGCCGTCAACGACGCGGCCGCCTTCGCCGCGCTCGTCGAGGTCTCCCGCGCAGCGGTCGCAGCGGAGGGTATTGGCGGGTCCCAGTCACCAGCCGCCTAGCTCGCCGGCATTGCTGAGCGATTCAAACGCCCGGCTCGCGGCCGCCCGCCGGCTCACTCGCCGCCAGGGACGCCGCGACGCCGGGCTCTTTCTCGCCGAAGGCGCCCAGGCGGTGCTCGAGGCGATCAACCGTCCGCACGCCGTGGTGGAGGTCTTCGCGACGGCCGCGGCCCTCGAGCGCTACGGCAACCAGCTGGCCGGCCTTCGAGTGGACGAGGTGAGCGAGGCCTCCGTCGCCCGGCTGTCCGAGACGGTGACGCCGCAAGGGCTCGTCGCGGTCTGCCGTCGCGTGGACGTGCCGCTCGAAGACGCGCTCGGCCGGCGCCCCAGGCTGGTGGCCGTCCTCGTCGAACCAAACGAGCCCGGCAACGTCGGAGCGATCGTGCGCACCGCGGACGCCGCCGGGGCCGACGCGGTGGTGGTCGCCGGCGGCGTGGACGTCTACAACGGCAAGGCGGTCCGAGCCAGCGCCGGCAGCCTGTTCCACGTGCCGCTGGTCGTGGACGTCGACGCCGCGGACGTGGTCGCGGCCGGGCACCGCGCCGAGTTGAGCGTGCTCGCGACGACCGGTGCGGGCGGCCACGACCTCGACGACCTGATCGATCAAGGCCGGCTGACCCGCCCGACGATGTGGCTGTTCGGCACGGAGGCGCACGGTCTGCCGGAGCCGATCATCGATGCCGCGGAGGCGGCCGTGCGCGTGCCGATCCACGGTCGCGCCGAGAGCCTGAACGTAGCGGCCGCTGCCGCCGTCTGCCTGTACGCCAGTGCCCGCGCCCAGCGGCGCTGAGCGTGGGGCCGTCGGTATGCTCGGCAGCGTGACGTGGGCGGGGAGCAGGTTTGCCGCGCGGCTGGCGGCCGCTGACCCCGCGCGTCCCTAGATCAGGAGCGGCGCGCGTCCATTCCCGAGCCCGGACCACCGCACCCACGAAAGACCTGTGACGCATGCCCACCGAATCCTTCGACCCGGTCGAGGTCGCAGAGTTGCAGCCGAACGTGATCGGGGCCAACGTGACCGCGGCGCTCGACGCGTTCGTGGCGGCTCGAGATCTCGACGAGCTCAAGGCCGCCCGACTCGCCCACGACGGCGACCGGTCGCCGCTCGCCCGCGCCAATCGCGAGATCGGCGCTCTCCCGCCGGCCGCGCGCGCTGCCGCCGGGAAGCGCGTCGGCGACGCCCGCAGCGTCGTGCGGCAGGCGCACGCCCTCCGTGCCGCCCAACTCGAGGCGGACCGCGACGCGCGGGTGCTCGTCGACGAGGCGGTCGACGTCACGCTCCCGACGGATCGTGCCCGGGTCGGTGCCCGGCACCCGGTCACGACCGTGCAGGAACTGATCTGCGACGTCTTCCTGACGATGGGTTGGGAGGTCGCGGACGGCCCGGAGGCCGAGTCCGCGTGGTTCAACTTCGACGCGCTCAACACGCCCGCCCAGCACCCGTCGCGCGACCTGACCGACACGTTCTACCTCGGCTCCGCGGATTCTGGCGTGGTGCTGCGGACCCAGACCTCGCCGGTGCAGGTGCGGACGATGCTTTCGCGCACGCCGCCGATCTACATCGTGTGCCCCGGCAAGACGTTCCGCACCGATGAGTTGGACGCCACGCATACGCCTGTGTTCCACCAGTTGGAGGGCCTCGCGGTGGACGAGGGTCTGACGATGGCGCATCTGAAGGGCACGCTCGACCACATGGCCGAGTCGATGTTCGGACCGGGGATCGCGAGCCGGCTGCGTCCGCACTTCTTCCCGTTCACCGAACCGAGCGCCGAACTGGATCTCGTCTGCTTCGTGTGCCGCGGGGCGTCGGTCGGCAACCCGGAGATCTCGTGCCGCGCGTGCGGCAGCGAAGGCTGGATCGAGTGGGGCGGTTGCGGCATGGTCGACCCGCGCGTGCTCGTCGCCTGCGGGATCGACCCGGAGCGGTACAGCGGGTTCGCGTTCGGGATGGGCATCGAGCGCACGCTGATGTTCCGCAACGGCGCCTCCGACATGCGCGACATGGTCGAGGGCGACGTGCGCTTCACCGCAGCCTTCGGAATGGAGCCGTGATGAGCGCTCGCGCGAAGGAGGAGGCGTAGTGCGTGCTCCGATCAGCTGGCTGGCCGAATACGTGGACCTGCCTCTGGGAATCACTCCGCGCGAGCTCGCCGACGCGGTGATCCGCACCGGCATGGAGGTCGAATCGGTCGAGACCGCTGCCGAGGGCGTCTCGGGTCCGATCGTCGTCGGCCGGGTGCTGTCGTCCGTGGACGAGCCGCAGAAGAACGGCAAGACGATCCGCTGGTGCCAGGTGGACGTCGGCGAGGACGAGCCGCGCGGCATCGTGTGCGGCGCGCACAACTTTGCTGAGGGCGATCTCGTCGTGGTCGCGCTGCCGGGTGCCACGCTGCCCGGCGACTTCGCGATCTCCGCGCGCAAGACCTACGGTCACATCTCCGACGGCATGATCTGCTCAACCCGCGAGCTGGCGATCGGCGACGATCACGAGGGCATCCTGGTCCTGCCAGCAGACGCGGCGAAGCCGGGCGACGACCCGCTCGAACTACTGGGCATGACCGACGCCGTGCTCGACGTCGCGGTGACGACCGACCGCGGCTACTGCCTGTCCGTCCGCGGCCTGGCCCGAGAGGCGGCCGCCGCGCTCGACGTGCCGTTCCACGACGTCACGGTCGAGCTGCCGGCCGTCGACGGTCGCGCGTACGACGTGCACATCGACGATCCGTCCGGCTGTGATCGTTTCTCGGTGCGGACGGTCGTGGGTCTCGATCCCGCTGCGCCCGCCCCGGAGTGGATGGCGCGCCGGCTGCGGCAGTGCGGCATCAGGTCGATCTCGCTCGCCGTCGACGTCGCGAACTACGTCATGCTCGAAACGGGTCAGCCGCTGCACACGTTCGACGGCGGCAAGCTGCGCGGCCCGATCGGGGTCCGGCGGGCGAAGCCGGACGAGCAGCTCATCACGCTCGACGACGTCACCCGCACGCTCGATCCGGACGACATGGTTGTCACCGACGACACCGGTGCAGTTGCGCTGGCCGGCGTGATGGGCGGCGCGTCGACGGAGATCGGTCCCGACACCCGCGACGTCGTGCTCGAGGCGGCGCACTGGGAGCCGGACTCCATCGCCCGCGCGGTGCGGCGGCACAAGCTGCCGAGCGAGGCCGCCCGGCGCTTCGAGCGCAACGTCGATCCGGAGATCGCGGGCGTGGCGCTCGGTCGCTGCGTCGAACTGCTCGTCGAGCACGGCGGCGCCACCGCGGTCGACGGATACACGGTGGTCGGCACGCCGTATGTCGCGCCGACGATCGAGCTGGCCGCCGACCACGCAGCCGACGTCGCCGGCATGCCGATCGCGCGCGAAGACGCCATCGCGCACCTCGAAGCGGTCGGCTGCCGGGTTACGGGCGACGGCATGCTGCGCGTCGAGCCACCGAGCTGGCGTCCCGACCTGCTGATCCCGGCCGACGTGGTCGAGGAAGTGATTCGGCTGGCGGGCTACGACCGGTTGCCCTCGGCACTTCCGATTGCGCCTGCAGGGCACGGACTCACGCCGCGGCAGCAGCTACAGCGCACGATCGGCCGCGCCGTCGCGGCTGCCGGATACACCGAGGTGCTGAGCTACCCGTTCGTCGCCCCGAGTGTCCACGACGCATTCGGCTTGGCGCCCGACGACCCGAGACGCAACGCGCTGCGCGTCGTGAACCCCATCTCCGAGGCCGAACCGCAGCTGCGCACCTCGTTGCTGCCCGGCCTGCTCGCCACTGCGCTGCGCAACATCGGGCGGGGCAATCGCGATCTCGCGATCTTCGAGGCCGGGTCGGTGTTCCTTCCCGGCCCCGGCACCGGCAGTAAGCCGCGGCTGCCGGGCATCGCGTCGCGCCCGACCGACGCCGAGGTGGCTGCCCTCGACGCCGCGCTGCCGGATCAGCCGCGACATGTCGCCGTCGTGCTGTGCGGCGAGTTCACGCCGCGCGGGTGGTGGGGCCCGGCGCGCACCGCCGATTGGGCCGATGCGGTCGAGGCGGCGCACGTCGTAGCTCGGGCCGCGCGCGGGGCGTTGACGACGCGATCGGCCGACCGTCCGCCGTGGCATCCCGGCCGCTGCGCGGCGCTGCTGGTCGGCGACGACGTGGTCGGGCATGCCGGCGAGTTGCACCCGCGCGTGATCACGGCGCTCGGCCTGCCGGAGCGCACCTGCGCGATGGAGCTGGATCTCGACGCGCTGCCGCTGCCCGAGCCGGCCCGCGCCGTCGAGATCTCCGGCTATCCGCCAGTGCTGCTCGACGTTGCCCTGGTCGTCGCGACGGACGTCACGGCCAGCGACCTCGAACGCACGCTGCGCGCCGCCGCCGGGCCACTGCTGGAGTCGATGCGGCTGTTCGACGTGTACGCCGACGCCGCGCGGCTGGGCTCGGGCATGCGGTCGCTGGCGTTCGCGCTGCGCTTCCGCGCGCCGGATCGGACGCTGACGATCGAGGAGGCCACGGCGGCCCGCGACGCCGCCGTGGCCGCGGCGAGCGAACGCCTGGGCGCGCAGCTGCGCACCTAGGATCTCCTAGAGGTGCTTCGTCGCCTCTCGCACCGACAGCGGGCTGAGTTTGTGTCCGCTGACGAACGCGCGGACCCACTCCGGGTCGGTGTACGCGTACGAGCGCAGCGCCCAGCCGATCGCCTTGCGCAAGAAGAAGTCGCGGTCGTCGGCGTTCGCCTCGATCGCACCGGTGAGCAGCGCGAGATCGGTCCGATCACGGGCGCTTCGCTGGCAGATGATCGAGGTGCGGCGCAGCCAGCGGTCGGTCGAGCGCTGCCACCCGGCCACGACCGGGCGGATCTGGGCGGGGAACTCGAGTAGCAGTTCGCCGACGCGGCCGGACACCTCGTCGACGTGATCCCACCACGCGCCGGTGACGATCAGCTCCTGGTACAGGGTGATGAGATCGGGCTCGCGCAGCCGGCGCACGCCGGGCGCGTTGAGCAGCGCCGTCGCCGCGTACCGCTCCTCGCGGTATGCCGCCTCGCGCCACAGCTTCAGCACCGTGTCGCGCAGCTCGGCGGTGGTCCGCGGCGGACGCTCGCGCGCTGCCGCCCGGACGATCCCGCGTACCTGGGGAAGGCGGACGCCGAGGCAGGGCATCGTCGACTTCATGTAGGCGGCCATGCCCGGCGCTCGGGCCGGGTCGGCGAGCTCGTGGAGACCGGCACGCACCGCGGCGATCAGCTCCGCATCGGCCGGCATGCGTCGCACCCTAGCGAGCGGAATTGCGCGCGTCTTCGCCGTGTAATTCGGGCGTAACCGACTTTTCGGGTGTGGTTGACGGCCAGCACATTTCCGACCTCGATTCTGTGAGCTGAGGAGATCGCGGAGGTTTACGTGTCACGTATCCGGCTGCTGCTCGCGGTGTTGCTCGGTGGTTTCGTCGCTGCCGTCGTCGCCCTACGCGCTTGCGGGTGCCGCCGATGCGGCGCCGGGCACGTCGGGTGACGGCGTGCGCATCCTGCACCGCGGCGCGCCCGACATCGTCCTGCCGTTCAAGAGCAGCGGGGGCGAGGTCGAGCTGGCGTTGACGTCGTCCGCGCCAGGCGTGGACTGGGCGCGGCCCGGCGACGAGTCCGCGGTCGTGTCGCTCTATGCAGATTGGAAGTACGCGACGGATCTGGTCATCCCATTCGCGACGCCGATCAGGCGCGCGCTCGTGCTCGCCCGGTTGCCGGCAGGGCAACACAAACTGCGGCTGCACTTTGCGGCCGACCGCTCGGCCTCGGCGGCGGACACGGCCGTGTTGTCCGGCCTGCGCTTCACCACGTATGCGCCGGGCGACCAGGGGTACCTTGCGGCCAAGTTCACCCCGGTGCTCCACGGGCGCAACCTCGCCGCGTTCGGCGGGCCGCTCACCGGTGTGACGCGGGCGTTCTTCCTCGACACGCACTACCTGCCCGAACAGTCGTTCCTCAGTTGGCAGGGCAGCATCACCCTCACCGCCGCGGCGCCGTCCGCGGTGCTCTCGCCGGCGACCTGACGACGGACGCGCATCAGCATGGCCGCGCCGTTGCGACGAGCCAGTCACCCCGCAGCGCAATCTCGGACGTCCAACCGAGCGACGCCAGCTGCCGGGACGTCGCGCCGGGCTCGAGGAACACCTTCACGATGCGGTGCTGCGTCCCGTCGGTGAGCGTCCGCGCCACCGTCTCTGCCGACAGCAGGACCTCCTTGTCGGCGACGCTCGGCGGTTCGTCGACGAACACCACGCGGCCGCCCGGCGCCAACCAGTCGCGCACCGCCGCAAAGAATTCCGGATACCGCTGCGTGGGGACGTGCGAGAGCCAGAACGCGAAGAACACCACGTGGTAGCGGCGTGCCGGCTGCCACGTGAACACGTCCGCGACCTCGAACCGGACGCTGCGCGGACAGCGGGCGCGCGCGATCCGCAGTGCTTCCTCGGCGGAATCGACGGCCGTCAGCGTGCGGGCCGATCGGGCGAGCGCGCGCGTCCACATCCCGGTGCCACAGGCAAGTTCGAGGACGTCGCCGTCGATGCGGAGCCCGGCGACCGCGGCGGCGATCCGCGCGGCCGCAGTGCCGCCGTCCCCATAGGCGGTCGCGTCGTACTCGGCGGCCCGGGCGCGGTAGTAGGCGACCTGCTCGGCCAGCATCGCGTCCGTCATGTGCACAGCCTGCCCGACGCCGGTCGGCATGGCCGGGATGTATGAAGTTCCGGCATAGTGCATAATCGTGCAAATGGGAGCCAGGGTCGCGATCGCCGGAGCCAGCGGATACGCGGGCGGGGAGCTGCTGCGTTTGGTCGCGGCGCATCCGGATCTCGACGTCGCGGTCGTGACTGCCCAGTCGAACGTCGGCGAGTCCGTCGCGGAGGTGCACCCGAACCTCAGGTCGGTCGGGGGCATGACGTTCGCGGAGACGACGCCGGCGACACTCGGCGATGCCGACATCGTCTTCCTGGCGCTCCCGCACGGCGTTTCGTCGGCGCTGGCACAAGACCTGCCCGAGTCGGTGAGGATCGTCGACCTCGGTTCGGATCACCGGCTCGTCGATCCGGCCGCGCACGAGCGGTACTACGGCGGGCAGTTCCACACCGCGTGGACGTACGGGCTGCCGGAGCTAGCTGGGCAACGCGCGAAGATCGCCGCCGCCACGCGGGTCGCCAACACCGGCTGCCACGCGGTCGCGGCCATCCTCGGCCTCGCACCGCTGCTCGCCGCCGGCGTGGTAGATCGCGAGGATGTGGTGGTGACCTCGGTGACCGGCACCTCGGGAGCGGGCAAGGCGGCGGCAACGAATCTGCTCGGCAGCGAGGTCATGGGCGATCTCGCCGGCTACAAGGTCGGCGCGCACCGGCACGTCCCGGAGATCAAGCAGGCCAGCGGCGCGCGCAGCCTGACGATGACGCCGGTGCTCGCCCCGTTGCCGCGCGGCATCCTGTCCACCGTCGCACTGCGGCCGGTCAAGCCCATCACGACGGACGTCGCGCGCGCCGTGCTCGAGACCGCCTACGCCGACGAGCCCTTCGTGCACGTCCTGCCGCCCGGTCAGCAGCCGCGGACGGCGATGACGGCCGGCTCCAACAGCGCGCACCTGCAGGCCGTGGTCGACGAAGACTCCGGCCGGATCATCGTGACCATCGCGCTGGACAACCTGGGCAAGGGCGCGGCCGGGCAGGCGCTCCAGAACGCCAACCTCATGCTCGGCCTTCCCGAGCCGGCCGGGCTCGCGACGGACGGGGTCGCGCCATGAGCGTCACCGCCGCCCGGGGTTTCCGCGCCGCGGGCGTCCCGGCGGGCCTCAAGGCGTCCGGCGATCCCGATGTCGCACTCGTCGTGAACGACGGGCCGAGCGACATCGCGGCCGCGGTGTTCACCGCGAACCGGGTGAAGGCCGCGCCGGTGCTCTGGACCCAGCAGGTGATCAAGGACGGCCGGCTGAGCGCCGTCGTGCTCAACTCCGGCGGTGCCAACGCGTGCACCGGCCCGGCCGGGTTCCTCGACACGCACCGGACCGCGGAGCACGTCGCCGCGGCGCTGGCGACCGGCGCGGCGGACGTCGCCATCTGCTCTACGGGCCTGATCGGCGAACGGCTGCCGATGGACAAGCTGCTCCGTGGGGTCGACGCCGCGGTCGCGACGCTCGCCGCCGAAGGCGGGCCGGCGGCCGCCGAGGCGATCCGCACCACCGACACACGCGCGAAGCAGGCCGTGATCCAGGCCGACGGCTGGACGGTCGGTGGCATGGCCAAGGGTGCCGGCATGCTCGCGCCCGGGCTCGCGACGATGCTGTGCGTGATCACGACCGACGCCGTCACCGACGCAACGGTTCTCGATGGCGCGTTGCGGGATGCCACGCGAGTCACGTTCGACCGCGTCGACACCGACGGGTGCATGTCGACGAACGACACGGTGATCGCGATGGCATCCGGCGCATCGGGTATCACGCCGGATCCGGCCGCGCTCGCCGACGCCGTGCGCACCCTGTGCGGTCAGCTCGCGGCGCAGTTGATCGCTGACGCCGAAGGCGCGACCAAGGAGGTCGAGGTCGAGGTCGTCGGTGCGGCGCGCGAGGCCGATGCGGTCGAGGTCGGCCGGTCGATCGCCCGCAACAACCTGCTCAAGTGCGCGCTGTTCGGCAACGACCCCAACTGGGGACGGGTACTCGCGGCAGTCGGCACGACGCGTGCCGAATTCGAGCCCGACCGGCTGGACGTCGCTATCAATGGCGTCGAGGTGTGCCGCGACGGCGCCGCGGGCGAGCCGCGCGAGGGTGTCGACCTCACCGGCCGCGAGGTGCACATCCGGGTCGACCTGAAGGCTGGCGAGCACGCCGCGACGATCTGGACCACCGACCTCTCGCACGCGTACGTCGAAGAGAATTCGGCCTACTCGACATGAGGTCACGCGAGCAGGCTCTTGCGAAGGCGGCCACCCTTGTCGATGCGCTGCCGTGGTTGGCGCGCTTCCACGGCAAGATCGTGGTGATCAAGTACGGCGGCAACGCCATGACCACCCCCGAGCTGCAAGCGGCGTTCGCCGAGGACGTCATGTTCCTCCGCTACGCCGGGCTCAAGCCCGTCATCGTGCACGGCGGCGGGCCGCAGATCACCAGCCACCTCGAGCGGCTGGGCATCGACTCGGAGTTCCGCGGCGGCCTACGCGTCACGACGTCGGAGACCATCGACATAGTCCGGATGGTGCTCACCGGCCGGGTGAACCCTGACATCGTCAACCTGCTCAACGACCATGGCTCGTTCGCCGTCGGGCTCTCGGGTGAGGATGCCGGGCTGCTCACCGCCGCGCGGCGGCCCGCGATCGTCGAGGGCCAGGAGGTCGACATCGGGCAGGTCGGCGACGTGGTGAGCGTCGAGCCGTCCGCGATGCACGCGCTGCTCGACGCGGGCCGGATTCCGGTGCTCGCGACGGTCGCACGTGGGCTCGACGGCCTCACCTACAACGTCAATGCCGACACGGCCGCGGCGGCGGTGGCGGTCGGCCTGGCTGCCGAGAAGCTCATCGTGCTCACCAACGTCGAGGGGCTTTACGCCGACTGGTCGGCCAGCACCGAGATCGTCAGCCAGATCGCCGCCGACGAGTTGGCCGCGTTGCTCCCGGGCCTGTCGAGCGGCATGGTGCCCAAGATGGAGGCGTGCCTGCGCGCGGTCGAGGGCGGCGTGCCGCGCGCCCACATCCTCGACGGACGGGTCCCGCACGCGCTGCTGCTCGAGATCTTCACCAGCGAGGGCATCGGAACGATGGTCGTCCCCACGAAGGAGGCATCATGACGCTCGCAGACCGCTGGGACGCGGTCATGATGCGCAACTACGGCACCCCGCCGATCGCGCTCGACCACGGCTCCGGAGTGCGGGTGTGGGACGTCGACGGCAACGCGTACCTCGACTTCGTCAGCGGCATCGCGGTCTCCTCGCTCGGCCACGCGCACCCGGCGCTCGTCGACGCGGTGTGTCGCCAGGTCGGCCGGCTCGCGCACACCTCCAACCTCGCGATGCACGAGCCCGGCGTGCAGCTGGCCGAGCGACTCGTCGAACTGCTCGCGCTTCCGGCCCGGGTGTTCTTCGCGAACAGCGGTGCCGAGGCGAACGAGTGCGCCATCAAGCTCACCCGACTGCACGGCCGGGCGAGCGGGCGCAGCGAAATCGTCTCGTGCCACAACAGCTTCCACGGGCGCACGCTCGGTGCGCTCTCGGTTACCGGGAACGCCGCCAAGCGCGAGCCGTTCGCGCCGCTGCCCGGGCCGGTGACGTTCGTCGACTACGGCGACGTGGCCGCACTGCGCGCTGCTGTGGGTCTGCAAACTGCCGCAGTGATCGTCGAGCCGATGCTCGGCGAGGGTGGGATCGTCCCGCCGCCGGCCGGCTTCCTCGCAGCGGTGCGCGAGATATGCGATGCCGCCGGCGCGTTGCTCGTGGTCGACGAGGTGCAGAGCGGCATCGGCCGGACGGGTCATTGGTTCGCCAGCCAGGCCGAGGGGGTCCGGCCGGACGTCATCACCCTTGCCAAGGGGCTCGGCGGCGGGCTGCCGATCGGTGCCTGCCTCGCGGTCGGCGCGGCCGGCCAACTGTTCGCGCCCGGCGATCACGGCAGCACCTTCGGCGGCAATCCGGTCTCGTGCGCGGCCGCTCTCGCCGTCCTCACGACGATCGCGGACGAGCACCTGCTCGACAACGTCAAGCGCGTCGGTGAGCACCTTGCGGAGCGACTCGCCGTGCTCGACACCCCGCTCGTCACGGGCGTGCGCGGTGCCGGGCTGTGGCGCGCGGTCGCGCTCGCCGGGGCGCAGGCGGCGAGCGTCGAGGCCGCGGCCCGGCGCCGCGGGTTGCTGGTGAACGCGGTCCGGCCGGACAGCATCCGGCTCGCCCCACCGCTGATACTCACGGAGGCCGAAGTGGACGAAGCCGTTCCGTTGCTCGCCGGCGCCCTGGAGGAGGTGGCTGCGTCATGACGCGGCACTTCCTGCGCGACGACGAGCTCACCCCGGCCGAGCTGATCCAGGTGCTCGACCTGGCCGACCAGATGAAAGCCGATCGCCATCGGCACCGGCCGCTGACCGGCCCGCAGTCCGTCGCACTGATTTTCGACAAGCAGACGTTGCGCACCCAGCTCTCGTTCGCGGTCGGCGTGGCGGAATTGGGCGGGCATCCGATCACGGTCGATGGGCGGCTCGCGGGGATCGGCGAACGCGAGTCGATCGCCGACGTCACCCGAGTCCTCTGCCGGCAGGTCGCCGCGATCGTGTGGCGCACCTACGGCCAGGACCGGATCGAGGAGATGGCCGTGCACAGCTCGGTGCCGGTCGTCAACGCGCTCACCGACCGGTTCCACCCGTGCCAGGTACTCGCCGATCTGCAGACGATCCGCGAGCACAAGGGCCGGCTTGCGGGACTGACTCTCGCCTACCTCGGCGACGCCGCGAACAACATGACGCACTCGTACCTGCTCGGCGGTGCGGCCGCGGGACTGCATGTCAGGATCGCGGGGCCGAACGGATATCACCCTGATCCACAGCTCGTCGCCGACGCCACCCGGATCGCGGCGGAGACCGGCGGCTCGGTCACCGTCACCGACGACGCGACGGCCGCCTTCGACGGGGCGGACGTGCTCGCCACGGACACCTGGGTGTCGATGGGGCAGGAGGGGGAGCAGGCAGCGCGCGCGCAGCCGTTCCGCCCGTTCGCGGTGACCTCCGAGTCCCTTCGCACGGCCGCCGCTGACGCGATCGTCCTGCACTGCCTGCCCGCTTATCGCGGCAACGAGATCGCCGCCGAAGTCATCGACGGGCCGCAGAGCGCGGTGTGGGACGAAGCGGAGAACCGGCTCCATGCGCAGAAGGCGCTGCTGACGTTCCTGCTCGAGCAGTGATGACGCGTTCGACGCGGCTGGAGCCGATCAGCAAGGCGGCTCGCCACTCGCGCATCGTCGCCGTGCTCGCCGAGTACGACGTCCGCTCTCAGGCCGAGCTCGCCGCCCTGCTCGAGGACGCCGGCGTGCACGTCACGCAGGCGACGTTGTCGCGCGACCTCGAGGAGTTGGGCGCGGTGAAGCTGCGCGCTCCCGACGGCGGCCTGCCGACGTACGTGGTGCCTGAGGACGGCTCGCCGCTCACTGCGCGCGGGTCGTCCGACGCGCCGCCTCAGCGCCTCGCCCGCCTGGCCGCCGAGCTGCTCATCTCCGCGGAGGCCAGCGCGAACCTCGTCGTGCTGCGCACGCCGCCCGGCGCCGCCCACTTCCTGGCCTCGGCCGTCGACCGCGCCGGCCTGCGAGAGATACTGGGGACGATCGCAGGCGACGACACGATCCTCGTCGTGACCCGCCACCCGAGCGGCGGGCAACGGCTGGCCCAGCGACTCCTCGACCTGACGCGAACTCCAGGAGAGACAAGCCCGTGAGCAAGGTCCTGACCTCCCTGCCGGTCGGCGAGCGCGTTGGCATCGCGTTCTCCGGCGGGCTCGATACGTCCGTCGCGGTTGCCTGGATGCGTGCCAACGGCGCGATCCCGTGCTGCTACACCGCCGACATCGGGCAGTACGACGAGCCGGACATGTCCGGGGTGCCGGACCGCGCCGTGCAGTACGGCGCGGAGCTCGCCCGGACGGTGGACTGCCGGCGCGCGCTGGTGGAGGAGGGTCTCGCCGCCCTCGTGTGCGGGGCGTTCCACATCCGCTCCGCGGGTCGTGCGTACTTCAACACCACTCCGCTCGGCCGCGCCGTCACCGGCACGATGCTGGTGCGGGCCATGCAGTCCGATGACGTGCACATCTGGGGCGACGGCTCGACCTTCAAGGGCAACGACATCGAGCGGTTCTACCGCTACGGCCTGCTCACCAACCCTGGCCTGCGCGTCTACAAACCGTGGCTGGACGCGAAGTTCGTCCACGAACTCGGCGGCCGCGCCGAGATGAGCCACTGGTTGGCGGAGCACGATCTTCCGTACCGGGACAGCAAGGAGAAGGCGTACTCCACGGACGCCAACATCTGGGGAGCTACGCACGAGGCGAAGACGCTCGAACATCTGGACGTGTCGCTGGAGAGCGTCGAGCCGATCATGGGAGCCCGCTTCTGGGATCCCGCGGTCGCGATCGACGCCGAGGACGTCACGGTGCAGTTCGTCGCCGGCCGGCCTGTGGCGATCGACGGCGTCGACTACGACGATCCGGTTGCGCTCGTACGCCAGGCGAACGCCATCGGCGGCCGGCACGGCCTCGGCATGTCCGACCAGATCGAGAACCGGATCATCGAGGCCAAGTCGCGCGGCATCTACGAAGCGCCCGGCATGGCGCTGCTGTGGATCGCGTACGAGCGGCTGCTCAACGCTGTCCACAACGAGGACACGATCGCCAACTACCACGCCGAGGGTCGCCGGCTCGGCCGGTTGCTGTACGAGGGACGGTGGCTCGACCCGCAGTCGCTGATGCTGCGCGAGTCGATCCAGCGTTGGGTCGCATCGCTGGTCACCGGCGAGGTCACCATGCGGCTGCGCCGTGGCGAGGACTACTCGGTGCTGTGCACCCGCGGCCCCGTCCTCTCGTATCACCCCGACAAGCTCTCGATGGAGCGGACGGAGAGCGCGGCCTTCGGCCCCACCGACCGCATCGGGCAACTGACGATGCGCAACCTCGACATCGCCGACTCCCGCACGAAGTTGGAGCAGTACGCCGCGCAGCCGATGGACCAGGGCCAGGTGGTCGTGGAGCACGGCATCCTGTACGGCGAGCTGCCGGCCGGCGGCGCGGAGATCATCGCCGCCACCCCGCCCACTGACGACGACGCCCTCGCCCTGGACCTCGCCGCGCTGGAGTCCGGCGTTGACTGACGAGCAAGCGGGCACCCGGCTCTGGGGTGGCCGCTTCACCGGCGGCCCATCGGATGCGTTGGCGAAGCTATCCGTGTCGGTGCACTTCGACTGGCGGCTCGCGCCGTACGACCTGCGGGCGTCCAAGGCGCACGCGCGGGTCCTGCACGCCGCCGGATTGCTCACCGACGACGAGGCCACCCGGATGCTGCTCGCGCTGGACGAGCTCGCCGAGGCGGTGCGCAGCGGCGAGTTCCGGCCGACGGTCGCCGACGAGGACGTCCACACCGCACTCGAGCGCGGCCTCCTTGAGCGCCTCGGCACGCTCGGCGGGAAGTTGCGTGCCGGCCGCAGCCGCAACGATCAGGTCGCCACTGACCTGCGGCTCTACTTGCGCGATCACGTCCGCAAGATCGTGCACGCGCTGGCCGACCTGGAGACTGCTCTGCTCAACCAGGCCGAGCAGCATCCGGACGTCCCGATGCCGGGCATGACGCACCTGCAGCACGCGCAGCCGGTGCTGCTCGCCCACCACCTCCTCGCGCACGTCCACGCCTTGGCGCGCGACGTCGAGCGGCTGCAGGACTGGGACAAGCGCGCGGCGATCTCGCCGCTGGGCTCCGGCGCGCTCGCCGGCTCCTCCCTGCCGCTCGATCCGGAGGCGGTTGCGCGCGAGCTCGGCTTCGACCGACCGGCGGCGAACTCCATCGACGCGGTGGCCGATCGCGACTTCGCGGCCGAGTTTCTGTTCGCTGCGGCCCTGCTCGGCGTCCATCTCAGCCGGATCGGAGAGGAGGTCATCCTCTGGGCGACGCCGGAATTCGGGTGGGCGCGGCTCGACGACGCATGGTCGACGGGTTCGTCGATCATGCCGCAGAAGAAGAACCCGGACATCGCCGAGTTGGCCCGCGGCAAGTCCGGCCGCTTCATCGGTAACCTCACCGGCCTGCTCGCAACACTCAAGGGGCTGCCGCTCGCGTACGACCGCGACCTGCAGGAGGACAAGGAGCCGGTGTTCGACACCGTTGACCAGCTGCGCACCCTGCTGCCCGCGCTGGTGGGAATGGTGGCGACGCTCGCCTTCGACGCTGAGCGACTCGCCGCTGCGGCGCCGGCCGGCTTCGCACTGGCCACCGACGTCGCGGAGTGGCTCGTCCGGCAGGGCGTCCCGTTCCGCGAGGCGCACGACATCAGCGGGGCGTTGGTCGGGTATTGCGAGAAGCGGGGCCTGGATCTGCCGGACCTGTCCGACGCGGAACTTGCCGAGATCGACCCACGGTTGACCCCCGAGGTCCGTTCGGTGCTCTCGGTGGCTGGCGCGCTGCGGGCGCGGTCGGCGGTCGGCGGGACGGCTCCGGAGCGTGTTGCCGACCAACTCGCGGCGCTGACCGAACAGGTGCATGCGCAGGCTGCATGGGCCGGGACGTGATCGTCGCCTGATGACAGTCGAACGGGACCGGCTCGTCGGGCCGGCGCTGCTCGTCGCGCCGCAGTTGCTCGGTGCGGTGCTGGTTTCCGATCTCGACGACGCGCGGGTGGCGGTGCGCCTGACGGAGGTGGAGGCGTACGAAGGGGTGGAGGATCCCGCGTCGCACGCGTTTCGCGGCCGGACGGCCCGCACTGCGGTGATGTTCGGACCCCCTGGCCACCTCTACTGCTACTTCACTTACGGCATGCATTGGTGCGCGAACGTCGTCTGCGGCACGGACGGCGTTGCCGCCGCCGTCCTGCTGCGCGCCGGTGAGGTGATCGACGGCCTCGACGCTGCGAAGCACCGGCGGCGGGCCGCGCGACGCGATGTCGATCTCGCACGCGGACCGGCTCGGCTCGCGTCCTGCCTCGCGCTTGGCCGGGCAGCCAACGGCCTCGACCTCTGCACCGCCGACTCGGCCGTCCGTCTCACGTCTATGCCGGCGCGGCGCGCGCGCGGAATCCTGGCGGGGCCGCGCGTCGGGATCACCGTGGCGACCGAGCAGGCGTGGCGCTTCTGGCTATCCGAAGAGCCCAGCGTGTCGGCGTTCAAGCCGGGTGGGCGCAAACGCGCGCGCAACGCCACGGCAGACTGACCACGTGAGCGACGCCCTTCCGCCGGACCTCCAGGAAGCCCACGAGATCCTCGCCTCTGGCGCAGCGCAGATCCTGCCCGCCGGGGGCCTGGCCGAACGGCTGCTCGCGGCCCGCACGCAGAACCGCCCGCTGCGAGTCAAGCTCGGCATCGACCCGTCCGGCAGCGACCTGACGCTGGGGCACGCCGTCGTCCTGCGCAAGTTGCGGCAGTTCCAGGATCTCGGGCACACGGCGGTCCTCGTCGTCGGCGGCTTCACCGGCCAGGTGGGCGATCCTTCGGGACGCACCAGCACCCGGCTCGCGCAGAGCGCGGCCGACGTCATCGCCAATGCACGCGGCTACTTCGACCAGCTGATGCGCGTCCTCGACGAGAAGCGCACCGAGGTCGTGAACAACGCCGACTGGCTTGCCACGATGGGCCTCGCGGACGTCCTCGAGTACACGCGCCAGCTGACCGTCGCCCAGCTCCTCGAGCGCGACGACTTCGCCAGGCGCTTCGCCGCCCAGCAGCCGATCAGCCTGTCCGAGTTCGTCTACCCGCTGCTGCAGGGCATCGACTCCGTGGAGGTCCGGGCCGACATCGAGCTCGGCGGCACCGATCAGACCTTCAACAACCTCGTCGGCCGGGAACTGCAGCGCTCGCGCGGCCAGGCTCCCCAGGCGGTGCTGACCGTGCCGCTGCTGGTCGGCACCGACGGCGTCGAGAAGATGGGCAAGTCGCTCAACAACTACATCGCGATCGCCGATCCGCCGGCCGAGCAATTCGGCAAGCTGATGAGCATCCCGGACAACGTGATCATGATGTACGCACGGCTCTGCAGCGACCTCAGCCTGACCGAACTCGGCACCGTCGAGTCGCAGGTGGAGCACGGCGGCGAATCGGCCAATCGCGCGAAGCGGGAGGTCGCCAAGCGGATCGTCGCGCTGTACCACGGGCGCGACGCCGCCACTGAGGCCGAAGCCCGCTTCGACGCCATCCACAAACGCGGTGAAATCCCCACAGATGTGCCGGAGTTCGCGCTGCCCGACGGCGACTCGATCCATCTGCCCGCGGTGCTGGTCGCCGCCGGCCTGGCGGCGAGTACGAGCGCAGCTCGTCGCGATATCGATGCCGGCGCCGTGCGCGTCGACGGCACCGCGGTCGCGGCCCGGCAGTACGACCTGCCGCGTAGTGACGTGGTGCGACGGGTGCTGTCCTCGGGGAAGCGGCGCGCGGTGCGCCTCGCCTGAGCTGCGCTGAGACCCCTCGAGGGGCGGATTTGCACCGGACAACGGGGGGTGAGTAGGCTTGCTTTGTCCGCGAGACGGAGCCACGAAACGGAGCCTTGCCGGTAGGTGGGGGTCGGGTAGCGCCGGGCGGATCTTCCCCCAAGCACGAGGCATCAGACTTCTCGGAGTCGCCCCGACCAAGTGGGAACCGGGCGGTGCCGGTCGTGTTTGACCGTGCGGAACCGACCGGGTAGCGTGTCTCGGGTTGCCCCCGATTGGCCCGAAAGGGTCGTGACGGTGTGCGTCCGCTCCTTGAGAACTCAACAGCGTGCCGAAAGTTAGTGCCATATAACTCTCGTCAACGGTCGGCCTAGTCCGGCCGTGAGAGATTCCTTTGGTACAGACGAGCACAACAGCTCGTATGAACCAGTGATTGAAGCCGTCGCAGGACGGCGACTTTCTGTGTCGACAAACCGACCTTCGCGTCGGGCGTCTATAAACCTTCACGGAGAGTTTGATCCTGGCTCAGGACGAACGCTGGCGGCGTGCTTAACACATGCAAGTCGAGCGAGGCCCCTCCTTCGGGAGGGTGTCCTAGCGGCGAACGGGTGAGTAACACGTGGGCAACCTGCCCCTAGCACTGGGATAAGCCGAGGAAACTCGGTCTAATACCGGATACGACCTCGAAGGGCATCCTTTGAGGTGGAAAGGGTTCACTGGCTAGGGATGGGCCCGCGGCCTATCAGCTTGTTGGTGGGGTAACGGCCCACCAAGGCTTCGACGGGTAGCCGGCCTGAGAGGGCGACCGGCCACACTGGGACTGAGACACGGCCCAGACTCCTACGGGAGGCAGCAGTGGGGAATATTGCACAATGGGCGAAAGCCTGATGCAGCGACGCCGCGTGAGGGATGAC
>DASQSE010000068.1:0-63639 GCA_035642535.1 Jatrophihabitans sp. | reverse complement strand
GCGGGCGCGGGCGTCGGGCGCGCCCGCCGTGTTCTGGCTGGACGAGACCCGGGCCCACGACGCCCAGCTGCTGCAGAAGATCAGGGCCGAGCTGTCCAACCTCGACACCAACGGCCTGCAGATCGAGGTGATGGCGCCCGTCGACGCCATGCGGTTCTCGCTGGAGCGGATCCGCCGCGGCGACGACACCATCTCGGTCACCGGCAACGTGCTGCGCGACTACCTGACCGACCTGTTCCCGATCCTCGAGCTCGGCACCAGCGCGAAGATGCTCTCCGTCGTCCCGCTGATGCGCGGTGGTGGATTGTTCGAGACGGGGGCAGGGGGCTCGGCACCGAAGCACGTCCAGCAGTTCGTCAAGGAGAACCATCTGCGCTGGGATTCGCTCGGCGAGTTCCTCGCGCTGGCGGTGTCGATGGAGATGCTCGCCGACAAGACCGGCAACACGAAGGGCCGCGTGCTCGGCGAGGCGCTTGAGCGCGCCACCGGCACCCTGCTGGAGGAGAACCGCTCGCCGTCGCGACGCGCCGGCGAATTGGACAACCGGGGCAGCCACTTCTACCTCGCGCGGTACTGGGCGCAGGAACTGGCCGGGCAGACCGAGGACGCCGAGTTGGCCGCGGTCTTCGCGCCCGTCGCCGAAGCCCTCGTGCGCGACGAGGAGACGATCGTCGCGGAGCTGAACGCGGTGCAGGGGGCACCGGTCGACATCGGCGGTTACTACCGGCCCGACCCGGCGGCGACATCGGGCGCAATGCGCCCAAGCAAGACTTTCAAAGCCGTCCTCGACGCCATCACTGCGTAACAGTTCGGAAACTTCGTACCGGGCGGCGCGGCTGCGTCGTACCGTCATCGCGTGAACGCTGAATAGCTTGCCCCGCAGGCGATTCGGGCGGTTAGCGGGAGGCACCCGACGGGAAGTGTTAGGTGTGGCAGCGTGTCGAATCGTGGCGTCGGTCACTAGGTCTTAACGTTCCACGTCGGTAACGTCCGCGCCACGCGGGCCGGTTTACCGGCAAAAGGGCGCTTCGGCGTCCGACGAGGAGGAGCAGATGCTCGCGTATGAGCGGCACGGATCCGGCGAGCCGCTCGTCCTCGTCCATGGCGTGACCCACCGTCGGCAGGCGTGGTACCCGGTGCTCGACCAGCTCGCCGAGCGGCGCGAAGTGATCCTCGTCGACCTGCCCGGGCATGGCCAGTCACCGCCGTTCAACACCGACGGACTGTCGGTCCGCGACGCCTTGCGCCGTGACTTCAAGGCCTTTCTCGCCGATGCCGACCTGCACCGGCCGCACATCGCCGGCAACTCGCTCGGTGGCCTCGTCGCGCTGATCGCCGGCTCCGAAGGCGACGCGCGCAGCGTCACCGCGTTGTCGCCCGCCGGTTTCTGGCGCGACGAGGCGGACTTCGCCTACACCCGCCGCTTCTTCATCGGGCTGCTGCACCTCGCCGATCGGCTCGGCTCGAACGCCGAGCGCGCCGCCCGCAGCCGGGTCGTGCGCCGGGTCGTCTACAGCACGTTGATGGCGCATCCGGCGCGCGTTCCGTTCGAGCACGTGCTGGGCGACGTGCGCGCGTTCATGTACGCACGGCCGACGTTGCGCACGCTGCTCGCCGCCGCCGAACCGTTCACCGATGCGATTCCCGAGCACGTTCCGGTGACGATCGCCTGGTCCGGACGCGACCTCGTGCTGCCGCGCTGGCAATCGCACACCGCCAAGCAGCGGCTGCCGCACGCACAGCACCTCATGCTGCGCGGCGTCGGCCACGTCCCGATGTTCGATCACCCGCGGCTGATCGCGAAGGTGCTGCTCGAGGGCAGCGCCCCGACGGCGACCGTCGCCCCCTTCGAGCCGGTGGCGGCCGCGACCGCGCGGCGGCGCTCGGCCCGCGTCGCCAGCGCCTGATTTCCCTAGACTCTCCCTGTGGGCACGACGTTGCTGAACATCGGCATCGTCCTGCTGCTGATCTTCGTCGAGGGCATCTTCGTCGCGGCCGAGATCGCCCTCGTCTCCCTGCGCGAGAGCCAGGTCCGAGCGCTCGCCGAGTCCGGCCGGCGCGGGACGATGGTCGCCCGGCTCGTCTCCGACCCCAACCGCTTCCTCGCCTCCGTCCAGATCGGCGTCACGTCGACCGCGCTGCTGTCCAGCGCGTTCGGTGCGGTGACGCTGTCCGAGGACGCGAAGAGCTTCCTCGTCGATCACGGTTGGAGCAACGGACTGGCGAGCGCGACCGGCGTCATCGGCGTCACGCTCGTGATCTCGTTCGTCACCCTCGTCCTCGGCGAGCTCGCACCGAAGCGCCTGGGGCTGCAGGGCGCCGAGAAGGCGGCGGTCTTCTTCGCGACGCCGCTCAACGCGGTAGCCGGGTTCTTCCGGCCGGTCATCTGGCTGCTGTCCAAGTGCACGGACGGCGTGGTGCGGCTGCTCGGCGGCGATCCGCAGATCGGCCGCGTGCCAATCAGTGAGGAGGAACTGCGCGGCCTCGTCGCCGCGCATGAATCGCTGACCTCGGACGAGCGGCGGCTCATCGACGACGTCTTCGCGGCGGGGGAGCGTTCGATCGGCGAGGTGATGGTGCCGCGCACCGACGTCACCTTCCTGGACTCTTCGATGACGATCAGCAAGGCGGCGAAGGTCGCGGCGGATTCGCCGCATTCGCGCTACCCGGTCGTCGGGCGCGACCAGGACGACGTGCTCGGCTTCGTCCACATCCGCGATCTGCTGCTGCCCGCGGTGCGGCACGACCGCGATCGCACCGTGGCCACCGTCGCGCGCGAGGTGAAGGCCCTGCCGGGGAGCAAGCACGTGCTCGCGGCGATGTCGGAGATGCGCCGCGAAGGGCATCAGATGGCGATCGTGATCGACGAGTACGGCGGCACCGACGGCATCGTCACCCTCGAGGACCTCATCGAAGAGGTCATCGGCGACATCCGCGACGAATACGACGAGGACATCACCGACGCGCGTCGCCTGGCCGGCGGCGAGGTCGAGGTGGACGGCAAGCTGAACTTAGATGAAATTGCCGAGATCTCCGGTTTGGAGCTGCCGGAGGGGCCGTACGCGACGGTCGCCGGGTTCGTGATGGCCGAGCTGGGCCGGCTGCCCAAGACGGGCGATGTCGTCGAATACGACGGGGTACGCCTGACCGTGGTGCGCACCGAGGGCCGCCGGATTGCGCGCGTGCGGCTCACCCCGCCGCCGCCTGCTGAGCAACTCGCCACCGATCGGTAACTCGCCCGGCACTGCGTCGTTGGCCTGTTACGCCGGCACAGCAGGCAGGCCAACTGGTCGGTCAACCTATGAAACGGCCGTTCAAACAGCATGGGAGGATTGACGGCACCATGACTCCTCGCGTGCTGTCCGGCATTCAACCCACGTCGTCGTCCTTTCACCTCGGCAACTACATCGGGGCGTTGAAGCAGTGGGTGGCGCTGCAGGACGGGTACGACGCGTTCTACTGCGTCGTCGATCTGCACGCGATCACGCTCGAGCCGCCCGAGCCGGCGCTGCTCCGCGAGCGCAGTCGGCTCTCAGCTGCGCAGCTGCTGGCGGCCGGCCTCGACCCCGCGCGCTGCACCGTATTCGTGCAGAGCCACATCCCAGCCCACACCCAGCTGTCCTGGGTGCTGGAGTGCCTCACGGGTGAGGGCGAGGCGCGGCGCATGACGCAGTTCAAGGACAAGGCCGGGCGTGGCGAGCGGGTCAGCGTGGGGCTGCTGACCTATCCGATCCTGCAAGCGGCCGACATCCTCGTCTATCAGGCGAACTATGTGCCGGTCGGTGAGGATCAGCGCCAGCACGTCGAGCTGACGCGCGATCTGGCGCAGCGCTTCAACACGCGCTACGGCAAGACGTTCGTCCTCCCCGACGCCTACATCACCAAGGAGGCGGCCAAGATCCTCGATCTGCAGGATCCGACTGCCAAGATGAGCAAGTCGCTGCCCGACGCCGGGACGCTCAACCTGCTCGACGAGCCGTCGGTACTCGTCAAGAAGATCAAGCGAGCCGTCACCGACACCGGCACCGAGATCCGCTACGAACCGCAGACCAAACCGGGGGTGTCCAACCTGCTCACGATCATGTCCGCTGTCACCAACACATCGATCCCGGACCTAGAGGCCGAGTACGCCGGTCAGGGGTACGGGCAGCTGAAGGGCGCAGTGGCGGACGCCGTCGTCGCGTTCGCCGAGCCGTTCGCCAAGCGGATGGCCGAGCTGATGGCCGATCCCGCCGAGATCGACCGCGTGCTCGCGCGCGGCGCCGAGCGAGCCCGACCCGTCGCGGAGGCGACGGTGCGCGACGTGTATGAGCGCGTCGGCTTCGTCCCGCCCGCATGAACGCCGACGAATTGATGGTCGGGGTCGCCGTCGCGATCCCGCAGCCGCACGCCACCGTCCTTGCCAACTGGCGTCGTGAGATCGGTGATCCGGTCGCCGACCTGGTGTTCCCGCACGTGACGCTGCTCCCGCCGACGTCGGTGGCGGCATCCGTGCTCGCCGACGTGGAGAAGCACCTTGCGGAGGCGGCAGCGGCCCACCCGCCGTTCGTGATGCACCTGTCCGGCACCGGCACCTTCCGCCCGACGTCGCCGGTCGTGTTCGTGCAAGTGGCGACCGGCGTCTCGGCCTGCGAAGTGCTCGAGCGGGAGGTCCGCAGCGGGCCGCTCAGCCGCGACCTCGAGTTCCCGTACCACCCGCACGTGACCGTCGCACAGGATCTCGACGACGCTCGGCTCGACAAGGCCTACGAAGGGCTGGCCGGTTTCGTGGCCCGGTTCACCGTCGAACGGTTCGTGCTCTTCTCGCGTGATCCGGACGGGCGCTGGACATGGCGTCGCGAGTTCCCCCTGGGAACGGGTAAGCCTCGGGCATGATCGCGGGCGGGGTGACGCGCGCCAAGGACAAGGCAAGCGCGCGCTGGCACGCCCTGCAGCAACGGCACGTGTCGGTGCGGCACGTGGTCGCGGCCTGGAATCTGCTCAAGGAGAACAACGGCGGCCAGTACGCGGCGGCGATCACCTACTTCAGCTTCCTGGCGCTGTTCCCGCTGCTGCTCCTCGCGGTTTCGATCACCGGGTTCGTGCTCCGCGCGCACCCGGCGACGGAACAGTCCTTGTACGACCACATCACCGAGAACATCCCCGGCGACCTCGGCAAGACGCTGCAGTCGTCGCTGCAGGCCGCGATCGACAGCCGCGCGGGGGTCGGCATCATCGGCCTGCTGGGCGTGCTCGTGACCGGGCTGGGCTGGGTCGGCAATTTGCGCACCGCGATCAACGCCGTGTGGGGCCACGCGCCGGCCAAGATCAGCTTCATCAAGGCCAAGCTCGCCGACCTGGTGCTGTTGGCCAGCCTCGGCCTTGCTGCGCTCATCTCGCTCGGGCTGACGATCGTCGGTACGTCGTTGACCGACCAGATCCTGCGCGCGATGGGGCTGGACGACCTGCCCGGTGCGACGGCGCTGCTCAAGGTCGTCGGCATCGCCATCGCGGTGGGCGGGGATGTGATCATCTTCTGGTGGCTGCTGGTGCGCCTGCCCGGTGCCCGCGTGCCGGGCCGGATCGCGATGCGCGGCGCGGTGCTCGCCGCCGTCGGCTTCGAGGTGCTGAAGATCGTCGGAACCTATACGGTGGCGCACACTGCAGACAGCCCGACTGCCGGTCCGTTCGCCAGCATCGTCGCGGTGCTGATCTGGATGCAACTCGTAGCGCGCTGGGTGCTGTTCGCGTGCGCGTGGACTGCGACGCTGACCGCCGAGCACCGTCCTCCAGCGCAGGCCGCCAGCACCGCACCGGAGCCGGCGGTCGCGCCCGATTTGCCCTGATCCTGTGGATCTTGGGTGGCGACGCCGCGCAACGATCTCGTGACGACGCGATCGAGGTGCCGTTAGGCCCTTGCGGGACGCGCCGGGCTGGATACGGTTGCGCCAGATAGACATCACCGCTGATGTTGGATTCGAAAGGATGACCGATCGTGCTGCGTCTGCGTTCAAGCGCTGCGCTGGCTGGAGTAGCGGCCGTCGCGCTGCTGCTTTCCGCCTGTGGAAGCAAATCCAATGACAACAACTCTTCCGCGCCGCCCGGCACGCAGTCGGCAGGCGGCGGATCATCGACGCCGGCCGGCAACGCACTGAAGGCGTGCATGGTCCTCGACACGGGTGGCGTCGACGACAAGTCGTTCAACCAGTCGTCGTGGGCCGGCATGCAGGCCGCGAAGCAGGCGAACCCGAACATCGACATCTCCTACGTGCCGTCCAACTCCGGCAACGACTACACGCCGAACCTCAACGCCGAGGTCAACAAGGGCTGTGACCCGGTGATCGCGGTCGGCGGCCTGATGTTCGACAACGTCAAGAAGGCGGCGAAGGCCAACTCGTCCGTCCACTTCGCCGAGGTCGACGCACCGTCCACCGGCCCGAATGTCTACGGCATCCAGTTCAACACCGCGCAGGGCGCGTTCCTCGGTGGCTACCTCGCGGCGGGCATGACGCACACCGGCACCGTCGCAACCTGGGGTGGTCTGAACATCCCGCCGGTGACGATCTACATGGACGGCTTCTGGGAGGGCGTCCAGTACTACAACCACCAGAACCACAAGAGCGTCAAGGTGCTCGGGTGGGACGAGACCAAGCCCAAGGCCGGTACGTTCTCGCAGTCGTTCACCGACCAGAACAAGGGCAAGCAGATCAGCGAGACGTTCATCAACCAGGGCGCTGACATCATCTTCCCGGTCGCGGGTGGCGCCGGCCTCGGCTCCGCCGCGGCGGCCCAGGCGCACAACGGCGACGTGAGCGTGATCTGGGTGGACACCGACGGCTGTGTCTCGGCCGCGCAGTACTGCAAGTACTTCATGACGAGCGTCCTGAAGAACCTCACCGGGTCCGTGACGGAGTACATGCAGAAGGCGGCGAGCGGCACGTTCCCGACCGGTTCGTACATCGGCACCCTCGACAACAACGGCACCGGCCTCGCCGACTACCACGACTTCGCGTCCAAGGTGCCTTCGGACCTGCAGGACCAGCTCGACCAGGTCAAGCAGGGCATCATCGCCGGCAGCATCAAGATCAAGTCGCCGAGCCAGCCCGCGGCCTGACGCGCGTGCCGTGACGGCGGGTGGGGCCCCGACGGGGTCCCCACCCGCCGCCGCGCACCGAGGGAGCACAATCCGGTCGTGAAGCTCGAGCTGCATGGCATCACCAAGCGCTTCGGCGCCTTGACCGCCAACGACGCCGTCGATCTCGTGGTGGAACCGGGCGAGATCCACGCCCTGCTCGGCGAGAACGGCGCCGGCAAGTCGACGCTGATGAACGTCCTCTACGGCCTGTACGAACAGGACGAGGGCGAGATCCTGATCGACGGCGCGCCGGCGCGCTTCCGTGGCCCGGGCGACGCCATGGCCGCCGGTATCGGCATGGTGCACCAGCACTTCATGCTGATCCCGGTCTTCACGGTCACCGAGAACGTGATGCTCGGGCACGAGCAGACCAACGGCGGATTCCTGGCCCATCGCCGGGCGCGGCGCCAGGTGGCGGAGATCTCGCAGCGTTACGGCCTCGACGTGCCGCCCGACGCGCTGGTCGCCGATCTCCCCGTCGGCGTGCAGCAGCGCGTCGAGATCATCAAGGCGTTGAGCCGGGACGCCGGCCTGCTCGTGTTGGACGAGCCGACCGCGGCGCTGACGCCGCAGGAGACCCAGGAGCTGATGGCGGTGATGCGCCGCTTGCGCGACGGCGGCACGTCCATCATCTTCATCAGCCACAAGCTGCACGAAGTGCGCGAGATCGCGGACCGGATCACCGTCATCCGCCGCGGCAAGGTCGTCGGCAGCGTCGAGCCGAGTACGTCGGCGAGCGAGCTGGCGGCGCTGATGGTGGGCCGGCCCGTCGACCTCGTCGTCAAGAAGGGCGAGGCGCACCCCGGCGATGTCGTGCTCAGCATTCGCGATCTGCGCATCGTCAACTCCGCCGGCGTGCTGCTCGTCGACAACGTGTCCTTCGACGTGCGCGCCGGCGAGATCTACGGCATCGCCGGCGTGCAGGGCAACGGCCAGACCGAGCTGACCCAGGCGCTGGTCGGGCTGCTGCGGCCGACGAGCGGCGAGATCACCATCGAGGGGTGGCGGGTCACGACGCTATCCACCGACGGCGTGCTCGAGATGGGCGTCGGTTACGTGCCCGAGGATCGGCTGCACGACGGGCTCGTCGCGTCGTTCAGCGTTGCCGAGAACCTCGTCCTCGACCTCTACGCCAGGGGCGAGTTCGCGTCGTTCGGCAACCTGAAACTGGATGCGATCCAGCAGAACGCCACGCAGCGGGTCGAGGAGTTCGACGTGCGCACGACCGGCACCAACGTCGCGGCGTCCACGCTGTCCGGGGGCAACCAGCAAAAGGTGGTGCTGGCTCGCGAGCTGTCCCGGCCGCTCAAGCTGCTGATCGTTGCGCAGCCCACCCGCGGCCTGGACGTCGGGTCGATGGAGTTCGTGCATCGGCGCATCGTCAGGGAACGTGATCATGGCACCGCGGTCGTGCTGGTTTCGACCGAACTCGACGAGATCCTCGGCCTGGCAGACCGCATCGGAGTCATGTACCGCGGCAAGATCGCCGCCGAGGTGCCGCCGACGACCACCGCAGAGCAGGTCGGCCTGCTGATGGCCGGTTCGTCTGGCGAGGATGCCGCCGCGGAGGCAGCAGCCGGCGGCACCGCTGATCCGAGGAGCGCCGAATGACGGCAACGATTACCGACGAGGAAGCCCTGCCCGGCGGCCCCGCCGAGCCGCGCGACGGGCGTGCGCCGTGGTGGCGACGCGCGCTCGACGCGTACCTGTACGGCAACCCGTTCGTGGTGACCGTGCTGTCGTTCATCGTCGCGCTGGTGTTCGGCGCGATCCTCATCGCGCTCGCCGACCAGCCCACCCGCGATTCGCTCGGCTACTTCTTCCAGCACCCGACCGACACGTTCAGCAGCGCGTGGAGCGCCATCTCCGCCGGGTACTCCGCGCTGTTCCGCGGCTCGGTCTTCGACACGAACTCGCTGTACTCGAACGGCGGCACCCCGATTCTCTACCCGATCTCCGGCACGTTGGTGAACGCGGCGCCGCTCATTCTTGGTGGCCTGTCCGTGACGGTCGCGTTCCGCACCGGCCTGTTCAACATCGGCGTCCAGGGCCAGTTGATCATCGGCGCGATCTGTGCGGGCTATGTCGGCTTCACCTGGCACATGCCGGCCGGCATACACGTGATCGTCGCATTACTCGCCGGCACCCTCGGCGGCGCGATCTGGGGCGGCATCGTCGGCCTCCTGAAGGCGAAGACCGGCGCCCACGAGGTCGTCACGACCATCATGCTCAACTACGTCGCGTACTACCTGCTCGGCTACCTGCTCACCGTCAAGGGCTTCCAGGCGCCGCATCAGACCGAGGCGACGAGCCCGCACGTCGACGGATCCGCACGGCTGCCCGTGCTGTTCCAGCAGGTCCACTGGGGCCTGATCATCGCGCTCGCCGCCGCAGTGGCCTGTTGGTGGCTGCTGTCCCGCTCGACGCTGGGCTTCTCGCTGCGCGCGATCGGCGCCAACGCGTTCGCGGCCCGCACCGCGGGCATGAAGGTGGAGCGCGGCTTCATCACGGTCATGGTCATCGCCGGCGCGCTGGCCGGCTTGGTCGGCTGTTCACAAGCACTCGGTACCAGGCAGGTCGTCACGCAGGATGTCGATGCCGCCCTCGGGTTCGACTCGATCACGGTCGCGTTGCTCGGCCGTGGGACGCCGCTGGGCACGGTGCTCGCCGGCCTGCTGTTCGGCGCGTTCCGCTCCGGCGCGGTGGTCATGCAAGCGGAGACCTCGACGCCGACCGACCTCGTCGGCGTCATCGAGTCGGTCATGGTGCTGTTCATCGCCGCGCCGGCCCTGGTGCGCGGCATGTTCCGATTGCGTGAGGCGCGCGGCGGCGCCGGCGCTGCCGCCCTGGCTAGAGGCTGGAACGCATGAGCGCGCCGCCGGCGACCCGGCTTGCCGACGAAGCGCTGGTCGTCACTCACGAAGTCGTCGAGGTTCAGGCATCGCACCGCAAGCGGTTGATCACCGGTGCGGTGTTAATCGCCACCGGCGCGGCGATGTTCGTCCTACTCGGGATCGGCGCCAACAACGGCGAGGCTGCGTTCCACGTCTCGCAGGTGTTCGACCGATGGCATGTCGCCGATCTGCGGTATCCGGGTGGCGGCGCCGCCATGGTCATGGGCTGCATCGTTGCCCTGCTCGGGGTGTGGCAGATCGTCCGCGGCTTCACGGCGCGACAGATGCGCTCGGTGCTGGTGAGCACGATCGTGCTCGTCGTGCTTGCGTTCCTCAGCTGGGCGGCGACCGGCAATCCGACCATCCCGATCGACCTCACCGGCATGGTCACGGAGTCGATCGTGGCGGCGATTCCACTCATCCTCGGCGCGCTGACCGGCATCATCTGCGAGCGCTCCGGCGTCATCAACATCGCGATCGAAGGACAGATGCTGGTCGGCGCGTTCGCGGGCGCGATGTTTGCGTCGTCGGCGAGCAGCCTCGGCGTGGGCCTGGTTGCGGCGACGCTCGGTGGCGTCCTCATCGCCGTCCTGCTGGCGGTGTTCGCGATCCGCTACCAGGTGAACCAGATCGTCCTCGGCGTGGTGCTGAATCTGTTCGCGCTCGGGCTGACCAACCTCGGCTACCGGACGATCATGCAGACCGACCCGGACAAGTACAACGCGGGTGCGACGCTGTCACCGATCAAGATTCCGCTGCTGGGCGACATCCCGATCATCGGCCGGGCGCTGTTCAACCAGAACATCATCCTGTACATCACGTTCGGTCTGATCATCGTCGTGGATGTCGGGCTGTTCCGGACGCGGTGGGGGTTGCGGACGCGAGCCGTCGGCGAGCACCCGAAGGCCGCCGACACGGTCGGGATCAAGGTGAACCGCGTCCGCTACCGCAATGTGATCATGGCGGGCCTGATCGCGGGACTCGCCGGCGCCGCATTGACGATCGGCGGCTCCGGTCAATTCAACAGCAACATCTCCTCCGGCAAGGGCTTCATCGCACTCGCCGCGGTGATCTTCGGACGCTGGAGCCCACGCGGCGCGATTGCGGCCGCGCTACTGTTCGGGTTCACCGACCAGTTGCAGATCACGCTTGGCATCGTCGGCACGCCGGTTCAAATCCCGTCCGCCTTTCTGGCCATGGCACCGTACATCGCTACGGTGATCGCGGTGGCCGGACTTGTCGGCCGGGTGCAGGCACCGGCTGCCGACGGAGAGCCGTACGTCAAGGAGTAGCGCATGACGGAGATCGAGTGGCCGGCGCTGCGCCGGGCCGCGCTGGAGGCGATGGGCCGGGCGTACGCGCCGTATTCGCAGTTCCCGGTCGGCGCGGCGGCGCTGGTCGACGACGGCCGGATCGTCGTCGGCTGCAACGTCGAGAACGCGTCGTACGGGCTGGGCCTGTGCGCCGAGTGCGGGCTGGTGTCGGCGCTGCACGCCACCGGCGGCGGCTCGCTGGTCGCGTTCGTGGCGGTTGACTTCCACGGCGAGGTGCTGATGCCCTGCGGGCGTTGCCGGCAGCTGCTCTGGGAGCACGGCGGCCCGGATCTGCTCGTCGACACCCGTGACGGCGCGAAGCCGATGATCGAGGTGCTGCCGCTGGCGTTCGGGCGCGAGGATCTGCCTCTTGGGTGAGTCGTTCGCTGCCGTCGACGTCATCATTGCCAAGCGCGACGGCGAGACGCTCAGCGATGCGCAGATCGACTGGGTGATCGACGCGTATACACGCGGCGCGGTCGCTGACGAGCAGATGGCCGCGCTGGCGATGGCGATCCTGCTCAACGGCATGACGCCGGCCGAGATCGCGCGCTGGACTGCCGCGATGATCGACTCCGGCGAGCGGCTCGATCTGTCGTCGGTGACCAGGCCGACCGTCGACAAGCACTCCACCGGCGGAGTGGGCGACAAGATCACGCTGCCGCTGGCGCCGCTGGTCGCGGCGTGCGGCGCGGCGGTGCCCCAGCTGTCCGGGCGCGGCCTCGGGCACACCGGCGGCACGCTGGACAAGCTGGAGTCGATCCCTGGCTGGCGGGCCTCGCTCAGCAATGCCGAGTTCCTCGCCCAGCTCGGCTCGGTGGGCGCCGTCGTGTGCGCCGCGGGCGACGAGCTGGCGCCGGCCGACCGCAAGCTCTACGCGCTGCGCGACGTCACCGGCACTGTCGAGTCGATTCCGCTCATCGCGTCGTCGATCATGAGCAAGAAGATCGCCGAGGGGTCGGCCGCGCTCGTGCTCGACGTGAAGGTCGGATCGGGCGCGTTCATGAAGTCGCCGGATCGGGCGCGCGAACTGGCTGCCACGATGGTGGAGCTCGGAAAGGTACACGGGGTGCAGACGGTCGCGCTGCTCACCGACATGGCCACGCCGCTGGGGCGGACGGCCGGCAACGCGCTCGAGGTGCGCGAGGCGCTGGAGGTGCTCGCCGGCGGCGGACCTGCCGACGTCGTCGAACTCACCCTGGCGCTCGCCCGCGAGATGCTCGACGCCGCGGGGCTGGCGGACGTCGATCCCGCTGTCGCGTTGCGCGACGGCCGGGCGATGGACTGCTGGCGCGCGATGATCGCGGCGCAGGACGGCGAGCCCGACGCGCCGCTGCCGGAAGCGCGTGAGCGGCACGTCGTGACCGCGCCGGCGTCCGGCGTCGTCACCAAGCTGGACGCGCTCGCCGTCGGGGTCGCAGCGTGGCGGCTCGGCGCCGGTCGCGCGCGCAAGGAGGATCCGGTGTCGTTCGGGGCGGGCGTCGTGCTGCACGCCAAGCCGGGCGATGAGGTCCGCGCGGGCGAGCCGCTGCTCGAGTTGCACGCGGACGAGCCGGAGCGCTTCGAGCGCGCGCTCGCCGCGCTGGACGGGGCGTACGAGATCGGCGAGGCAGCCGCCCCGCGCCAACTTATCCTTGACACAGTCAAGTAATAAGCTCTGCTACAGAGGTATTCTGGGTGGGTGAGTGACCTCGCCGAACAGTTGCTGGAGGCACTCGGCCTGATCCGCCGGCAGGCCCGCCGACGCGTCGGCCGGCCCTGGCCGCTCGAATCACTGACCAACGCCCAGCTCGAACTCGTGCGCGTGGTGCGGCGTGAGCCGGGGATCTCGGTGGCTGCCGCGGCCGGCGAGCTCGGCGTCGCGGCGAACACCGTGTCGACGCTGGTCGGCTCGCTCGTCGAGAACGGCACGCTGCACCGTGAGCCCGATGCCCAGGATCGGCGGATCGCCCGGCTGCAGCTGACCGACAAGTCGCGCGTCCGGGTCGACCGCTGGCGCGACGAGCGCGTCGCCGTGCTCTCCGACGTCCTCGCGGGGCTCGACGATGCCGACCGCACCGCCATCGAAGGGGCGCTGCCGGCCTTGGGCAGGCTCGCCGATCAACTCCGCACGGATAACACATGAGCAACGCCATCGAACTGAGCGGCGTCTCCTACCGCTTCGGCGAGCACCTCGCCGTCGACGCGGTCGACCTCGCCGTCGAGACCGGGGAGTGCTTCGGCCTGCTCGGCCCGAACGGCGCCGGCAAGACGACGACGATCCGGCTGATCAACACGCTGCTTCCGCTGCAGCGGGGGAGCGTCCGCGTGTTCGGGCTGGACGTTCAGCGGCAGGCGATGGCGGTGCGCCGCCAGATGGGTTACGTCCCGCAGCAACTGTCCGTCGAGGCTGCGCTGACCGGCCGGGAGAACGTCGCCTGGTTCGCCCGGCTCTTCGACGTCCCGCGGTCGGAGCGCAGCGAGCGGGTGGCGGAGGTCTTGGAGCTCATGGAGCTCACCGAGACCGCCGACCGGCTGGCCGCGACCTACTCCGGTGGCATGGTCCGCCGCCTCGAGCTCGCGCAGGCGCTGGTCAACCGCCCCGCGCTGCTCGTCCTCGACGAACCGACCGTCGGCCTCGACCCCGTCGCGCGCGACAACGTGTGGAAGCGGGTCGTCGACATGCAGCAGCGCTACGCGATGACCGTCCTGCTGACGACCCACTACATGGAGGAGGCCGACGTGCTGTGCGACCGGGTGGCGCTGCTGCACCGCGGCCGGCTGCAGGCCGTCGGCGCACCGGATGCGCTCAAGGCCGCACTCGGCCCGGACGCGAGCCTCGAGGACGTCTTCCGGCACCACACCGGCGACACCCTCGACGAGGAGGAGAAGGGAGGCCTGCGCAATGTCCGCACCACCCGTAGCACCGCCCGTCGCATGGGCTGAGTCGTCGCTGGCCGGCCGCACTTCGCAGCTCGTCTCGCGGATCGGCACGTTCTGCCTGGTCGAACTCCAGCGGCTGCGGCACGACCGGTCGGAGCTTGTGACCCGGATGATCCAGCCCATCCTGTGGCTGGTGGTCTTCGGCAAGACGTTCAGCCGGCTGCGCGCGATTCCGACCGGCGACGTGCCGTATCTCGATTACCTTGCGCCGGGCATCATCGCGCAGTCGGCGCTGTTCGTGGCCATCTTCTACGGCATCATGATCATCTGGGAGCGTGACTCGGGTGTCCTGACGAAGCTGCTCGTGACGCCCACGCCGCGGGTGGCGCTGGTCGCCGGCAAAGCCTTCGCCGCCGGGGTGCGAGCGGTTGCCCAGGCGCTGATCGTCATCGTGGTCGCCGCGATCCTCGGCGTGTCGATGACGTGGAATCCGCTCAAGCTGCTCGGCGTGCTCGTCGTCGTCGTCCTCGGCGCGGCGTTCTTCGCCTCCAATGCTCTGTACCCCGTCGACCTGATGCCCCGCTGGCTGCAGGTCATCAGCAACGGGAACCCGCTCAGCTATCAGGTGGCGGCGCTGCGCGGGCTGCTCATCGGCACGCCCACCAACCTGTGGCTGGACTTCGCCGTGCTCGCCGGGTCCTCGGCGGTGGGCATCGGCACTGCGGCGGCGCTGCTCGGCCGGCTCGCCCGTTAGTCTTGACCATGCCCATCGCGCTCGATGCCGCCTCGATCCGGACCGCGCCGAAGGTCTTACTGCACGATCACCTGGACGGCGGCGTCCGGCCGGCCACTGTCATCGACATCGCCAGGCGCATCGGGTACGACGGGTTGCCGACGACCGACGTCGCCGAACTCGAGCAGTGGTTCCGCGCGGCCGCCGACTCGGGGTCGCTGGAGCGCTACCTCGAGACGTTCGTGCACACCGTCGCGGTGATGCAGACCGTCGAGGGGCTGTCGCGCGTGGCGCGCGAGTGCATCGAGGACCTCGCCGCGGACGGCGTCGTCTACGCCGAGGTGCGCTGGGCGCCGGAGCAGCATGTGCAGGACGGCTTGACGCTCGAGCAGGTCGTCGAGGCGGTGCTGTCCGGATTCTCCGAGGGTGCCGCGATCGCCGCGGCTGCCGGTCGCTCGATCCGCGTCGGCGCGATCGTCACCGCGATGCGGACGGCGGCGCGGTCGCGGGAGATCGCCGAGCTGGCCGTCCAGTACCGCGACGACGGCGTGGTCGGCTTCGACATCGCCGGCGCGGAGGCCGGTTTCCCGCCGAGCCGGCACCTCGACGCGTTCGAGTACCTGCGCCGCGAGAACTTCCACTTCACCATCCACGCCGGCGAGGCATTCGGGTTGCCGTCCATCTGGGAGGCGTTGCAGTGGTGCGGCACCGACCGCCTGGGGCACGGGGTGCGCATCGTCGACGACATCACCGCCGGCGGCCGGCTCGGGCGGTTGGCGCAGTACGTCCGCGACAAGCGCATCCCGCTGGAGATGTGCCCGTCCTCCAACGTCCAGACCGGCGCCGCCAAGTCGATCGCCGAGCACCCGATCGGGCTGCTCCGCCGGCTGCAGTTCCGAGTGACCGTCAACACCGACAACCGGCTGATGAGCGGGACGTCGATGAGCCGCGAGATGACGCTGCTGGCCGAGGCCTTCAACTACGAATGGGCCGACCTGCAGTGGTTCACGATCAACGCGATGAAGAGCGCGTTCATCGGCTTCGACGAGCGGCTGGCGATCATCAACACGGCGATCAAGCCCGGTTACGCGGCGCTCATGAACTGAGCAGTCCGCGCGCTTGCTTTGCCTGGAGCACGAGCAGAGCGGCCGCGTCGACCTTCTGCTTGAACGCCGCGCTGTGTTGCGCCTTCGCGAGTAGCGCCGCGGTCATCGTCGCCGCCTGGGTGGCGTCCACGGTGAGCACGACGTCGCCGCCCGCCGCGACGAACCGCACCGCCCGCTGGCCGACGGAGTACCCGCTGACCTGCTTCGCGCCCCCGACGTCGTCGCTGATGATCAGGCCGTGGTAGCCGAGGTCGCCGCGCAGCATGCCGGTGACGATGGTGCGAGAGAACGCGGCCGGGACGCCCGGGTCGATGCGGGAGTAGATCGCGGTAGACATCATCACGAATGGGACGCCCGCTTGCGCGGCCGCGCGAAACGGGCCGAGGTACGGGTCGTCGCGCATGGTCACCGAGTCGGTCACGTTGCTGGTCGTGTCGGTGTTGCCCCCGACGCGGCCCAGCCCGGGGAAGTGCTTGACCGTGACGTCCACCCCCGCGGCGGTCATGCCGCGCACGACCGCCATCCCGTGCGATTTCACGACGGACGGAGTGTGCCCGAACTCTCGGTCCAGGTCGCCGATCGGAGGGTTGGAACCGAAGTTGGCCGGCACCGTGTCGAGCACCGGCGCCAGGTTGACGTTCACGCCCGCCTGGCGCAGTTGGTCGCCCCAGCCGCGCGCGAAGCCGCGCAAGGTCGACGGCGCGATCGTGCCCTGCTGGAGCGCGCTGACGATGCGCGTGAAGCCCGGGCCCTGCAGTCGCTGGACGAGCCCGCCCTCCTGGTCTGTGGCGATGAACAGCCGGGTCTTGGCCGGGGCGAGGCGTTGCAGCTGTGAGGTCACCGCACCCGTCGCGCTGACCCCGGCCGTGCTCGTCCCGTCCAGGATCACCGAGCCGACGTGATACTGCGTGATCGCGGTGTTGGTCGCCGCCGCGACGCCCGTCGACGGGCAGTCGACCATCAACAGCTGGCCGACCCGCTGCCGCTCGGACATCCGGTTGAAGACGCGTTGCGCAAGCGAGGTCGGCGGTGGGGGTGGTGTCGACGTGCTGGGCGCGCCGCTGGTGTCGGGCGTGGTAGTTGCCGGGCGCGAGCCCGACGCGCGATGCGGAGCCGTCGATGACGTGCTCTGAGGTCGTGTCGTCGGCTTGCCGTCGAGGCTCGGCGTGCAGGCGGCAGCCAGCAACAGCACTGCCAGGAGTATGCGCATCAATCCGCCCAGTCGAACGTCTTGGTTACCGCCTTCTTCCAGTGTGAGTACAGCGAGTCGCGAACTGTTGCATCCATCGCCGGATGCCACGTCCGGTCGGCGGTCCAATTCGCCCTGATTTCGTCCGGAGACGACCAGAATCCGACCGCCAAGCCGGCTGCGTACGCGGCGCCCAGCGCCGTCGTCTCGGCGATGACGGGCCGGACGACCGGCACGTCCAGCAGGTCGGCCTGGAACTGCATGAGCAGCTCGTTGGCGACCATCCCGCCGTCGACTTTGAGCGAGGTCAACGCGACTCCTGAGTCGGCGTTCATCGCGTCCACGACCTCACGGGTCTGGAACGCGGTGGCCTCGAGCGCGGCGCGCGCGAGGTGGCCGCGGTTGACGTAGCGGGTCAGGCCGACGATCGCGCCGCGCGCGTCCGCGCGCCAGTGCGGGGCGAACAGCCCGGAGAACGCCGGGACGATGTACGCGCCGCCGTTGTCGTCGACGGTCCGCGCCAGCGTCTCCACGTCGGCGGCCTCGCGGATCAGCCCGAGGTTGTCGCGCAGCCACTGCACGAGCGAACCGGTGACCGCGATCGATCCCTCGAGCGCGTACACGGGCGGCGCGTCGCGCAGCGCATAGCAGACGGTCGTGATCAGGCCGTTCTTGCTCAGCACCTTCTCGGTGCCGGTGTTGAGTAGCAGGAAGTTGCCGGTGCCGTAGGTGTTCTTCGCCTCGCCGGGCTCGAGGCAGGCCTGCCCGAAGGTGGCCGCCTGCTGGTCGCCGAGGATGCCCGCGACGGGCACGCCCGCGAGCGGGCCGTCCTGCACCGTTCCGTAGACCTCCGACGAGGCTCGGATCTCCGGCAGCATCGAGAGCGGGACGCCCAGCTCGTCGGCGATCTCCGGCACCCACTGCAGCGTGTCGAGATCCATCAGCATCGTCCGAGACGCGTTCGTGGCATCGGTGACGTGTACGCCGGCGAGCTTCCACAGCAGCCAGCTGTCGATCGTCCCGAATGCAAGGTCACCCGACGGATTGACGTTGTCCAGCAGCCAGCGGATCTTCGGGCCTGCGAAGTAGGTGGCGAGCGGCAGCCCGGTGCGCGCCCGGTACCGGTCGACATCGCCGAGGGCATCGCAGATCGGCTGCGTCCGGGTGTCCTGCCAGACGATTGCTGGCGCGACCGGCTCACCCGTCGCGCGATCCCACACCAGGGTCGTCTCACGCTGGTTAGTGATTCCGATCGCGGCGACGTCGCAATCCGCCTGCTCCAAAGCCTGCGCGATGACTGTTTGCGTGTTGGCCCAGATCTCGGTCGCGTCGTGCTCCACCCAGCCGGCTCGTGGAAAGTGCTGCTGATGCTCCAGGTGCGCCCGCGCGAGCACCCGCGCGTCGTGGTCGAAGAGCATGCAGCGGGTGGACGACGTGCCCTGGTCGATCGCGGCGATGACAGTGCTCACTGCGATAGCTTTTCATCCGTGCAACTCGATCTCGCGTACCGCGACGCGGCGTGGGAGCGGTTGGGCCGGGAGAGCTTCGACGTGGTGGTCATCGGCGGCGGGGTGACCGGCGCCGGCGCTGCGGTCGATGCCGCGACTCGTGGGCTCTCCGTCGCGCTGGTCGAGACGCGCGACTGGGCCTCCGGCACGTCGAGCCGCTCCTCGAAGCTGTTCCACGGCGGACTGCGTTATCTCGAACAGCTGGAGTTCGGGCTGGTCCGGGAAGCGCTGCGCGAGCGGGAGTTGATGACGACCAGGCTGGCACCGCACCTCGTCAAGGCGGTGCCGTTCCTGTATCCGCTCACCCACCGGCTGTGGGAGCGGCCCTACGTCGCGGCCGGCCTGGTGCTCTACGACACGATCGGCGGGCACAGCAGCCTGCCGGGGCAGCAGCATCTTTCCCGGCGCGCCGCGCTGCGCATGTTCCCGAGCCTGCGCCACGACGCGTTCGTCGGCGCGGTGCGCTATTACGACGCGCAGGTCGACGACGCCCGCCACACGCTCACTTTGGTGCGCACGGCGGCGCGGTACGGCGCGGTCGTCCGCTCGTCGACGCAGGCGGTGGGCTTTCAGCGCGAATCCGACCGGGTGGTCGGCGTCGTCGTCCGAGACAGCGAGGACGGGCGGGAGACGACGATCGACGCGGGCGTGGTGCTCAACTGCACCGGCGTGTGGACGGACGAGATCCAGGCGTTGTCCGGCGGCCGCGGCCGGTTCCAGGTGCGCGCGTCCAAGGGCATCCATATCGTGGTCGCGCGCGAGAAGATCACCGGCGACGCCGGGCTCATCCTGCGCACGCCGAGATCCGTCCTGTTCGTCATCCCGTGGAAGACCCACTGGCTGATCGGCACCACCGACACCGACTGGAACCTTGACCTCGCACACCCCGCCGCCACGAAGGCCGACATCGACTATCTGCTCGAAGCTGTGAACGCGGTGCTCGTCTCGCCGCTCACCCAGGACGACATCGAGGGCGTGTACGCGGGGCTGCGGCCGTTGCTCGCCGGCGAGTCCGAGGAGACGTCGGCGCTCTCGCGCGAGCACGCCGTCGCCCGGGTGGTGCCGGGCCTCATCTCGATCGCCGGCGGCAAGTACACGACCTACCGGGTGATGGCCGCCGACGCGGTGGACGCAGGCGCGGGCGAGCTACTGCGCCGCGTGGCGCCGTCCTGTACCGATCGGGTGCCGCTGCTCGGCGCGGACGGCTTCTTCGCGATGCAGAACCAGGTCGAGGCCTTGGCTGCCGAGTACGGGCTGCATCCCTATCGGGTGCGGCATCTGCTCGACCGATACGGCTCGCTGATCCGCGACGTGCTCGAGCCGGGTCTCGTGGACCCGGGCCTGCTCCAAACCGTCCCCGGCGCACCCAACTACTTGCTCGCCGAAATCCGCTACGCGGTCACCCACGAAGGTGCGCTGCATCTCGACGATGTGCTGACCCGGCGGACCCGAATATCGATCGAGTACCCGCACCGCGGCGTCGAGTCGGCACCGGCAGTCGCCGCGTTGATCGGTGCGCTGCTGGGGTGGAGCGCCGAACAGCGCGACGTCGAGATTCGCACCTACGACGCGCGCGTGGAGGCGGAGCGCCAGTCGCAGACACGCTTCGACGATGCAGCCGCGGACGCAGTGCGTACCACCGCGCCTGAGGTGCGGCGCGCGATCAGTCCTCTAGTTGGAAACAGGTCGCTATCTCGGTGACGAGCTCACGCCAGTCGTCGCGGTCGATGGTCGAGCTGTCGAGGATGCCGACCAGCTCCGCGTCGAGTTCAAGGTTGCAGAACTCGACGAGCTCGCGAACCAGATCGGCGCCGGACCCGGACGGCTTGCGCAGGTCGTAGGTGGCGTCCTCCTGCGGCGCGAACGCGTCGTCGTCCTCCTCGTCGGCCAGTTCGCTCCACCACTCGAGCTTGACTAGCCGATGCTCCTTGGCCGTGCGGCAGTAGCGCGCGAGGTCATCGACGTAGGTGAACACCGCGACGGTGTCAGCACCGCCGATGAACGCCGTCTCGACCTCGTCGCCGGCCGCGTCGACCGGCACGTCGCCGCGCACGGTGAAGTACGTGGCGTCCGAGAGCACGATCTTGATCGGCTCGGCGCCGATGCGCTCCCACAGCGACTCCTCCTCGCCGAACTCGGTCGTGGTGAAGTCGCCCTGCCACGACAACCAGGACTCGACGCGGTTGATTGCCCGCTCCCACGACTCGGCGATCGTGTCGCCGAGCTCGTTCCAGCGCTTGCGGCCGTCCTTGCCCTGGTAGGTGACCTCTTCGTCGACCAGTTCGGCGTATTCGGGCGTGCCCTCGATCAGCCTGCGCAGCGCGCCGTCATCGCAGCAGTCGGCGATCCGGCCGACCATGTCGACGACGTTGGCGAGCGCCGAGACGTGCACCGGATCCGGCTCGTCCCCGGCCCATTCGTAGACCTCGTCCAGGTCGTAGTGGTCGTCGCTGGTCGCGCGCAGCTCGTCAGGCGTGGCCTTGAGCACCTGCCCGTAGCCGGGGTGGTCGGAGAGGTCGTTCTCCTCGCCGGATGCGATGAACGCGGCGAGGTCGGCACTGCTCGGGTAGAGCAGGATCTTGGCGCCGTCGCCGAGGAACCCCTGCCACTCGTCGCCGTCCTCGTCCTCCCAGGGCGGCGCGTAGAGCGTGAGGCCGGTGCGTCCGTTGACCGTGAGCAGGATGGGGACGATCGACGCGTGCGAGCTCGTCATGGGTGAAACCTACCGGTCGCGCAGCGGCCGGCCGCAGCGACCGGCGCACCGGCCACCGCGTCGGCAGGTGGTGCCTCCCACGCCGTGGTGTCCTGCGTACACAGGTGTACGCAGGACACCACGCGGCCGAAGGTGCCCCTGTCGTGCCCCGGTTATCCACAGCCACGGGGTGACCGGCGGACGTGCGCGCTGCTACGGCGGCACGCTGTGGGCATGGATTTTGCCCGGCTCATCCGCGCCGCGCGCCGAAGGCGGGAAGTCAGCCAGCGCGAACTCGCCGAGTTGGCCGGCCTGCCGCGTACCACGATTGCCCGGATCGAGGCAGGACGTGTCGAGCCACGGCTGCGTACATTCCTGGGGATACTCGCCGCGCTCGGTTTTGAACTGGCCGTCACGGACGGGAACGGCGTTCTCGAACTCGACGACGAGCAGGACGCGCTCCGCGATCGAGCCGGCCGACGGTTCCCGGCTCACCTCAAGGCATTCAAGACACCGCGATACTTCTCCATCAACAAGTGCGACTGGTGGGGGTGGGAGCGCATCGCGTGGCCGTTCGGGCCGGGCGAACCTCCGGAATACACCTTCTGGCACCGACCCAAGCGGTATTGAAACGAAACCTCACACGCCGATCGGGTGCCAGACCGTCTTGGTCTCGACGAAGGCGTTGAGCCGGGTCAGGCCGGGTGGCGCCGTCCAGTCGTCGGCGCGGGCGGGCACGTACACGCGCTTGACGTTGTCGGCGGCCGCCGCCTGCAGGTCGGCGCGGGCGCCGGGCGCGGCGCCGGTGAGGTCGAGCGCGTTGACGTCGCGGTGCCCGGCCAACCATGGCGCGAGCTCGGCGCCGTACCCGGTGAGCAGGTTGACCACGCCGCCCGGCACATCCGAGGTGCCCAGGACCTCGGCGAGCGAGATCGCGGGCAGCGGCTGCGCCTCGGACGCCACGACGACCGCAGTGTTCCCGGTCGTCAGGACCGGCGCGAGCACCGACACCAGCCCGAGCAGCGGCGACTCCTGCGGCGCCAGTACCGCCACCACCCCGGTCGGCTCCGGCAGCGAGAACGTGAAGTACGGCCCGGCCACCGGATTCGTCGCCCCGACGACCTGCGCGTACTTGTCCGCCCAGCCGGCGTAGTGCACCCACCTGTCGATCGCCGCGTCCACCTCGCCCGAGCTTGTGTATGCGGTGAACTGCTCGCGCCGGCCCTCCAGCATTTCGGCGACCCGGTAGAGGATCTGGCCGCGGTTGTAGGCCGTCATCGCCGACCACTTCGCCACCGCGCCCCGCGCGGCACGCACCGCGTCACGCACATCCTTGCGCGACGCCTGCGCGGCATGCACCGGCTCGCCGGACGGCGCCGTCACCGGGTACGAGCGTCCGGACTCGGACCGGGGGAAGGCCCCACCGATGAAGAGCTTGTACGTCTTGCGGACCGGAAGCCGAGTGGCGTCAGACATCGAGGTAGGCCGCCAATCCGTGCCGGCCGCCCTCGCGGCCGAAGCCCGACTCCTTGTAGCCGCCGAACGGCGCGGTCGGGTCGAAGCGGTTGAAGGTGTTCGCCCAGATGACGCCGGCGCGCAGCCGGTTCACCATCGACAGGATCCGCGAGCCCTTCTCCGTCCAGACGCCGGCGGACAGCCCGTACGGCGTGTTGTTGGCCTTGGCGATCGCCTCGTCCGGAGTGCGGAACGTGAGCACCGAGAGCACTGGGCCGAAGATCTCCTCCTGCGCGATACGGCTCGCCTGCGAGACCCCGGTGAACAGCGTCGGCACGAACCAGAACCCGCGCTCGGGCAGCTCGCACGGGGGCGACCAGCGGTCGGCGCCCTCGGCCTCGCCGGCGTCGGAGAGCTCGCGGATCTTGGCCAGCTGCGCGGCCGAGTTGATGGCACCGACGTCGGTGTTCTTGTCCAGCGGGTGGCCGACGCGCAGCGTGGCCAGCCGGCGCTTCAGCGAGCTGATCAGCTCGTCCTCGATCGACTCCTGGACGAGCAGCCGGGAGCCGGCACAGCACACCTGGCCCTGGTTGAAGTAGATGCCGTTGACGATGCCTTCGACGGCCTGGTCGAGCGGTGCGTCCTCGAACACGATGTTCGCCGCCTTGCCGCCGAGTTCGAGCGTCAGCCTCTTCCTGGTACCGGCGGCCGCACGCTGGATGAGCTTGCCGATCTCTGTCGAGCCGGTGAAGGCGATCTTGTCGACGTCCGGGTGATCGACGAGCGCCTGCCCGATCGCGGAGCCCGGCCCAGGCAGCACGTTGACCACGCCCGGCGGCAGATCCGCCTCGGCGACGATCTCGGCGAGGACCAGCGCACTCAGCGGCGTGCTCTCGGCGGGCTTGAGCACCACCGTGTTGCCGCACGCCAGCGCCGGCGCGATCTTCCACGCCGCCATCAGCAGCGGGAAGTTCCACGGGATGATCTGGCCCGCGACGCCGAGCGCGGGTGGGTTCGGGCCGAAGCCCGCGTAGTCGAGCTTGTCCGCCCAGCCGGCGTAGTAGAAGAAGTGCGCCGCGGCGAGCGGGACGTCGACGTCGCGCGACTCCTTGATCGGCTTGCCGTTGTCCAGCGACTCGAGAACGGCGAGCTCCCGGGAGCGTTCCTGGATGCCGCGCGCGATCCGGAACAGGTACTTGCCGCGCTCCGCGCCGGAGATCTGCGACCAGCTCGTCTCGAAGGCGCGGCGCGCCGCGCGGACCGCGTCCTCCACGTCGCAGATGCCCGCCTCGGCAATCTCGGCAAGCGGTTCCTCGTCGGCCGGGTTGATCGTCTTGACCGCATCACCCGTGCCGTCCCGGAACTCGCCGTTGACGAAGATCTGGTAGCTCGGCTTGAGCCGGGCAATCTCCCGTGATTCGGGAGCTGGTGCGTAGTCAAAGGTTGCCATCAGTCCACCGTCACGTAGTCGGGACCGTCGTAGGCGCCGGTTGCCAGCTTGTGGCGCTGCAGGAGCAGATCGTTGAGCAGGCTGGAGGCACCCAACCGGAACAGCGCGGGCGTCAGCCAGTCGTCGCCGGCCACCTCGTTCACCATGACGAGATACCGGATGGCTTCTTTGGACGCGCGGATCCCGCCGGCCAGTTTCACGCCGCGCAGTTCCCCGGTCTGGTCATGGAAGTCACGCACCGCCTCGAGCATGATGAGCGCGACAGGCGGAGTGGCGGCCGGCGTGACCTTGCCCGTCGAGGTCTTGATGAAGTCGCCGCCGGCCAGCAGCGCCAGCCACGACGCGCGGCGCGCGTTGTCGAGGGTGGCCAGTTCGCCCGTCTCGAGGATCACCTTGAGATGCACTGGGCTTCCAGTGCCGCATTCGCAAGCTTCCTTCACCGCGACGATCTCCTCGTACACCTCGAGGTATCGGCCGGCGAGAAAGGCACCGCGGTCGATCACCATGTCGATCTCGGTGGCGCCCGCGGCCACCGCATCGCGGACGTCCTGCAGCTTCGTCGAGAGCGCGGCCCGCCCGGACGGGAACGCGGTGGCGACCGAGGCGATCTGCACCGACGAGCCACGTAGCGCCTCGACCGCGGTCTCGACGAGGTCGGGATAGACGCAGACGGCGGCGACCGGCGGAGCGGACGGATCGGACGGATCAGGACGAATCGCCTTGGCGCACAACGATCGCACCTTGCCGGGGGTGTCCGCCCCCTCCAGCGTGGTCAGATCGACCATGCTGATCGCGGTGTCGATCGCCCACGCCTTGGCGGTGGTCTTGATGCTGCGGGTGGCCAGCCCGGCCGCCCGCGCCTCGGCGCCGACCTGATCGACGCCCGGTAGCCCGTGCAGAAACCGCCGCAGCGCGGCGTCATCCCGCACGTCGGGGACCGACAGCGTTGTCACCTGGACCAGTCTAGGGTTCGAGATCGTGGAGACCACCGTCGTCGAACACCCGATCGTCCAGGCCAGGTTGACGGTCATGCGCGACAAGCGCAGCACGAATTCGGAATTCCGGGCCGCGCTGCGCGAGCTGGCGACGCTGCTGGTCTACGAGGCCACACACGACCTGGTGCGCCACGACCTGCCCGTCATGACGCCGATCGGGCCGACCACTGGCGTCGCCATCGCCAAACCGCCGCTGCTCGTCCCCGTGCTGCGCGCGGGTCTGGGCATGGCGGAGGCGGCGTTCAACCTGCTGCCGGAGTCGCAGATGGGCTTTGTCGGCATCGCGCGGGATGAGAAGACGCACGAACCGCATCCGTACATGGCGTCGCTGCCCGATTCGCTGGCCGGGCGTCCGGTGATCGTCCTCGACCCGATGGTCGCCACCGGTGGCTCGCTGCTGCACTCCCTGCGCCTGCTGAGCGACAGGGGCGCCGAGGATCTCACCGTGATCTGCGCGCTCGTCGCTCCCGAGGGCCTCGCCGCACTCGAGGCGTCCGGGCTGCCGATCCGGCTGTTCACCGCGAGCGTGGACGAGCGGCTCAACGAAAACGCGTACATCGTGCCCGGCTTGGGAGATGCCGGCGATCGCCAGTTCGGGCCGCGCTAGCGTGTACGGGTGAGCGGACGACATGCGCGCGTCTCGCTCGTCGTGTTGCCGCTCCTCGTGCTCACCGCCTGTGCATCGCAGGGCCAGGCGCAGACCGGTGCGCCATCCGATCACACGCTCGTCAAGACCCTGCACGTCTACAGACCCGACGGCGAACTGACCGTCCGGGTCGCCGACGTCGGCTTCGGGCACTGCTGGACGATGAGCATCGCGGCACCCACGTCCGGTGCATATCGCTGTCTTTCCGGCAACGCGATCCTCGATCCGTGCTTCCGCTCGCCGAAGGCGAGCAAGCCGCTCGAGGTGGCGTGCGTCGCAGACCCGTGGTCGGAAGCCAAGGTGTTGCAGATCAACGGGGCGCTGCCCGAGCCGGTCGGGAAGGACGGCCCGCAGCGCCCGTGGGCGCTCGAACTCGGCAACGGCACGCGCTGCGTGGCCGCCACCGGGATGGTTCCCTCGGTGGACGGGGTCAACCTCGGCTACCACTGCGGCGGCGGCCATGACGCGGGCGCGCTCGATACCGCCAGGTCGCTGGCCACCGCCAAGTACGCGCAGGAGGGGGCCAAGGCACTGTCGTCCGTGACGATCACCACGATCTGGCACGCTTGAGGCAACCTTTAACCACGCTTCTGCGACCAGAGTCATGTGGCAGTGTTGACGTCCGTGGCGGCCGATGATCCAGTGATCGAGCAGCCGCTCGCGCCGGCGTCTCCCGTCGACCTGCATTCGCTGTACCGGGCGCATTGGCGCTATCTCGTGCGGCTCGCAGCACTGCTCGTCGACGACGTGGCAAGTGCGGAGGACGTCGTCCAGGACGCGTTCGTCGCCCTGCATCGCCGCGCCGGCGCGTTGCGCGACCCGGACGCGGCGCTCGCGTACCTACGTGCGTCGGTGGTCAACCTGTCGCGCTCGGTGCTGCGTCGGCGGCAGGTGGCACGCAAACACCTAAGGGTCGCCGAGCCCGAGGAGACTGCGCCGGCCGACCACGACGTACTGGTGCGCGACGAGCATCGGGCGGCGCTGGCCGCCGTCCGCGCGCTGCCGCGCTATCAACGCGAGGTGCTCATCCTGCGCTACTGGTCCGGACTTTCCGAGCGGGAGATCGCGCAGACGCTGGGCATCGCGCCCGGGTCGGTGAAGTCCGCGGCCAGTCGCGGCATGGCCACGCTGCAGCGCGTGCTGGGAGGTGAGCTCGGATGAACGCCGACGAGCTCGAGCGACGGCTGCGCGACGCGTTCGACGTCCGCGCCCGGTCGTCTGTCAGCGAGGACGTCCAGCCGCCCGCGCCACGCTTCGCGATGCCTCGGGAACCGCGCCGCCTGCGCATGCTCGCCCCGCTCGCCGCGGCCGCCGCAGTGCTGGCAGTCGTCGGCTCGATGATCGCCCTACGCAACAACCAGGAGGACGGGCACGGCCGCCGGCACCGCGTGGCCACGGCAGCCGCGAGTGTGCACATCAGGATGGTGGATGTCGACAACCAGACGTATGGAGTCGGGATGCCAGTGGTGGCCGACTTCTCTCGCAAGTTCAGGACCGCCAAACCGTTGGCCGCGGCGACGTCGGTCACCGTCGACGGCAAGCCGGTCCGGGCAGCCTGGTACTTCGAGCACTCGGCGACCAAGGGGTATCCGATCGCGGGCCACCTGCGCATGCGCGGCTTCTGGCCGCCGCATGTCACCGTCAAGGTCACGATCGCGCCCAACGAGCTCACATCGGCCGCGGCGATCGACTTCCGCACCGGAGCCCGCACCATCGCGATCGTCCAGGACGCCAAGCACGAGATGGTGGTGATGAGCGACGGCAAGATCATGGGCAGCTACCCGGTGTCGCTCGGCGGCCGACGCAGCCCCACCGTCCGAGGCATCAAAGTGATCATGGACAAGCACCCGAGCAGTTGTCTGGCGGACGTCGCCGGCACTTACCGCGAGTGCGGCATCAAGTACACCCAGCAGCTCACCTACAGCGGCGAGTACCTGCACTCGGCGCCCTGGAACACCTCCAACATCCAGCGCGGCGTCGACTCCTCGAACGGCTGCACGAACCTGATGCCGACCGACGCTCGGCTGCTCTACAAGACGCTCAAGGTCGGAGACGTCGTCGAGTACCCCGATGCGGACGGCCCGACGATGCGGGCGGATTCGGGCTATGGCGACTGGAACGTGCCCTGGCACGTCTGGATCCGCGGCGGCCTTATCCCGACTAGCTGACCAGTGCCGTGATCTCGGCGTTCAGCACCGCGAGCCGCTCGGCCGCCACATCGGCCGAGCCGCTCGGCTCGACCACCTCGAGGTAGGCCTTCAGCTTCGGCTCGGTGCCGGACGGCCGGACGACGACGCGGCCGCCGCTCCAGCGCCAGCGGACGACGTCGGCGTCGGGCAGTAGGTCCTCGACCTCGACGGGGTGGCTGAGCAGCCGCTCCGGCGGCTTGGCGCGCAGTCGGCGCATGGTGTCGGCGATGACGCTGAGGTCGTCGACGCGCACCGATACCTGATCCGTGGCGTAGCGCCCGTACTCGGCGGCGAGTTCGTCCAGACGCATCGGCAGCGACGAGCCGGCCGCCTTGAGCTGAGCGGCCCGCTCGGCGATCAGTAGCGCCGCGCTGATGCCGTCCTTGTCCCGGACAAGATCCGGCGCGACCGCGTAACCGAGCGCCTCCTCGTATCCGAAGACGAGGTCCGGCGCCGCGCGGGAGATCCACTTGAAGCCGGTCAGCGTCTCGGCGTAGTCGACGCCGTTGCGCTCGGCCATCGCGCGCAGCATCGACGACGAGACGATCGTCGTCGCATAGGTGCCGCGCAGCCCGCGCTGCATCAGCGCGTCGGCGAGCAGCACGCCGACCTCGTCGCCGCGCAGCATCCGCCAGTCGCCGCCGATCGGCACCGCGACCGCGCACCGGTCGGCGTCCGGGTCGTTGGCGATGACGATGTCCGCCTGGCGCTCGCGGGCGAGCGCGAGCGCGAGATCCAGCGCACCGGGCTCCTCCGGGTTGGGAAACGAGACGGTGGGGAAGTCGGGATCGGGCCGCTCCTGCTGCGGCACGGGGGCGAGGTCGCCGAAGCCCGCCGTCGCGAACACCTGGCGCAGCGTCTCGCTGCCGACGCCGTGCATCGCGGTGTGCACGATGCGCAGCTCGCGCGGGCCGGCGCCGATCAGCGCAACGACCGCGTCGACGTAGGACGTCACGATGTCCTCGCCGAGGACGGTGACCCCGTCCTCGGCGAGCGGGATCGCGCACGCGGACTCCACTGCCTCGATCGCCGCCTCGATCTCCGTGTCGGTGGGCGGCACGATCTGCGCGCCGTCCGCCGCGTAGACCTTGTAGCCGTTGTCCTGCGGCGGGTTGTGCGATGCGGTGACCATGACGCCCGCGGCAGCGCCCAGGCGCTGGACGGCAAACGCCAGGACCGGGGTCGGCAGCACGCGCGGCATCAGGCGGGCGTCGAAACCGGCCGCCGCGAAGATCGCGGCGGAGTCGCGCGCGAAGTCGAGCGAGCCGTACCGCGCGTCGAACCCCACCACAACGGGCTGCCCGGCGCGTCCTTGCCCGGTCAGCCACGCCGCGACGCCGGCCGCGGCGCGCCGCACCACCGTCCGGTTCATCCCGTTCGGCCCGGCGCGCAGCGGCCCACGCAGCCCCGCCGTGCCGAACGTGAGCGGCGCGGCGAACCGGTCGTCGAGCTCGGCCTGATTGCCGGCGTCCAGCAACGCCTGTAGCTCGGCTGCGGCGGCCGGGTCGACCTCGTCCGCGATCCAGGTCTCGACGTCCGCGCGCGCTACCACCGGGCTGCCACCTCGTCGATGCCGAACCCCGCGGAGGTGAACCCGGCGCCGAGGAACGCATCCGACGGATGCGGCGCCTGGTCGACGTCCGCCGCGTACGCCTCGGCGTCGTCGCGCGGTTCGTAGCCGAGCGCCCGCCCTGCGTCGAGCGACACGGTCCGGCGGGTGTTGTTGGAAATGCCCCAGACGATGGCGTACTCGAGCGCCGGGGCGCGCAGGCATGCGTCGACCAGCCGGGCGCAGTCGTCCGGGGAAAGCCAGATGGCGAGCGAGCCGGCGAACGAGGGACGGTCCTCGAACGCGCCGATCCGCAGACAGGCGACCCGCATCCCGTACCGGTCGGCGTAATACCGGCCGAGCGCCTCGCCGACGACCTTGCTGACGCCGTAGAGGGTGTCCGGCCGGGGCGGCAGGTCGGCAGGCTGGTCTGCGCCGATCGGCGTGAATCCCACGGCGTGCACGGACGACGCGTAGACGACCCGCGCCACGCCGGCGCGCCGGGCGGCGTCGAACACCTGGAAGGTGCCCTCGATGTTCGACTCGCGGATCACCGACCACGGAGCTTCGGTCCGTTGCGCAGCCAGGTGCACGACCGCGTCGGCGCCGGCGAGTGCGGCGTCCAGGTCGGCGGGCGACATGGTGTCCCCGACGACGCCGTCCGGGGTCGGGACGCGGTCGAACGGGCGCACCGTCCAACCGCGCGACGGCAACCGCTCGCGCAGCGCGGTGCCGATTACTCCAGCTCCTCCGGTGAGCACGATGAAGCTCATAGCCTGGGGATGAGCTGGGCGAGGAGTTCGCCCATCCGAGTCGCGGACGCCTTGCCGACGGCGAGCACCTCCTCGTGATCGAGCGGCTCGCCGAGGCCCGCGGCCAAGTTCGTAACGAGCGAGATGCCGAGGACCTCGCTGCCCTCGGCGCGGGCCGCGATGGCCTCCAACGCGGTGGACATCCCCACCAGGTCGGCGCCGAGTACGCCCGCCATCCGAACCTCGGCCGGTGTCTCGTACTGCGGGCCGTGGAACTGCGCGTACACGCCTTCGGCGATGGACGGGTCGATCTCGTGGACCAGCGCGCGCAGCCGGGCCGCGTAGAGGTCGGTGAGGTCGACGAACCGGGCGCCGAGCAGCGGGGTCGTGGCGGTGAGGTTGAGATGGTCGCTGATCAGCACCGGATCGCCGACCGCGAGTCCGGGACGCAGCCCGCCGCAGGCGTTGGTGAGGATGACGACGCGGCAGCCGGCGGCGGCGGCCGTGCGCACCCCGTGCACGACGGGGTCGACGCCGCGTCCCTCGTAGAGGTGGGTGCGGCCGAGCAAGCAGAGCAGCCGGATGCCCTGGTAGTCGAGGGAGCGGATCCGCCCGGCGTGCCCCTCGACGGCCGGCGGGAGGAAGCCGGGCAGCTCGGTGACCGGAAACTCGGCGGTCGGGGTCCCCAGCACGTCGACCGCGGGCACCCACCCGGAGCCCAGCACGATCGCGACGTCGTGCCCATCGAACCCTGTTCGCGCCGCCAATTCAGCTGCCGCCGCGGCGGCCAAGTCGTTCACGCAGGAAGCGTAGGGCTTCGTATGACCTTGTTACGCCGCGGTCTGGCAGGGTAGGCAGAGCGCCGCCTGGGGCAGCACCTCCAGCCGCGCCGGCTCGATCGATCCCGAGCAGCGCTCGCACCTGCCGTAGCGGCCCTCGTCCATGCGGCGCAGCGCGGCGACGACGTCGGCCAGTGCCGTTTCGGCCCCGACCGTGAGCGCCACGGTGATCTCGCGGTGCCGGGCACCGAGCGGGCTGCGCGAGTTGGGGCGGCGCAGCGCCGTGAGCTGGTCGAGGCGGAACTCTCGCTGCTGCTCGAGCATCGCCCGCAGTTCCGCGAGCTGGGCCGGGTCGAGGCGCTGGCGAGTCCGCATATATGGAGGACGTTCGGGTCGATCTAGGCGTTCCGGTCCCTGTCCTATCCACAGCCAATAGCTAGCTTTCCGGGTGTCGGCGCCTGCTTCGAGAGATCGGCCACCTCGCTGGGCCCGGCAGCGGTCACGCACCTACCATCCGAGACATGCCGGATGCGTTGGACCTGGCGGCCGATTTCCGCACTCCGACCCGCGACGAGTGGCGGGCACTGGTCAGTGCCGTCCTCGCCAAGTCGGGCATCGACGGCGACCCAGAGGAAGCGTTGTCACACACCACCTACGACGGCATCCGTGTCAAGCCGCTCTACGCCGCCGAGGACGCGCCCGGCGTCGAGGCGGCCGGGCTGCCCGGCCGGCCGCCGTTCGTCCGCGGCGCCACGGAGCACGGCGCGACCGTCACCGGATGGGACGTCCGGACGCGGCACGCCGACCCGGACCCCGCGGCCGTCAACGAGGCCGCGAAGCACGACCTGGAGACCGGCGCCACCTCGCTGTGGCTCGTCCTCGGCCCGACAGCGCTCGCGGCCGGCGCGCTGGCGAGCGCGCTGAACGGCATCGATCTCGAACGGGTGCCGATCGCCCTCGACGCCGGCTCTGCCCGGCCCGAGCGAGCAGAGCATGCTCTGCTCGATCTGTGTGAGCAGCGCGGCGTCGACCCGGCGGCGTTGCGGGGCACGTTGGGCGTGGACCCGATCGGGCTGCGCGCCCGAACCGGCGAAGATGCCGACGTCGACCGCCTGCACAACCTGACTGAGCAGAGCAAAGGTGCGCTATCCATGCACCTGGCCACGGTTGACGGCACCGTCTATCACGACGCCGGCGCCTCGGACGCCCAGGAACTCGGGATTGCGACCGCGGTCGGGGTCGCATATCTGCGCGCGCTCACCGACGCCGGGCTGTCCGTCGACGAAGCGCTCGAGCGCATCGAGTTCCGACTCGCCGTCACCGCCGAGCAGTTCCCGGCCATCGCCAAGCTGCGCGCCGCGCGCTGGATCTGGGACCGCGTCGCGCGCGAATCCGGCGCGTCCGATGCCCGCCGCGGCCAGCACCAGCACGCGGTCACATCGGCCGCGATGCTCACCAAGCGCGACCCGTGGGTCAACCTGCTGCGCACCACGATCGGCTGCTTCGCGGCCGCCGCCGGCGGCGCCGATGCGATCACCGTCGCGCCGTTCGACGCGGCCATCGGCCGCTCCGACGAGTTCGCGCGGCGCATCGCTCGCAACACGCACGCGATCCTGCACGACGAGTCGTCGGTGGCCCGGGTGATCGATCCGGCCGGCGGCTCGTGGTTCGTCGAGTCGCTCACCGACCAGCTCGCCGAGAAGGCCTGGGACGTGTTCACCCGCATCGAGCAGGTCGGCGGCGCGCTGGCCGCGCTGAACTCCGGCGCGATCGGCGAACTGCTCGCCCAGACCCAAGCGCATCGCGCGGACGACATCGCGCACCGCCGCTCCCCGCTCACCGGCGTGAGCGAGTTCGCGTTCGTCACCGAAGCGCCGGTCGAGCGGCCTGCGCTGCCGGCTCCGCCCGGCGGGCTGCTGCCGCGCGTCCGGTACGCCCAGGATTTCGAGGCGCTGCGCGATCGCGCCGATGCCGCCGCGCAAAGACCGCGCGTGTACCTCGCGACCATCGGGCCGGTCGCCGCACACACTGCCCGGGCCGCGTTCGCCGCGAACCTGTTCCAGGCGGCGGGGATCGAGTGCGTGACCGGTCCGGTCGAGGAGTTCGACGGGACGGTCGCGTGCCTCTGCGGGTCGGACAAGGGCTACGCGCAGGAGGCGGCCGCGGCGGTCGAGGCGTTGCGCGCTGCGGGGGCGAGCTACATCTGGCTCGCCGGGCAGGCCGAGGTCGACGGGGTGGACGGCAACGTCTACCGAGGCTGCGATGCGCTCGCCGTCCTGCACAAAACGCTGGACCTACTCGGAGTGGCCGCATGATCCCCGACTTCGGCGCGGCCGGCCCCTGGGAGACGCCGGAGGGCATCACCGTCCCGCCGCTCTACACGAGCACAGACCTCGAGGGTCTCGACACCCTTGCGGGCTACCCCGGCATCGCGCCGTTCCTGCGCGGCCCGTACCCGACGATGTACGTCAACCACCCCTGGACGATCCGGCAGTACGCCGGCTTCTCCACCGCCGCCGAGTCGAACGCCTTCTACCGGCGCAATCTCGCGATGGGGCAGAAGGGGCTCTCGATCGCGTTCGACCTTCCCACGCACCGCGGCTACGACAGCGACAACCCGCGCGTGGTCGGGGACGTCGGCATGGCCGGCGTCGCCATCGACTCCATCTACGACATGCGGCAACTGTTCGACGGCATCCCGCTGGACCGGATGTCCGTGTCGATGACGATGAACGGCGCGGTGCTGCCCGTCCTCGCGCTGTACGTCGTTGCTGCCGAGGAGCAGGGCGTCGAGCCCAAGCAGCTGAACGGGACCATTCAGAACGACATCCTCAAGGAGTTCATGGTCCGCAACACCTACATCTATCCGCCACAGCCGTCGATGCGGATCATCAGCGACATCTTCGAGTTCACCTCGCAGCGGATGCCGAAGTTCAACTCGATCTCGATCTCCGGCTACCACATCCAGGAAGCCGGGGCGACCGCCGACCTGGAGCTCGCGTACACGCTCGCCGACGGCGTCGAGTACATCCGCGCGGGACTCGGTGCCGGGCTCGACATCGACGCCTTCGCGCCTCGACTGTCGTTCTTCTGGGCGATCGGCATGAACTTCTTCATGGAGGTCGCGAAGCTGCGCGCCGCGCGGGCGCTGTGGGCGAAGCTCGTCAAGCAGTTCGACCCGAAGAGCGCCAAGTCGCTGTCGCTGCGTACCCATTCGCAGACGAGTGGCTGGTCGCTCACCGCGCAGGATCCGTTCAACAACGTAATCCGCACTTGCATCGAGGCGATGGCCGCCACTCAGGGGCACACGCAGTCGCTGCACACGAACGCGCTGGACGAGGCGCTCGCACTGCCGAGTGACTTCTCGGCACGCATCGCGCGCAATACCCAGCTCGTGCTGCAGCAGGAGTCCGGCACCACCCGCGTCATCGACCCGTGGGGCGGCAGCGCCTACGTCGAGAAGCTGACCTACGACCTGGCGCGCCGCGCGTGGCAGCACATCCAGGAAGTCGAGGAAGCGGGCGGGATGGCGAAGGCCATCGACGCGGGGCTGCCGAAGCTGCGCATCGAAGAGGCCGCCGCCCGTACGCAGGCGCGCATCGACTCGGGCCGGCAGCCGGTCATCGGCGTCAACAAGTACCGGCTCGCCGACGAGGAGGCGCTCGACGTGCTCAAGGTCGACAACTCCGCCGTCCGGCGCGAGCAGGCCGAGAAGCTGCGGCGGCTGCGCGCCGAGCGCGAGCCGGTCGCCGTCGAGGCAGCCCTCGAAGCGCTGAGCAAAGCCGCCGCGGGTGACGGCAACCTGCTCGCACTCGCGATCGACGCGGCGCGCGCGAAGGCGACGGTGGGGGAGATCTCCGACGCGCTCGAGAAGGTCTACGGTCGGCATGCGGCGGTGATCCGGACGATCTCCGGCGTGTATCGAGAGGAGGCCGGCGCAGGGGTGGACGCCATCGAAGCGGCGCGCGCGGCCACCGCGAAGTTCGCCGAGGCGCAGGGCCGCCGGCCTCGCATCCTGGTGGCGAAGATGGGTCAGGACGGGCACGACCGCGGGCAGAAGGTGCTGGCCACTGCGTTCGCCGATCTCGGGTTCGACGTCGACGTCGGCCCGCTGTTCCAGACACCCGCGGAGGTGGCGCGGCAGGCCGTCGAGGCGGACGTGCACGTCGTCGGCGTCAACTCGCTCGCGGCCGGACATCTCACGCTGGTGCCCGAGCTGCGCGACGAACTGGCCAAGCAGGGCCGTCCGGACATCATGATCGTCGTCGGCGGCGTCGTCCCGCCGCAGGACTTCGACGCGCTGCGTGCTGCCGGCGCAGCTGCCATCTACCCGCCCGGCACCGTCATCGCCGAAGCCGCCCTGGAGCTGCTGGACAAGCTCAGTGCCGCTCGCTGACGAACTTGCGGAGGGTGTTCGCGACGGGCAGCGCGCGGCGATCGCGCGCGCGATCACCCTCGTCGAGTCACGGCGCACCGACCACCAGCACGACGCGCAACACCTGCTGGCCACGCTGCTGCCGCACACCGGAAACGCACAACGCGTCGGGATCAGCGGTGTGCCCGGCGTCGGCAAGTCGACGTTCATCGACCAGCTCGGCGTGAACCTGATCGCCGACGAGCATCGCGTGGCGGTGCTCGCCGTCGACCCGTCGTCCGCGCGCACCGGCGGCTCGATCCTCGGCGACAAGACCCGGATGAGCCGGTTGGCGAACGACGAGCACGCGTTCGTCCGTCCGTCGCCGGCGGCCGGCACGCTCGGCGGGGTGGCGAAGGCGACCCGCGAGACGATGTTCGTGATGGAGGCCGCCGGCTACGACGTCGTGCTCGTCGAAACGGTCGGCGTGGGGCAGTCGGAGTACGTCGTTGCCGGAATGGTCGACACGTTCCTCTTCCTGACACTGGCGCGCACCGGCGACCAGCTGCAGGGCATGAAGCGCGGCATCCTCGAACTCGCCGACGTGATCGCCGTCAACAAGGCCGACGAGCAGCACGAGGACGATTCGCGGCGCGCGGCGCGGGAGCTGTCCGGCGCACTGCGCTTCCTGCGCGGCGGGGCGGACGACTGGCAGACGCCGGTGATCACCTGCAGCGCCATGCACAACGTCGACCTCGACAACGTGTGGAAGCAGGTGCTGAGGCACCGGGCGTGGCTCGACGAGCACCACGGGCTGGAGGCGAAGCGGCGCGCGCAGCTCGTGGAGTGGACGCGTGCGATGGTGCGCGATCGTCTGTTGAGCCGCCTCGACGACCCCGAGGTGCGCAGGACGGTCGAGCGCGCCGAGGCAGCAGTCCTGGCCGGCGAACTGACCCCCGATCAGGCTGCGAGCCAGATCGTGAGCGCGTTGCGCGCTTGACCGGCGCACAGCCCGCGCCCGGGTTCCGTACAGCCCTGGCTGCGAGAGTCTGGCATGGACGTTCCGATCTGGCTCTGGCTCGTGTTCGCCGCCGCCGTCGTGGCCATGCTCGCCGTCGACCTGCTCGGCCACCGCGGCACGCACGTGATCGGCTTTCGCGAGGCGGCCCGTTGGAGCATCGCGTGGGTCGTGCTGGCGCTGCTGTTCGCGGTGCTCGTGTGGTCGACGTTGGGCGCGACGGCCGGTGTCGAGTTCACGACCGCGTGGCTGCTCGAGAAGAGCCTGTCGGTGGACAACCTGTTCGTGTTCGCGCTGATCTTCGGGTATTTCAAGGTGCCGCGCGAATATCAGCACCGCGTGCTGTTCCTCGGTGTCCTGGGTGCGCTCGTCCTGCGCGGGATCTTCCTCGCGGCGGGGGTCGCGGTCGTCAACAAGTTCACCGCCGTGCTGTTCGCCTTCGCGGCGGTGCTGATCTACAGCGGGTACAAGTTGCTCCGCGACGACGACGACTCGTACGACCCCGGACGCAGTGTCGCGGTGCGCCTGCTGCGCAAGGTCATCCCGGTGCGGGACGAGTACGCGGGCGCGAAGTTCTTCGTCCGGGAAGCGGGCCGACGCGTCGCGACGCCGCTACTCGCGGTTGTCGTGGCGATCGAGGCCGCGGACGTCGTCTTCGCGGTGGACAGCGTGCCGGCCGTGCTCGCGGTCAGCAACGACGCGTTCATCGTCTACTCGAGCAATGCGTTCGCCATTCTCGGCCTCCGGGCGCTGTACTTCCTGCTCGCCGGGATGCTCGACCGCTTCCACCACCTGGGCACCGGGCTCGCGATCATCCTCACCTTCATCGGGGTGAAGCTCGCGCTCGCGGCCGGCCACGAGGTGATCAGCGCCGCGATCCCGGAGATTCCCTCGCTGGTCAGCCTCGCGGTCATCGTCGCGGTGCTCGCGGTCGCGATCGGGCTCAGCGCGCGGCGCAGCGTGCCGGAACGCGAGCGTGAGCCCGTGTAACCGCTAGTCTCTAGGCGCCGTGCACGATCTCGAGCCGTTCGCCGTCATCACGCTGTTGGCCGGGCTGGCGCTGCTGCTCGCGGTCGGCTCCAACCACCTGGCCGAGCGCATCCGGGTGCCGGCGCCCGCCCTCTTCCTGATCGTTTCGGCGATCGCGTCCGACCTCGCGCCGCGGCTCGGCAACCTGTCGATCGTCGTCGACCAGCGCATCGTGACCGTCGCGCTCGTCGTCATCCTGTTCGAGGGCGGCATGCACATCGGCTGGGCCCGAATGCGCGCGGCCGTCGGTGCAGTCGTGTGGCTCGGCGTGGCCGGCACGGTGGTCACCGCGGGCGCCATGGCGTTGAGCGCCCACTGGCTGTTCGGCTTCGACTGGCGCGCCGGGCTGCTGCTGGGGACGGCGCTCGCACCGACCGACCCGGCGGTCGTGTTCTCGGTCCTGGGCCGCCGGGAGATCTCCGGGCGGACCGGCACGCTGCTCGAGGGCGAGTCCGGCGCCAACGACCCGGTCGGCATCGCGCTCATGGTCAGCCTGCTGGGGACGGAGGGCGGTGGCTGGTCCGCGCTCGGCAGCGGGCTCGGCCACTTCGCGCTGCAAATGGGCATCGGCGCCGCGTTCGGTGCGGCCGGCGGCTGGCTGCTGGCGCAGGTGATGCGCCGCGTGCCGCTGCCGAACGAAGCGCTCTACCCGGTGCAGACGATGGCGTTCGCCGTGTTGCTCTACGGCGCCACCACGGCGCTCCACGGCTCGGGCTTCCTCGCCGTGTTCCTCGCCGGCATCCTCGTGGGCGACGCGCGCGCCCCGTACAAGCGCGAGATCGAGCGGTTCGCGGGCGCGCTGGCAAGCATCGCCGAGATCGTCGCGTTCGTCGTGCTCGGCCTGTCCATAAACCTCGGCTCGATCTTCGACGGCAACCGCATCTGGACGGCGCTCGGCATGGCCGCATTGCTGATCCTGGTGGTGCGCCCACTGCTAGTAGGCCTCGTGCTGCTGCCGGTCCGGCTGCGGTGGGGGGAGCGGTTGTTCGTCACGCTGTCCGGGCTCAAGGGCGCGGTCCCGATCCTGCTCGGCACCTATGTGCTCGTGGAGGACGCGCATCGGGCGAGCGACATCTACAACATCGTGTTCGTCGTCGTGTTCGTGTCGGTCATGCTGCAGGGCGGTTTGGTTCCGACGCTCGCGCGGCTGCTCGACGTCCCGATGCGCGTCATCGAGCCCGAGCCATGGTCGCTCGGCATGCGATTTCAGCACGAGCCGGAGGGTTTGCACCGTTATGTCGTCGCGCGCGGGTCGGCTGCGGACGGGTGCCGCATCGACGAACTGGACGTCGGAGAGAGCTTCTGGGTCAGCATGGTGAGCCGGCACGGCCGGCTGGTGCAGGTGCGCGGCAGCACCGTGCTGCAGGCCGGCGACGAGGTGCTCGCCCTCGTCGAGGAGGCGGACGGGCCGGACGCGGTCTTCAGGCAATAGTCTGCGAATGTGCAGATTGACTTCTCGTCCTCGCAGCGGACGAGTCTCGGGGTCGAGTGGGAGCTGGAGCTCGTCGACCTCGACACGCGCGAGCTCACCGGCGCGTCCGACGCGATCCTCGCCGCGATCTCGGAGAACGGCGACGGCGAGCACCCGAAGGCCAAGCACGAACTGTTGCAATCGTGCGTCGAGGTCATCACCGGCGTTTGCACGACCGTCCCCGAGGCCAAGGCCGATCTTGCCGAGACCGTCGCCCAGGTGTCGAAGGCCGCGGCCGAGCGCAACATCGGGGTGATGTGCAGCGGCACCCATCCGATCACCGACTGGTCGACGCAGCGGGTCACCGATCTGCCGCGCTATCTCCAGCTCGTGGAGCGCAACCAGTGGCTGGCGCGCCAGCTGCAGATCTTCGGCGTGCACGTCCACTGCGGCATCCGGGCACCGGGCAAGGCGATCCCGATCGTGAACGCCCTGCTCGGTTATCTGCCGCACTTCCTCGCGCTGTCGGCCTCCTCGCCGTACTGGATCGGGGCGGACACCGGGCTGGCGTCCTATCGCTCGAAGGTGTTCGAGGCGCTGCCCACGGCGGGGTTGCCTTACCAGCTTTCCGGCTGGGACGCGTTCGAGCGGTACATGGACGCGCTGGTCTCCTCGCGCGCGATCGAGTCGATCCGCGAGGTGTGGTGGGACATCCGGCCGCATCCCGGTTTCGGCACAGTCGAGCTGCGCATCTGCGACGGGCTGCCCACGTTGGACGAGATCGGCTGTGTCGCGGCGCTGTCGCAGTGCCTCGTGGAGCGCTTCGACCGGCAGCTGGACAACGGCTACACGCTGCCCGAGCCGCGGCCGTGGCTGGTGCGCGAGAACAAGTGGCGCGCCGCGCGCTATGGCCTCGACGCGGAGATCGTGGTCGACAACTCCGGTCGTTTGCAGCCCGTGACCGAGGCGATCACGGACCTCGTCGAGGATCTGCTGCCCATCGGGCGCCGCCTCGACTGCGCGGCCGAGCTCGAGGCCGTTCCGCGGCTGATCGAGCGGGGCGCCAGCTACCAGCGGCAGCGGACGGTGGCCGCGCGGCACGCCGGTGCGCTCGAGCCGGTGGTCGATCTCCTGCTTGTCGAGATGCGCGACGGGCTCGATTTATGACCTTTGACGTCGTTGCGGTGCGCCGGGATCTGCACGCGCACCCCGAGCTGGCCTTTGCCGAGACGCGCACGACGGCGCTGATCGTCGAGCACCTGCGCTCGTTCGGGCTCGCTCCGGAGGTGCTGCCGGCCGGCACCGGCGTGGTGTGCGACCTCGGCGCGGACGGCCCGCTGGTCGCGCTGCGCGCGGACATCGACGCGCTCCCGCTGATCGACGAGAAGGACGTGCCGTATCGGTCGACAGTCGACGGCGTATGCCACGGCTGCGGCCACGACGCGCATACCGCGATCCTGCTTGGCGCGGCGGCAGAGCTCGCCACGCAGCGGCTGCTCGGGCGGATCCGGCTGATCTTCCAGCCCGCCGAGGAGACGGTGCCCGGCGGCGCCACGTCCGCGATCGCGGCCGGCGTGCTGGACGGCGTCGAGCAGATCTTCGCGCTGCACTGCGACCCGCGGTTGTCGACCGGGCGGGTCGGGCTGCGGGTCGGGCCGATCACCGCCGCCTGCGACCACGTGGAGGTGGTCGTGCGCGGCGCGGGTGGGCACACTGCGCGCCCGCACCTCACCCAGGACGTCGTCTACGCGCTCGGGCGACTGATCACGGACCTGCCCGGGCTGCTGTCCCGCCGCGTCGATCCGCGCGCGGCGCTGTCCCTCGTCTGGGGCGCGGTCGAGGCCGGCCGGGCGTCGAACGCCATTCCGATGAGCGGTCACCTGCGCGGCACGCTGCGCGTGTTCGGGCGCGGCGCCTGGGACACCGCCGGGCCGCTGGTGAGCCGCCTGGTGGAGGAGATTGTCGCGCCATGCGGGGCGCGGGCCGAGACGAGCTACACCCGAGGCGTGCCTCCGGTCGTGAACGCGCCGGAGGCGGTCGCCGTGCAGCGCGCGGCCGTGCGGGTCGCGCTCGGCCGCGAGGCGATGACCGAGACCGAGCAGAGCATGGGCGGCGAGGATTTCGCCTGGTACCTCGACAAGGTGCCCGGGGCGCTGGCCCGGCTGGGTGTGCGGCCGCCCGGCGGCGCCTCGTTCGACCTGCATCAGGGCACGTTCGACATCGACGAGCAGGCCCTGGACATGGGTGTCCGCTACACCGCCGCGTTGGCCCGCGCGGCGCTGGCCTGACCGTCTCGCGGCTATTCCTCCAGTCGGCGGCACGGGCGGCCGTGCAACGCCTGGACGTACTCACCCGGCGCGCCCGCCGCGCGGGCGGCGTCGGCGATCAGGCCGAGGGTGCGCTCGGACGGTAGGCCGCCCTCGAAGCCGTCGAGGATGTACACCCAGGACACGACCTCGCCGTCCAGCGTCTCGACGCGCAGCCGGATCTTGTTGTAGAGGCCGGTGTCTGCGCCCTCCCAGTAGTCGAGAGTGCGCATGTCCTGCGGCGACACCTCGTAGAGCGCGACGAAGACGCGGTCCTCCTTGTCCGGGACGATCATGGGCAGCGCGCCGTCCCAGCCGTGCTCCTCGCCGCCGAACGTCAGCCGCCAGCCGTTCAGCCAGCCGCTGCCCGCCGCCGGCGAATGCGGGCATCGCTCCAGCATCTGTTCGGGGTCCATGTTCGAGCCATATGCGGCATAAAGCCCACTCGCCAGGCCCACCCGGCCTCCTCCTCTGTTCGGGCGAGCGTACCTAGACCGGCGCGAGCGAGCACGGCCACGCGCGGGACAATGACGGATGTGCGCATCGCGATCATCGGCGGCGGCCCCGCTGGGTACGAATCCGCGCTGGTCGCCGCGCAGCTCGGCGCCGAGGTCGTCGTCATCGACCGGGACGGACTGGGCGGGGCATGCGTGCTCACCGACTGCGTCCCCAGCAAGACGTTGATCGCCACCAGCGAGCGGATGAGTGCCTTCCGGGACGCGCCGCGGGTCGGCGTGGGCCGGGGCAACGTCGACACGCCGGTCGACCTACGCACCGTCAACACGCGGATCAAGGCACTGGCGCAGCAACAGTCCGAGGACATCGCCAAACGGCTGCGCAACGAGGGCGTCACCGTGCTGTCCGGCAGCGGACGGTTCGCCTCCGAGCAGCCGGCGCGGGCGCACCGCGTCGAGGTGGTCGACGATCAGGGCCGGGTCGCCGACACGGTCGAGGCCGATGTCGTGCTGCTGGCCACCGGCGGCGTCCCGCGCACGCTGCCGACGGCGGTGCCCGACGGGAAGCGGATCCTCTCCTGGCGCGACATCTACGAGCTGGACGAGCTACCCGAGCACCTCGTGGTCGTCGGATCGGGAGTGACGGGTGCGGAGTTCGCGAGCGGGTACTGCGAGCTCGGCGTGCCGGTCACGCTCGTGTCGAGCCGCGACCGGGTGCTGCCCGGTGAGGACCCGGATGCCGCCGACGTCATCGAAGAGGTGTTCACCAGCGACGGCGGCACGCTCATGAAGCGGGCCCGTGCGGCGGCGGTCAAGCAGGGCGCCGACGGTGTGCTCGTCGAGCTCGTCGACGGCCGGACAGTCAGCGGCTCGCACGCGCTCATGTGCGTCGGGTCGGTGCCGGATGTCGACGGCCTCGGCCTCGAGCACGTCGGCGTCGCGCTCGACGAGCGGGGCTACATCGCTGTCGACCGGGTGTCCCGGACGTCCGTCCCGTCCATCTATGCGGCCGGTGACTGTACCGGCGTGCTGCTGCTGGCCTCGGTCGCCGGGATGCAGGGCCGGATCGCGATGTGGCACGCGCTGGGCGAGGCCGTGGCGCCGCTGCGCCTGAAGACCGTCGCGGCCAACGTGTTCACCCACCCTGAGATCGCGACGGTCGGGTTCGGCTCGGCGGCGATCGCGGCCGGGACGGTGCCGGCCAGGCACGTCACGCTGCCGCTCGCGACCAACGCCCGCGCAAAGATGCAGGGCCACCGCGACGGGTTCGTGAAGCTCTACTGCCGGCCGGCGACGGGCACGGTGATCGGTGGCGTGATCGTCGCGCCCAACGCGTCCGAGTTGATCTTCCCGCTCACCCTCGCAGTGCAGCGCGGGCTGACCGTGAACGACCTCGCCGGAACAATCGGCGTCTACCCCTCGTTGTCCGGCTCAGTGGCGGAGGCGGCCCGGCGCCTGATGCTGCACGACGATCTGGATTGAGCGCAATGACCAGCCACGGAGACTATTCGACTGAGGCCCGCGCGGCCGCGGAGGGCAAGGCCCGGGCGGCGCTGGTGTTCGCCGAATACGCCGAGGCGATCGTGGCTGCCTTGCGCGACGTTCCGGAGGGGCACGTCCTCGTCGCGATCGTCGACTACGAGCACGCCTTCACCGGCACCCATCACGTCGCGCAGGACGAGATCGTCGAGCGCATCCCGCAACTCGAGGTCGAGGGCTGGGCGATGGTGTTCACGTCCGGCTCAGGTGTGGACGACGTGCGTCGCCGCGCCGACGAGATGGGGACGCTGGCCCGCCGCCGCGCCGAGATGATCACCCGCATCCGGACGCGCCGCACCTAGCCAGTTCACTTCTCGAGTTGTCCGCCTTTCGGCACGCGTACGCGTGCCGAAAGGCGGACAACTTGCGGTGTCAGTCCTTGATCTCGCAGATGACGCTGCCACTTGTCACGACCGCGCCGACCTCGGCATTCAGGTTCGTGATCGTGCCGTCCTTGTGCGCGTTGAGCGGCTGCTCCATCTTCATCGCCTCGAGCACGACGACCGCCTGACCAGCGGTTACGACGTCCCCCTCGGCCGCGGCGACCTTCACGATCGTCCCCTGCATGGGAGCGGTGAGCGAGTCGCCCGAGGCTGCCGACGTGTGCTTCGAAGCCGCAGATCGCTTCGGCGCAGCCTTGCGCGCGCCGCCGCCCGCCGCCGCACCGAACCCGGCGGGCAGCGACACCTCGAGCCGCTTGCCACCGACCTCGACCACGATCGTCTCGCGGGCGGCCGCCTCTTCATCCGCAGGCTCCGCGCCCGCGTACGGCTCGATGGTGTTGTCGAACTCGGTCTCGATCCAGCGGGTGAACACGGTGAACGGCTCGGCGGTGAACGCCGGATCGCGCACGACCGCGCGGTGGAAGGGCAGCGCCGTCGCCATACCTTCGACGACGAACTCGTCCAGTGCCCGTCTCGCGCGCTCCAGCGCCTCTGTCCTCGTCTCGCCGGTGACGATGAGCTTGGCCAGCAGCGAGTCGAACGCACCGCCGATGACGGAGTTCGCTTCGACGCCGGAGTCGACGCGCACGCCCGGGCCGCCTGGTTCCCGGTAGGTCGTGACGCCGCCCGGCGCGGGCAGGAAGTTGCGGCCCGGGTCCTCGCCGTTGATGCGGAACTCGATCGCGTGGCCGTGCGGCTCGGGATCCGCGGCGAAGCGCAACGTCTCGCCCTCGGCGATCCGGAACTGCTCGCGCACCAGGTCGATGCCGCTCGTCTGCTCGGTCACCGGGTGCTCGACCTGCAGCCGGGTGTTGACCTCGAGGAAGCTGACCTCGCCCCCTGCACCCACCAAGAACTCGACGGTGCCGGCGCCGTGGTAATCGGCCTCGCGGCAGATCGCCTTGGCCGCCTCGTGGATCGTCGCGCGCTGCTCGTCGCTGAGGAAGGGCGCGGGCGCCTCCTCGACCAGCTTCTGGTTGCGCCGCTGCAGCGAGCAGTCGCGGGTGCCGACGACGATCACGTTGCCGTGCTGGTCGGCCAGCACCTGGGCTTCGACGTGCCGCGAGCGGTCGAGGTAGCGCTCGACGAAGCACTCGCCGCGGCCGAACGCCGAGATCGCCTCGCGCACCGCGGACTCGTAGAGGTCGGCGACCTCGCTCATCTCGCGGGCGATCTTCATGCCTCGTCCGCCACCGCCGTACACGGCCTTGATCGCGATGGGCAGCCCGTGCTGCTCGGCGAACGCGACGACCTCGTCGGCCCCGGAGACGGGATCCTTGGTGCCGGCGACCAGGGGTGCACCGGCGCGCTCGGCGATGTGCCGGGCCACCGCCTTGTCGCCGAGGTCGCGGATCGATTGCGGGGACGGGCCGATCCAGTTCAGCCCGGCGTCCAGCACGGCTTGCGCGAAATCGGCGTTCTCGGCCAGGAATCCGTAGCCCGGATGGACGGCGTCCGCGCCGGAGCGTTTGGCGGCGTCGATGACCTTGTCGATGTCGAGGTACGAGTCCCCCGGCGTGGTCCCGCCGAGCGCGAAGGCCTCGTCCGCCATCTGCACGTGCAGTGCGTCCCGGTCTGGCTCGGCGTAGACGGCAACCGACGAGTAACCGGCGTCCCGGCAGGCCCGGATCACGCGTACCGCGATTTCACCACGGTTCGCGATGAGGACTTTCTGCACCGCACGAGCCTACTCAATTGGCCGTTCGGACCCGTCCGAGTGTGACGCTATTTCCAGATCCGGACGTAGTCGATCTCGGTCGTCGCGGGCAGCGGCGTCGTCCCGGCCACAAAGGCGTTGCCGGTGCCGATGCCGAGGGCCTGGGTGAGCGCGATGAAGAACGGCTGGTCGAACGGCGCCGGGCTGGTGAGTCCCGTCGCCGAGTAGTTGTCGACGATGCAGTTCTTGTGGTTGACCTGCAGCGTGATCCGGCCGGGCTCCCACACCACCGTGTAGTCGTTGAAGGCGGACGGGTCGAAGTTGCACGTCATCCCGGGCTGATTGTTCGGATACGGGTAGGCGGTGTAGACGTTCGTGTTCGTCGACCAGGAGGCACTGGTCGCCTGGTGGTAGTGGAGGTACGGGATGTTCCAGCCTGCGTACTGGCTGTAGACCTCGGCGAAGTCGATCTCGCCGGAGGCCGGCCAGAGGCCGTACTTGTACGCGTTCACCGGCCACAGCCAGAGCGTTTCCTGCAGCCCCGGGACTTTCGTGCTCGGCAGTTTGGCGCGCACCTCGAACCTGCCGTAGGTCTGCGCGAACCTGCCGTAACCGTTGACGGTGCCGCTGGTGTACTGCGTCGAATAACCGCCGCTCGGGGTCTTGCACGTGAACGGCACGCTCTCCTTGCGCACGGTGAGCTTGAGGGTGCCGCCCGACAGGGCGATGTTGTTGCTGCTGTCGACGAAGCACTCGCTGCCGGAGTGGAATCCGCTGGCGGCCGTCGTCTGTACGAACCATTTCGTCCGGTCGAGCGTCGTGCCGTCGAACTCGTCGTCGAAGGTGCAGACCCACGCGCTGCCATCGCCCTTGAGCAAGATGGTCCCGCCGCAGCCGGGCGGGCTCGCGGTCGTGGACGAGGTGTCGCTCGGGGTCGGGCTCGGCAACGACGACGGGTCGGTGGGTGTCGAGGTGGCCGTGTCCGTCGGAGTGAGAGTCGGAGTGAGAGTCGGGGTGGGCGTCGGCGTGCTGGTCGCCGATGAGCTCTTCGTAAGGGTCGGCGACGGCTTGCTGCGTCCGGGCTGCTTGGTCGCGGCCAGCCCGCTGCCGATTGCGTAGCGAGTCTTGCCGTAGGTGGTGGCGGCGGCTGCGGTGCCGGCGAGCAAAGCGACGAAGGCGAAACCCGCCGCACAATATGCGACGTAACGGCGACGAGGGCCCATCCGTGGACTCCAACGTTCGGGCGACGCCGACCCGCGATTCGGACGGCGAGCGCGTGGCCCCCGCCTTGCTTGCCAGTCATATCGGCTGGTTGGGCGGCGACATTAACGGTCGGCACCCGCCGGACTCAGCCGAGTTCGGCCAGCCGGCGGCGGCACTGGGCCGCGACGTCGTTCACCTCGGAAAGGGTGCGGCGCAGGTCGTCCGCGCGCCGTTCCAGATCTGCCGCGACCTCGTCGAGCCGGCCCAACAGGGTGGTGAGTTGCCGCTGTTCGGAGGAACCGGCGCCGTCGTACATGTCCACGATCTCGCGGCATTCGGCGAGCGACATCCCGAAGCGCCGGCCGCGCAGGATCAGGCGCAACCGGGCCCGGTCGCGGACGGTGTAGACGCGGTTGTGCCCGCTCCGGCGCGGGGTGACGAGGCCTTCCGCCTCGTAATGGCGCAGCGTCCGGGTGGTGACGCCCAGGTCTTCGGCGAGCTCACCGACCGTCCACACACGCTCTTTGGCCGCGGCAGTCACACGGGCTATGCTGCATTGACGTTGACGTTAACGTCAAGCACCAAGGGGAGCTTGTCCATGATGTTCGAGTTGTCCGGTGAGCACGAAACGTTCCGCAAGGTGGTGCGCGATTTCGCCGAGCGCGAGATACGCCCGCATGTCGCCGGGTGGGATCGGGAGCATCACCTGCCGATCCATGTGGTGCACGCGATGGGCGAATTGGGGCTGTTCGGCCTGATCGTGCCCGAGCAGTACGGCGGATCCGGTGCCGACTTCATCTCGCTCTGCGTCGCCATCGAGGAGCTGGGCCGGGTCGACCAGTCGATCGGCGTCACGCTCGAGGCAGGCGTCGGCCTCGGCATCAACCCGATCCTGAATTACGGCACCGACGAGCAGAAGCAGCGCTGGCTGCCCGATCTCGTCGCCGGCCGGACGCTGGCCGGCTTCGGGCTGACCGAGCCGGACGGCGGCACGGACGCGGGCGCCACCAAGTCGCGCGCCGCCCTCGCCGACGGTTACTGGACCATCAACGGCGCCAAGGCGTTCATCACGAACTCCGGCACCCCGATCACCTCCCTCGTCACCGTCACCGCGCGCACCGCCGACAACGAGATCTCGTCGATCATCGTCCCGTCCGGCACGCCGGGCTTCATCGTGGAACCGGCCTACGACAAACTCGGCTGGCGCATCTCCGACACGCACGGGCTCACCTTCGACGACTGCCGGGTCCCGGAGGAGAACCTGCTCGGTGAGCGCGGCGCCGGACTCCGCCAGTTCCTGACCGTCCTCGACGACGGGCGCATCGCGATCTCCGCGCTGGCGGTCGGGCTCGCCCAGGGATGCCTCGACGTCTCGCTCAAGTACGCGAACGAGCGCCACTCCTTCGACGCGCCGATCGGCTCCCGACAGGCGGTGGCGTTCTCGCTCAGCGACCTGGCCGTGTCCGTCGAGGCGGCGCGGCTGCTGACCTATCGGGCGGCCTGGCTGAAGGACGCCGGCCGGCCGGCGCCGCAGGTCAAGCAGGCTGCGTCCATGGCCAAGCTGTACTCCACCGAGGCGGCGGTCGACGCCACCCGGATCGCGACGCAGGTGTTCGGCGGCAACGGCTTCATGGAGGAGTTCCCGGTCGCGCGCTTCTACCGCGACGCGAAGATCCTCGAGATCGGCGAGGGAACCTCCGAGGTGCAGCGCATGCTCATCGCGCGCGGGCTCGGACTTCCCGTCCGCTGATGTATCAGCGCGCCGCGCGCCGGCTCCTGACTGTGCGGAGCCGCCGACCCACGCGGTCGGCGGCTGGGAGCCTAACCGAGTTGTCCGCCCTACGACGCGTTATAGCGTGCCGAAGGGCGGACAACTTCGGCGTCACCCGCGACTTGTCCGCCTTACGTGGCGTGTGGACGTGCCGAAGGGCGGACAACTCGTGAGGGACAAGTCGTGAAGGACAAGGAGCTGCGGGCCGCGCGTGAGGCGACCTTGGCGCCGCCGGAGCGCGCTGCCCAGAAGCTGGCGACGCAACGCAAGCTCTACGTCCGCGATCGCCTCGCGCTGCTCTTCGACGAGGGCAGCTTCGTCGAGGACGGGCAGCTCGCGAACGCGTTGGGCACCGGGTTGCCCGCGGACGGCGTCGTCACCGGGCAGGGCCTGGTCGACGGCCGTCCGGCGCTCGTCGTTGCGAACGACCCGACAGTCAAGGCCGGCTCGTGGGGCGCACGCACGGTCGAGAAGATCATCCGGGTCACCGAGCGGGCGTTGGCCGAGGAGCTGCCGGTCTTCTGGTTCATCGATTCGGGCGGGGCGCGCATTACCGATCAGGTCGCGATGTTCCCCGGCCGGCGCGGCGCCGGACGGATCTTCCACAACCAGGTGGCGCTGTCCGGCAAGGTGCCGCAGATCTGCTGCCTGTTCGGCCCGTCCGCCGCGGGCGGCGCCTACATCCCGTCCTTCTGCGACATCGTGATCATGGTCGAGGGCAATGCGTCGATGTACCTCGGCTCGCCGCGGATGGCCGAGATGGTCGTCGGCGAGCAGGTCAGTCTCGAGGAGATGGGCGGCGCGCGCATGCACGCCACGGTCTCCGGCTGCGGCGACAACCTCGCGCACGACGACGCCGACGCGATCGAGCAGGCCCGACTCTTCTTCTCCTACCTGCCGACCTGCTGGCGCGAGCAGCCGCCGGATGCGCTCGCGGATGCTCCGGCGATCGAGCTACCCGACGACTGCGTGCCCGAGGAGGAGTCAGTCCCCTTCGACATGCACGGCGTCATCGACGGGCTCGTCGACGCCGAGTCGTTCTTCGAGGTCAAGCCGCTGTTCGCTCCCGAGGTGATCGTCGGCTTCGGGCGCATCGACGGGCACCCGGTCGGCGTGGTCGCGAACAACTCCGCGGTGAAGGGCGGGGTGCTGTTCGTCGACTCGGCGGACAAGTCGGCACGCTTCATATGGCTGTGCGACGCGTTCAATATCCCGCTGCTCTATCTCGCCGACGTGCCCGGCTTCATGATCGGCAGCGACGTCGAGCGCCAGGGCATCATCCGGCACGGCGCGAAGATGATCACAGCGGTGTCCGAGGCGACAGTGCCGCAGGTGTCGGTGATCGTGCGCAAGGCGTACGGCGCCGGGTTGTACGCGATGGCCGGTCCCGGCTTTCTGCCGGACGCCTGCATCGCGCTGCCCACTGCGAAGATCGCGGTCATGGGGCCGCAGGCCGCGGTGAACGCCGTCTACGCCAACAAGATCGCGGAGATCACCGACCCGGAGGCGCAGGCCGAGTACGTCGCCGCCAAGCGCACCGAGTACGAGCAGGACGTCGACCTGCTTCGCCTCGCATCCGATCTGGTCCTGGACGCGGTGATCGAGCCGTCCGAACTGCGCGCCGAACTCGTGCGCCGGTTCGCGGTGCTCGTCGGCAAGTCGCGGCGCTTCGCGGACAAGCGGCACGGGGTGCCACCGACGTGAGCCCGGACGACGTCGAGGTGCGCGGCGCCGCTACTGCGGACGAGATCGCGGCGGTGCTGGCCGCTTTGCGCTCCCGCGAGCGCGCGACGGCCAAGGAGAGCCGTTACGAGCAGTGGCGACGCGAACGAATCAGGGCGCTGCGCGACAATCGGTAGGTGAGCGGAGGGTGGCGGCCGCCTCGGAGCGAACGAGGTGAAGTCGTGAGCGGAGGGGGCAAACCGGTCGAGGTGTCGCAGATCGCGGCGAACCTGCCGTTCGTCGTGCGCACCGTCGTCGGGACGTGCGCGCTCACCATGGGCGTGAATTTCGTGGGCGTGATCGTCGTGACCGCGGTCCTCGGCGCGATGAACACCACGGCGACCGATCACCAGTTGCGCGTCGTCCTCATCACCACCGGCGTGATGACGCTGTTCGCGATGATCGTCGGAATGTCCGTCGGCGCGCTGGTGCAGCGCCGCACGCTGCGCTGGCTGCTGCGCGGCGAGCGTCCGGACGCGGCCGACGCCCATCGCGCGCTGCGCATGCCGCGCGACATGGCGGTGATCTCGGTGGCGTTGTGGCTGGTCAGCGGCGCGGTGATCTCGACCGCCGCCGCGCTGGCCGGCGAGGACGCGGAAACCGTCGCAGGCATCAGCGGCGGGACGGTCCTGGCCGCCCTCGCGTCGGCGGGCGTGACCTACCTGCTCATCGGCCGGGTGAACCAACCGATCGCCCGACTGGCGCTGGCCGCGTGTCCGCCCCGCTCGGCACCGGCGTTCGGGGTCGGTTGGCGGTTGTTGCTCACCTGGGTGCTCACCAGCGGCACCCCGGTCGTCGGACTCGTCCTGGTACTGACCGACCCGCGCGGCAAGGATCGCGTGCTCGCGGTCGGCGTGGTCGTCGCGTGTGTCGCGCTGCTGCTGGGCGGCTACTCGACCGCGCTGTCGGCCAAGGCGATCGGCGCGCCGCTGCGTGGCATGGTCAACGCGCTGCATCGGGTCGGACAGGGCGATCTCGACGTCGCTGTCCAGGTCGAGGACGCCGGCGAGATCGGGCTGCTGCAGAGCGGCTTCAACGAGATGGTCGCGGGACTGCGCGAACGCGAGCGCATTCAGGATCTGTTCGGCCGGCACGTCGGCCCGACCGTCGCGGCGGAGGCCATCGACGGCGGCGTCACGCTGAGCGGCGAACAGCGCGACGTGGTCGCGCTGTTCGTCGACATCACCGCCTCGACGAAGCTCTCCCGACGCACCGCACCGGTCGAGTTCGTCGCAATGCTGAACCGGTTCTTCGCGGTTGTGGTGGACGAGGTGGAGAGCAACGGCGGCCTGCTGAACAAGTTCGAAGGCGACGCGGCGCTGTGTGTCTTCGGGGCGCCGGCGCAGTTGGCCGATCCGGCCGGCGCGGCGCTGCGGGCCGCCCGCACGATCCGCGATCGGGTCGCCGAGATGGACGAGCTGGAGATCGGGATCGGGGTCGCGGCCGGACCGGTGATCGCGGGCCAGGTCGGCGCCGCGAGCCGCCTCGAGTACACCGTGATCGGCGACGCCGTCAACGAGGCGGCCCGGCTCACCGATCTCGCCAAGCGGGTGGACGGGCGCATTCTTGCCAGCGCCGCCACCGTGGAGGCGGCCGACGACCAGGAGCGCGAACACTGGAGCGCCGGGCGCGCACTGCGGCTGCGCGGCCGCGAGGCGCCGACCCGCACGTACCGCAGCGTTCCAACGGCCGTACCTTCGTCCCATAGACGGTGATCAACAGGCCCGAACGGTCGTGAGACGACGGTTGCCGCTTGTTGATCAACGTGTCGTGGGAGAGGACGGCGGAGGCGGCGGCGGAGGATCAACTGCGCGTGGCGGGGTAGCCGATGTCGGGCAGCGCGTAGCCGAGTTCGTGCAACAGCCCGCGCAGCGCCGGCAGTGACACGCCCACGACGTTGTGGTGGTCACCGGCCACACCGTCGACGAACCATCCGCCCAGGCCGTCGATCGTGAACCCGCCGGCGACCGCACTCGGCTCGCCGGTGGCGCAGTAGGCGTCGATCTCGGCATCAGTCAGATCGGCGAAGCGGACGGCTGTCTCGACGCTGCACCCGCTGCGCCGCCCGGTGCCCGTGTCGATCAGGCAGTGGCCGGTGTGCAACCTGCCGATGCGCCCGCGCATCTCCCGCCAGCGCTGCGCGGCCGTGTCGGCGTCGCCGGGCTTGCCCAGCGGCCGGCCGTTCAGGTCGAGCAACGAGTCGCAGCCGAGCACCAGCGCGGCGCCATCGACCCGCTCGGCGACGGCGATCGCCTTCAGCTCCGCCAGCCTCTCGACCAGGCCCGCCGGGCTGGGCGCGACGACGGTGTCCTCGGCGACGCCGCTGACGATCACCTCCGGCTCGACGCCGGCCCGGCGCAACGTCTCCAGCCGCGCCGGCGACGCCGACGCCAGGACGAAGCGGGTCATAGGCCGAGCGACTTGGAGATGACGCTGCGCATGATCTCGCTCGTCCCGCCGTAGATGCGCGTGATGCGCGCGTCGGCGTAGCGGCGCGAGATCGGGTACTCGGTCATGTAGCCGTAGCCACCGTGCAGTTGTAGGCAGCGGTCGATCACCCGGCCCTGCAACTCGGTGCAGAAGTACTTCGCCTTCGACGCGTCCGGCGGGGCCAGCTCACCGGCATTGAGCCGATCGACGCAGCGATCCACATACGCCTGCGCGACGTCGAGCTCGGTCGCGATGTCGGCGAGCACGAACTTGGTGTTCTGGAAGGACGCGACGGAGGTGCCGAACGCCTTGCGGTCGTGGACGTATCGCACGGTCTCGTGGAACGCCGCAGTCGCTTCGCCGAGCGCACTGATCGCGATGGACATGCGTTCCTGCGGCAGCTTCGCGGTGAGGTAGTGGAAGCCCTCGCCCTCTTCGCCGAGCAGGTTGTCGACGGGAACACGCACGTCGACGAAGGACAGCTCGGCGGTGTCCTGCGAGTGCAGCCCCAGCTTCTCGAGGTTGCGGCCACGCTCGAAGCCGGCCGTGCCGCGCTCGAGGATCAACAGCGACAACCCGCCGCGCCGATTATGGGGGTCACTGCCGGTCTTGACGGCGGTGATGACCAGATCGGCGTTGATGCCGTTCGTGATGAACGTCTTGGCGCCGTTGACGAGATACTGGTCGCCATCTCGCGCGGCCGTGGTGCGGATGCCGGCAAGGTCGGAACCGGCGCCGGGCTCGGTCATCGCCACCGCCGTGATCAACTCACCGGACGCGATGCCGGGCAGCCAGCGCGCCCGCTGCTCGTCCGAGCAGTACGCGAGGAAGTAGGGGAGGCAGATGTCGTTGTGCAGCGACAGCCCCAGACCCGCGCCGCCGATGCCGGCCGCCGCGATCTGCTCGTTCATCGCCTGGTTGAAGCGGAAGTCGGCCACCCCGCCGCCGCCGTACTCGTCAGGGATCGCATGACCGAGGAAGCCACTCTTGCCTGACTCGAGGAAGACCTCGCGCGGCGTGATGCCGGCCCGCTCGTACTCGAGGTAGTGCGGGACGACCGACTTCTCGGCGAAGGCGCGGAACGCCTCACCGAAGGCGATGTGCTCCGGTTCGTAGTGCTTGCGGTCCACCACCTCACTCTAGGCTGGAGAGGGTGGAGATCATTGGCGTGATCGGTGGCTCGGGCTTCTATTCGCTGCTCGATGAGCCCGAGACCCGCGACGTCGATACGCCGTACGGGATGCCGAGCGACGCGATCGCGATCGGCACGCTCGCCGATCGCGATGTGGCATTCATCCCGCGGCACGGCAAGGACCACCGCTACGCGCCGCACGTCGTGCCCTATGCCGCAAACCTCTGGGCACTCCGCTCGCTCGGCGTCCGGCAGGTCATCGGCTTGTCCGCGGTCGGGTCGCTCACACCGTCGCTGCCGACCGGCACGCTCGTCGTCCCGGATCAGTTGGCCGACCGCACACACGGCCGCCAGCACACCTTCTTCTCGGACGGCAACGGCGTCCGGCACGCGCGGTTCGCCGATCCGTACTGCCCGCGCGGCCGGGCCGCCGCGGTCGCCTCGGACGGGGTGCACGACGGCGGAACACTCGTCGTGGTGAACGGGCCGCGCTTCTCCTCCCGCGCCGAGTCGCTGGAGTTCCAGTCGCGCGGCTGGTCGATCATCGGCATGACGACGATGCCCGAAGCCGGGCTCGCCCGCGAGCTCGCGCTCTGCTATACCTCGCTCGCGCTCGTCACCGATCTGGACGCCGGCGTAGAAGCCGGCCAGGGCGTCACGCATGCCGAGGTGCTCGAGGCGTTCGCCGTGAACCTGCCGCGGATGCGCGCCCTGCTCGTCGAGACGCTCGGCCGGTTGCCCGCGGAGCAAGCCGATTGCACGTGCGGGGACACATCCGGCTATCCGGCGTCGTTCGTGCTCCCCTGAAATAGATGGTCGAACGAGGGCACCGTGTCACACGCTGGTGCGGCATCTCGTCTCAGAGGCGGGAGCGGTCGACGAACACGAGTCGAGAACTTCGATGCCAGCAGAACCGCCAGAGGTGGAGGAGCAGTACGCGGCGAGCCGGGACACCACCGAGGGGCGGATCTACAGCGTCACCGGCGGTGACTGGGACGCGGTGCTGGCAAGCCATCGAGCTGGCACGGACGATCGGATCTGGGTCAACTTCGGGCCGCAGCACCCGTCCTCGCACGGCGTACTCCGGCTCGCGCTGCAGCTCGAGGGCGAGACTGTCATCGACTGCCGGCCCATCGTCGGCTATCTGCACACCGGGATCGAGAAGAACACCGAGTACCGGACGTGGACGCAGGGCGTCACATTCCTGACCCGCACATCATGGCCGAGTCGATGGAATCGCTCATCCACCACTTCAAGCTCGTCACTGAAGGCTTCCGGGTACCGCCGGGCCAGGTCTATACGACCGTCGAATCGCCGCGACGCATCCTCGGCGCCCACATCGTCAGCGACGGCGGGACGCGCCCGTTCCGTGCCCATCTGCGTGAGCCGTCGTTCGTCAACATCCAGGCGCTGCCGGCCCTCGTCGAAGCCGGCATGTTCTCCGACGTCATCGCGTGCGTCGCGTCGGTCGATTCCCTGATGGGCGGCTGCGACCGCTGATCACAGCCAGTCCGGCAGCACCGGGATCGTCCCCGCCGCAAGCAGCCCGGCGGTGTCGCAGCGGCCGGTGAGCCAGCCGGCCAGCTGCTGCGCGGAGCCGGTCAGCTCGCCGCCCGCGCTGCCGGTGCCCACCCGCAGCGGAGGACGGCCCGCGGCAGTCAGCTCGACCGACGTGTCGATGCGGCCGGACATCCACTTGGCAACCTCCTCGACCAGTCGCCAAGCGATCGCGGCCGGGATGTCGTCCAGCGGCACCCCGACGTCCAGGTCGACGGCGTGCAACCACACCTCGCGCACGCGCAGCCATGGCACTTCGGCCGCGGTTATCTCCCGGCCGGCTCTGGTTCGCACCCGCGCCGTCCACTGCTCGTCGTCCAGCGCCGCGGCGGCGTCGTCGAAGCGCCGCGCCGACTCGCGCAGGTCGGCGCGCAACTCGTCCGCCGACCGGCCGGCGCCGGCCTCGATGTCCGCGTCGCGCTGCTCGGCGCTGGCGTACATCGGACGCTCCTCGCCGGTGCGCGCCCAGGCGAGCAGGTTGACGAGCGCGTCCGCGTTACGCGCCAGGTGGGTGAGGACGTGGCCCCGACTCCAGCCGGCCAGCCGCGACGGCGCGCGGACGTCGGCGTCGGTCAGGCCGGTCGCCGCGGCTTCGACGAGCCGTTGCCCGTCCTGGGCCCACTCCAGAGTCTCGGGTGCGCTCATGACCTCACCTTGTCCGCTCCGGTCGGCCGCTGGAGATGGCGGCTTCCCTCCTGCGCTGCTCGGCGCTCGTTCCTCGCGCCTGCGCTGCTCGTCAGTCCAGCCGTCATCGCGGCCGCCCTGCGCTCATGACCCCTCAGCCAAGCACAGTCCCGTTGCGTCGGGTCTTGCTCATTACTGTCCGGTTCTGTCGTTATTTGACTGAAAGTTCATTCAGACCGCAATAGGCTGCTATCGGCCAACAGCGACCGCGGGGGCCGACGATCTCGGTGCCGCACAATTGAAAAACCGTGCTGCCACGTCGGACGGCCACAAGCCGGGACGCGGAAGTCGAGAAGGGCTCGCGCCATGAGCCGGATCAGAGCACGCCGGTCGCTGGTCACCATCGCCGCGCTGCTGCTGGGCATCTCCCTGAGCGCAAACGTGTCGTCGTCCGCGGCCGCCCCGAGCACCGACGTCGACCCGTCCCTGTACAGCTCGCTGCAGTGGCGCAACATCGGCCCGCAGTTGGGCGGGCGGTCGTTGGCAGTCGCCGGCAGTGCTTCCCGGCCGAACGAGTACTACTTCGGCGCCACGGGCGGCGGGCTGTGGAAGACCACCAACGGCGGCACGTCCTGGGCGCCGGTGACCGATCATCAGATCTCCAGCTCGTCGGTCGGCGCCGTAGCGGTCTGTCCAGCCAACCCGGACGTCGTCTACATCGGCATGGGCGAGGTCGATCTCCGTGGCGACGTGATCCCGGGCGACGGCGTGTACAAGACCACCGACGGGGGCGCGACCTGGACGCACCTCGGGCTCGCCGACACCCAGATGATCGGCAAGATCCGCATCGATCCCGGCAACTGCAACCGCGCCTACGTGGCGGCGCTCGGTCACGCGTTCGGCAACAACAGCGAGCGGGGCGTCTTCCGCACGATCGACGGCGGCGCCACGTGGCAGAAGACGCTGTTCGTCGACGACAAGACGGGTGCTGTCGACCTCGCGATGGACCCCAGCAATCCGAACGTTCTGTACGCCGCGATGTGGCAGACCTACCGCAAGTTCTGGACGCTCCAGGATGGCGGCGCGGGCAGCGGGCTGTACAAATCCACCGACGGCGGCGCGACGTGGGCGAACATCACCGGCCGCTTCGGTCTGCCGAGCGAGCCGATCGGCAAGATCGGCGTGAGCGTATCCGGCGCCGACCCCAACCGCGTCTACGCGATCGTCGAGGCGAACGGCGGCGGACTGTTCCGCTCCGACGACGCCGGCGCGAGTTGGAAATTGGTCAGCGATGACGCGGACATCAAGCAGCGCGGCTTCTACTTCAGCAAGGTGTTCGCCGACACCACCAATCCGGACCGCGTCTACATCGGCAACGTGGAGTTCCTGCGCTCCGACGACGGCGGCGCAACGTTCACCACCGTCGACACGCCGCACAGTGACAACCACGACCTGTGGATCGATCCGGCGCACGACAACCGGATGATCGAAAGCAACGACGGCGGCGCCGCGGTGTCGACCGACGCGGGCGCGCACTTCACCGCCGAAACCATGCCGACGGCGCAGTTCTACCAAGTCGTGACGACGAACAACGACCCGTACCTGGTGTGCGGCGAACAGCAGGACCGCAACTCGCTGTGCGTGTCGAGCACCGGTGGCCCCGGCACCTTCGGCATCGGCGGCGGCGAGTCCGGCCCGGTGGCCGTCGACCCGCGCGACTCCAACGTGTTCTACGCCGGCAACTACGACTGGCTGATGACCCGCCTCGACCGCAGCGGCGCCAGCGCGATCGGCAGCCGCAACGTCAACCCGTGGCCGGACAACCCCATGGGTCACCCGGCGAGCGAGCTGAAATACCGCATGCAGTGGACGTATCCGCTCGTCACCAACCCGGCCGAGCCGGACGCGGTGTTCACCGGCTCGCAGTACGTGATGAAGTCGACGAACGGCGGGCAGAGCTGGCAGCAGATCAGCCCCGACCTCACCTACAACGACCCGTCCACAACCGGTGACTCCGGCGGGCCGATCACCAAGGACCAGACCAGCATCGAGTACTACGCGACGGTCTTCTCGATCGCGCCGTCCGACGTCAACAAGAGCTGGATCTGGGCCGGCAGCGACGACGGGAAGGTGTGGTTCACCAACAAGGGCGGCGGTACTGGCGGCTCTTGGCACGACGTGACGCCGTCCGGCCTGGCGAAGTTCAGCCGGGTCTCGATGATCGACGCCGGACACGCCCCGACGGCCGCGGATCGTGACAAGGCGCAAGAGACGGCGTACGTCGCTGCGCAGCGTTACGAGGTCGACGACTTCGCGCCCATCGCGTACCGCACGCACGACGGCGGCGGGCACTGGACCAAGATCACCAACGGCATCGCGCCGAACGACTACCTGTGGACGATCCGCCAGGACCCGAAGCGCACCGACCTGCTCTACGCGACCAGCGCGCACGGCGTCTACGTCTCGTTCAACGACGGCGACAACTGGCACCCGCTCTCGCTGAACCTGCCGGACACCACCGTGTACGACCTGAAGGTCAAGGGCGACGACCTGGTGATCTCGACACACGGCCGCGGCTTCTACGTCTGTGACGACTGTGCGGCGCTGCTGCGCAGGCTCACGCCGCGCACCACGCCGGCCGACATCGCCGACTTCCACCAGACGATCCCGACGCCCACGCAGCTCACCGTCGTGAACCCGCCGCCGGCGGTCATCCCACCGACGACCCACGCCGCGGACGCCGAGAACGACCTGGCGGTCCTGCACGACCCGGACAACCCCGTCCGTTCGGTGAGCAACCGCGTCACGGTGAGCTACACGCTCAAGCAGTCCGTCACTTCGGCGACGATGGAGTTCGTCGCTCCGGACGGGACGGTCGTGGCAACCAACTCGCTGCCCGTGGCGGCGGGCCCGGGCACGACCACCTGGAACCTGCGATATCCGAACGCGGTGGGCTTCCCGGGCCTGATCTATTGGGCGGGGACGAACACCGGGCCGAAGGCGCCGCTGGGCAGCTACACCGCGCGGCTGACGGTCAACGGCCAGCCGCTCTCGCAGTCCTTCGACCTGCTCAAGGACTCCCGGTTGACGCATGTCACCGAGGCCGACATCGCCGCGCAGTTCCAACTCGACTGGGCGGTGCGCAATGCGACCAATGACGCCAACCAGGACGTGATCAACATCCGCGCCTGCACGACGCAGGTGGACGACCGCGTCACAGCGGCCAACGACGCGACGGTGACGCAGGCCGGCCAAGCGCTGGACGCCGACCTCAACGCCGTCCAGAACGAGCTGTATCAGACCAAGCTCCAGGCGGGCGAGGATCCACTCAACTTCCCGATCAAGCTCAACGACAAGATCGCCGCATTGCACGGCGTGATCGAGAGCGTCGACGGCCGCCCGACCAACCAGACGTACGACGTCTTCGACGAGCTGAACGCGAAGCTCCAGGTCCAGCTGGACCGGCTGCGCTCGATCGTCGGCACGGAGGTACCCAGCTTCAACCAGCTCGTGCAGTCGCACGGGCTGACGTCCATCAGCTGCTCGGCTGGCTAAGGAGGTCTGCTCAGCGATGAGAGCGCTTCGAAGGTTGCGTCGGCGCAGGTTGCCGGTGCTGATCGCGGTCGTCACTGTCGCGGTGCCGACGGTCGTCAGCGCCAGCGGCGCGCCGGCAGGAAGCCCGATGACGGCGGCCGCGACGGTGATCGCCACGCCGGCCGTCAACGGCGACTACCTGTACGGCCAGCTGTACACGATGTCCAAGTCGTTCAGCTATCGCATCTCCGGTGCCGACGGCGACCCGCGCAACCCGGCCGACCCGTTCAACATCCCGCCGACGGTGAACGGCTGGCAGGAGCTGTACGCGTACTGGAAGAAGGCGCTGACGAACCAGCAGGTCAACACGCCGCTTGCCGGGTTCGCCACAATCACGGACCACTACTTCCAGCGCAGCGGCGGATACAAGTTCCTGTCCGACGACGCCGAGGCGACGGTCCCGGGCGGGTCGTGCGCCGGCCAGCGGGTCATGCTGGCAGCGCACCCGGACGAGACGCCGGTGCCCACCGACATCGTCGGGCTGATCGATTCCGGCACGACGAGCGGGACGACCGGTTTCGGCGCCGCGCGCCGGCACATCACCGACAGCAACCTCGGCAACGAGGGCGCCTACGACGGGCTGTCGGGCGTCGCGCTGACACTGGCCGAGTACAACGGCCTGCTCAACTGGTACGCCGCGAACGGCACGTACCCGAAGCGGACGCTGAAGGTCACGCTGCTCGACGCGTCGCGCGGCAAGACCGCCGACGGCCTGTTCAGCCGTGAGGGATCCGCGTACTACGCGAACAACCTGATCCCGGCCGGGCCGCAGGGCCAGTACGTGCTGTTCGCCAACATGGACTCGCTGGGCCTCGACTACCCGGCCCGCCACCTCGGCACCGAGTTCTTCTGGAACAACATCACCGGCGGCGGGGTCGGCCCATGGTTCACCTTCATCAAGGCGACGCCGACCGGACCGAACGCGGCCTATCCCGACAACGGTCCCGGATCGCCCGGCGCGAACATCAACGCGAACACGGCGGCGATCATGCAGCTGCGCACGGCTCTGCAGAACGCGGTGGCGGCCGGGTTCGCGCAGCAGGGCGCGAAGTACGACTTCTCGGTGCCGCTGGAGAACCCGCTGCGCTACAACCAGACGGGCCAGGCACCGAACCCGTACAGCGGCATGGTCCCGACCAAGCCGGCCTACTCGGCGGCCGACCAGGCGCAGTACTCGCCGGTGCGCGACGACACCGACGGGCTCGAGGACGAGCAGGCGTTCTTCGACAAGGGCATCCCGGGCTTCACCGTCTCGGGTGTGAAGAACTCGAACTCGGACGAGAACCCGTATGCAGCCTCGGTGAGCGCCGACCGCAAGGCCACGCCGATCATCGGCTACGCGGGCAACCAGTCCACGTTCCAGCTCGGCAACAACACGCCGCAGCCCGGCATGACCACGCTCGCCGCGGCAGCCGCCGCCAACGACACCACGGTTACCGTGGCGGACGCCACGAACCTGACGGCCGGCCAGCCGGTGTTCGTCGACACGGCCGCAAACATCGAGTACGACCAGATCCAGTCGATCAGCGGCACCAGCGTGACGCTGGCCCACCCACTGACGCGGGCGCACGCCGCCGGCGTGCCGTTCAACGTCAACGAGAACCAGCCCGTCGGCTACCTGTCCGACACGATCGAGCACCTGAACTACTTCACCGGCGGCGCTCCGCACGGCCTCCAGCCGGATCAGCCGACGGTGGAGCTGAAGCGGGCGCTGGAGCTGCCGGCGCAGTGGACGAGCATGCTGCTCGCCGGCGACGACTACCTCGGTGCCGAGTCGCACCCGACCGGGCCGGTCGCGTACTTCGAGACCACACCGGCGCAGCCCGACTCGACACTCACCGTCACGTTCGACGCCGGGTTCTCCCGCACCAGCACCGGCACGAGCACCGGGCTGAAGTACTTCTGGGACTTCGGTGACGGCACCACGGCCACCGGTCGACGCGTCACGCACACCTTCTCCGGGTCGAGTTGGGCCGACGTCAAGCTCGCCGTCGGTTCGGGCACGACTTGGGACGTGTACCGGCAGGCGGTCGCAGTCGACAGCCCGGCCGGACCGGCACCGGCGACCGATGCGTGCGGAGGACTGACTCCGGACGAATCGGCACGCCTGATCGCCGCCGCGAAGGAGGCAACGTCATGATCGCGCTGTCCAGAAGAGCGATGCAGCGGCGGCGCTGGCTCGCGGTCGCCACCACTTTGGTGCTGGCAGTCCTGACCGTCAGCGCGGCAACCGGGCCATCGGCTTCCGGGGCGGCGTCGAGCGGGCAGCCCCGCCCGGTCGTCGACGCCAACTTCCTCTACAACGAGCTGTACCACCTCGGCACGCAGTTCATCTTCCGGGCGGCAGGCGCGGACGGCCCGCTCAATAACCCCGGCGACCCGAACAACCTGCCGGCCAACTACAACGGAGCGCAGGAGTTCTACCAGTGGTTCGGCGCGGAGATGACCAACCCGGACAACGCGCACATGGGCCCGATGGGCCGGTTCATGACCGCCAAGGACCACGTCTACCCGACCCGTGTCTGGCAACTCGACGACGAGAGCGTGACGATCCCCGGTGGCTCCTGCCCGGGCCAGGTCGCGCTCATCGCCGGGCACAACGACAGCACGCCCACATCGGTGAATGTCGCGAACGGTGCGGCGAGCGGCAGCGCCACGCCGATGACCGGGATGCGCGGCGGCAACTGGGGCAACGGGTCGATCTACGACGCCGGCTCCGGCGAGGCGATGGGCATGGCCGAATTCCAGTCGCTGCTCCGGTGGTACCAGGCCAACGGCACCTACCCGAAGCGGACGATCAAGATCGGCCTGTTCGACAACGAGGAGGGCGGGCTCGTCGGCTCCGGCTTCTACTCGCAGACCAACGTCGCGACGCTGGCCGCCCCGGTGACCGCGGGCGCCACGACGCTGCAGGTCAAGAGCCGTACCGGCGTCGGGCTCGCGGTGGGTGAGCAACTGGTCGTCGACCCGTTCGGCAGCCGCGAGACGGTCACGATCACGGCGATCACGAACGCGACGAACACCATCACCTTCACGCCTGCGTTGACGGCAGATCACGTGATCGGCGCCCCGGTGTCGGCCGGCGTGGCGGACGTCGGCGGGCTGATCCCGGCCGGGCCGCAGGGCCAGTACGTGATGGTCGCCAACATGGACCAGAACGGCATCGAGTACCCGGCGCGGCACTTTGGCACCGAGCACTACCTCAACAACATCGTCGGCGGCGGGGTCGGCCCGTGGTACACGAACATCAACGCCGTCCCGCTGTACACCACGCCGAACAACCTGTACGACGCCACGGCCATCGCACGCATCCAGAACAACCTGGCGAACGTGCAGGCGTTCCGGCAGGCGACCGCAGACGCGGTGAGCGATGCGTTCCAGGTGCTCGGGCAGAAGTACAACTTCAGCATGCCGCTGGAGAACCCGCTGCGCTTCGACCAGGTCGGCTCGACACCGCTCGACCCCGGGCCGCAGTCGGTGCCGGCGTACCTGCAGAGCGACATCGCGAAGTACTCGCCGGTCGTCGACGACAACACCGGGCGCACCGACCAGGTGTCGTTCATCCGTGACTGGGGCATCCCCGGCTACGGGATCATCGGCGCGTACGACACGAGCACCAACCAGCAGGTGGGCGGCAACGAGAACCCGTACCCGGCGAACTACGCGAGCAAGCCGACGCTGTCGCAGTACGCCCTGTACGACACGAACGACGACACCCCCGAGCACCTCAACTACTACGCCTCCGGTACGACGCACGGGCCGGGTGGTCCGTCGTCGCCGTCCGAGGGGCTGAAGCGGGCGCTCGAGCTGCCGGCGACCTGGACGTCCTACCTGATCGCCAAGGACGCGTACGGCGGTGCGGAGTCGAAGTCGGACAACCCGGTCGCGTACTTCGAGACCCGGCCGGCCAAGCCGTACCTCACGTCGCACATCACGTTCGACGCGTCGTTCGCACGCAACAGCGGCGGCAACACGACCGGCCTGAAGTACTTCTGGGACTTCGGCGACGGCACCCAGATGGCGACGACGAACCCGCAGGTCACGCACGACTACAGCGCCGACCCGAAGTGGTACGACGTGAAGCTCGCCGTGCAGTCGGGCAGCCGATGGGACTTCTACCGGCAGGCGCTCGCGGTCCGCTTCGTTCCGACGCACTTCCCGGACCAGC
>DASQSE010000067.1:0-13892 GCA_035642535.1 Jatrophihabitans sp. | reverse complement strand
GGGCCCGGCTCACTGCGGCGGGCCAGCCGGGCGAAGAGGTGTCCATGCAGTACGGCGAGAAGCTGAACGGCGACGGCACCGTGAACTCTGTTCCGAATCCGGGACCGCGTTCACGCTTCCAGCGCGATGAATACATCTTCGCGGGCTCCGGCGTCGAATCGTGGGAACCGTCGTTCACGTTCAAGTCGTTCCGCTACATCCAACTCGATGGTCTCGACGCGCCACCCCAAGCCGGAACCGTAATCGGGCGCGTGGTCCACACCTCTGTGCAAAACACCGGGTCCTTCACCTCGTCGGACACGCTCTTCAACCAGATTCACCAGGCGATGCAGCGCACTATCCTCAACGGGCTACTGGGCTTCCCAGCGATCGACCCGGCAAACGAGCGCAACGGCTGGACCGGTGACACCCAACTGATCGCGCCGTCGGAGGCCGACAACTTCGGCATGGACGCGTTCCTGTCGCAGTGGCTCGACGACATCCAGGACGGCCAGCGCGCCGACGGCTCGATCTCAGTGATCGACCCCATCCGAGATAACTGCTGCTACGGCTGGGCTCCGGAATGGGATGCCGCGTACCCGCTGGTTTCGTGGGACCTCTATGTCCGATATGGCGACCTTGACGTGCTGGAGTCGCACTACGACTCGCTCACCAAGTACATGCAATGGCAGATCGGCAGCCTCAAGGACGGCATCTCACCGGCCGGTCCGTACGGTGACTGGAATTCGCCGGGCCACGGCACGGCGCCAGAAGATCGGCGACTAAGCGCAACTGCCTACATGTACCACGAGACCGAGGTCATGGCTGATATTGCTGCTGCGCTCGGACATGACGACGACGCAGCGAACTATCGGACAACCGCGGATATCATCAAGACCCAATTCAACGCGCTCTTCCTGAACACCACCACCGGGCGATACCAAACAGCGACTGACCCCGGCTACCGGCAGGCGAACAACGCGATCCCCCTTGCGTTCGGCATGGTGCCGGAGGAGTACCGCGCCTCCGCATTGCAGAGTCTGGTGGACGACGTTAACGCGCGCGGCGGGCACCTCAACACCGGAATTCTCGGTACGCCAGCGTTGCTGGACGTACTCACCAGCAACGGACACGCCGACCTCGCACAGACGATCGCGAACCAGACGACGTACCCGAGCTGGGGCCAGTGGCTCCAGGCCGGCGCCGACACGTTGTGGGAGTCATGGGGGCTCAACGCACGTTCGCACAACCATCCGATGTTCGGAACCGTCGATGCCTGGTTCTACGAAGATGTCGCCGGCATCTCGCCGGACCCGGAACACCCGGGCTACCAGAACAGCATCATCAAGCCGCACCCGATTGCCACGCCAAGCCAGGCGTCGGCGAGCATCGACACGGTATACGGCCAGATCTCGGTTGCCTGGACGGCCGACACTACGACGTTCACCCTCAATGTGCGGGTGCCCGGCAACGCCACAGCGACCGTCGAGGTACCCGTTACCGGCTGCTCAGTGGTCACTGAAAGCGGCGTGCCTGCCGATCAAGCACCCGGCGTCCAATCGCTGGGAACCAGTGACGGCTACGCCGACTTCGAGGTCGGCTCCGGCAACTACCACTTCCGGTGCAGCCAATGAGGGCCAGGATCCGGATGGTCGTGGTCGCGCCGGCCCTCCTGGCCACCGCGGCACCGCTGTGCATGCCCGGGCGTCCACGGCGACCCGGCTCGAGCTGTCCCGAGCCGTGTTCCGGCAGGCGGACGCCGCGCCGGCAACCTATTCCCGACTTTGTCGCAGTCGTGCACCGCAGCCCGATCGCGATCGTGTGCGACCGCGTGAGCAGACTCGAGGCACAACGCCTCGCGTAAGGTCTCGCACGATCGCCGATCGAACAACGGCATGTCCGACTAAGCCTTCGTCGCGCTCCACGGGCCGCCATCCGACGAGCCGCTCGCGTGCACCTGGTAGTTGCCCGACATCGAGTCCGCGGAGACGGATCCGGAGTAGGTGATCGCCAGCGAACCGACGGTCCCGAAACTGATCGTGCCGCCGCTCAGCTTGCCGTTGATCGGCAGCGTGTAGTTCGGCGTGGAGAGGTGGATCGTGCCGCGCAGCTTCGCGCCGGACTGCTGCCAGCTCAGCTTGAAAGTTCCGCTGTACGCCCCGCTGTAGCGCCCGCGCCAGGAGCCACTGAGTTCGCCGGTCGCCGCCGACGAGGGCGCCGGCGGTGAGCTCGACAGCCGGTGCGCGACCTGCGAGTGGCGGGGTGCCGGCAGGACCGAGAGCGACGCGCCGCTCGTCCTGGCTGTCGCATTGCCGGACGCGCTGCAGCCGGCGATCAGCGCCACCGCCGCCAGCCCGGTGCACAACATCAGCACGTTACGAGACATGAGAATCCCCTTCGCAATTCGGAGGCGCCGCCCACCCCCCGGCCGGCGGCGCCCGCGACCCCTCGATTTACTGCGCGTCCCCCGAAGGTCGGTTGTCCGCGCTGCCGACGCGGCTCGCCAGCAGCCGGAGCAGTTCGGCACCGGATGTGAACGTGCTGCGCTCACCGGTGGCGACCTCGTCCGCCACGCCGCGCAGCTCGGTCGGCTGGTCGGATGCCCGGGAGTCCTGGACCCGGACGACGTAGGTGCGCATGGCCGGGAAGTCTGTCGGGCAGCCCTTTCAGCAGCCTTACGGAAGGCTGTCGGTACGCCCTTCGAACGGTTGGACGGCGAGGTCGAGTTCGGCCATCCGGCGCGCGTACGCCGCGTATTGGTGGCGCGCCTCGCCGTGGTGACGCATCCGCACCTCGGCTGCGATCAGCGCCGTCCACGCGTGCTCGTCGTACGGATCGCGCTCCAGCAGGCGCAGCAGCCAGCGCACCGCGTCCTCGTCGTCGCCGCGTCGTGCTGCGAGCCTGGCCAGCACCCGCGCGCAGCTGACTGCGGCGGAGCGGGCCTGCTCGCGACGGTCGACCGTCCAGTCGGCGTCGCGGTCGCCGTCCAGGAAGTCGCCCACGTAGAACTGTTCGGCAGCGCGCAGCTCGGCCTCGGCCGCGGTCCAGTCACCAGCGGCGGCGAGCCGCTGACCTTCCGTCGCCGCGGCGAGGAACTCGACGACGTCGACGCGGACGCGGTCGGTGCGCAGCGCGATCGAGACCTTGTCGGCGTCGAGGTAGTGATCGGGTCCGTGCCGGCGGTCCGGGTCGAGAATCGCGCGCAACCGGGAGAGCAGGACGGACAGTCGGGCGCCGAGCGCCGCGTCGGAGGACTCACCGGGCCACAGCGCCTCGGCCGCTGCATCGCGGGAGACAGCCCGGCCGCCGCGCGCGGCGAGCAGCTTCAGCAGATCGCGCGCCTTGCGCGACTGCCACGCGCCGCCGGGCACCGGTTGGCCGCCGACGGTCACCGTGAACCGGCCCAGCGTCGCGACCGACGGCGCGTCCGGTGCGACCAGCAGCCCGGCCACGCCGACATCCGGCGCCGCGCCGAGCTCTGCGAGCTGATGCCTGGCGCGCGCCGCGGCGCGCGGGTCGTTCGCGGCGATGGCCAGTGAGATGCGCGCCGCCGCGATCGGATCGGCGATCTCCTGCCACGTCGCGAGCGCAGCGCGGAACAGTGCCGGGTCGCGTCCGCCACGCGCGGCACCGCGGATCTCCAAGGCGGTGGCCAGCGCGGGCCGGTCGCCGGTGCGCTGCGCCTCGGCCTCGGCCTGCCCGGCAAGTTCCTCGGCAGGTTCGGCCGCGCCGTTGACCAGCTGCACCCAGGCGGCGGCGTTGAGCGCGGCGGCCCGCTCCAGCCCGGTTGCGACATCGAGCGCGCGCTTGGCCAGCGCGGCGGCGGCTTCGGCATCGTCGGCGGCCAGCACCCACGCCAGCCCGGCACAGGCCGCTGCCTCGGCGTGCGCGTCTTCGGCGCTCTCCGCGGCCCATAGCGCGCGCTCGAACGCCAGCCGGGCGTGCACGTGGTCGCCGCGCAGCCGGTAGACCTCGGCGAGCAGCAGTTCCGGGACCGCGACCTGCTCCGAACCGACCGCCTCGTACGCCTCGACAGCCTCTATCGCGGCGGCGCGGGCCTGCTCGAGGCGGCCGAGCCGGATCAGCGCCTCGGCCTTGTTCTCCAGCGCGAGCGCGACGATCGGCGCGTGCTGCGCCGCGACGAGGATGGCCTGATCCGCGCTCTGCACCGCGCCGTCGTAGTCGCCCTCCTCAAGCTCCTTGGAGGCGAGGTTGGCGTGGATGCGCCCGACCTGGATGGTGTCGCCGGCGGTGGTCGCGGCGCGTAACGCGGCCCGGTAGGCGCGCGCGTTGCCGACCCGGTCGCCGCGCGACGCGCACACGAGCGCCTTGGTGACCTCGGCGGCGGCAAGCGCGCGCGGGTCCGCGCACCCGCGCGCCTGGCGCAATGCCAACTCGGCCAGCTCGCCGGCCTGCTCGGTCCGCCCGTTGCGCCACAGCGCCGAGCCGAGCCATGCCGACACCAGCGCGTCATCGGCACCGACCGCGGTGTCCGTGCGGGCGGCGGTCAGCACCGCCTCGGCCCGCGCCCGGTCGCCGCGCAGATACAGCAACGCACCGAAGCGCCACGCGTCGGCGGCCGCCAGCCCGGCATCGCCGCGCTCGGCGAGGACGTGTTCGAACGCCTCGACGGCGCCGTCCCAATCGCCGGCCGACCAGCGCGCTTCAGCGACGACGCCGTCGAGTTCCAAGCTCGTCGCCCTCCAACCTGCGCACCGGCCAGCTGGGACGGGACGGAGCCTAACGACAAGCGCCTGTGGGACAGGCGGCAGGTCCGCGCACTCAGACCTGCGGCAGCACCTGGGGCCGCGATGAGCTCGCGCGATCTTCGACGAGGCGGGCGTCGTCGTCAACCCTGACGCCGGGCGATGCACGCACGCGTCGGTGACGTCCGGCTCGTGGGATGCGGTTACCCGGGGAGGACGTCCAGGCGGCGGTCCTCCCAGCGCATGAACCCGGCGATGCCGCGCGTCACTGGCCCGCGCAGCGGACCCGGCGGGAACATCGGGACCCGTCGATTGACGAAGAAGGTGTCGGTCAGTTCGGTGTCGCGCTCGAGGACGAGGTCGCGGATGGTCTGGCCGTTGAGGTGCGTGGTCGACACTCCGTGCCCGACGCAGCCGAGGGAGTACACCCAGTCCCGGCCGCCGGCGTAGCCGAGCGCGGGGAACAGGTCGATGGTCACGGACACCGGCCCGCCCCATGCGTGCGTGAATCCGACGTCGCGCAGTGGCGGGAATGTCGTTCGCAGGTCCTCGCGGAGCTTGCCGAAGATCGTCTCGTCGCGGTCGCGCAGCATGGAGGCGCCGTCCCACAGCCCGACGTCCCGGCCACCGAAGACGATGCGATTGTCGGCCGTGAGCCGGTAGTAGTGGACGAGGTCGCGGAAGTCCTCGATGCCCTCCCGGCCGCCCCAGCGAATGGCATCCAGCTGCGCGGGCGGAAGCGGCTCGGTCAGCACGATGTAGGTCCACACCGGTACTTGCTTGGTGCGCAACGGCGCGAACCGGTGCGACCACGCATTCGTCGCGAAGACGACCTTGCCCGCCCGGACCCGGCCGAAGGGCGTCGTAACGTCCGTCCCGGCAGGGGTGCGCGTCACCGAAGACACCGGTGTCCCTTCGTACACCTCGACGCCCGCCGCGCGAACGACGTCGCGCCACGCCCACGCGAGCTTCGCGGGATTGAGGATGCCGCAGTTCGGCTCCCACCACGCCCCGCCGACGTAGATCGGGCTGTCGACTCGCTTGGCCAACTCGTCGGCGTCGATGGTGAAGATGCCGGGCAGCCCGAGCTTGCCGGCCAGGGTGAGCTCGCGTTCGAGGCGGCGAGCGTGCATGGGCGACGTGGCGACCGTCAGCAGACCCGGGTGCTCGTAGTCGCAGTCGAGTTCGAGTTCGGTGACGAGATCGTGTACCAGCGTGACGGCCCGATCCGCGTAGTGGTGCGCCTCGATGGCGCGCTGGCGACCGAATCTGCGAGCCGTCAGGCTGTTGAGCATCCCGATCTTGGTCATCGAGAAGCCGCCGTTGCGCCCGCTCGCGCCGTAGCCGATCACCTCGGCCTCGATGAGTGCGACGCGCAGCGAGGGATCCGCCTGGCGGATGAAGTACGCGCTGCTCAGGCCGGTGAACCCGCCGCCGATGACGACGACATCGGCCGCGACGTCCTCGCGAAGCGGCGGTCCGGGCTCGTATGGACGGGTGGTGAGCCAGTAGCTCTTCTCGGTGAAGGTCATGATGACCGTCCTAGGTTTCTTGCCGCACCCCGATGCGTCCGACGCTAGGCCGAGCGGCCGGGGAACCACAGAGGTCCAAGGTCCGTGCGCGCGGCGAGTTACCCCGCTGCACGCTCGCGGTTCACCCGGGCGTGTGCCTTTCGGTTGCGGCGGTAGAGGCCCACGAACTCGCCGAAGAGGTCGTCGTAGAGCGTGCCGGCCGGAGCCCGCGGTTCGTAGCGACTTGCCACCGCGATCCGGTCCGGAACCTGGTCGAAGTCCAGTTCGCCGAGCGCCACGGCCGCCACCATCGCCGCGCCGCGCGCGTTCGCGTTCACCGGATCGGCTACCTGGTCGATTCGGCGGCCCAGGACGTCGGCGAATATCTGGCACCACCCGTCGGAGCGGGCGCCGCCGCCGATGAACCGGATGGGGTCGAGCCGTCGCCGGGTGAAGTGCTCCACGGCGCCAAGCAGCCATCGCGTGTTCAGCGCGACGCCTTCGAGCACCGCCCGGGCGAGGTCTGCGCGCGTCGTCGACAGCGACAGGTTGTGGAACCCGCCGCGCACGAGGCTGTCCTCGACCGGAGTCCGCTCCCCGTTGAGCCAGGGCGTGAAGAGCACGCCGTGGCTGCCCGGCGGTGCAGCTGCGGCCAACACGTCCAACTCGCGGTAGGTGTCCGCGAACCGCAGCCGGTCGCGCAGGAAGGTCAGCGCCGCGCCGGCGGTCTCCTGCTCGTCCGCGACGAAGTACCGGCCGGGAATCCCAGCCGGCAGGGACGCCATGTTCCGCAGCAGGTCGGTCTTCTTGTACGGGACGTGGCAGGTCAGCCACGATGACGTGCCCACGTAAAGGTGCGCCTGGAAATCGCGCGTCGCACCCGAGCCGATCGCCGCGGACTGGATGTCGGGCGTTCCGGCGATCACCGGGACGCCGACCGGCACACCCAGCTCGGCCGCCGGCGCGGGCAGCAGCGGACCCAGGATGTCCGTCGCCGCGATGAGGTCGGGTAGCTGGGCGCGCTGCAGCCCGGCGAGCCGCAGCAGCGCCTGGTCGTAATGGATCGCGCTGGGGTTCCGGTTGTCGGTAACCCAATGCAGCGCGATCGAGTCGTAGGAGGCCGCGGCCCGTCCGGTGAGCCGCAGGTTGAGCCAGTCCTTCGGTTCGAGGAACACTCGCGCATTTCGATACGTCTGCGGCTCATGCGCTTTGAGCCAGAGGATGTGCGCGATCGAGTCCTTGCCGCTCGCGGCCGGGATCCCACCGGTCTTGCGGATCCACCGCGCCAGCTTGTCGACGCCGTAGCCCTGCACACGTACCGGCCCGCTGCTGATGCGCCGTGCTTCCGGCGCGCCCCGCGAGTCCATCCAGATGATGGCCGGACGGATGGCGCGGCCGCCGTCGGCAACCGCCACGGTGCCCGACCACTGCGCGGTGCAGCAGATGGCGGCCACCGACTCCGGCGCAACGCCGCCGTTGTGCAGCAGTCGCGTCGACGCCTTCACGATCAGCGCCCACCAGTCCTCCGGGTCCTGTTCGGCGCCGCCGCCGGGCAGCAGCATGACCCGGCTCTCCTCCTGCTCGCCCGCGACGACCTCGCCGTCCGTCGATACGAGCGCGACCTTGAGTGCGGTCGTGCCGAGGTCGACGGCGAGGACGTAGCGCCGCGGCACGTCACACCTCGAACATCAGGTCGAGGTACGCGCCGAGCATCCCGCGGACGAACTCGGGGGGCAGCGAGCCGGCCATTCCGTAGATCGGCGCCATCCCGGTGTGCACGTCCGGATTCGCACGAACCTCCTCGACCGAGTCGGCGAGGTCGGCGAGGAATCGCTCGGCGACGCCGGGCAGCGTGTGCCGCAGCGTGATCGCGATGTGTACGGCCGCCGGCCGCTGCAGGCCGTTGAGGCTCCAGCCGCGGTGGCCCATGTTCTCCAGCACCTGATACACGTCGAGTCCTTCGTCGGCCGCGAACGCGATGACCCACAGCGGATCGCCGAGCACACGCAGGCCGGGTATCGCTGCCACACCCTCGCGGACCTGCGCGCCGGTGGCGAGGATGCGCCGGGCGGCGTCGAGGTAGCCCTGTTCGCCGATCGACACCATGGCCGCCCAGCACTCGGCCGACAGCGCCCCGGGCCGGCTGCCGGCGAAGGTGGGCGACAGGTAGAGGCCGCCGGGCCAGTCGGTCACCGCGTAGAACTGGAACTGTCTGAGCTCGTTGCCCCGGTACAGCACCACGGAGGTCCCCTTCGCCGCGTAGCCGTATTTGTGCGTGTCGGCCGACATGGACGTCACTCCGGCCAGCCGGAAGTCGAAGGGTGGGATGGGGTAGCCGAGCCGCTCGGCCCACGGCACGATGAACCCACCCAGGCACGCGTCGACGTGACAGCCGACGCCGCGTTCGGCCGCCAACGCGGCGAGTTCCGGAATCGGGTCGATCACGCCGTGCGGGAAGCCGGGGGCCGAGCCGACCACGACCGCTGTTCGATCCGTCATGGCATCGGCCATCGCTGCCGGGTCGGCCTTGAAGTCGTCCCCGACGTCGACGCGTACCAACGGCATGTCGAAGAACTTCGCCGCCTTGTCGAACGCGGCGTGCGCGGTGACCGGCGCGACGATCTCGGGGTCGGCGATCCCGCGGCGATCGCGGGCGAAGTCGCGGTACGCCTTCATCGCCAGCAGGATGCTCTCGGTGCCGCCCGAACTCACGGCACCGACGACCGGTGTCTCCGCCGCCGCATGCTGGGCGCCGAGCATGTGCGCGGTCATCGACACGATCTCCGCCTCGAACTTGGTCGCGGACGGGAAGAGATCCGGGTGCAGCGGATTGCTCTGCGAATGCGCGGCGTAGACGCCGTTGAGGAATGCGACGTGCTCGGGGTCGCCGTGGTACACGGCGCCGGAGGCGAAACCGTCGCGCCAGCGAAGCTCCTCGGTCGCCGCGAACTCTTCGACGAGCCGAGCGACGTCGTCGCGGTCCTGGCCGACTTCGGGAAGCCTGTCGAACGTCGGTGCCTGGCCGCGATATGGCTTCAGCTGTTTGCGGAGGTCGGCCATCAGGTCACCGCCGTCGGTCATGACGGGCTCCTATCGACTCGGTGTCGTCAGAATTCGGACGGCAGCCTCGTAGCCAGCGCGACGCCGGCGAGGGCAGCTGCGGACAGCGTGCCCAACGAGACATACGGACTGCCGATCGTGCCCTGGATGATCAGCGTGAGGACGACGCCGCCGAGGTTGCCGGCGAGCAGCAGGAAGCCGACCGCCGCGCCGGCTCGCTCCGCGCCGGCATGCAATTCCGACCAGTCGAGCACTATGGGCAGGGCGCTGAGCAGGAAGAACCCCTCGACGAACAGCACGCAGCCGATGAGTGCCGCGTTGTGCCCGATCGCGATCGCCGCGAACGCCAGCACCGTGACGCTGACCGCGGCCAGCAACGCCGCCCGGCGCCGGCTCCGCGCAGCAACGGTCGACGGCAGTACGGCGGCGCCCAGGATGCCGGCGCCCGTCATGATGGCGATCAGGTAGCCGGCCGCGTCGCCCCGGCCGAAGTGGTCGAGGATCGATTCGAGCCACGTCGCTACCGCGTTGAACTCGCCCATCCCGATGAACAGCAGGCCGCCGAGCAGCCACATGAAGCGGTCGCCCTTGAGCCAACCCAGTGTCACCGCGACCGACGCGTCCGCGGCGAAGGTGGCCGGGGCGCGCACGGCCGCGATCACCCATCCGGCGGCGATGGCGGTCAACCCGGCCTGTATCCAGACGAGCAGGCCGAGCCCACCGGCGTCGAACAAGGGTCGTCCCGAGAGCACCGCCGCGAGGACGCCGACGAACAACGCTGCGCTGCCCGCCGCGATGGCCATCGCCCGCTCCGTCGGCGGGAAGTATCGCGCAGCGGTCTTCGTGATCGCGTTGAGTACCAAGGGCTGGCCCGCCGCGACGAAGCACTGCCCGGCGAACGCCCAGCCGTACGACGTCGGGCCCACCAGCCGCACGAGGGCGCCGGTGCCGGTGAGGATCGCACCGGTCGACAGCGCCGCGGCGAAGCGGGCATCGAGCCAACGGCCACTGGGCAGGGCGAGGATCACGTACATCAGCGGAAAGATGGCAGCGAGATCGCCGACGGCGCCCTCGGAAACGCCCATCGCCCGGTGGGCTTGCGTGGTGATGGGCGCGTACGTCAGCCACAGCAACTGCGTGCAAGCGGCCAACAGCCCGTACCCGGCCAGGATCGCCCATCTATTCGCCCTTACCGCTCGCTCCTTCGCGTCACCGCCGGCTCTTCGGATCTTTCGCGAGGCACGGCTAGGGCCATCCTCGCCCCCGTGCCCGTCCGCGCGCCATAGCCGCCGCCGCGCCGCGACTTTCGGCCCTGGTTTCCGCTGCCCGGCGCCGCGAGCCTGTAGACAAGGGGCAAACGGTGAGGGATGTGTGGTTGACATGCGCAAATGGACATCGGTGATCGCGATAGCGGTCGGGGTACTTCTGCTGCTGGCGGCCGGTGGGGTTCGCTGGATCGCAGCGCCGAGGCTCGCCGTGCTGCCCGGCGACACCGACACGACTCGCACCTATACCGGCACCGCCGCCACGTTGCTCAATGCGACGGCGCTGAACTCGGCCGGCGCCGGACCAGTGTTGCTCAAAGACGTGCCCATCAGGTTGAGCCACCGGTCGAAGGTGCTCGACACGAACGGTGACAGCGCACTCGTGTCCGACACCGGCACGGTGACCGCGAACGGGTCGCCGATTGCCGGGTTCGACTACCGCTATGCCGTCGATCGCACGAACATGGGACCCGGCAGCGGCTTCGAGAACGTCGTCCACCAGTCCGGCATCACCTTCAACTTCCCGATCCGGACGGCCAAGCACGACTACCCGGGCTGGGTGTCCGACACGCAGTCGACCGTGCCCTTGACCTACGAGGGCACGGCCGAGCGCGGCGGCCTTTCGAGCTACGTCTTCCGCACCCACAGCAAACCCGCGCCGATCACCGATCCCGCGACCTTGAAGTCACTCCCGGCCTCGGTGCCCAAGGCCACCGCGGCCCGGGTCGCCGCCGGCCTCGACCTGCCGCCGGCCATACAGGGCGCGCTGGCCAATGCGCTGCCGTCGCTACCCGACCCGGTGCCGTTGAACTACACCTACCAGGTCACCGCGACCTATTGGGTGGAGCCGACGACCGGCGAGATCGTCGACCTGCAGGAGCGCGAGGTCCGCAGCCTGGCGCTGAAGGTCGGCAACGCGTTGGTACCGATCACGCCGGTGCTCGACATCTCCTACACGTCGTCGCCGACCGAGCTCGCGGCAGCGGTCAGCGACGCGCGCCATGATGCGAATCAGGTCAACCTCGTGTATCGCACCTTGCCGCTGATCCTGCTCATCGTGGGGGGCGTAGCACTACTGGCGGGCGCGGCCGTGCTGCTGCTCGGCCGCCGGCGACCGCAAGCCGCTGCGCGCGACGAGTCGACGCCGACCTCATCGCCCGATTCATCAGCGGTCGGTGGCTGACCGCCCACAGGCTCCGATCAGAGGCACAGCACCGACAGGCGATGGAACTCATCCGCAAAGCCGTCGACGATCTGCTCGTGGTCAGGCACGAGGGTGACGTCGCAGGCGATTCCCACGAACACCTTTGCGTCGTAGCTGAAGATCGTGAAGCTCATCGCCTGGTCGCCCGACAGCGGGGCCCATCCCATCGCGCCCTCGACCTTCTGGCCCGCGATGTAGATCGGGTCCTGCGGCCCGGGCACATTGGTCAACACGCCGACTGCTCGATCGGCGAGCAGATCGACCAAGGTTCGATAGATCGTCTTGTTCAACTTGGACAGGCCCGCCTGGATCGTGAAGGCGAGTGGTGCTTCATGACCGTGCTTGATGCGCGACATCCGGTGTCGCACCACATCGAGCGTCACGAGCGGGTTGGCGATGTTGGTGGGCAACTCGAGCTGCACGATCGCGAAACCGTTGCCGAGCTGGGTGGGGAGCGCTGCGTCGAACGGCTTCAGGTTGACCGGCACGTCCCAGTTCACCGAAGCGCACGTCGCGTTGTGCTTCTGGAGATACGTACGCAATGAACCGGCCACGCACGTCACCAGCACGTCGTTGACGGTTGCGCCGGTGGCACGTGCGACGTCCTTCACGTCTGCGAGCGGCAGCGGTGCCGACCAGCTGACTGCCTTCCGCGTCCCGGCCGCACCGGTCCAGCAGGTGTTGTCGTTGCGCGTGCCGAGCAACAGCTTTCGGGCGATGTCCGCATCACCCGGTGCAGCGGAGAACAAGCCGGCCAGATCGCGACCGTACCGGCCCCCTCGGCGCGTCGAGGACTCCAGCCATGAAGCGGTCGACCCGACCGTCTTGTTCGCCAAGTTGGTCGCGGCGCGCACGGCGGCGATCGGGTTACGCACGGCCGTCCGGACCAGTTCCGCTGACGTGCCGGCTCCGCGCTGCGCTCCGACTGCGAGCGTCGGCCCAAGCGCGTCGAACGGCCCGGAGAACGCGCCCACCGGATCGGTCGCAACGGAGCCGAACAGGCTGATCATCCCGCCGGCCAGCCCGCGGAGTTCATTCGCAACTGATGTGACACGGCCGGCGGTTTCACGGTCGATGGGCCGCTTCGGCCCCCTGCCTTCTGCACTGTGCTGATGCATGGGTGGTGCGGCGATGGCGCCGCCGTCGGGGCTTGCGTCGCCGAGGTTCATCGCCAACTCCACCATGCGGATTCCGTCCGCGAGCGCATGGTGTGCGCGCATCACCATTGCGCTGCCGTCCCGGTATCCGTCGACAAGGAAGACTCGCCACAACGGCTTGTCGCGATCGAGCGGAGTGGTGCGTTGCGATGCGATGAACTCCTGCAGCGCGATGTCGTCGCCCGGCTCGGGCAGGACAACCTGCTCGAAGTGGGCCTCGAAGTCGTCGCCGGCTTCCTCGACCCAATACCAACCGCCGTGCGCACCGCGTCGCGCAACGCTGCGGAACGCCGGATAGCGATCCCACAACCGCGTCCGCAGCACCGCCCGATACCGGTCCCAGTCGACCGGCCTGGAAGTCCACATCAACGAGTCGACCACCATGAGGTTGGTCGGTTTGTCCATCTCCAGCCAGAAGGCGTCTTGGATACTGAGCCGCTGAGCTTCGGGCATGTCCCTCGCCCCCTACCACGGCTTCGTCGGCGAGCCGTCCAGGTCCAGCTTGTTCCTTGTCGGCGGCATCGGTCAGAGGCCAACGTCACATGCGCCGGCTGGCTGTGGTCGAACGCCTACCTCCAGCTCCGCGATACCCGAAGGTGATGATCGATGTCCCGGCATATCTTCGACGACCGGCACGACACGGACAGCCGTCGTTACTGCGCCGTCTATTTGGCGGGGTCACGACTCGTCGTCGAGATGCACGACCTGATCGCGGAGATCGGCGCGCGGTTCGATTCGGATGCTGCGGGGTTCGGGCGATTCCTGCGCGAGCACGGTCTGGAAGGCGACGTCTGGAACCGGATCGGGAGCTGAGACGGCTTGGCCGGCTTCTTGTTCGGCTCCCAAACTCTGCGTAACGCCGCCCCCCACGATCGGCGTCGGAGGCGCTGTCAGCCGTTTCCCGGTGGCTGCGCCCACGGCGGATCCACCAGCCAGCTGCTGTCAGCCGCCCAGTCGGTGGCGGTGTCCCACGGGTTGGCGCCGCCGTTGCTGGCGAGGTAAAGCACGCC
>DASQSE010000066.1:0-20728 GCA_035642535.1 Jatrophihabitans sp. | reverse complement strand
GGCGAGAGCACGGGGGTGGAACTCGACGGCGAGGCTGTCGCGGGCTGGGTGGTCAGGGTGGTCGGTGTGGGTGTGCGCGTGGGGGTGTGGGTCGGGTTGGGCGCGGTGCGGCTACCGGGCGCGGGTGTGGTCGGTGCCGGGATGGGGGGACGTTCGGGTGGGCGGTCTGCGCCGGTGGTGGCGGCGGGTTGGGGGGCGGGGCGGATGAGGAAGTACAGCTTCAGACCGACCGAGGCGAAAGAAGTCGCTGAAGTAGATTGCGCACAGCCCGAGGAACAAGGGCCCGACTGGCCAGTCCGCTTCCTTGAAAAACACGGTTCGCGCCCATCGCGGAGATGACCATGAATGCCACCGACATGCCGGCGTTCGTGCGCGGATCGTTGCCTCGGTAGCGGTGCCATCCGATCGCGAACCAGTGGATGCCGTGGGCCGAGAACGCTAGCGCTGCCATGTAGAGCGCTGGGTCCTCGGTGAACACCTGCAGCCAGGTCAGCCCGACGAACAAGATCGCTCCGGTGACAAGCTGGCAAAAGCCGGGCAACCAGATGCCCCAGACACCGGTAGCCCGATCGACCCGGTCGTCCCTGGGTGGCCAACCGAACAACTCCTGCGGCCCATAGATCAGGTATCCGGTGCCCAGGCCGAAGAACCCAAGCGCGAGCGGTGGGAAGGCGGACTGCGCGAACATGACCGTGACGGCCTCCTCGTATCGAGACCCGACCACGGCGCGGCCGCAATAGAGCCGCCTCAGTCAGACCACCCACCCGGATTGCAGGACCCACCGCGGGCGGGCTGAACAAGATCAATCCTGCCCGGATTCGTCCGCGGGCAACCACCTCCTTCCCGTGCGCCGCGCCGGCGATCTCCGGCTACCGCCACCTATCTGTTCGCCCGTTCGCGCTGCGGAACGACGGTGTATTTGGGGTCCTTTGCGGACGCCATGCCAGCGGTGAAGACCCCGAGCCGGGTGCAGATGCCGGCTGCGAGCATTGCCCCGCCCGCCAAGCGGCCAGCCAACCGGCTGCGGGGGCCGAGCACGGCGAACGCCGAGCCGGCGAGCGTCAGCACTCGACCGGCGTTGAGCAGCACTGCCGACTTGCCGGTGCGGTACGGCTCGCCCTCTACGCCGAGTCGCTGATCGACACGCTGGGAGGCTGCGAGTTCCATGACGGCGCCGGCGAGCGCGGTTCGCCGTGCCGGGCCTGCCTGCGCGGGCGGCACGGTGAGCACGCCGAGGCCGCCGCCGCTGGTGAGCGCGCTGCCGGCGAACAGGAACGGCAGTTCGGGGTAGGCGGCGTGCCAGCTCGGCACTGCCGTGTCGGCGAGCAGCACCGCGGTGTAGGTGGACACCGCCGGGCCGAGCACGCCGGCCCCGATGCCCGCTGCCCGACCGGCCGCGGGTAGCACTCCGGTGACTTCACTCGCCGCGCTGACGCTGGCCAGAAAACCGAACGGCGCCAATATCCAGGAGCCGACCGAGAGCGGCGAGGTTGGCTTGAACACGCGCAGCATGTTGAGGAAGCGGGACGGGCGGCCGAGGTCGTGGATGAGCGCGCCGACGCCGAGCGATGCGCCGAGAGCGGCGCCGAGCCGACCGACGCGCGTGAGCGCGGGCCGGCCGGTCAGGTCGGCCAAGGCGGCCAGGCTCGCGGATGTTCCGGCCACGCCGCCCAGGAAGAGGTAAGCCGGGACGTCCGGCATCTTCCAGGTCGGCGGCTTGATGATCGGCCGCTCGTAGTAACTCGTGAACCGGGCCTCGGGTACCGCGGTTTGCTCCCGTCGGCTCATTTCGGCTGCCTGCCGAGGAAGGATCCCGCGACGACGGCTGCGAACGCGACGGCCGCCGCTGCTGCGTGCCGCCACATCGAGGGCAGGTCGCGGGTCGTCACCACCGGGTCGGGCGGCAGCCCGTACGCCTCAGGCTCGTCCAGCAGCAGGAAGAACGCGCCGTCGCCGCCGACCCCGTCCGCAGGGTCGTGTCCGTACAGCCGGGCTTCGTCGACGCCGCCATGGTGCAACTGCGCAACGCGTTGGCCGGCGCGCTCGCGCAGTTCGTCGACCGGCCCGAACTGGATGGAGTCGGTGGGGCAGGCCTTCGCGCACGCCGGCTCGAGGCCATCGCGGAGCCGGTCGTAGCACAGCGTGCACTTGAACACCCGGCCGTCGTCCGGCCGCTGGTCGATAACGCCGTACGGGCACGCCGGCACGCAGTAACCGCAGCCGTTGCAGATGTCCTCCTGCACGACGACCGTGCCGAACTCGGTGCGGAACAGCGAACCGGTCGGGCACACGTCGAGGCAGGCCGCGTGGGTGCAGTGCTTGCACACGTCCGAGGACATCAGCCAGCGCAGGCCGTCGCCGTCCGCGCCGGGCTGCAGCGCTGGGCTCTGTGGGTCGGTCTGCCGGGCCGGCACGCGTTGCTCGATGAACGCGACGTGCCGCCAGGCGTTGGCGCCGAGCGCGCTGGTGTTGTCGTACGACTCGCCGGTCAGGCTGCCGATGACGTCGGTCGGCACGCCGTTCCACTCCTTGCAGGCAACCTCGCACGCTTTGCAGCCGATGCAGACGGAGGTGTCGGTGAAGAACCCGACCCTAGGCTGTGGCTGCGGATAGCTGGCGTGCCCGTCCGCCATCGGCAACATGCGACGCTGCCCGACCTCGATCATCGCTGCTCCTTCCGCCGTCGCGCGGCCGCGACGTCCGAGGTGAGCCCCGAGGCGACCATCGACTCGGTGCCGTCGGCGACGCCGGCCCGGTGCCGGTAGGCGGCCACGAACTCGACGAGCGCCGAGCCCCGCGGCCGGCGGCCCGGGATGATGTCGCAGGTGCCGACCTTCGACTCCTGGATGTGCGCGTTCGGGTCCGTCGAGACGCCGATCAGGTCGTTCGCCGGGTCGCCGGTCACCAGCCCGTTGCCACCCCAGTGGTAAGGCATGCCGATCTGGTGCACGATCCGCCCGGCGATCCGCAGCGGCCGCACCCGGTCGCTCACCAAAACGCGCGCCTCGATCGCGGTGCGCGCGCTCACGATCGTCGCCCAGCCGCCGTTCTCCAGGCCGCGTTCGTGCGCCAGTTCGGGCGATACCTCGCAGAAGAACTCCGGTTGAAGTTCGGAGAGCACCGCCACCCATCTGCTCATCCCGCCCGCGGTGTGGTGCTCGGTCAGTCGGTAGGTCGTGAACACGAACGGGTAGACCTCGCTGCCCACCGGGTTGTACCGGTTGACCGGCCGGTCGAAGCGCTGCCGGGCCGGGTTGGCGTGCTGCTCCGGATACAGCAGGTTCTCGAAGGGCGACTCCTCGGGCTCGAAGTGGGTCGGCATCGGCCCGTCCGCGAGCCCGGCCGGCACGAACAGCCAGGCCTTGCCGTCGGTCTGCATGATGAACGGGTCCGCGCCGCCGATCGCCGCCACCGACCGTGCATCGGGCGGCGGCTCGTAGTCGGGCCGCTTGTCGGCCTGGAAGTCGGGCACGTCGTGACCCGTCCAGCTGCCTTGTTCCTCGTCCCACCAGACGTAGGCCTTGCGCTCGCTCCACGGCTTGCCGTCCGGGTCGGCCGACGCGCGGTTGTAGAGGATGCGCCGGTTCATCGGCCAGGCCCAGCCCCAGCCGGGGGCGACCCAACTCTGCTCGCCGCGCGGCTGCCGGTCGTCGGCGTGGTTCTGCTCGTCGGCGTAGACGCCGGAATAGATCCAGCAGCCGCAGCGCGTCGTGCCGTCGTCCTTCAGCGCGGTGTAGCCCGGCAGCGCCTTGCCCGCCGCGTCGGTGCCGTTGATCTCGCGCAGCACGGCATCGGCGGCCGGTTCGGCAACCGGGCCCTCGGTTGGGTAGTCCCAGGTGAGGTCGAGCAGCGGCCGGTCCATCTCGTCCGTGGAGCCGGCCAGCTTGGCCCGGATGATGCGGCCGAGGTGGTAGTAGAACCACAGGTCGCTGCGGCAGTCGCCGGGCGGCTCGACGGCTTTGTGGTGCCACTGCAACAGCCGCTGGGTGTTCGTGAACGTGCCGTCCTTCTCGGTGTGCGCGGCTGCGGGCAGGAAGAAGACCTCGGTTTTGATGGCGTCGGTGGCCAGCTCGCCGGTTTCGATCTCCGGGCCGTCCTTCCAGAACGTCGCCGACTCGATCAGGGCCAGGTCGCGGACGACGAGCCAATCGAGGTTGGCCAGCCCGAGGCGCTGCATCTTGCCGTTCGCCGAACCCACCGCTGGGTTCTCGCCGACCAGGAAGTAACCCTTGACGATGCCGTCGATCTGATCGCGCACGGTCGGGTACGAGCTGTGGTCACCGGTGACGCGCGGCAGGTAGTCGAAGCAGAAGTCGTTGTCGGCGCTGGCCGCGTCGCCCCACCACGACTTCAGCAGGCTGACGACGTAGGACCGCATCTCACCCCAGAAGCCCGTCTTGCCGGCATCGGCCTCGACGTAGCCCTCGAGGTCTTCGTGCTGATGGGCATGCGGCATCGGGATGTAGCCGGGCAGCAGGTTGAACAGGGTCGGGATGTCGGTCGAGCCCTGGATGCTCGCGTGCCCGCGCAGCGCGAGGATGCCACCGCCCGGCCTGCCGACGTTACCGAGCAGCGCCTGCAGGATCGCCGCGGTGCGGATGTACTGCACGCCGACGGTGTGCTGCGTCCACCCGACCGAATACACGAACGCGCCGGTCCGGTCCCGGCCCGAGTTGCGCGCCAACGTCTCGGCGATCTCGACGACGGTGTCGCGCGGTATCCCGCACACCTGCTCGACGAACTCGGGCGTGTATCGCGCGAAGTGACGGCGCAACGTTTGGTAGACGGTGCGCGGGTGCTGCAGCGTTTCGTCCCGCTCCGGCTTGGCCCCGAGCGCGCCCGCCGCACCGCCGCTACCCGCGGACTCCGCACCACCTGCTTCGTGGTGCGCGTCCCACTGGTCGCGCTGCCCGGCGGCCGGGCTCTCGAACGCTCCCTCGTACTGCCAGGACATCGGATCGTACGAGCCCGTTTCGGGATTCCATCCGGAGAACAGCCCGCCGAGTTCCTCGGTGTCCTGGAAGTCCTCGCGCAGCAGCGCCGCCGCGTTCGTGTAGTTCAGCACGTAGTCGCGGAAGTCCAGCTCGTTCTCGAGGACGTGGTGGATCAGCCCGCCGAGGAACGCGATGTCGGTGCCCGCGCGCAGCGGAACGTACCGGTCGGCGAGCGCAGAGGTGCGGGTGAAACGCGGGTCGACGTGAATGACCTTCGTGCCCCGCTGCTTCGCCTCGACCACCCACTGGAAGGCGACCGGATGGCATTCGGCCATGTTCGAGCCTTCGATGACGATGACGTCGGAGTTGACGAGGTCGCCGGGGAAGGTGGTCGCACCGCCGCGGCCGAACGAGGTTCCCAAACTGGGAACTGTGGAGGAGTGTCAAATACGCGCCTGATTCTCGATCTGCACCGCCCCCATCGCGGTGTAGAGCTTCTTCATCAGGTAGTTCTCTTCATTGTCCAGCGTCGCGCCGCCCAGGCTGGCGATCGCCATGGTGCGCCGGGTGCGCTTGCCGTCCAGCTCCCACTGCCAGTTCGCGCGCCGCGTCTCGATCACCCGGTCGGCGATTCGATCCATCGCGGTGTCGAGGTCGAGGTCCTCCCACTCTGTCCCGTACGCGCGCCGGTAGCGGACCTTCATCATCCGGTTCGGTGCGTTGACGAGCGACATGCTCGCCGCGCCTTTGGGGCACAGTCGCCCGCGCGAAAGCGGGCTGTCGGGATCGCCCTCGATCTGGATGACCTTGTTGTCCTTGGTGTAGACCAGCTGTGCGCAGCCGACGGCGCAATAGGGGCAGATGGAGCGGGTCACGTTGTCGGCATGCTCGGTGCGCGGCCTGAGTGCCGCGCTGTGCGGCGACTGAACCGCAGCGCCGCGACCACTCGGGTCGCGGCCGGAGAGTTGCCGGATGAACGGCCAGGACGCGGCCGGCCTGCGTGCGCGCACGGATGAACCTCCCTCAGTTCGCCACCATCCACGGGTCTACCCACCCGCCACGGATTTCTCTCACCGCAGCGGTTAGCGACGGTGCCGATCTGGGTATCGCGCGAGCGTGGTGGCCGCGGCGGTGCGCATGACGGCGTACGGCCACGGTGGCGGCTGCGCGTGCAAGATCCCGCCCGGCGAGCTGGAGTCGGCAGTGGCCGGGCTGCTCGGCGCCGACGTCGCGCCGGACCTACTGGTCGGGCTGGAGCACGGCGACGACGCGGCGGTCGTGCGCCTCGACGGCGACCGCGCGATCGTCCTGACGACCGACTTCTTCGCACCGGTCGTCGACGACGCCTACGACTGGGGGCGCATCGCGGCGGCCAACGCGCTCTCCGACGTCTACGCGATGGGCGGTCGGCCAGTCGTCGCCGTGAATCTCGTCGGCTGGCCGCGCGACGAACTGCCGATGGAGCTGCTCGCGGAGGTGCTGCGCGGCGGCCTGGTCGTATGCCGTGCGGCAGGCTGCATGCTCGCCGGCGGGCACAGCATCGACGACCCGGAGCCGAAGTACGGACTGGCGGTGACCGGCCTCGCCGATCCGGAGCGCCTGATCCGCATCGACGCCGGCCGCCCCGGGTTGCCGCTGTCGCTGACCAAGCCGCTCGGCCTCGGCGTCCTCAACAGCCGGCACAAGGCGACGGGGGAGCGCTTCGAGAATGCGATCGACACGATGACGACGCTCAACCGGGACGCGTCCGGGGCTGCCGTGCGGGCCGGCGTTCGATGCGCCACCGACGTCACCGGCTTCGGACTGCTCGGCCACGCGTACAAGCTGGCCCGCGCCAGCGGCGTCACGGCGCGCATCGACCCCGCCGCGGTCCCGCTGCTCGAGGGTGCGCGGGAGGCGGTACGCGACGGTTACATCAGCGGCGGCACGCGCCGCAACCTCGACTGGGTCGCGCCGCACACTATGTGGCGCGGTGCGGACGAGGACGATCGGTTGCTGCTCGCCGACGCGCAGACCTCGGGCGGGTTGCTGCTCGCGGGCGAGATACCCGGCGCACCCGTCATCGGCGAGCTGCTCCCGCGGGCTGCCACGCCGCTCGTCGTCGGATGACCCGTACCGAGGACGGCCGGCGACGCGTGCCGCGCACCGACACGGTGCTCGGCGACGCTCGACTGGCGGCACCGCTGCGCGAACTCGGCCGCGATGTCGTCAAGGGCGCGGTGCACGCCGCGCAGGAGCAGGTGCGCACTGGCGACCTGCCTGCCGAAGACGTCCTCGATCAAGTGCTGCGAACGCTGCCCGCCACGGCCGCGTCGCTGCACGCGGTCATCAACGCCACCGGCGTCGTGCTGCACACCAACCTCGGCCGCGCGCCGCTCTCGGCCGCCGCCGTCGATGCCCTGGAAGCCGCCGCCGGCTACGTCGACGTCGAGTTCGACCTGGCGACCGGTCGCCGGGCGACGCGAGGTCAAGGCGCGCTCCGCGCGCTGCGCGGCCGTGTGCCGGCCGGGGAGGATGCGCTGATCGTGAACAACGGGGCGGCGGCGCTCGTGCTGGCCGCGACAGCGCTCGCGCAGGGCCGGGAGATCGTGGTCAGCCGCGGCGAACTCGTCGAGATCGGCGACGGCTTCCGGCTGCCCGACCTGTTGCAGAGCACCGGCGCCCGGCTGCGCGAGGTGGGCACCACGAACCGCACCGCATTCGCCGACTACGCCGACGCGGTGAGCGACCGGACCGGATTCGTGCTCAAGATCCACCCCTCGAACTTCACGATGCACGGCTTCACCGGCTCGGTGCCGGTGAGCGACCTGGCGCGGCTGGACGTCCCGGTCATCGGCGACGTCGGCTCCGGCCTGCTCGAGCCGCTGGCCGAACTGCCCGGCGAGCCGGACGTCCGAAGCTGGCTCGCCGCCGGCGCGACGCTTGTCACGGCCAGCGGCGACAAGCTGCTCGGCGGTCCACAGGCAGGACTGGTGTTCGGGGCGGCGGCGGCGATCCGGACCCTGCGCCGACACCCGTTCTATCGTGCGCTACGGCCGGACAAGCTGACCCTCGCCGCACTGGAGGCCACCGTGGCCGGCCCGGCGCCTCCGGTGCGCGCCGCCCTCACCGCTGATCCGCAGGCGCTGCGGCAGCGAGCCGAGCGCGCCGCGTCGGCACTGCAGATGCGCGGCGCGGACGCGCGGGTCTGCCGTAGCGACGGGCTGGTCGGCGGTGGCGGCGCGCCCGGCACCACATTGCCCGGCTGGGCGGTCGAGCTGCCCGAGGCGTATGCGGCGGCGCTGCGTACCGGGCGGCCGAGCGTGATCGCGCGAGTGGCCCGCGGCAGGTGCCTGCTCGACCTGCGCTGCGTTCCGCCCGCCGACGACCAGCACGTGGTCGCTGCCGTGACGGCCGTCCACCGCGACGGCGACCGATGTACGTGATCGCCACCGCGGGGCATGTCGATCACGGCAAGTCGACACTGATCCGCGGGCTCACCGGGATGGAGCCGGACCGCTGGACCGAGGAGCGGCGGCGCGGGCTCACCATCGACCTCGGCTATGCGTGGACGGCATTGCCGGACGGATCGCAGCTCGCCTTCGTCGACGTGCCGGGCCACCACCGCTTCGTCACCAACATGCTGGCCGGTGTAGGACCAGCGCCCGCGGTGCTGTTCGTCGTCGCCGCGGACGAGGGCTGGGCCGCGCAGAGCACCGAACACCTCGACGCGCTCACCGCGCTGGACGTCCGGCACGGCGTGCTAGCCATTAGCCGCGCCGACCTCGGCGATGCGGAGCTGGCCGAGTCGGAGGCGCGCGAGCACCTCGCCGGGACGCCACTCGCCGACATCGAGGCAGTGCCGGTCAGCCCGGTCGCGGACATCGGCATGGACGCGCTTCGTGCCGCTCTGTCCGGCATGACGGCGCAGCTGCCGGCACCGGCACCGCGGCCGACCCGGCTGTGGATCGATCGCGTGTTCACCATCCGTGGCGCCGGCACCGTGGTGACCGGCACGCTCGGGTCGGGCGCGCTGCGCGTCGGCGACGAGGTCGAGATCTGCCCGTCCGGCGCAAAGGCGCGCATCCGATCGCTCGAGTCGCTCAACCGGCGGGTCGACGCGGCGGATGCGGTCGCCCGCGTCGCGGTGAACCTGCGCGGCGTCAAGCCGGATCAGGTGCGCCGCGGCGACGCGCTGACGGCGCCGGGCGCGTGGCGTGACGTGTCGGTGCTGGACGTGCGGCTCACCGGCGCCGCCGACCTGCTGCCGTCGAGGCTCACGCTGCACATCGGCTCGGCCGCGGTGCCGGTGCGGGTGCGTCCGCTGGCCGACGACCTGGCGCGGCTTTTCCTCGCCGCGTCGCTGGCCATCCACATCGGGGAGCGATTGGTGCTGCGCGACCCGGGCCAGCAGCGCGTCGCCGCAGGTGCGCGGGTGCTGGACACCTTCCCGCCCGCCTTGCGTCGGCGCGGCGCCGCTCGGCAGCGGGCGGCCGAGTTGGCCGAGGTCAGCGGCGCGCCGGATCCGGTCGGCGAGGTGCGCCGCCGCGGAGCGGTGCGCCACAGCGAGTTGGTGGCGGCCGGTGTTCAGGTGGGCGGTGTGCCGTCCGGCGCGGTCGCAGCCGGCGACTGGCTGGTCGACGCGGGTCGCTGGCGGCAGTGGCGCGCCGCGTTGCTCGCCGGCGTCGACGCCTGGGCTCGTGAGCACCCCTTGCAACCGGGCATGCCGCCCCGGGCGGCGACGGAGGCGGCCGGGCTGCCCGATGACGCGCTGCTCGCCCAGCTGGTCGCTGCGTGCGGCGAGCTCGTGGTGGACGCCACCGGGGTGCATCGACGCGGCGTGCTGCCGAGCCGGCCGGCCGCGCTCGACCACGAGCTCGACGTGCTGGGGCGCCGCCTCGATGCCGATCCGTTCGCGGCGCCGGACGCCGCGCAGCTGCAGGCGGTCGGCTTGACCGAGCGGGTGCTGGCGACGGCGGTTGCCGAAGGCCGTCTGCTGCGCATCGCGCCGGACGTCTATCTGCGACCGGATGCGATCGACGAGGCGGTGCGGCGGGTGCGGGCACTGCCTCAGCCGTTCACCGCCAGCGCGGCCCGGCAGGCGTGGGGGACCACGCGGCGCGTCGCCGTGCCGCTGCTCGAATACCTCGACGTGCTCGGCAGCACCCGCCGCCTCGATGCACAGCGCAGGTGCGCGGACGGTGGCGGAGGTGGACGGGAATCGAACCCGCCAGACCGAGCTGCTCGGCCTCGTCGGTTTTGAAGACCGCGGCGCCCACCAGGACGCGTACACCTCCACGGCAAGTACACCAGCAGCTTGCGGTAATAGGTCCTCATAGGTCCTGAGCGTCACGAGGATCGACCTGGTCTCGACCGGCAGCGTGCTCGGCTGGACGAGCTATGCACACCTGCCAGGATGTGGAGACCGGTTCGGTCGAAGGGCGGTACCACCCGGTCCGCACGGGTTGTCCCGTCGATCAGGTAGGGGAGATCAGGTCGCTGCTCGACGAGGTCATTGCGTCGACCGGTGAGACGCGCTCAGCTGCATTCTTCCGGCTGCGCCGCCTGCTCGCCGTGCATGAGACCGCAGAGGAGCAGTTCGTCCACTCGCAACTGCGCCTGGGGGCCCACGCCGACCCGGTTGCGAACGCACGCCTTGCGGAGGAGACCGCGGCGCAGAAGGTGCTTGTCGAACTTGAGCTGCTCCGCGCTGACGCCGACAAGTTCACCACTGGCATGATCCGGCTACGTTACGCGCTGATCGCACACGTTGAGGCCGAGGAACGTGAAGAGTTCCCCCGCCTGCACGACCCGATCGACGATCACGGGCTGCTCAGCGAGTCTCTGGCGTGGACAGATCAGATCGCCGAGAACGCGGACGCGGGCGGCTTCTCTCAATGATCGATCGGGCACGCGAACTGCTCGTCAAGCCGCGCGTGACGAACGCCCGATCTCGAAAGGACGGCGCTGTGATCAGGCGGATTCGACGAGGTCTGGTCGCCGGCGCAGCGGGCAACGACAAACGCGCAAGCCGCCTGCAGAGCACCGGGCCTCACTCACGGAATCGGCGCGGCCGACCCCAGGCCGTTGGGCCGGCTCTACCCACGTACGCGCATCCCTGCACGGGCCGCCCGGATCTTGATCCGATCGCGTCGACGCGAGCCCACACCGCGACGCCAAATCCGTCCGGACAACCCGGCCGACAGGTCCCCGGGCCCCTCTCGCGAGCTCCCGGCTGACGTAGTGGGCGGTCCAGCAGCGCGAGGACATCCAGATCGCGGGCTTCGCTCGTGTGTGACTGCGCGCATCAGCCCGGCTCACCCCGCAGCTTGCGGCGCGCGAGCACGACGATGTCGACCAACAGGACGGCCCCGAGAACGCACATCAGCACGACGAAGCCGACCGGAGCCGAAGCCAGCGCCAGCACGATGGCGCCGCCAGCCGCCATCGTCACGCCGATGATCGCCAACACCAACCGTGCCGTGAGCGCGCTCCGCGCCGGCGGCGCCCCAGCAATGCCGGACAACGGATCGTGGTAGTCAGGCAAGCCCCGCGCGTACTGCTCACGTTTCGCCGCGCGGGCACCAGCGCGGTCGCCCTGATCCTGACGGTGGTTCATCCATTCACCTGCCCGGATCCCATCTCAGAGACCTCCCCACATCAGGCGGCCAGGTAGCGCACCAGGCCAGATCCGTGCCTGCCTCCCATCGAGCGATCCGACGTAGGAGTTCGAGCGGATCGAGAGGACCTAGAAGACGCAGCGCGGCCGGGGTGGGCAACGCCGTGCACGGCAGAGGACTCAAGCAGCACCGCGCCCGGCGTGCTCGTGCGCCGGCGGGCAAGCCCTGCCCGTACAGCAGGTGGCCGACTACGAACACCAGATGTTCGATCATGGCTCCCGGTGCTCCTGTTCTGAGCTCCAACAGTGGGGCAGCGGCGTTCTCGAATGTGCCGAGCACCGCGACGCAATAGGTCGGGCCAGCCGAGTTCGGCTGGCGAAGCTGCTTGGGGTTGCGTGGAGTGAATCGGCTGTTGCCACTGCCGTGTGCGAACACCCCAGCGGCGAGCGGATTGTAGGGTGGCGCCGGGTCACCGTCGAGGTTGACCTGGCAGACGGGGATCCGCAGTGCAGTCGCCGCCGTCATCGCGGCCGAACGAGTGCCATGAATGCGTGCCTCCCGTCGCTTGGCAACATCGTTCAGGAACGGGGTACCCGCGCGACGAGCCGCTCACCGGGTCACCCGGCCGCGCGGGCGGGGAGGCCATTGATATGGCAACTCCGGCTCGACCCGGAAGGCGTACGGGCAGGCGTTGGTCGCCCGGGGGCCGGCATGATCCCAAGCTCGTCGCGCTGGACGGCGAGGTGAACAAACTCGACCTACGCCAACGCGTTCGCGCAGGCCCGGAGCGGTACTTCGAGATGTTCATCGCCGAACAGCAGATGATCGCCGCCGCCACCGGACTCGCCGCCCGCGGCTACCGGCCGTTCGCGTCGAGCTTCGCCGCGTTCCTGACGCGGGCGCACGACTTCATCCGGATGGCGGCGATCTCCGGTGTCGACCTGCGTCTGCTCGGCTCGCACGCCGGCGTCGAAATCGGCGCCGACGGACCGTCGCAGACGGGCCTGGAGGACCTCGCCATGATGCGCGCGGTGCCGGACTCGACCGTGCTCTACCCGAGTGACGCGACCAGCAACGTGGCGCTGGTGGAGGCCATGGCGCACCGTGCCAGGATCAGTTACCTGCGCACCACCCGGGCAGCTATCCGGTGATCTATGGTCCGGACGAGTCGTTCCCGATCGGCGACGCGAAGCTGCTGCGGGCCCGCGACCCGGATGACGTGACGCTGGTCGGTGCCGGGGTCACGCTGCACGAGTGCTCAGGGCGGCCGATCGGCTCGCCACGGCCGGCATCACCCCGCGGGTGCTCGACTGCTACTGCGTCAAGCCCGTCGACATCGAGGCACTCACCGCGGCTGCCGACGCCACCGGCCGCATCGTGGTCGCCGAGGACCATCACCCGGGAGCCGGGGGCTCGGCTGTGCCGTTACCGACGCGCTCGTCGCCGCCGGCCGGACCGAACTGACGCTCACCAATCTGGTCATGCGTGGCGTGCCGGCTCGGGCAGCACCGCCGAGCAGCTCGCCCGGGCCGGCATCGACGCCGCGCACATCGCCGACGCCGCCGCGAAGCTGGTCAATCGGTAGCGGCTCCAGAGCGCGCCAACGGGATCCAGCCGCCGGCGAGCACCATCTCGATCTGCCGCGGTGACAGCTCGTGCCGGAAGGTGATCTTGTCGGCGTCGCCCACGGTGGCCTCGAGCGGCTCACCCGCGCGCAGTTGGGTGCGCAACCCGGTGAACCGCAACCGGCTGCCCACGTCGAGGCGTTCGTAGTCACCCGGATCGGCGAACCGGAGCGCGAGGATGCCGAAGTTGGCGAGGTTCTGCCAGTGGATGCGCGCGAACGACTTGGCGATCACCACGCGCAGTCCGAGGTAGCGCGGCGCGATGACTGCGTGCTCGCGGGACGAGCCCTGTCCGTAGTTCTCCCCGGCCACCACGGCGTGCGGGGCGTCCTGCTCGGCGACCCGCTCCGCGTAGTCCGGATCGAGGCGGTCGTACGCGAACTGCGCGATCGCCGGGATGTTGCTGCGCAGCGGCAGCGCACGCGCGCCGGCCGGCAGGATCTCGTCGGTCGAGACGTCGTCGCCGAGCTTCAGCTCGACGCCGGCGTCCAGTTCGTCGGGCAGCGCGTCGAGGTCGGGCAGCGCGGAGATGTTCGGGCCTTTTACCAGCTGCTCGCGGCGGGCCTGCTCGACCGGTAGCGGTGCGACCAGCATCGCCCGGTTGACGTGCGTCCCCGCGGGCAGCTCGAGGGTCGGGTAGCTGAGGCCGAGTAGGTCGGGCAGCTCCCTCGGATCGGTGATCACGCCGGTCAGCGCCGCGGCGGTCGCGGTCTCCGGCGAGCACAGCCAGACCGCGTCCTCCTCCGTGCCGGACCGGCCGGGGAAGTTGCGCGGCATCGTGCGCAGACTGTTGCGGCCGACCGCGGGGGCTTGTCCCATCCCGATGCAACCCAGGCAGCCCGCTTGGTGGATGCGGGCGCCCGCCGCGATCAGGTCGAACAGCCAGCCACCGTGCGTGAGGTCCTGGAGGATCTGCCGCGACGTGGGATTGATGTCGAAGGACACCTGATCATCGGTCTGCCTGCCCTTCACGATCTCGGCCGCGATCGCGAAGTCGCGCAGCCCTGGGTTCGCCGACGAGCCGATCACCGCTTGGTGGACCTCCTCACCGGCGACCTCGCGCACCGGAACCACATCGTCCGGGCTGGACGGACGCGCGATGAGCGGCTCGAGCGCGCCGAGGTCGATGCTGTCGGTGACGTCGTAGTCGGCGTCCGGCTCGGCGACGATCTCGACGAAGTCGTCCGCACGCTCCTCCCGGCGCAGGAACTCGCGGACCGCGTCGTCTGCGGGAAACACGGTGGTGGTCGCACCGAGCTCGGCGCCCATGTTGGCAATCACGTGCCGATCCATCGCGGTGAGCCCGGCGAGTCCGTCGCCGTGGTACTCGATGATCCGGTGCACGCCGCCTTTCACGCCATGCCGGCGCAGCATCTCCAGGATCACCTCCTTGGCCGACACCCAGGCAGGCAACTCGCCGGTCAGCTCGATGCCCCAGATCTCCGGCATCCGCAAATGCAGCGGTTGGCCGGCCGTCGCCAGCGCCACTTCGAGACCGCCGACACCGATCGCCAGCATGCCCAGTGACCCGGCCGCGCAGGTGTGGCTGTCCGAACCGACCATCGCCTTGCCGGGTACGCCGAAGCGCTGCATGTGCACCGGATGCGAGACGCCGTTGCCGGGCTTGGAGAACCACAGCCCGAACCGGCGGCATGCCGAGCGCAGGAACAGGTGGTCCTCGGAGTTCTTGCTGTCACCCTGCAGCAGGTTGTGGTCTACGTACTGGACGGACGTCTCGGTCTGCACCCGGTCCAGGCCGAGCGCCTCCAACTCGAGCATCACCAGCGTGCCGGTCGCGTCCTGGGTGAGCGTCTGATCGATCGACAGCGCGATCTCCGCACCGGGCGTCATCTCCCCGGACAGCAGGTGCGACTCGATCAGCTGTTGCGCGACACCTCGACCCACGTGAGTGACCTACCCGTCTTGGGGAGAAGCCAAATACGGCACGCCCCGCGCACCGCCGCAGCACGATGGCCGGGCTGCTCGGATAAGGACGTCAACAGGATCGTCCTCGGTGTGGTTCTGCTGGGCATCGGATTCGTATCCGGGGTCCCCGTGCTGTGGAGCCTGGGCATCGTCGCTTTCATCATCGGTGCGGTGCTGGCGATCGCCAGCGGGGTCGGCCACACCGTCGGCCCACGCCCCTCGTACTACTGACGTGGCTGTGCGCCGGTGACCGGCTGCTGCGGCTTCAACGCCATCAGGCTGCCATGGCGGACGCACCCGGTCGGCCTGATGTAGACCCTGATGAAGACGATGACCCGCTCGTGCCGGGTTGGTGTTCGGGGTAGGGGCGAACGCCGAGATAGCGCTCGGGAAGGTGATCGATGAACTCGCAATCTGGGTCGTCGACCACAGCACGGAACCTCGACATAGCGATACGGGTTGCTCAGGTCGGCAACCGATAATGCGACGTGCGGGGGTCGTGCGGATCGTGCTCCAGATTGCGCATCTTCTGCCGCGCCCTCGTCTGGCTGACCTTGATGTGTTGCCGTTCCCACTCCTACCAGATCGGGTTGCTCTGCAACTGCCCGTCCGGCCGGATGGCCGGCGCACGCCCGACGACCGGCACTGTTGCGTTGGCCGCGGTGCCGGTGGCGAGACACTGATCGGGTGGTCATCTCGAGGTTGTCGTCGTCTGCGCCGGCCGGGGGTATCGATTCCCGCGTCGGGTGATCGCGGTGGCGGTGCGCTGGTATCTGCGCTACGGCCTGTCCTACCGTGACCTCGAGGAACTGCTGGCCGAGCGCGGCATCGCCGTCGATCACGTCACGATCTGTCGGTGGCTGCAGACCTTCACGCCGGAGTTCATCGACGCCTCCCGTCCGGCCCGGGACCGGTGATCGCTGGTTCGTCGACGAGACCTACCTCAAAGTCGCCCGCTGCTGGACCTACATCTACCGCGCGGTCGACCAGCACGGGCAGGTCATCGACGTGCTGGTCTCGACCCGGCGCGACGCCGTATCGGCCCGGCGGTTCTTCACCCGCGCGCCGCGCTCCGGGCTCTCGCCGGTCGAGATCACCACCGACCGGGCGCCGGTCTACCCGCGGCTGCTCGGCGAGCTGGTGCCCGCTGCGCGGCATGTCACCGAGCAGTACGCCAGCGCTGTGGAGGCCGATCACGGCCGGCTCAAGGCACGGCTACGGCCGATGCGCGGACTCAAACGCCTCGCGTCTGCCCGCACCATCGCGGCCGGGCACGCCTTCGTGCAGCACCTGCGCCGCGGCCACTACGCAATCACTGCCGACCTGCCGGTCGTTGATCGGGTCCGAGTCGCGTTCAACGAGCTCGCGACATCGCTCTGACCTACGCCAGGCAGATCGACCGGGTCAGGCACGTCCCGGCGAACGTCAACGCAACAGCGCCGCGCGTGCGATCAGATACGCCTGGCGGGCGGGACGCCGTGCTCTTCAGTGCTGTTCAGCGGGCCGGCGGGTTATCAGCGCCGACGGCAGGCCTAGCCGTGTGAGGACGTATCCGAGCGGGTATGAGATCACCAACCGTGCCGTATCGCCGAACCCGCGCGACGGGACGGACAGTCCGACCGCCCGCCGAACCAGGGAGCCGCCATGATGGGACGAAACGTCAAGATCGACAGCGCTGCGGATGTTGTCGAGTTCCTGAAGAGTCAGCACGAGGAAATCAAGGGCCTGTTCACTCAGGTCACCGCGACCACGGGTGAGCAGCGCAAGCAGAACTTTGCAGACCTGCGCCGGTTGCTCGCAGTTCACGAGACGGCCGAGGAGGAGATCGTCCACCCACGCGCGAAGTCCGAACTCGACGACGGGAACGTCGTCGTCGCCGCGCGGCTGGAGGAGGAGCGAGAGGCGAAAGAGGTGCTCGCCGAGCTGGAGAAGCTGGACGTCGATTCGCCGGAGTTCGAGGAGATGTTCAGCAGCTTCCGCCACGATGTGATCGCGCACGCGGAGGCGGAGGAGATGGAGGAGTTCAGCAAGCTGTCCGCCGAGCTCGATGAGAAGCAGCTGCACCGGATGAGGAAGGCCGCGGAACTGGCCGAGAAGACGGCGCCGACGCACCCGCACTCGGGCGTGGAATCGCGCGCAGCCAACCTCGCCGCGGGACCGTTTGCCGCGATGATGGACCGCGCGAAGGATCTGATCAGCAGCTGACGCCGATGCGGAAAACGGTTGCCCTCGTAGCTGAGATCGTCTTCTGGTGGGCGGCTGCCCTCGGCGTGTGGTCGCTCACGCTCTCCTCGGTCGACCCAGCCGACCTGATCGTCGCAACGCCACTTGCCTTCATGTGTGGTGTCATGGCCGCCATCGCGCGGCGCGCGCTGGCGGCGAAGTGGCATTACCCGCATCGTGCGTCGGCGTGGCTGGCCCGACTGCCGGTTGCCATCGCGATCGACACGGTAGCGATCCTGGCGTTGCCGTGGCGCAAGCTGATCGGCCGCCTGCCGGACGAGGGCCGGCTGGTGCGAATCCCGGTGGCGGCCGGCGCCGAGGTTCAACCGACGTCCCGGCGCGCCGCTGCCGCCTTCCTCCTCTCCGCCACGCCGGGCACCTATGTCCTGCACGCCGACGACGACACAGGGGAGTTGCTCGTACACGAGCTGAGCCGCCGAAGCGGCTCGTCGATGATCGAGGTGGTGCGGCGATGAATCCCTGGCTGGCGGCCTGCGCGGTACTGATTGCGCTGGGATTGATCCCGATGCTCTGGGTCGCCGCCCGCGGTGACGCGGTGCGTCGACTGGTCGGCCTGCAGATGTTTGGGGCGCTGGCCGTACTCGTGCTGACCGCGTTCGCCCAGGCGATGAACCAGCCCAGCTACCTCATCGTGCCGCTCGTGCTCGCCGCACTGAGCATCGCGGGCACGCTCGTCTTCACCCGACTGCTGGGGCCCCGGGCGTGACCGGCCGGATGGTGGCTGCGGACGTCGTGCTGGCGACGTCGCTGATGGTCACCGTGGGTGCGGTCGTCGGCGCCATCGTGCTGCGCAGCACCTTCGCGAAACTGCACTATCTGGCCCCCATCACTTCGGTCGGGGCGCCACTGTTCGGTGCCGCGCTGGTGGTGTCGAACGGCTGGGGAATCACGGCGGGCCTCGACATCCTCATCGTCGTGCTGCTTGCGCTGTCCGGGCCCGTGCTGGAGTCCGCGATCGGTCGCGTCGAGGCCCAGCAGCGTCACCTCGTTATCGGCGAGGGACCGCAGTGATGCGCTTCGGAGGTACTCGATGACGGTCGTCGTCGCGCTGGCGCTCACGCTCGTCCTGTTGGCCGGTGCCGCGGTGGTACTGACGCACGAACCGAGCCGGCAGGCGATCACGTTGTCGGTGTTCGGCCTCGCGCTGAGCGTGCTGTTCCTCGTGCTGCAGGCGCCGGACGTTGCGCTCAGCCAGTTGGCGGTCGGGACGGTGGTCGTGCCGCTCGTCGTCATGCTCACGGTGAGCAAGGTCCGAGGCGGGCGATGAATCGGACCGTGCGGATCTGGCTGTTCGCGATCGGTGCGCTCGCGATCGGCACGTGCCTGGTGATCGCATTCGTCGGCATGCCCTCATTCGGGAGCACCTTCCATCCCTATCGCGACATGGCGATCCGCGCTGCCGTCCATCACGCCACAGCCAACGCCGTCGGATCGGTCAATTTCGACCAGCGCTCGCTGGACACGCTCGGTGAGGAGATCATCTTGCTGGCGTCGGTGGTCGGGGTGGCCGCGTTGCTGCGCCCGGCCGGCGACGAGCGGGAGAGCGGCCCGTCGCCGCATGCGCGGGTGCTCGAACCGACCCGGCTGCTCGGCTACGTGATGCTGCCTCTGGTCCTAGTGATCGGCGCCGACGTGGTCACCCATGGGCACGTCACGCCCGGCGGCGGCTTCCAGGGCGGGGTGGTCGTCGCGTCCGGTGTGCATCTGCTCTACGTCGCCGGCTCCTACCGCGCTCTCGAGCGGCTGCGACCGATCCCGCTGTTCGAGGCGGGTGAGGCCCTCGGCGCGGCCGCCTTCGCATGCATTGGGATCGTCGGCGTCGTTTCGGCCTCGGCGTTCTTGCTCAACACGATCGGCCAGGGCAGCTTCGGAGGGCTGTTCTCCGCCGGCACGATCCCGCTGCTGAACGGCGCGGTCGGTCTCGAAGTCGCCAGCGGGATTATCGTGCTCATCGCCAAGTTCCTCGACCAGGCGATACTGCTCGGCGGCCGAGGACCGTGAGCATCTACGGCTACCTCGTGGCCGGCGCATTGCTTCTCATGGGCTCGGCCGGAATCGTCGCCAGCCGCAACCTCGTGCACTCGGTGGTCTGCCTGGCCGTTGCGCAGGCGGGTACCTACGTGCTGTTGCTCTCCGTGGGTTACCAGCGGCACTCCCCGGCCCCGGTCTTCGGATCGACGTCCGCGCCCACCAAACGCGTCGTCGACCCTGTGGTGCAGGCGATGTGTCTGACCGACATCGTGGTGTCGGCGACGATCACCTCGCTGCTGCTCGCCCTGGCGATCCAGATCGCGAAGCGGCACCGCACCATCAACCCGGACGAACTCGGCGCGCTCCGAGGCTGATCATCCATGAGCGATGTCGCCATCGTGGCGCCACTGGCCATCACGGTCCCCATCCTGGGCGCCTGCCTCCTGCTGCCGCTCGGGTCGCTGCTGCCGCGCGCGATCATCGACGCCACCGCCCTGCTGGCCGCCGCGGCAACGGTGGTCTTCGACGCGCTGCTCTTCTCGGACACCGGCGGCGGCCGAGTTGTCACCTGGCTCGGCCACTGGACGCCGGTGCACGGGCACAGCGTGGGCATCGTGCTCATCGTCGATCGGATCGGAGCGGGCACCGCGCTGCTCGCCGCGGTACTCACTGCGGTTGGGTTGATGTTCGGCTGGCGGCACATGCAGGGCGCCGAGGGACACTTCCACACGCTCATGCTGTTGTTTCTTGCCGGCATGACGGGCTTCTGCCTGACCGGCGACCTGTTCGACATGTTCGTCTTCTTCGAGCTAATGGGCGCGGCAGCGTTCGCGCTGACCGGGTTCAAGGTCGGCGATCCGACCTCCGTGCAAGGCGGGCTGAACTTCGGCATCGTCAACTCGCTCGGCGCCTACCTCACCCTCACTGGGATCGGCGTCCTGTACTCCCGCACCGGTCAGCTCGGTCTCGCCCAGCTTGGACAGGCGTTGCAGGCGGGGCACCTCGATGCGCTAGTCGTGATTGGTTTCGTGCTGGTCAGCACAGGCTGGCTGGTGAAGGCGGCGGTCGCTCCGTTCCATTTCTGGTTGGCCGATGCGCACGCCGTCGCGCCCACGCCGGTCTGCGTGCTGTTCTCGGGCGTCATGGTGGAACTCGGGGTGTACGGCGTCTACCGGGTTTACTGGACGACCTTCGCGGGCGTGCTACCGGAGGACAAGCTCCGACCGGCCTTCCTCGTGCTGGGCACACTCACCGCGCTGGTTGGCGCCGTCATGTGCCTCGCCGAACGTCACTTCAAGCGGCTGCTCGCGTATTCGACTATCGCCCATGTTGGGTTGTTCGTCACCGCGGCCGCCACCTTGGATGCTCCAGGTTTCACCGGTGCGGCGACGTACGTACTTGGCCACGCGGCCGCGAAGGCATCGCTATT
>DASQSE010000065.1:0-10219 GCA_035642535.1 Jatrophihabitans sp. | reverse complement strand
CTCCTCGCTCAAGGAGCTCGCCAAACGGTGGTACCCGCGGGTGTACCAGTCGCAGCCCGAGAAGGGCCTGGCGCACCGCGCCGGAGCCGACATCCGGGAGAGCATTCTCGAGCTCGCCTACTACCGGCGCACCCTGTTCGTACCGCCGCCCGGGCCGAACACAGACCACGCGCGGGAGGCCGCAAACGCGGTTCGAGGCATCACCGATCGGCAGGTAGACTGACCGCGCTCGGCCCGCACCTGGGCCGGACATGGTGGGTGTAGCTCAGCAGGTAGAGCATCTGGTTGTGGTCCAGAGGGCCGGGGGTTCGAGTCCCCTCACTCACCCCGAGGTGGACGGTAATTCGGTCGTCGACTGCGTGCTAATGTGGTCCCTCGGCCCGCTTCGGTGGGCCGATTGCACGACTAGCGCCGCTAGCTCAACTGGCAGAGCAGCAGACTCTTAATCTGCGGGTTCGGGGTTCGAGTCCCTGGCGGCGCACCAGCATCTGGCCCAATGAATCCGTGGGTTGTAGCGCTCGTCGTGATCGCCAAAGTTGATCAATCGCCGGACCAAGTCATGGACAGCTTTACGAATGCTTAGCGCACGTCATCACTACCGGCGCGCAGGTCGTCGCCCAACGTCAACCCGACGTCGCTTCAGTCGATGTACTAGCAGCCATGCCGCCCGTTGGTCCGTTGGCCGTCGTGCGCGTGGCTGCGGCGTCTGGCGATGTCAACCCAGACTGGCCTCGCTGTGACGGCCTGTAGTGGCCCCAGTTGGTAGTGGCGAGGGGCCGGCCTGCTGGGTCGGCCGGTGGGCGCCCGTCGTTCGCGAGCGCGTAGCCGAGTGCGCGTTGGTACCAGCGCGAGATCATTCGTTCTCGGCCCTCGTCCAGCGAGACAACGGGACTGATGCATGAGCCGCCGTGCGTCTCGTTGGAAACTGCGGCCGGCAGGGCGTGGTCGAGGAAGTTGATGACACGCGCTTCCCATTCGGCAGGGTGGTATGCGAGGGCGCTGACGCGGGGTGTGTGTCCGTCGCAACCGCGCCGCGTCCCGTCCTGCCGGTCGCGTCGGGCGGCACCGAGTGCCGCGGCCGGCAGCTGCGCAACCGTGGCGCCCATGTCACCCTCCCAGCGAACGGCCGGACTCAGTCGCTCACGACCGCGCGGAGGACATCGAGTTTCGCGGCACGCCTGCTCGGCTGGACCGCAGCGAGCGCCCCGGCCAGCGCGGCCAGCAACACAACCACGGCGAGGCTTGTGGCGGGAACCCGGAACACTGTCACACCCTGATCACCCATTGCTGCGACAAGCGCCCAGCCGAAGAACAAACCGATCACCAGGCCGAGGACGGTGCCCTGTAGGGCGATGATGACGGCTTCCCAGCGAATTGTCGTGCGCAGCTGGGAGCGGGTCATGCCCACGGCGCGCAGTAGCCCTACCTCGCGGACCCGTTCACCGATCGAGAGCGCCAGGGTGTTGGCGATGCCGAGCAGTGCGATGATGATCGCCAGGCCGAGCAGGGCGTAGACCAGTGCGAGCAACTGGTCGAAGGCCTTGCTTTGTTCGGACTTGTACTGCGCGCGGTCGAGGACCTTGACGCCGGGGTAGTCCTTGGTGATGTGCTTGACGGCGGCCACCGCGGTGGCGAGGGGAACGCCGGACTTCGCCTGGACGAACACCTTGTTGTCGAGCTTGCTGTCGAAGTTGTCGGCGTATCCCGCGCTGCCCAGGACGTAGTCGCCGGCCTGCGCGTTGTCGTCGTAGATCGCCGCCACCCGCAGTGTGTTGTGCCCGGACTTGGCGAAGACGGCCGGCACCGTCGTCCCGATCTGCCATCCGTTGTCGTCGGCGATTTTGTGGTAGACGCCGATCCCGTCGCGGCCCAGCTCCGCCATCGAACCCTGTCGCACATCCACGTTCATGATCTTGAAGAGGTCCGAGCCGCCCGACTCGATGATGACCGCCTTGCCGTCCACCTGGGCGATGCCGACGCGCAGCCCGGCGGCTGTCTCGACCTGCGGCAGCGCACCCACGCGCTGCGCGAGACCCGGATCCAGACCTCCCGCGATCCCGCCGCCGGAGTCGACGACGAGGTCGCCGGTGAATCCCCGGTCGATCGCGTCATTGATCGATGCCTTGGTGGACGAGACGAAGATGGTGATGAAGCCGACCAGCCCGACCCCGATCATCAGGGCTGAAGCGGCGGCAGCGGTGCGCTTGGGGTTGCGCATCGCGTTCTCACGTGCGAGCTCACCGGTGATGCCGCGCAGTCGCGGAAGCGGCGCGCCGATTACGCGACTGAGTGGCAGCGACACAGTGCGGCCCAGTATCGACACACCGAAGAACACCAGCAGTGCGCCGGCGCCGACGATCAGCATTGGCCGCTCGACACCACCGAACAGGCCCAGTAGCAACGCCACGGCCCCGAGCCCGAGGACCGTGAGCCCTACGTAGATCCGCTGTTTCGAGCCGTATCCGGTGCTGCCGACCACGCCGAGCTGCATGGCGGCGATGGGTGGCACCTTCGCTGCCTTGCGCGCCGGCGAGAGCGCGGAGAGCAGGGTGATGCCGACGCCGACGAGCAGGCAGATCAGCACCGTGCTCGAGGTGACCACCAGGCCCTGCGACGGGATGTCGATGCCCACCGCGACGAGCAGCCGCTTGAGGCCGAGGGCGATCAGCAGTCCGGCGAAGATGCCGACCACCGAAGCGAGCAATCCGACGGCCCCGGCCTCCACCAGTTGCGCGCCGAGAATCTGCCGCCGGCTGGCGCCCAGCGCGCGCAGCAGTCCGTTCTCCCGCGTCCGTTGCTGGACGGTGATCGAGAACGTGTTGAACATCATGAACGCGCCGACGAGAACAGCGACCACGGCGAAGATCAGCAAGAACGTGTAGAAGAAGCCCAAAGCCTTGCGCAGTGCGCTTTGCGACTCCTCGGTCACGGTCTGGCCGGTGACTGCCTCGACACCCTTCGGGAGGACGGACGAGACCCGCTGCACCAGTTCGGTCTGGGAGACACCCTTGTCCGCGACGAGGTTGATGCTGTCGAACTTGCCCACCGCGCCCATCACACGCTGGGCCACCGGCAGGCGGAACGCGACCACGGTGGCACCACCCGGCGAGTCGGCGGTGCCGAAGCGCCCGACACCGGCGATGACGACCCGCATCGGACCGCCTTGCACGAGCACGGTAGTCGTAGTGCCTGGCCACAGATCGCCGTCGCGAGCGCTTTTTCGGTCGATGACGACCTCGTTGTCGGCGCGCGGCGGACGGCCTTCGACGATGTGGAACTGGTTGAGCGTGGTGTTGTCCGTCCAGTTCGTGCCGATCGTCGGGGCGCCGTTGGTCGGGTTGCCGAGTGCCTTGCCGTCCTTGGCAATCAGCCGTGCGTAGCCGGAGACCTCACCGCTGGCAGCCGCGACGCCGTCGACACGTGAAACCACCGGTAGCAGGGATTCGTCGATGCGCCCACGCTGCGCGCCGGTGCTCTCCTGCGGCCCCTCGAAGGCGGACTGGGCTCGGACCACCGCATCGGTGCCTTGGTACATGTCGGCGAACAGGTTGTCGAACGTCGTGCGCATGGTCGCGGTCAGCACGAGGGTGCCGGCCATGAACGCCACGCCCAGCATGATCGAGAAGACTGTCGCCATCAGGCGCAGCTTGTGCGCCCACAGGTTGCGAATAGCTGTCGTCAACATGGCCGATCACTCACCGAAACGCTTCATCCGTTCCAGGACCTGCTCGGTCGTGGGCTGTCTCATCTCGTCGACCACCCGCCCATCGGCGAGGAACAGGATGCGATCCGCGTAGCTCGCTGCGTGTGGGTCGTGCGTCACCATTACGATCGTCTGTCCCATTTCGTCGACGGCGCGGCGCATGAAGTGCAGCACCTCGCCGCTGGAGTGCGAGTCGAGATTTCCGGTGGGCTCGTCTCCGAAGATGATCTCGGGCCGGGTGGCGAGCGCACGCGCCACCGCAACGCGTTGCTGCTGGCCGCCGGACATCTCTGCCGGGCGGTGGGTGAGTCGATCATTGAGGCTCATGATGTCGACGACGGTGTGTACCCAGTCGTCGTTTCCTTTGCGGCCGGCCAGGCGGAGCGGCAACGTCACGTTCTCCAGCGCCGTCAGCGTCGGGACCAGGTTGTAGGCCTGGAAGACGAAGCCGATGCGGTCGCGGCGCAGTTGGGTCAGCTGCCGGTCGCTCATCGTGCGCAGGTCGTCGTCGCCGATGAATACCGACCCGGCGGTCAACGCGTCCAGCCCGGCCACGCAGTGCAGGAGCGTGGACTTGCCCGATCCGGATGGGCCCATGATGGCGGTGAACCGTTGTGCTTCGAACTCGACGGTGATGCCGTCGAGCGCACACACTTCGGTCTGGCCGCGCCCGTAGATCTTTGTTGCGTCGACGGTATGCGCCGCGATGCGCGGTGCCGTCGGAGTGCCGGTTGTGGATTCGAGTGCCAAGGAGGACATGGCCGATCCTTCAGCGTCGGTACGGAAACGCTTGTACGCGCTATAAGAAACGCTCCACAGATCGGAGCGGCAACGGTAGCTGCCGAACGTCGCAACCCGGGTGGGTCGGAGGTCCCTGGGTGTGCTGCGGCGTGAGTGCGAGCCTGATCAGGGAGGACTTTCCAGCGGAGGGTGTCCATGCACCACCGCGCGCGCGGTCGGCGCCTATTCGGTTCCGCAGCAGCCGCCCTGCTTGGCGCGGCCGTGGCCTCCTGCGCAGCGGCGCACAGCGGGCCGGCCTACCCCGACCTCGCCGGCGTCCACGTCGAGGTCGTCGGCGCCTGGGCGGACGGCGAGCAGGCCCGGTTCGAACGCGTCCTCGCCGACTTCACCGCACGCACCGGCGCGCACGTCACCTATATCCCGGCGCACGACACCGTCCCCAAGTTGCTCGATGCCCGACTGGCCGAAGGCGATCCGCCGGATGTCGCCCTGCTGCCGCAACCAGGCCTATTGCGGCGTTACGCACAGGCCAGCCGACTCGTGCCGCTCGATGACGATACGCAGCGCCTGGTCCGCGGCGAGTACGCCTCGGTATGGCTGCGTCTGGCGTCGAGCGATGGCCACCTCTACGGCGTGTGGTTCAAGGCCGCCAACAAGTCCCTCATGTGGTACGACGTGGCCGCGTTCGAGCGGACCGGCATCGCCCCGCCCGAACGCCTCGCCGCGTTGCCCGCGGTCGCACGCGCGATGCGGGTCCGGGGCATCCCGCCGTTCGCGGTCGGCGGCAAGGACGAATGGACGCTGACCGACTGGTTCGAGAACCTCTACCTCCAGTTGTCTGGCCCGCGGGCGTACGACCGGCTGGCCGATCACCGGATGTCGTGGACGGATCCATCGGTCGTTCGATGCCTGCGGCTCATGTCCCGCCTGCTCACACCGCAGAATCTGCGCGGCGGCGTGGCCGGCACGCTACAGACCGGCTTCGACGATTCGGTCGCACTCGCGTTCGGCGCAGCTCCGGCGACGGGCATGGTCGTCGAGGGTGACTTCGTGGCCGGTGTGCTGCGCGCCCGCACGGACGCGCAAATCGGCATCGACGTGGACGCGGTGCCGTTCCCGGCTGCACACCCCAGCGTCCCTGCGATCGTGGGCGGCGGCGACGTGGCTGTGCAGCTTCGCCCCTCGCGGGCCGGCCGCGTGTTGATGCGCTACCTGGCCACCTCGGAGGCGGCGAGCGTGTGGGCTCGGGCCGGCGGCTTCATCTCGCCCAATGAGAACGTCGACTTCTCTGTCTACCCGGACGCGTTGACCCGCTCCATCGCACGCAGCCTCGTGCAGGCCGGCGACAGTTTCCGGTTCGACCTATCTGACCTGCAGCCCGCGACGTTCGGCTCCACGCCGGGTGCCGGCATGCAGCAGGCGTTCGCGAACCTACTCATCAGCCGCGACATCGCGGGCACCGCACAACACCTCGAGCGGACGGCTGCGGCTGCTTACGCGGAGGAACCGCGATGAGGCCGGCGCAGCTACCGCTCGTGCAGCAGGTCGTGCCGATGCAGCCATCCGTGCGCTTCGGCCGCGAGGCCCTTCCCACCTGTGCCGATGCGCCAGTTCAGGAATCGCAGTCCAGCGGTATCGAGGCGCGCCGACACTGCGTCGAGAACCGCCTGCAACTGCGGGCCGTACCGGGTGAGTGCGCGCTGCGACACGATCGGAACGACTCGCTCGGCGGGCTGCAGGGCACGGTCGTCGCGCAGCAGTACCACCCGGCCGGCGGCGACCGCGCCGTTCGTCGTGAACGTAACCGCTACGTCGACAACGCCCTCCTCCAGCGCGCTCTCTCGCTGTGCCTCGTCGTCGAAGGACACGAATCGCTTGATCGTCAGCCCGTAGACCTGGCGCAAGCCGACCAGGCAGTAGGGCCGGACCGGGCATTCGCTCGGCCCGCCCAGCACGAGCGGCCGTACCGCGGCGAGCTCGGAGAGGTTGCGGATGCCGAGCCATGCTGCGGTCGCGGGAGTGATGGCGAACCCGTTCTGGTCCGACGCGGCGGCCGGCCGCAACGGCACGAGATCCCACTGCGCCAGCTGCTGCCGCAGTGCATCCAGCACGGCCGCCGGCTCGTGCCAGTTCAGCTGGGCGTGCGGGTCGATGCTCGCCAGAGCCGTGCCGAGATACTCCGGAACGAGGTCGACAAGGTGCTGCCGCAGCGCCGGCTGCACCAGTTCTCGCGTCCCCAGATCGAGTTCGCGGCGCACCGGGATACCGGCGGCTTCGAGCGCCTGCGCGTAGATCTCGGCCAACAGCTCGCTTTCGGGGAAGTTGAACGACGCGACGCGGACCACCGCAGGCGGGGCGGTCGGGCGCGGTGCCGGCCCGCTCGTGCCACTGCACGCAGCGGAAACGGCCAGCACCATCAGGGCCGTCGCGATGATGCGCGCCGGCCGGCTCCGGGTGTGTCGTGCGGCCACTGCAGACCTCTCCTCAAGCCTGCGCCGGAGCCGATGTGACACGCAAGATGGATGACGCGGAAAGGGATGTGGCGCAGGCCATCGCCCCGGTCGTCGCCGCGCCGTCCGGACGTCGGCGTCGCCCCTCCGGCGAACCTCCCCCACTTCCCCGGCACATCGCGCGCAGCACCCCGTGGTATGCGGTCGCGCTCATCCTGACCCTCGCCCTGGAACTCGCGCTCGCGGTGCCCGCCGCCCGGGAGGCGGTGACGCGGGTCGACAACGCAGTCATACGTGCACTCGGCGGTTTTCGCGCTGAGACGGTGAATACAGCGATGCGGGGTCTGGAGCACCTCGGTTCGCCGGCGGCCATCCGGACCCTGACCTGGGCGACGATTGCGCTGCTGATCGTCGCCAGACGCGGTCGCCACCTCCTGACCTACCTGCTCGTCGGGCTGTCCGTTGCTCTCGTCGCAAACTGGCTCGCGCTGCTTCAGGGACGCATGCGTCCCGCGGGCGTGCACATCCTCGGAACCTGGTCCGGCTACGCGCACCCGTCGGTGCCCGTGGCGATGCTGGCCGCTGCGCTGGCCGGCCTGTTGTACACGACGCTGCCGCGTGGCCGCTGGCGCAACCACGGCAAGTGGGTTGCCGGTGCGGCTGTCGCGGGGCTGTGCTGCTCTCGGATGATGCTGGCCGTCGATCACCCGAGCGACGTGCTCGCGGCTCTGGCTATCGGCTGGGCGTTCCCGGTCATCGCCTACCGGTTGATGACCCCTGACGAAGCCTTCCCGATCACGTACCGCCACACGCAGCGAGCGCACCTGGACGTCGGCGGCGAGCGGGGAAGAGCAATCGTCACTGCCCTCGACGCGCAACTCGGCATCCAGACCGCGTCGGTCGAGCCGTTCGGGCTGGCCGGATCAGCCGGATCGACGCCCCTGCGCATCCGCGTCAACACCACCGACGGCGCGGAGTCGGACCGCTTCGCGAAGCTCTACGCACTGAGCCACCTGCGTTCAGACCGCTCGTACAAATGGCTCCGGATGGTGCTCTACGGCCGGCTCGAGGACGAGAAGCCGTTCTCCACCGTGCGGCGGCTGGGCGAATACGAGGACCACATGCTGCGGCTGCTGCGCGATACGGGACTTCCGGTTCCGCGCCCGCAAGGGCTGGTCGAGATCACCCCGGAACGGGAGTACCTGGTGGTCATGGAGTTCATCGACGGCGCCCACGAAATCGGCGCCGAGCCTGCGCGAGAACCCGACATCGACGCCGCACTCGGCATCGTGCGCCAGCTCTGGCACGCCGGCGTGGCACACCGCGACATCAAACCGTCCAACGTGCTCGTGCGCGACGGCCGCGCTTACCTCATCGACGTCGCGTTCGCGACGGTGCGGCCGACCCCGTGGCGCCAGGCGGTCGACCTTGCGAACATGATGCTGACGCTCGGGCTGTCGAGCAGCGCGGAGCTCGTGTACGAGCGGGCGATTCGCATCTTCGCGCCCGAGGACGTCGCCGAGGCCTTCGCCGCCAGCCGCAGCGTGACGATTCCGACCCAGCTCCGCGCCAGGCTGCACGCCGACGGTCGCGACCTCGTCGGCCGGTTCCGCGCGCTCGCACCGGCCCGCCGTCCGGTGGCGATCCAACTGTGGACGCTGCGGCGGCTGGCCGCCACGCTGACCGTCGCGCTCGCCGTGGCGCTCGCGTGCGCGTCGCTCTACGCATACGCAAGATTGGCGGGCCTGCTGTGACGCCCACCCACGGACGCACTCGTACCGCAGCCCTGGCGGCTGTGGCAGTGATCATGCTCTCCGGCCTCACCGCATGCAGCAGCGTGACAGCACAGGCGCCGCGCTGCGGCTCGATCGAACGGGTGGCGCTCATCGCGCAGTCGGTGCCGTCGAGCACGTACGTCCCGTGCATCATCGACCTGCCTGCAGGTTGGAGCAGCGGCGGGCTGTCCGTGCGCGACGGCAGCACCGAGTTCACGCTGCGATCGGACCGGGCAAGCCATCCGGTCGAGGTGACATTGCACGCCGCCTGCGACCTGCCCGCGGCCACACCCATCGAGCCACGCACACCAGGCGGTCGCAGCTACCTCGAACTCCGCTCGATCGACCCCGACTACAGCGGAACGATGTTCGACGTCTTTCCCGGCGGCTGCGTGAGCTACCGCTTCGACTTCACGCGCGGAGCCCACATCGCGCTCATCGCAGAGCTGCAACAGAGCGTCGGATTCATCTCACGCCCAGATCTGCAACGCCACCTACAGGCACGACTCGGAGTACGGCTGGACCCATGATCTTCTTACGACATAACCGAGCGCTCGCACGCCAGACGGAGCTCAACCGCCGAATGGCCATCGGCGCGGCGGGACTGATCCTGACAGGAGTGCCCGTCCGGAACGGCACGGTTGGCCCATACGAGGCGGCCGTCTTCCACACCATCAACCGGCTCCCCGATCAGCTGTACCTGCCGGTCTGGCCGATCATGCAACTCGGCAGCTTTGCGGCCGCTCCGACGACAGCCCTCATCGCCTGGGCCAACGGCCGGCCGGCGCTCGCCCGACGCCTGCTGGTCAGTGGTGTTTCCGCGTGGGCGCTGGCGAAAGCCGTCAAGCGCGTCTACCGACGTCCCCGACCATCGTCGCTGGTCAGCGACACCCGGCGTCGCGGCGCCGAAGCGACCGGACTCGGCTACGTCTCCGGCCACGCCGGCGTCGCCGTAGCGCTGGTCGTCGCGGCCTACCCCGAACTCGGGCGCGCAGGTCGCATCGCCGCACTAACCGCCGTACCCGCCGTAAGCCTGTCCCGCATCTACGTCGGCGCCCACCTACCGCTCGACGTCGTGGGTGGCGCCACCATGGGCCTCGCAATCGAGGCCGCGGTCGAAAGAACATTGGGCTGTGACTCGCCGCAGTCCAAACGCAGAGACAGGCCGTAACATGTGCACTCGCGTCACCGCGACGAGCACACAGAAATGACCACGCCAACGAAGCGATGAGCGCCCGACGACCGCGCCGGTTTCGGCGTGCGGACGATCCAACCAACTGAAGGGCGGCCCGGCGCCCACTGACGGCAGCCAGTCGTCGACGCGTGGCCACGTGGGACCGGACGGGTCTTCTAGGCAGGTCTTTCGGAGCGTCGACTACGGGTCGCACTCCCCTACCGGATGCGCGCCTGGCTGTCACTCTGGCCTGATACGGCGGAGGTGGTCCGCATGACCAAGACACACATCTCGCCACGACAACTGCCGGCCGTGCCTGATAGCACTGCTGCTGCACTCGCCGGAACGCGTCGCCGAAGGCGGAGGCTGACGCCCT
>DASQSE010000064.1:0-11962 GCA_035642535.1 Jatrophihabitans sp. | reverse complement strand
AGCATGGTGTCGCCGTCGAGATAGGCGACGACGGACCCGGCGGCCTGCTTGGCCAGCCGGCCGGTCTCGAAGCGGACCGTGCGCTTGCCGAAGCGGCCGTTGTCGATGACGGCTTCGGATTCGTAGACGCCACGTTCGGCGTCGGATGCCTGCGTCACGCAGGGCTCCTCTCGTACGTGCCGGTGCGCACATGCGACGTACGAGCTACACCCTCGTTGGGTGCCGGTCTTCGATCGAAGCGGACGGAGTCTCCTGGAAGTCCCGGCCGCCACTACCGAGGACCGGCGTCCTCGAGGTCGCATGGGACGCGCTGTGCGTCCGGCGGTGGATATGCAGTTGTGGACCACGAAGAAGGGGAGCGACCCATCTGGGGTCACTCCCCTTGACGTCCTAGCGGCGCAGGCCGAGGCGTTCGACGATCGACCGGTATCGGTTGATGTCGGTCTTCGCGAGGTAGTTCAGCAGCCGGCGGCGCTGGCCGACCAGCAGCAGCAGCCCGCGGCGGCTGTGGTGGTCGTGCTTGTGCACCTGGAGGTGCTCGGTGAGATCGCGGATGCGCCTGGACAGCAACGCGACCTGCACCTCGGGCGAGCCGGTGTCGCCCTGCACAGAGCCGTACTCGTCGATGATCTGCTTCTTGACATCCTGGGCCAGCGCCACGGACGACTCCTTCGTGTTGGTGCAGCGACGTTCCCCCGGTCTTGGTCACGGCGGATTACTGGACGCGCACTGCGGTGCTGCGTTGGGGCGCGGTTAAGCACGCTCCGTGTCGCCAAGGTTACCAGGCGTGTCGGAGATCCTCCGCATCGCGCGGGGGTGCCGGCCGTCCTGGGCCGGCACGGGGCTGGACGGCCGGCTAGGAGAGCAGGTCGCGGGTCTGCTTGACGTCGGCGCGCATCTGCTCGATCAGCGCGTCCACGCTGTCGAACTTCTCCATCCCGCGCAGCCGCTCGACGAATTCGACGCCGAGCGTGTCGCCGTACAGGTCGCCCTCGAAGTCCAGGATGTACGCCTCGACGCGACGCTGCCGCACTTCGAACGTCGGGTTCGTGCCCACCGAGACGGCCGCGATCCCGAGCTCGCCGTCCGGCATCGTCCGGCCCCATTCGTCCAGCCGGACCACTCGGCCCGCATAGATGCCGTCGGTCGGGACGGCGGTCCATGCGTCGGTGCGCAGGTTGGCGGTCGGAAAGCCGAGCGCACGACCCCGCTCGTCACCACGCTCGACGACGCCGTCGACGCGGTGCGGGCGGCCGAGTACCCGCGCCGCTGTGTCGACGTCCCCCGCAGTCACGCACGAGCGCACGTAGGTGGCGCTGAGCACCAGATCGTCGTCGGTGAGCAGCGCGACGCCGTCGGTGCTGAACCCGAAAGCGTGTCCCAGCTCGGTGAGCAGCGGCACGTCGCCGGCCGCCTTGTGGCCGAACCGGAAGTTCTTGCCGACGACCACGGCCGACGCGTGCAGTCGGTCCACCAGCGACCCGTGCACGAACTCGTCCGGCGGCATCCGCGAGAAGTCAAGGGTGAACGGCAGCGCGCAGAACACGTCCACACCGAGCTCTTCGACCAGCTCGGCGCGCCGGACGATGCTGGTCAGGACCGGCGGGTGCGAGCCGGGCCGCACCACCTCGGAAGGGTGCGGCACGAACGTGATCAGCACGCTGGGTACGTCTCGCTTGCGAGCGAGCCGCACCGCCTCGCCGATGATCGACTGGTGGCCGCGGTGCACGCCGTCGTACACGCCGATCGTGACGACGCAATGTCCCCAGCCCGTGGGTACGGCCTCCAGGCCATGCCAGCGCTCCACGCCTGAACCCTACTGATCGCGTCCGAACGCAGGTGCCAACGCAAGCGGCACGTCGCCCCACCGACCCCGCAACTCCGCGGCGAACGAGCCGGCCAGCTCGCCAAGCGCGCGCAGTTCGGTCGTGCCGGCCGCGCGATCCAGCCGGTGCATGATCATCGCGCGGCGGGTGGGCGTCGGCCGGTCCGGGTTCAGCGGCGGGTCGCCGCCCAGCGCGTTGTCGATGAACCAGGCCGTAGACACCAGCGCCCAGCCGACGACCGCGGCTTCGACGTCGCGGGCGAAGCCGTCGTCGTCCACCTCGGCCAGGGCCGGGGCGGCGGCGTTGCGGTAGGCGGTGACCGCGCGGTCGGCCGCCGCGTCGGGGATGCGCCACGCGCACCAGCATGTCGGCCACGGCACGCGGAGGTAGGCGACGTCCCAGGCGACGTGGCGCCACTGCGCACCTTCGAAGTCGACCAGCGCGAGACCGCCGTCGGTCAGGACGTTGTTGTCGGGGCAGGCGTCGGCGGGGGTGAGCGCGGCGAGCCCGGAGCCGCCGAGCCGCTTCGCGAGCCCGCGCAGCTCGTCGAACGCACCGGCCGGCGTGCGGACACCGAGCGATGCGCACTCACGATCGAGCACCCGCACCGCGTTGTCGAGATCCGCTGCCAGGCACGATTCGCCGACCGGCAGCTCGCCCTGCCGCTCCGCGAGCGCGGCCCGGAACTGCGCGCGGCTGCCCCGCGTCACGGCGTGCAGCTCGGCCAGTGCACGGGCCCAGCCCTGGAGCGCCTGCTCGGCGATGTTGGGGTCGGTGCCGAGCAGCACGTCGGCGACGCTGGTCCCGGCCCCGAGATCCTCGGTGATCACCACCGGGGGCGCGCCGCCCACCGCCACCAGGCGCGGCGCCCGCAAAGTCCGCGGCAGCATGGCCAGCGCTGCCGATTCGCGCACCCAGCCCTCGCCGGCCGAGACGTACTCCTTGACGATCAGCGTCGTGCGTCGCCCGTCCGGGTAGCTCGCCTTCGCCCGGTGCACGACCGAGCGGTCGTTGCCGCCGAGCCGTTCGACCGCATCGAGCCGAACGCCTGGCAGCAGAGCTCGCGCCGCAGCCAGCTCCTCGCCGCCCACGTCTTGTGTTCTACCCCGCAGCGGCGAATACCAGGACGGGACGCGCCGCGCCGCCGCGTTCTTCGAGGAGCGCGACGACGGTCCCGTCCGGGGCGAACGCGCCGTGCACGCCGGCAATATCGCGCGGCGACAGGGTCCTTCCGAACGACAGCTCGCGCGCCTCGGCCGCGTCGATCTCGCGCACCGGGAACGCGGCACGGACGGCGGCCGCGAGCGGCACCGTGATCGGGTCGGCCAGCGCACCCAGTTCGTCCAACGTGTGCGCCTGCGCCACAATGAACGGTCCGACTCGCGTGCGGCGCAGGGCGGTCAAGTGTCCCCCGACGCCGAGGGCGGCGCCCAGGTCTCGGGCCAGCGCGCGGACGTACGTGCCCGAGGAGCACTCGACCTCGACATCGACGTCGAGCAACTCGGCGCCGGGCCTGCTGAACCGAATGGCGGCGAACCGGTGCACGGTCACGGGCCGGGCGCTCAGCTCGACCGGCGCGCCGGCCCGGACCTGCTTGTAGGCACGTTGGCCGTCCACCTTGATCGCAGATACTGCGCTCGGCACCTGCTCGAGGTCGCCGGTGAGCGTGGCCACCGCCGCACGTACGGCGTCCTCGCCCACTCCCGCGGCGGACGCCGACGAGATCACGTCACCCTCCGCGTCGTCGGTGACCGTGCGCTGGCCGAGGCGGATCGTCGCTGTGTACGCCTTGTCGGTGAGGACGAGGTGGTGAAGCAGCCGCGTCGCACCGCCGACCCCGAGCAGGAGGACGCCGGTGGCCGACGGATCGAGCGTGCCCGCATGCCCGACGCGTCGGGTGCCGGCCAGCTTGCGCACCCGGCCCACCACGTCGTGCGATGTCCAGCCGGTCGGCTTGTCGACGATCACCAGACCGGCCTGGGTCGGCGATTCGTTCGGGACCACCGGACCAGGGTAGGGACCGGTCGATCGGCGCTGCGGTCAGGCGCCGTAGACGCGCCGCCGCTCCTGCTCGAACCTGCGGCGACCGAAAAGGCGCCACGCGATGCGCGCCGGGAGCGGCATCTTGCGCAAGAACGTCGCCCGTTCGGTGGGCGAAAGGCCGTCGAGGATCCAGCCCAACTGGATGAGCAACCGGTCCTTGGGGATGCCGGCCCGCTGCCGCTCGCTCAGCGCCTCCCATTCCGCAACGCTGAGGTGCTGCTCGACCAGCGGCAGGACGGTCCGCTCCTCGTCGGCCATGTGCTCGCGCAGTGCGGCACCGATCTCCTCGACGGTCGCTGCGAACGCGTCGCGCGCCGCCGCACTCGCCGAACTGCGGAACGCGGTCGCCTGCGGCTCGGCCCGCTCGATCAGGTCGTGCAAGCGCTGATGCTGCTCCGCGGCGTTGGCGACAGTGGCGTCACCGCCGCCGACCCGTTCGAGCAGCAACGGCCAGAGCATCGCGTCCTCGCCGGTGTGATGGTGGTGCAGCCCCTCGGACAATTCGCGGTACGTGTCCACAAGAACCGCGGCGCGCGCCGTGTCGCCCGCCGGGGCGCCGCGGATCAACCCGGGCAGATCGCCGTAGAGCCGGCGAAAGACGTCATGGATGATCACCATCTCCCGCGTGTCCGGCCGTTGCGCCGACGCGGTGGAACCCCGTACCCCCGTCACTTGTCACTCCCCCGATCGTCAGTCGTTGATCGCGCCAGCATGCCTCAACCCGCATCCATCTGTCTGCTCTGCGCAACAGCCGGGCCCGGACCGTGTACCGGGTCCGGGCCCGGCCCTGTCTCGCTAGCTGAGGGTTGCGGTCACCGTGCCGTTGTCGTGCTTCGTCAACCGCATCGCCCAACCGCCGAGATTGTGGCCGGTGACCGATGTCACCTCGCCGCTGGCGCTTGAGCCGCTGAACGTGATCCCGACCCACGCGTAGACCTCGGGATTGCCCGGCGCGGCCTGGATCGTGTCCGTGTCGACCTGATTGCCCTGTTGCGGGCCGGCCCAGAACGTGCCGCCCCACGGCCCGTAGCTGAACTTCACCGTGTCGCTGAGCGGATGCGTGCCTGCGTTGTACGCCTCCGGGTCGTCACCCAGCCAGATGTTCGCGGCCAGCGAGTCCGAGCCGTGCCAGGTCAGGCCCTGGAAGTCGTTCGCCCGGCCCAGGTCGACGACGATCCCGATGTCGGCGTAGTTGCCGGTGATCGGGAACGTGCTGTCGACCGACGTACCGCTGGCCAGCGTCCACGAGGCCCCGTTATCTAGTTCGTACGCGACTGGCGTGCACTCGTGCGTGATGTTGCCGTCGGCAGGGCCCTGGCCGTCATCGCCGGGGTTGATCGAGTCGGTCCACGTCTGGCATGCCGACGAGTAGGTCCACGTGTACTGCGTCAGGTTGCCGCCCTCGAAGGTCGTGCCTGCGGGGAAGGCGAGCTGGTACCACGTCGAGGTGGTTGCCGGCTTGTCCGATCCGTCGGCGCTCGCCGGAACCCGGGTGCCGTCGGGGTCGTCACTCGAGGCGTAGAACTCCACGTGCGCGCCGCCGATCATCGTCACGTCGAACGCACCGTTGATCGTGGCGTCCGCGCTGCCGTTCGGAGAGGCGTGCCCGTCCACCGTGGTCGACGTGCCGTTGTCGGCGAGCGTGCCTGTGTAGAACCAGCACTGCGGCGTGCCGCCGCACTTGCTCGACTCCGCCGCGTGCTGGCGGGTGAGCACCAGAGTCCGGGTGAAGTTGTCGGTGGCCCAGCCGCTGCCCTCCGGCCAATTGGCGATCGCGGTCATCGCCGTGACGGTCAACGTTGCCGACTCGCCCTGCGGACCCTGCGGACCCTGCAGGCCCCGCGGACCGCGCGGACCAGTGGCGCCCTTCTCGCCCTTGACCTTCCACGCGTAGAGGATGTCGCCGGCCGGGCAGGACGGCGTCGCGTCGCCGCCGAAGATCTTGGTGAGCTTGTGCGATTCGCGGTTCACGCAGACGTGGTACGGGCCGGGCGCTGCCTGGGTGACGCGCGGCGCAATTGCATATGCGCCGACCCCGAAGCCGGCGGCAGCGACGGCGCCGGCACCCACAACCACGCCGAGCCGGCGTAGCAGACGATTGGACATGTGCGGATTTCCCCCTCTGAATCCTGCCCGAAGATCATCTCCGGAACGGCGCGCACGTTAGCGATCAAGATCGTCGCTGGCAATCGCGGCCTGCACATTGCACGCGTTATGGGCGTGCCGCGGCGATTCACGGCGAAACGGGTCAATTACTCGGCGATGCCGAGAACCGCCCAACCGTCGCCACGGGTTCGGGCGAGCATCCCGACCAGCCGCACGCCGATGAAGGCGGTGAGTCCGCCCCACACACCGCCGATCCCCCATCCCCAGTGCAGAGCCGCCAGACACAACGGGGCGTAGGCGCCCACCGCGGCGATGATCGTGATCGTGCGCAGGAACCGCACGTCACCGGCGCCGACGAGCACGCCGTCCAGGGCGAACACCACGCCCGAGGCGGGCAGCATCCCGACGAACCACGGCCACAGGATGTGCACCTGCGTCACGACGTCCGACGACGACGTGAACGCGTGCGGGATCAGGAACCAGCCGGCGGCGTAGAACGCGGCGAAGCCGAACCCGGCGTAGAGGCCCCAGCGCGCGACCTGCCAGGCCATCGAACGCGCCGCAGCCGAGTCGGACGCGCCCAGCGCCGCGCCCACGAGGGATTGGGCCGCGATCGCGAACGAGTCCAGCAACAGCGCGGTGAACTCCCACAACTGCAGACCGATCTGATGTGCGGCGATCTGCGCCGTCCCCATTCGCGACGCCACGCCCGCCGCCGAGAGGAACGCGACCTGGAACGCGGCCGCGCGCAGGACCAGATCCCGCCCGACCTGGATCTGCGCGCGCATCACGACGCCGTTCGGACGCACCCCGGAGGCCGCTCGGCGCAACGCGCGCAGGAACAGCGCGGCGCCGACGGCCTGCGCACCGACGTTCGCGATGGCCGAGCCCTCCAAGCCGAGCCCGGCCGGGTAGACGAGCAGCGGAGAGGCGACTGCCGAGAGGCCGTTGGCAGCGATCACGATCCACACCGGCTCGCGAGTGCGCTGCACGCCGCGCATCCAGCCGTTGCCGGCCAGCACGAGCAGCACGCCGGGCATGCCGATGACTGCGATGCGGAACCACGACTCGGCGGCCTGCTGGGTACCGGCCGAGCCGGCCAGCCAGCCGGTGAGCGGACCGGCGACGGCCTCGCCGACGGCCACCACCGCGAGACCCACGATGCCGGCGAGCCAGGAGGCCTGCACGCCCTCGTTGATCGCGGCGTCCATCCGCCCCGCGCCGTACCAGCGCGCCGCGCGTGATGTCGTGCCGTACTCCACGAAGCTGCCGACGATCGTCAGCATCGCCATCAGCGCAGCGCCCACGCCGAGCCCGGCGAGCGGTTGCGGGCCGAGATGGCCGACGACCGCCGTGTCGACGAGCAGGTACAACGGCTCGGCGGCCAGGACGACGAACGCCGACGCAGCGAGCGAGAGCAGCCGGCGGGTCGGGTGCGCCTCGGCCGCATGTGTCGTGTTCAGGAGCCGCCGTCCACCGAGCTGATCCGGCTGGCCGCCCAGCCGTCGATGGTCCTGGTCACTGTCACCTCATAGCGTTGCTTGATCACCTTCGGCGCGCCCGCCTCGTTGGCGACGCGGGACTCGTCGGCGGCTACGAGCAGCGTGGCCGTTTCCGGGTCGGCGCGCACGACGCCGAGCGCAGTGACCGTCCCGGTGGTGTCGTACCCGCCCTTCGTCATCGCCTTCTCGAGGTCGGACGAACTCCGCCTGATCTGTTCACGCAACGGGCTCGTTGCCGCGTCCAGTGCGCGCTGCAGGTCGGCGTCGAACGTGTCCCGCCGATAACTGAGCGTGTTGACGACCTCGGTGCGCGCCGCATCGGCGGCGACCGGGAGCTGCGCCCCGCCCGGCGGCAGCCCCGCGTTCGCGCCCTCGACGAGCTTGCTGATCAAGTACCGGTTCCCGTGGTGCTGGATCGTCGCGCACAACGTGATCGGCGAGACGCGGGTGTGCGACCCGGTCTGATCGTCGGTGACCCGCTGCCGGCCGAACACGAGCACCTTGGCCGCGCTGCCGTTGGCACTGATCTCTCCGATGCCGATGTCGAGCACCTCGAAGGTGTGCACGACGTGTTCGGCCGCCGCGGTTCGCGCCAGGTCGCCGGTCAGCGCGGCGCGGTACGCCGCACGATAGGCCCCGGTCGTGACGGTCAGCCCGGCATTGAGCGCGTCATCGAGGTGCCGGTAGTCGTAGGTCGTGACGGCCGCGATGTCGGAGGCAGCCGCGCCGAGAAAGCCGTTCGCAGTCTGCGGGTCGGCAAGACTCGCCCCGCTCACTGCCGCGCCCGGTGACTCCGTGCGCTTCGTGGGCGACGTGCCGCCGGTGCGCACGAGGACGAGGGTGAGCACGCCGGCCAGCACGGCCAGCACCGCGACAAGCTGGGCGACGATCCGGGTGCGTTGCCGGCGTCGGGCGCGCCGGCGCTGGATCCGACTGCGCGGATCGGCGGTTGGGGCGTCGGGTTGCCGGACCGGCTCAGTGTTCTGCGCGACCGGATGGTGTAGCTGCTGCTCGACCTCGATCGCCGGCCGCTCGGCGACCGAGTGGATCGTCGTCCCGGCCCAGTCGGATCCGGCCGACCCACTCGTCATCGGTTGCGGCCGCGGCTTCGCCGGCACACCCGGCCACGGCTGATGGCGTCGCGGCTCCGGTCCGGGGCGGCGCGGCTCGGGGCGTCGTCGCGGTTCGTTCATCGCGCCGATGAGCCTCGCATGCCACACCACGGGGCGCTCGCGGTCCCCTGCTGCTCGGCGCCGCCGCGCCCGCGATGCTCGCTCAGGACCCGTCGTCGTCCGCTGCGGTCCGCGGCTTGCGGTACGGGTCCGCCTCGCCGGCCGGCTGCGCCGCGCGCCGCGCCGCCTCGACCTCGGCGTCGGCGGCGGCCGCGACGGCGAGCAGGTCGTCGATGTGCCGGGCGCTGTCGGGCAGCGCATCCAGGGTGAACGTCAGCGTCGGCGTGAAGCGCACGCCGGTCTGCCGGCCCACCTCGCTGCGCAGCACCCCCTTCGCCGATTCCAACGCGGCCGCGGAGGCGGCACGCTCGGCGTCGTCGCCGAACACGGTGTAGAAGATCGTCGCATCGTGCAGGTCGCCGGTCATCCGGACATCCGTGATCGTCACCATGCCGAGCCGCGGATCTTTGATCTGGGTCTCGATGACGGTGGCGACGATCTGCTTGATCCGCCCGGCCAGTCGCCGGGCGCGTCCCGCATCAGCCATGGTTCCCATTCTTCCTGACGTCGGGATCATCCTCACCGCGGCGCCTGCTCGCTACGCTGTGCACGTCGCTGAACGGGGAGGGAGTCGGGGATGTCCTACCCGCCACCGTACGGTCAAGGTCCGCCGGGTCCGGAGGAGCCCTACGGATCCCAGCACGGCGGCTACCCGCCGCCCGGCTGGCGCATCGAGCATCCGCAAGGCACGACGGTGCTGGTCCTCGGCATCCTCAGTCTCGTCGTGTGCGGCATCCTCGGCCCATTCGCCTGGTCGATGGGGAACCGGGCGCTCACCGAGATCGACGCGCAGCCGAACTACTACAGCAACCGCGGCTCGGTCGTCGCCGGACGGATCTGCGGGATCATCGCCACGATCCTGCTGATCATCGGCGTGGTCATACTCGTGCTCGTGCTCGGCCTGGGCGTCGCCGTGTCGTCGAATTGATCCGCCCCGACCGTTCGCGCCTCATTCGAGATCGCCGTCGTCGAGGACGCGCGTCCGCGTCGAGAGCAACTCGACCTCGAGCCGCCCGGCCAACAGCCGCTCGCAGCCGGCGAGCACCTCGATGGCGTGCGCATGGTTGTTCGCCACCACAGCCACGGCGATCTCCGCGCGCCGGTAGAGGTCCTGGTGAGCGGTCTCGGCCGCGGACACCTCATAACGGCGCCTGAGTTCGGCGACGATCGGCCGGACGACACCTCGCTTCTGCTTCAGCGAGCGGACATCCCCGAGCAGCAGGTCGGCGACCAGCGTGCCAACCACCACCGGCCGCCGACCTCCCGTCTGTCAGCCGCGCGGCTTCTCGCGAAGCTCGAACGTCTCGATGACGTCGTCGACCTTGATGTCGTTGTACGAGCCGAGCCCGATACCGCACTCGAACCCGTCGCGAACCTCCGTCGCGTCGTCCTTGAACCGCTTGAGCGAATCGATGGTCAAGTTGTCGGCAACCACCACGCCGTCGCGTATCAGACGCGCCTTGCTGTTGCGCCTGATGAGGCCGGTGCGGACGAGCGAGCCCGCCACGTTGCCGACCCGCGGCACCCGGAACACCTCGCGGACCTCTGCCGTGCCGAGCTGCACTTCCTCGAACTCGGGCTTGAGCATGCCCTTGAGCGCGGCCTCGATCTCCTCGATCGCCTGGTAGATCACCGTGTAGTACCGGACGTCGATGCCCTCGCGCTCGGCGGCCTCGCGCGCCTTGCCCTCAGGTCGGACGTTGAACCCGATCACTACCGCGTCCGAGGCGATCGCGAGGTTGACGTCGTTCTCGGTGATCGCACCGACGCCGCGGCCGATGACGCGCAGCGACACCTCTTCCTTGGCCTCGCCGAGGTCGATGTTGACCAACGAATCCTCGAGCGCCTCGACCGAGCCGGCCACGTCGCCCTTGATGATGAGGTTGAGTTGCTGGACCTCACCGGCCTTGAGCGCCTTCTCGAGGTCGTCCAAGGACACGCGGCGCCGCCCGGCTGCCAGCTGGGCGTTGCGTTCGCGAGCCTGCCGGCGGTCGGCGATCTGCCGAGCGACGCGGTCCTCCTCGACGACGAGGAAGGAGTCGCCGGCGTTGGGCACGGACGTGAGCCCGAGCACCTGCACCGGCCGGGAGGGCCAGGCCTTCTCGACCGGGTCGCCGTTCTCGTCGAGCATCGCCCGCACGCGTCCGTACGCGTCGCTGGCCACGACGGAGTCGCCGACGCTCAGCGTGCCGCGCTGGACGAGCAGCGTGGCGACCGGGCCGCGGCCGCGGTCGAGGCGGGCCTCGATGACGATGCCCTGCGCGTCCTGATCCGGGTTGGCGCGCAGGTCGAGCGCCGCGTCGGCGGTGAGCAGGATGCCTTCGAGCAGACCGTCGATGTTGATGTTCGCCCGCGCAGAGACGTCGACGAACAGCGTCTCGCCGCCGTACTCCTCGGCGACCAGCCCGTACTCGGTGAGCTGCTGGCGCACCTTCGCCGGGTTGGCGCCATCCTTGTCGATCTTGTTCACCGCGACCACGATCGGCACGTCTGCGGCCTGGGCGTGGTTGAGCGCCTCGATGGTCTGCGGCATGACGCCGTCGTCGGCGGCCACGACGAGCACGACGATGTCCGTCGTCGCGGCGCCGCGCGCCCGCATCGCGGTGAACGCCTCGTGACCCGGGGTGTCGATGAAGGTGATCGGCCGGTCCTGGCCGTCGTGCTCAATGCTCACCTGATAGGCGCCGATGTGCTGGGTGATGCCACCGGCCTCCTCCGAGAACACGTTCGTCTTGCGGATGGCGTCCAACAGACGCGTCTTGCCGTGGTCGACGTGACCCATCACCGTCACGACCGGCGGACGGGGCATGAGGTTCTCGTCCTCGCCCTCATCGCTGCCGAAGGTGAGGTCGAAGGACTCGAGCAGCTCGCGGTCCTCGTCCTCGGGGCTGACGACCTGCACCTGGTAGTTCAGCTCGGCGGCGAGCAGTTGCAGGGTGTCCTCGTTGACCGACTGCGTGGCGGTGACCATCTCGCCGAGGTGGAACAGCGCCTGGACGAGCGATGCCGGATTCGCGTTGATCTTGTCCGCGAAGTCGGACAGCGAGGCGCCCCGGGGCAGCCGGATCGTCTCACCGTTGCCGCGCGGCACCTGGACGCCGCCGAGCGACGGCGCGGACATGTTGTCGAATTCGGCGCGGCGCTGCTTCTTGCTCTTCTTGCCACGGACAGGGCCGCCACCGCGCCGGCCGAACGCGCCGGCCGTGCTGGCTCCGCGGCCGCCACGGCCGCCGCCACCCGGACGGCCGCCGCC
>DASQSE010000063.1:0-59883 GCA_035642535.1 Jatrophihabitans sp. | reverse complement strand
CGTCGCTTTCCTCGTCTTCACATTTCCAGCGACGTGGCTGCTGATGCTATTTCTCGGCAACCTCGGCACGCACCAGTCGTATTGGGGCTCGTTGCCGTTGGGGACGCTTGTATCCGTGTTGCTGGCGGGTGCGACGACACCGGCTGTGACCGTCGTCAGGCAGTAGCCCTACAGGCTGCGACGCGCAGGCCCGAACGCGCGCATCCGGCGCCGCGCACACCAACACGCGAAGCGAATGCGCGCTACTCGGCACGGCACAACACGTGTCCGCGGCGATAGCGTGCGTCTCCCGGTTGAACTACCGGCCCGCCTCGGCACGTATCACCGAGTACATATGTGTGGGTCTCTCAGAGTTGCGCAGTTCAGGTGGACACGCGGGGTCGGGGATGTCCTCGGGGTCATACCTCCACCAACTCGCGGAATCAGCAACCACCTGGGCCGCCTCATCCTTCGGAAGGATGCGTCCTCGCTAACCCCATCGCGCGGCGGTAAGGGCTCTGCGTACACCGCAATGAAACCTTGCTCAATAAGCCGCTGCGCGGCCTGCGGCAGCCCGGCCAAGTGACGCCACTTTCGATTCCAATACGGGCCATCTTCATCTGTCGTCCGATTGACCCAGCCGTTCAGCACAACGACGAGCGGGGTCTCAAACTGCGCTTCGGCCCGGATGAAGCGCCCCTGCTCGCTCAATCCGGCGTCAGACTGCTCGGGCGTCTGGTCAGCCACCACAACAGCATGATCCCTGACGCTGACGTCGGTGGCATGGACCCGACGCAGAGGGGAGCCATGAGAGTGCCTTCCGCCGCCGACGACGTTGCAGACACCAAACCGTCGCTCAATGAGCACCGCGCGGGCCGACGCGTGGGGCGTCGGTCGGCCGATGACGCAGCACGTGCGGATCGTCGAGCGCTGGCGACCTCGTCCTAACTGACGAGGGGAGGTGGCCGTGATGCGCGTGCTCCTTGCGCTCGTTTTGGCCGTCTCGGCGTGCGGCTCGGCCGGGACCGCAGCGCACGCCGACGCTACGGTCGCGGGTCGCGTGCTGTCCGCACCGAGCTGCCCGGTTGAGCGCGCCGGCCATCCTTGCCCGCCGCGGCCGGTGGTCGGCGGGTCGGTCGTCGCGTTGCAGGCGCGGCACATCGTCGCGTCGACGCGCTCCGGCGCCGGCGGCCGGTTTCAGCTGTCGGTGGACGCGGGCCGATACGTGATCCGGGCAACCAACACCGGCCTGGCCAGCACCGCGCAGAAGACTGTTGACGTGGCGGCCGGTGCGACGATCCGCGTCAGGCTCGTCGTCGACAGCGGCATCCGGTGACTGCGCGGACAACTCGGATGTGCGCATCCCGCCCGAGCACCCAGGCCGTGCGTGTCGGCGTGCCGTGACCGGGCGGTCCGGGGCACGCTGCCGCTACCGTCGGGGGCTGTGATCGTATGGCTCAACGGCACTCACGGCGCGGGCCAGACGACGACCGGTGCACTCGTTCAGCAGTTGATTCCGCAGTCGCGGGTGTTCGACGCCGAAAAGGTCGGCGAGACCCTGATGGACATCTCGCCGGGCTTGCCCCGGACGGACAACTTCCAGCACTGGCCGCCGTGGCGTGCGGTGGTCGTGGAGACCGCTTACCGCGTGCTTGATTACGTCGGCGGCATTTGGTGATGCCGATGACCGTCCTGGTCGAGCAGTACTGGCGTGAGATCACCGCGGGCCTGGCCGAGCATGTAATTCCGGTACGGCACTTCGTCCTTCACGCCGACCAAGACACCCTTCGTAAGCGCATCGAGCTGGAGCACGCCATCCCTTCGCCGTTCCGTCTGAGCTACTTGGACGCCTTCGCCGAGGCAGCCCGTACGTGGCTGCATGACAACGCCGAGGTCATCGAGACCACGCACCTGACGGCTGCCGGCGCCGCCCAGCAGATCGCCCAGGCCGTCACGGGTTGAGAGTCACCCGCCACACGAACGCGCGGGGATCGCACACGGTAAGGCGTCAGTATTGAGATCTTCGTTGGTCGTGGTGCGCACGACGGGCCGCAATGAGCGAGCGTTTCGCGAGCGCGTGTCGCACGGAAGTGCGGGCGTGTCGAAACCGCGCCGCCGCACGGTGTACGCGGTCTACCTTTGCGGGCATGGCCGAGGACCGGGACGCCACGACAGAGGTGGACCCGCGCGAGCTCCTGCAGAACCTGCTGCGTCACCGTGCTGTTGATCTGGTGTTTGCGCGGGTTAGTCGCGCCCCGGGGAGCCGCGTAGTCAATGATCCTCGACCGGCACGGGGACTCGTTCCAAGTTCATTCCGAAGTGCTCGCGGTAGGCCGCGAGCACGTCTGCGTCCGATGCGAGCGTGGTCTCGATGCGCTCGCCGGCTTCGGTGCTGATCAGCACGCGGTCGGCAAGAGTGATCATCCCGCCGGAGTCGGTCAGCCGCGAGCACACGGGCCCAGCGCGGAAGTGCGACCCTGGCCACGTTTGCTGCCACCAGCAGGTGGGATCGAAGTCGGTCAGCATTCGTGGTCGTGTCTCGATCCGGTACTGCACCACGCCGTCGAGCAGCACCTCGATGTCGCCGCACTCCCGCTCTTCGAGGCGGAAGACGCCGTTCGGATCGTGCTGGTCGCCGACAACGCCGAGCCGGAGCGGGTACGCGCTGTGCCGACCGAATCCGACATCGGCCAGCCACCGATCCGATGAATTCGGCGCCGCGACCGACAATGCCAAGTGATCGAACAACGGTCCCAGCGCGTCTGGACTCTGCACCCGGCACGCGTAACTCACCACGTGGTAGCCGAGACCGCACAGCAGTGCGGCGAACAGCCCGTTCAACTCGTAGCAAAAGCCGCCCCGCAGACCGTCGACGACCTTCGCGTACAGGTCCGGCACCGCGAGTGAGATCCTGCGATCGAGGTGGATGTCGAGATTCTCGAACGGCACAGTCTGCAGGTGTCGCAGGTGCAGATCCCGTAGATAGGCCACGCTGGGCGCCTGCCGGGAGGCGCCGATACGGGCCAGATACGCGGACACCTGATCGTTGCTCAGCACGTCGGCGGCGATGGTCATCCCGGCACTGTATCCGCGCCGACGCACGCGAGATTGCCATCAGTCCTGCCGGAACCGTGCCGCAGGCGCAGGACATGCAGGCATCGAAGCGAGCCATGCGTGGCGCGGCTGATCAACCCGGTGTTGTCGGGTTCGCTGCGCCGGACGTTTCGTACGCCTTCTCGTGGCAAACTGTGGCCTGTGCGGACTGGGCCTGATGCCTGCACCGAAACTCTTCGGACTGTGCTGGGCTCGAATGCCCAATCGCTCGGTGGTTTGGATGAGGGGGGCCGGTGACTGCTGCCCGCAAAAAGCCTTGGGTGCCGCCGCGCTGGTTCGTGCGTCGCGCGTGGGCGATCGACCGCTGGAGATATCGCGTGAGCGACGGGCGGCGGGTGCTCGCGCGGCCCCGCGACGGCGTTGCCGGCCGGTTGCGGCTGAGGACGGTCGGCCGTCGCTCGGGGGTGGAGCGGGCGGTGATCCTCTGCTACATCGCGGATTCGGATCGCTTCGTCACGCTCGCGATGAACGGCTGGGGTGCTGCGCCGCCGGCCTGGTGGCTGAATCTGCTGGCCCGTCCCGACGCGGAGATCGACACTGCGGACGGCCAGCGCACCGTCCGTGCCCGCGCCGCAACGGGTGAGGAGCGGGAGAGGCTCTGGGCGGCGTTCTCCCACGTTCGAGGCTGGGGCGACGTTCATGCGTATGCAGCCCACCGTGCGGTCGAGACCCCCGTCGTCGTGCTCGAACCGCGGTAAGGGTCGTCACCCAAGGTTCCCGCTCGTCGGCACGAGAGGTCGTTTGATCCTCCGTCGCCGATTGGGAGCCTCGGTGTGCTCGTCAACGCCGCGCTGGTGTTCTGCGTACTGGGACGGGCCTATGCTGCCGCGCCGGTGTGCTGGATGGTCTGGGTTGCCCAGTGGAAGGCGCGGGCGGCGGCGAGGTCGAGGTCGCGGGCGGTGATGCCGCTGCATGCGGATTCGGTGTCGCCGGATTCGTGGCTGATGACGTCGTGCACGATGCGGCCTAATCGGCTGCTGTGCCCGAAGGCGGCTTGGCGCAGCTGGTCGTCGAGAGCGAGGGTGCTGGCGATCTGCGGGGCGGTGGCGCCGAGCAGGGTGTCGAAGGTGGAGATGAGCCCGGCGGTGAACGCGTGACCGGTGAGGGCGTGGTCGTGGCGCGCGGCGAGCAGCTCGCAGGTCTGTGCCCGCACGAGCGCGGCGGTCAGTTCATCGCTTGAGGCGGCGGAGCTGGTGCGCAGCAGCAGGAAGGCGAGCCAGTTCTGCAGCTGCCGGGTGCCGAGCAGCACGAGTGCATCGCGGATGCTGTGCACCGGGCGGCGGGTCTCGCCGAGTCGGCCGATCGCAGCCACCTGGAGCAGTTGGTAGACCAGGCCGGGGTCGGTTCGTGCGATGCGTTCGACCTCGTCGAGGTCGAGGTCGTTGCCGAGCAGCGTCGCGGCCAGGCGCACCCTGCTCAGTTGCGCGGCGTCGAGCACACGGCCGGTGACCCGCTCGGGTCGGCTCACGGCGTAGCCCTGGAACAGGTCGAAACCGAGCTGCCGGCACCGGTCGACCGCGTGCTCGGTTTCCACCTTCTCGGCGAGCAGCAGCGCGCCGAAGCTTCGGCAACGGTGGTAGAGCTCGTCCAGCTCGTCTGGCTCGAGGGCGAGCACGTCCACCTTGACCACCCAGGCCATCGGGAGCAGACGCTCGGCGTTCGCGGTCCAGGTGAAGTCGTCCAACGCGAGCCGGTAGCCGGCAGCGGCGAGCCGATGGCAGCCGTCGAGGACCTCATCATCGACTTCGACGGTCTCCAGCACCTCGATCACGGTCTGTTCCGGGGGCAACATCACCGGTACCCGGCCGGTCAGCACGCCGCGCTCCGCGTTGCAGAACATCAGCTTGTCGCCGACCAGCTCGTGCACTCCGAGGCTGAGCGTGCCGAACAGCACCTCGGTCGTCATCTGCTGCCCGTCCGAGACGGCGCCCGGGTCCAGCTCGATCAGGCGAAACAGCAGCTCGTAACCGATCAAGGAACGCCGGCGGTCCACGATCGGCTGGCGGCCCACGACCACATCGGTCAACGGCATTCGGACACCGGCCCGCCCTCCCACCTCGTCAGCGTCTGCCCAAGCGCCCGGCACCGCGCAAAGTCCTCGATCTCGCCCGGTGAACCGATTCGCGATGATCACAAGAACCGGGCAGCGCCGCGACGCGCTACGACGCACACCCGCTATCGGCGGTGATCGACGGCCACGACAGGGACCTTCGACACCGCCAACCAGGACGATCGTCCCGCCGCGACTCGGCATGACAGTGCCTTCCGCCGCCGACGATGTTGCAGACTGGGCCCCCCAGCAGCAGATCCGCAACAAGATCGTCAGCGATCACGACGGAGGTCGCCGCGTGACCGATGTGCGAGTGGTGACCGTCTTTCCGGACGGTCCGGGTGGCGGCAATCCTGCGCCGATCGTGCTGGACGCGGCCGGGATGACCGACGCGCAGATGCAAGATGTGGCCCGCCGCCACGGACACGAGAGCGCGTTCGTCGTCGACGCGTCCGGCACCGGCTGCGAGCTCGCGCTGCGCTTCTGGGTGCCCAACCACGAGATGTCGATGTGCGGGCACGCCACCCTCGGCGCGGTGTGGCTGCTCGCCCAGCTGGGCCGGCTGCCGCGCGAGGGCGAGGGCGAGGTGCGAGTACACACGGCCAGCGGGGCGGTCCGGGCGCGGCTGACCGCGGGGGAGGTGGTGATCAGCCAGCCGCCCGGAATCGTCGAGGCCATCACCCATGACGCCCAGGTCGACGATGTGCTCGACGTGCTCGGGCTGACCCGCGGCGACCTCGCCGACCGTCCGCTGCGCAATGCGACGACCAGCCGCACCAAGACGCTCGTTCCGGTACGAGATGTGGCCCGGCTCGACACCCTTACGCCCGACTTCGATCGCATTGCCGCAGTGTGCGCAGCGATCCGCTCGACCGGGCTGTACCCGTACGCGCCCAGCGGTGCACGACGCTTCGATGCGCGACAGTTCCCGCGGTCCTCCGGCTATCCCGAGGATCCGGCCACCGGCATCGCTGCCGCGGCCCTGGTCTTCGGACTGCTCGCTGACGCCGCCGTCGACGGCGACGACCGGCCGATCATCGTGCGACAGGGCCGCGCGATGGGTCGCCCGTCGAGGATCACGATTCGCTTGGAGATCACGCGCGCCGGCGCGGACGATCTCAGTGCGGACGGTTGCTGGATCGGCGGGGTGGTTGCCGGTGGAGCGCGCGCCACACCCGCTCCGGGGTGAGCGGGATCGCGTTGATCGCCACTCCGGTTGCGTCGAGGATGGCGTTCCGCACGGCCGGCGCGACGCCGTCGATGGCGATCTCGCCGACCGACTTCGCACCGAACGGGCCACTGTGCTCCATCGTCTGCACGAGGAAGGTCTCCATCGGCGGTGTGTCGTCGGACCGGAAGATCCAGTACGGCCCGAACCGTGCATTCACCGGCCGACCGTCGTCATCGAGCACCAGTTCCTCGGTGACGCCGTAACCGAGCGCCTGCACCATCGCGCCTTCGACCTGCCCGCTCGCCGTGGTCGGGTTGATGACCACGCCGCAGTCGACCGCGATCACCAGCCTGGTGACGGTGAGCTCGCCGGTCTCGACGTCCACCTCGACCTCGGCGACCTGGGTCGCGAACGGTGGCGGCGACTCGGGCGACACGTAGGACGCCGTCGCCATGATCTGTTCCTGGTCCTCGGTGTGCAGCGCGTTCAGGGCGACCGCCTCGAGCGTGACCGACCGCCCGTCGGGCGTCCACGCCCGGCCGTCCCGCAGCGCGGTCACGTCTGGGTCGACCCCGCCCAGCAGCCGGCTCGCACGCGTGACGATGCGGGTGCGCACCGCCTCGGCGGCCTTCTTGACGGCGGTGCCCGAGATGTAGGTCGTGCTGTCGGCGTACGCCCCGACGTCGAACGGCGTCAGATCCGTGTCCGCCGCGTAGACGATGACGTCGTCTGTCGCGACACCGAGCACCTCGGCAGCGATCTGTGCGAGCACCGTGTCGGCACCCGTGCCGAGATCGGTGGCGCCGACCAGCAGGTTGAACGACCCGTCGTCGTTCATCTTGATCGAGGCGCCACCCATGTCGAGGTTGGGGATGCTCGTCGCCTGCATGCACAGCGCGAAGCCGAGACCACGCCGGATCTTCGGCCGGTCGGCCGGGCGGTGCCACGCCGGATCGAGCCGACGCTCCCACTCGATGGCGCGCAGCGCCTGGGCGGCGCACTCATCGGTTGCGCAGGTGGTGACGCGCGGGATGTCCTCCGGCGCGACGTCTTCCGCGCCGCGCTCGCCGAGCTGCGGGATGATGTCGAGCGGATCGCCGACGCCGACCCAGTTCCGGCGCCGGAACTCGACGGGGTCGAGGCCGAGTGCTCGCGCGATGTCGTCCATGTGGCTCTCGAGCGCGAAGAACGCCTGCGGCGCCCCGTATCCGCGGAACGCGCCCGCGACCGGCCGGTTGGTGTACGCCACCTCGCACCGAAAGCGCTTCGCCGGACAGTTGTACGCCGACAGTGCGCGCTGACCGGTCACCGACTGCACGGTGAAGCCGTGCGTGCCGTATGCGCCGGTGTTGCCGACCACGTAGAAGTCCTGCGCCAACAGCCGGCCGTCGCGGTCCACGGCGGTGCGGAGCGTGAGCGTCTGCGCGTGCCGGATACGGGAGGACACGAACTCCTCCTCACGCGTCAGCTCGAGCCGCACGGGTCGGCGAGTCGCCAGGGCGAGATGTCCGACGATGTCCTCGAGCAGCATCTCCTGCTTGCCGCCGAACCCGCCGCCGATCCGCGGCTTCATGACGCGGATGCGCTTGACCGGCAGGCCGAGCACCGGCGCGACCATCCGGCGGACGTGGAAGGGCACCTGCGTCGAGGAGCGCAGCACGAGTCGCTCGTCCCCGTCGAGCCAGCCGATCGTGATGTGCGGCTCCATCGGAGTGTGCTGTTGCTGGGGCACGCGGAACGTTTGCTCGAAGACGTGGTCGGCCGTCGCGAAGGCCGTCGCCAGCTCATCGTCCGAGACGGTCTGCCCCTCGATGTGGTGGCTGACGTTGCGTGCCGCGTCGTAGATGCCGACGGTGTCCGGCTCGTCGTGGATGACGGGCGCACCCGCGGCGATGGCGTCGAGCTCGTCGAAGACCGCGGGGAGCACCTCGTAGGTGACGTCGATGAGCCGGCAGGCCTGCTCGGCGAGCTCCGGCGTCTCGGCCGCCACGGTCGCGACGCGATCGCCGACGTAGCGCACCTTGTCGTCGAAACTGACCTGATCCCACGGCTTCGGGTTCGGCCAGGTCTGCCCGCCGGACGCGTACTTGACGCGCGGTGTGTTGCCGCAGTGGAGCACCGCGTGCACGCCGGGCAGTGCCCGGGCGGCGGCGTCGTCGATCGCGACGATGCGGGCGTGCGCATGCGGACTGCGCAGCACCTTGGCGTGCAGCATCCCGCGCAGTTCGATGTCGTCGACGAAAGACGCATTGCCCTTCACCAGGCGCACCGCGTCGACCTTGCGTTCCGGTCGGCCTACGACGGCGGTGTGCGGGATGTCCGGCGACGGCACGAGCCGCGGCACCGCAGCGGGCACGTCGGTCAGCACGGGAAACGCGCCGGGCGTGATCTGCCCTAGCGGCTCGACGCGGACCGGCTCCATCGGCTCGGTCTCCTCGTACCGAAGCATTGCGGCTGCGCGCCGGACCGCCTCGATGACCTTCACGTAGCCGGTCTCTCGATCGAGGATGCCGGAGAACGCATCGCGGATCTCTGCCTCGGACGGATCGTCGTTCTTGTCGAGCAGCGCCTGCGTCGCCAGCACCATGGCGCCCGCCGAGTAGCCGGACTGGAGCGCCCCGGCCTCGACAAAGGCCGCCTGGATCGGATGCAACTCGCCAGTCGCCACGTTCAATGACTCGACCGTCGTTACGTCGTGACCGGCGACCTGCGCGACCAGCAGGACGTCGGCCGGCACGAGCCGACCGTCGACGAGCACGCCGGCCGCGCCTGTCTCGCCGGTCGACGAGCCGTATCGCACACTGAAGCAGCCGAGCCGGCGCAGTACGACCATGAGGGTGTCGCCCGGTGCGCACGTCACCGTGGTGGCCACGCCGTTGAGCTGGAAGCCGATGTCGATCATGAGATCGCCTCCGCGACCCGCTCGAGATGGATGGCGGCAAGCGCGCGCCGGTACTCGCTCGATCCGCGGAAATCCCCGATCGGATCGAGATCAGCAACCCGGTCGGCCAGCACCGGCCGATAGGCGACGCCGGACAGCGCCACGTAGCGCACCCCGCGGATCCGGCGCGCCGCGGCCGCCACGATCGCCTTGTCTGCGGGCGTCCGCGCGGTGCGCGACACGGCCGCGACGCCCGACGTCGCAATCGTGACACCGAGCAGGATCGTCTTCGCAGGAACCGGTAGGTGGGCGAGCAGCGCGTCCAGCGGTCGCTCCACGACGCCGGCTCCGGCAGCCATCGTCACGACCGCGTCGTGAACGAGTAGTACGGCCAGCAGTTCGCTCTCCGCGTCGCCGGTCGCGATGCACCCGCCGATGGTGGCCTGGGCGCGCAGCCCGCTCGGTTGCTCGCGGCGCGCGGCTTCGCGCACGACAGCCGGAACGTGATCGCTGTCGGCGACCTGCTGCAGCGTCGCCGCCGAACCGATCGACACTGCGGCCCGCTCTCCGGGCTCGATGTCGTTCAGGCGCAATGCTTGGAGATCCACCACTTCGACGACCGCGTCCGAAGGCGCGGCGGACAGCTTGGTCCCGCCGCCGAGCACCACGGCGCTGGGGCGATCCAGCAACTCGAGGGCCTGCCCGAGCGACTCGGGACGCCAATATGCGCTGACAGACGTCATGTTCACACGCTGTGCCTCCGCAGCGCGCAGGAATAGAGGCAAAAGCCCCAGGGCAGCCAGCCCGATCGGGCCGTGTGCGCCGCGTGGTCGCTAGTTGATCTGTGCAGCGGCCACCAGGCGCACATCGCGCCGGGCCTGTCGGACGCGCGATCCAGCGGCGTTGACTGACCGGGCGGGCGGCACCGCGGCGCAAGTCCTCCCGCAGTCGGGCCGCGACGGCGGCAAAGTCCTTGGCCTCGTCGGAGTCCCAACGCGTCACGACCGCGCCCGCGCGTTCGTAGTACGCGTCCTTGCGCTTCTGGTCACGGAACTTGCGCCAGTCGTTGGCGTACTTGCCCCACCCGTCGGCCTCGCCGATCACCCGGTATTCGTCCCAGTAGAAATCGACGCGGCCGATGAGCCGCCCGTCGACCCAGATCTCGACCTGAGACTCGGGAGCCGGGAGGTCGTGGTCGTGCATGCCGAGTCGAGAGATGGACTCCAACGGCGACTCGGCGCGCGGATCGGCGAAGCCGGCCACCCACCGCGTAATCGTCACACCAGCCAGCCCTGTCGCGCGTCGAGAGCGCGTGCCAGGTCGGCACTCGTGATCAGGCTGTTGCCCAATGCGGCATCGGCGATCACCAACCCTGCCGCCCTCCCGTGCTCGCCTGCGGTATCGACGACGGCCAACGCGGGGTGCGTCAGTGGGAGGTTGCCGAGGTGGATCGGCGGATCGAGGCGGGCGCGGTGCACGTGGACGCCCGCCAGTTCGGATGCCCGCCCGGCCGCGACTGTCACGCAGGGCGCGGTGTCGGGGTCGAGGATCGGGATGTCAAGCAGCAACCCCACAGATGCGTGACTCGCGACCGAGCCGGGCTTGGCCAACAGCGCGGCCGCCGTCGCGATTCGATGCCGCGCTTCGGAGGCGAGCCGGAGCAGGTCCGTCGGCGTCGGTGCCATCGCCAGGATGCCGCGGCGCACGACCAGCAACTGACCGTTCGACACCGCATGCCGCAGCGCCGACCGCGTCCACCCCGCTGTCGCCGCTTGCGCAACGGTGAACACGCCACCCTGCAGCCGGGCCACGGACGGGATTGGACGCATCAGGCAAGCCTGCCGCGACGCGTACGTGCGTGCAGTGCCGTGTGGACAGCCAGCGATGTGCGCCGCGTGGTCGCTAGTTGATCTCTACAGCAACCACCAGGCGCACAACGAGCTCAGCCCATCGTCAACGCCATGACGGCCTTCTGGCCGTGCAGGCGGTTCTCGGCCTGGTCGTAGACGGCCGACCGCGGTCCGTCGATCACCTCGTCGGTCACCTCGACGCCCCGCTCCGCCGGTAGTGGATGCAGGTAGATCGCGTCCGCTGCCGCAGTGGCGAGCCGTCGGTCGTCAGCGATCCACGACTCGTACTTCTCGACGAGGCGCTCCTCCTCGGCTTCGTCGATCGCGTTCACAACAGCGCCCCAGCTCTTGGCATATACGACGTCGGTGCCGCGCACGCCTTCGTCGAAGTCGTCCAGGATCTCGAACGACGCATGTGCCCGCTGCGCGTTCTCCTTGGTCTGCTCGACGACGTCGGCCATCAGCCCGAACTCCGGCGGGTGCACCAGCCGGACGTTCATCCCGAACCGGGGCAGCAGCAGCATCAGGCTCTGCGGCACGCTGATCGGCTTCGAGTAGGTCTTGGCGCACGCCCAGCTGATCGTCGCGGTCCTGCCGCGCGGATCGCCGAACCGCTCGATCACCGTCATCAGGTCGGCCAGCGCCTGATGCGGGTGGTAGACGTCGCACTGCATGTTGAGGACGGGCACCCGGCTCGCTTCCGCCACCTCGCGGATGTAGTGATTGCCGATCCGCCAGTCGACGTTCCGGATCGCGATGCCGTCGTGGTAGCGCCCGAGGATCTCGCCGATCTCCTTCGCAGTGTCGCCGTGCGCGATCTGCGTCGTGCGACTCTCGATGAACTGGGCGTGCCCGCCCAGCTGGGTCATGCCCGCCTCGAACGACGAGCGTGTCCGAGTGCTCGCGAAGAAGAAGAGCATGGCCAGCGACTTGTCGCGCAGGTACGGGTGGGCGCGGCCGAGGGCACGGTCTCGCTTCAACTCGAACGCGACGTCGAGCACGGTGTCGAGTTCGTCCTTCGTCCACTCCTGGAAGTCGATGACGTCGCGGCCGCGGAGGTTCGTCTGCATGGCCGGCGCCTACTCGATCGCACCGAGGACGAGGGCGAGCAGCGCCATGCGCAGCACCACGCCGTTGTACGCCTCGACCCAGTAGCGGGCGTGCCGGGTACCGTCGACGTCCGGCGGCAGCTCGTCCATCCTCGGCAGCGAGTGCAGGATGATCGCGTCGCGCTTGGCCTTGTCCGCGAGAAGCTGACGCGTGACCCGATACGCCGCAGGAGTCGCCCCGTACTCCGTGGTCGGGTCGACCCGGGCCTTCGTGTAGTCGGCCTGCACCACGGGCTCCATGTAGATCACGTCGGCGTCCGCGATGCACTTCTCGACGGATTCGACCTCTCGATAGGCGACGTTGCGCTCGTCCAGTTCGGCCTTGAACTCGTCCAGCAGCGACATGTCCGGCGGTGAGACGACCATCGCCTCGATGTCGAACTGCGACGCCGCATAGAGGATGGAGTGCATCGTCCGCATCCGCATGTCGCCGACGCAGAGCACGCTCAACCCGTCGAGCCGGCCCTTGTCCTTCCAGATGGTGTAGAGGTCGGTCAGCACCTGCGTCGGGTGCTCACCCCACCCGTCACCGCAGTTGATCACCGGCACCGAAGCCCACTTGGCGGCCTCGGCCGGTGCTCCCTGCTGGTGGTGGCGCATCGCGATCACGTCGCCGTAGTACTCGAGCATGTGGACGGTGTCCTTGATCGTCTCCTGGTAGAAGTCCCCGGCGCGCGTCATCTTCGCGTCGGAGAACCCGAGCACGTGACCGCCGAGCCGATGCATGGCCGCCTCGGTGGACAGCCGGGTCCGGGTGCTCGGCTGGTAGAACGCGGTGAGCAGCGTCTTCGACGCGAGCAGATCGGTGTTGCGCCGGTTCCGAGCGTGCGGCGACAGCGTGTCGGCGACTTCGAAGATCCGGAAGAACTCGTCGCGCTCCATGTCCTTCAGCGAGAGGATGTCGCGGCCCAGGAAGCTTTTCATTGCGTAACTCCAAACGTGTCGAGCATGAGATGCACGTCGTCACCGACGGGATAGAGGACGGGGCACGTCGCACCGCTGTCGGCGTACTCCGCAACCTTCGCGCGGCACTCCTCGGGCGTGCCGGATGCCGTGATCATCTGCACCACGTCATCTGGCACGAGCCGCATCGCTTTGCGGATCTGTTCCGGCCCGGCCGGCCAGGTGAGGATCTTGCCGATCTCGTCGATGAGCTCCGGATCGACGCCGCTCGCCTTCATGATGTGCGGTTGCTGGCCGAGATACTGGGTCAACAACTCGCGCGACCGGTCGAGTGCAGTGTCGCGGTCGGTGTCGACCGAGCAGACGATCAGCTGCGGGCGGTCGATCTCGGCAAGGGTGCGGCCGGCCTTCTCGGCGCCTACGGCGAGCGCGTCGAGCGCGCGCTTGTTGTAGTCAGGCCCGACCATGTAGTTCAGCAGCACCCCGTCGGCGATGCCGCCGGCAAGCTCCATCATCTGCATACCGGTCGCACCGAGGTAGATCGGTACGTGCTTGGGGGACCGGTCGCCGTGCACGATGTCGATCTCGACGTCGTCGAGGTGCACGAACTCGCCGTGGTACGTGACGCGCTCCATCGCCAGCAGCCGCCGGGTCGCCTCGACGGTCTCGCGCATCGCGCGCAGCGGCCTGCGCCGGTCGATGCCGACCTTGGCCGCCAGCGGATCCCACCACGCGCCGAGGCCGAGGATGACCCGACCCGGCGCCAGGTCGTCGAGCGTCGAGAACGTCGCAGCCAGCAGCCCCACGTTCCGGGTCCACATCGACACCACGCCGGAGCCGACCTTGATCCGGTTCGTCACCGATGCGTACGCCGCCATCGGGATCGTGGCCTCACGCACGAGCCGGCTCTCCGCCTGCCACACGGCTTCGAAGCCGCGCTGCTCGGCGTACCGGACGTAGTCCATCCCGTCGCGGATCGGGTGCTTGTCCTGGAGGTACAGCGCGACCCTCATGAGCAGCCGCCTCCCTTTGGGGTGAAGACGTGCGGGCGCAGTTCTTCGAGCCGGCTCCACAGCCCTTCGGCGACGCGCAGTCCGTCGGCCGCCACCTTCGCCTCCTCGACGCGCGTCGACCGGCCGTCGGCGAGCACGGGTTCGCCGGCCACGTAGACGTCGCGCACCCGGCCGGCCGACAGGCCGAAGATCCAGTGACCCGCGAGGTTCCCGGCGGTCAGCGGCGTCGGAGTCGGGTAGTCGACGACGATCAGGTCCGCGGGCGCGCCGGGACGCAGCGTGCCCAGCAGCGGCTCGCCGTAGCAACGGCCGGCGAACGCGGCGCCTTCGGCGAGTCGGGCCAGCGGCCAGGCGTCAGCGGCGCCGCCCGCTTCCCTCGCCCGGAAGAAGCCGGTGTGCGACTCGGCGAACATGTCGCCGTCCACCCCGTCCGTCCCGAGCGCGACCCGGCCGGCGCGGCGGTTGAACGGCGAGTACCCGACCGCGTTGCTCATGTTGCTGCGCGGGTTGCAGACGACCGTCGCACCTGCTGCCGCGATGACGTCGATCTCCGCCTGGCCGACGCGCACGCAGTGCGCGAGCAGCGCCCGATCATTGATCACCCCGGCCAGCTGCAGCCGATCGACCACGCCGCGGCCGTATTGCGCGGCGGCGTCACGCTGGTCGGCGGCGTCCTCGGCGACGTGGATGTGCACGCCGGCACCAGTCGCGCGCGCCGCGCCGACGACTGCGGCGAGCGTGTCGTCGGACAGCGTGCACGACGCGTGCGCGCCGATCATCCCGCGCGCAAGTGGCCGAGCACGGCCGAGGAAACGCACGTTCTCGGCGATGCCGGCGGCAGCGCGCCGTGGACCGTCCCGGTCCGTGACCTCGTAGCACAGCACGGCACGCAAGCCGAGTTCGCCGAGCGCGTCGGCGATGATGTCGAGCGAGCCGTCGATCGCGTTCGGCGAGGCGTGGTGATCGACGATGGTCGTGGTGCCTGCCAGCAGCGCATCGAGCCCGCCGCGCAGCGCCGCAGCGCGGATGCTCTCCTCGTCGAGGGCCCGGTCGACCCGCCACCAGACCCGCTGGAGGATCTCGACGAAACTCGCCGGCCGGGCCAAGCGGTACGGCATGCCCCGCGTCAGGGACGAGTACAAGTGGTGGTGGGCGCACACATTGCCGGGCAGGATCAGCATCCCGGAGCAGTCCCGCTGCGGCACCCCGTCGGGCGCCGGACCGATCGCGCGGATCCGGCCGTCTGCCAGGAGCAGATCGGAGCACACCAGTTCAGGCGGCTCGAGTGCGACCACGATGGTCGCGCCGCAGAGCGCGACCATCGTCGAGGCGTCGGGCCGTTGCACATACGCCACGAGGCCACGGTGCGCCGCAGTCAGCCGCGGTCGCCAGAGGCGTAGGACCTACCGCATCGCGGACCGGTCGAGGCCGGTGAACAACACCACCACGCGGTCGCTCGGACGGACGACGCCGTCGTCGACGAGTTGCAGCAGCCCGGCCAATCCGGACGTACCTGTGTGATCGACGGGATACCCCGCCTCGCGACCGAGTTCGTTGGCGCGCGCGATGCGGGCTTCGCTCACCACGACCGACTGCCCGCCGCTCTTGAGAAGTCCGTCGACCACGGCCAGCCAGTCGTAGGTCTCGTCGTCGAGGATGCCGGTCGCGATGCTGTGCGGCTCGTCGGGCCACGGCACCATGAACCGCGATCTTTGCGTCGCCGCGGTACGCAACGTCGCGTCGACTTCGGCGACGGTCGGCGACTCCGGGAGCAGCTGCCGTACCTTGCGGTACGCGCGATCAAGCGGATGGCCGCCCACGGTCTGAACAGCGTGGATGCGCGGCATCCGGGCGAGCGCGCCGAGCTCGACCGCTTCGCGCAGCGCCTGGCTGCACGCACTGGCGAGTGCACCACCGCCGACCTGCACGACGACGTGGTCGACGGCGGTGCCGGCGGCCGACAGCTCCGCGGCGATCTCGTACCCCAGCGTCTCGCCCCCTTCGATGACCAGCCCGTTCTCGGTGCCCTGGCAGGTGAACGGGATCGCGCCCCGGGCGAGATCGTTCCGCATTCGGGCGAAGCACGGATCGCCGGAGGCGCCTGGTTGCCGCGCACACGCGACCACGTCCGCACCGAGCCCGGTCAGTGACCGGACGATTCCCGGATCGGCTTCGTCCGGTACGAACACCCGCAGCCGGCGCCCGGCCGCGCGGGCGAGCACGGCTGCGGCGAGCGCGGCGTTGCCGCAACTGGCGATCGCGAGATCGGGTCGCGCGCTGGGGTCGGCCAGGCCGAGCCGTTCGGAGACCTCGAGGTGCAGCAGGACGCCCATCAGGTGCCGTGCCTTGTGCGAGCCGGCCACGTTGCCGGTCTCGTCCTTGACCCACACGCCGCCGGTCGCGTCGAAACCGAGGTGATCGGACAGGCCAGCCACCCGGGCGAGCGGGGTCGCGACGAACCCGCGGCCGTCGACCGCGCGCACCGCTTCGTCGAGTCGTTCGACGAGCGTTGCGTACTCGTCGTCGGGCAGCCCACCGGCGCGCGCGCGGTGGTAGCTGTGCAGCAGTCCGCGGTAGCGCACGAACGGCTCGTCCGGGCCGGCCGCCCCGCCGGGGAAGCGCACCTGCGCATAGTCGAGGACCCGCACGAGCACGTGGTCGACGTCGTCTCGTCCGGCGTTCGGGCACCGGAACGGGTACGGCTCGTCGCACTGCGGCGCGGCGCCGCACCCGCGGCACACGAGGCGGCTGGGGGAGGGCTTCATCGTCCGGCCGGCACGCCGGTGCGCGCGTTGAACTCCTCGATCAGCGCGTCCCACGCAGCGAGCTTCTGGCGCAGGGCGACCCAGAACGACTGCTCGGCGCGGGCGACGAAATCCCCCGGTGTGACAGCTTGCTGTTCGACCCACGTGTAATAGCCGAGGTTGAAGATCCGCGCCCGGTCCTCGTTCGTCGTTTCGAGCAGGTTGTCGGTGTCCGCACCGAGCAGCCAGCGCGCGTACACCTCGGCAGCGGCAGTCGCGTCGAAGCCATCCGGGAAGTCGCGCGCGCCGATCCGCTGCCGCTCGCTCTCGTACATCTCGGCCCCGTCGGTCGCCACCGTCACGATCACGTCGTCGGGACCCAGGGCGAGATGCTTGGCGAGCTTGACCGCGGCCAGCACGTTGCAGATGCTCGACAGCCCGAACGACGACAGCGTGTCGAGCACCGAACCCGGCACGCGGCGACGCGCACGCAAGTACGTACGCCCTATTGGGTCGTTGAACAGCACGAGGAGCTGATCCGTGGCGCGGTCGGTGACGTCGGCGACGAAGTCGGTGTTGTGGACGTTGTGGATCAACGGGATGTGCTTGTCGCCGATGCCCTGGATGTTGTGCTCGCCGAAGCCGTTGCGCAGCATCGTGGGGCACTCGAGCGCCTCGGCCGCGACAATCGCTGCGCCGAAGTTCTCCTTGAGGTAGTCGCCGGCACCGAGCGTGCCCGCCGACCCCGAAGCGGAGACGAACGCCCGCAGTCGTAGCTGCGGCTCGACGTCCGAGAGGTGCTCGAACACCGCGCCGAGTGCTCGTCCGGTGCACAGGTAGTGCACGAGATGGTTACCGAACTCCGCGAACTGGTTGAGGATCACGTTCGACGGATCGCGAGCCAACTCGGCACACCGGTCGTAGATCTCCTTGACGTTGCTCTCGGTGCCCGGCGTTCGAATGATGTCGCCGGGCTCGGCGACCCACTCTCCGAGCCAGTGGAACCGCTCTGCGCTCATGCCTTCGGGGAGTACGGCGACGCCGCGGCAACCCATGATCCGCGAAATGGCGACCCCACCGCGGCAGTAGTTGCCGGTGGACGGCCACACCGCACGGTGCACGGCCGGGTCGAACTGTCCGGTCACCAGCCGCGGGGCGAGGCAGGCATATGCCGCGAGCACCTTGTGGGCACCGATCATCGGGAACCGGTTGCCGAACGCAACGACGATGCGGGCGTCGACGCCGGTGAGTTCGCGCGGCAGCACAACGTGGTCGGGAACGCGTGCTCGACCGACGCGTGTCGCGTCGTTGTACCAATGCACCCGGAACAGGTTCAACGGGTCCGGCTCGTCGGGTCCGACGCCGGAAAGTGCGGCGATGATCGACGGCGGGATCGTCGCCGGTTCGGCCAACTGCGCGAAGGTAGGCAGGATGATGTTTGCCGCGGTGCAGCGTTCCACGGCGTGCGCATAGCTGTTCCGGTCGACGAGTCGGTCCTCGAGTCCCATCGTCTGCATCGCTGTCGACCTGCCTTTCGCAGCTTCGTCCAGATCAGCATGCCCGCGCCCACTGCTGGCCGCGACCGGTCGAAGGTCACTCCGCCGCGGCCGGAAAACCGCTTGCCCTCCTGCGCCGGATTTGTTCGACTTGCGCGAAAGCCCGATTTCGGAGGAGGCGAAGCAATGCGCGCCCCGCAGATGTCCGCACCGACGGTTTCTGCAACCCCTTCGAAGGACATGGCGCGCAATGCGAATGCTCAACTTGGGAATCCTGGCGCACGTCGACGCCGGTAAGACAAGCCTGACCGAGCGGCTCCTCTACGCCGCCGGAGTCATCGACGAGGTCGGCAGTGTCGACCGCGGCAGCACGCAGACCGACTTCCTCGACCTCGAACGGCAACGCGGCATCACGATCAGGTCTGCCGTGGCGTCGTTCGTCGTCGACGACGTCGCGATCAACCTGATCGACACGCCTGGCCACCCCGACTTCATCGCCGAGGTCGAGCGTGTTCTCAACGTGCTCGACGGCGCGGTGCTCGTCGTCTCCGCCGTCGAGGGTGTGCAGGCACAGACCCGGGTGCTGATGCGAGTGCTGCAGCGACTCGGCATCCCGACCCTGATCTTCATCAACAAGGTGGACCGCGCGGGTGCCGCCGAGAGTGACACGCTGCGCGACGTCGCCAAGAAGCTGACGCCGTCCGTAGTGGCGATGGGTCGGGTCGACGACCTGGGCACGCGGGCCGCCCGCGTCACACCGTTCGGTGCTGCGGACGGCGCGTTCGCCGCGCGCCTGCGCGACACTCTCGCCGATCACGACGACGAACTGCTCGACCTGTTCGTCACCGACGAGGCCGCGCTCTCGTTCGGTCAGTTGCTGCGCCAGCTTCGCGCGCAGACGGCACGGACGCTCGTTCACCCGGTGTTCTTCGGCTCGGCGATGACGGGCGCAGGAGTGGACCAGCTCACCCGCGGCCTGATCGAACTGCTGCCCGTCGCGCAGGGCGATCCCGACGATGAGCTGTCGGCGACGACGTTCAAGGTGGAGCGCGGGCCGGCCGACGAGAAGATCGCGTACGTCCGCATGTTCTCGGGCGCGTTGCAGGTGCGCGACCGCGTCGAGTACGGCGAGCGTGGCCGCGCCAAGGTGACTGCGATCAGCGTGTTCGACGGCGGGCGCACCGTCCGCGAGAAGGGCGTGGGTGCTGGGCAGATCGCCAAGGTTTGGGGGCTGGCCGACGTCCGGGTCGGCGATGCCATCGGGCGCCGACCGTCGGCCGCGACGCGGCATTTCGCGCCGCCGACCCTGGAGACCGTCGTGGTGCCCCGGCCGGGCGATCAGGGCGTGCTGCGGGCCGCGCTGCGGCGACTGGCCGAGCAGGATCCGCTCATCAACGTGCGCCAGGACGACATCCGCGACGAGATCTCCGTGTCGCTCTACGGCGAGGTGCAGAAGGAGGTTGTCCAGGCGACGCTGGCCGACGAGTTCGGCGTCGACGTCACGTTTCGGGAAACGACGACGATCTGCATCGAGCGGCCGGTGGGCGCGGGCTGCGCTGCCGAGATCATCGGTACCGACCGGAATCCGTTCCTGGCCACGGTAGGGCTGCGCATCGACCCGGCGCCGGGAGGCGCGGGCGTCCGGTTCCGGCTCGGCGTCGAGCCCGGCTCGATGCCGCCGGCGTTCTTCCGGGCCGTCGAGGAAACGGTGCACAGCGCGCTGGGGCAGGGCCTGTGCGGGTGGCGGGTCACGGACTGCACGGTGACGATGACGCACGCCGGCTACTGGGCGCGGCAGAGCCACGCGCACGCGACGTTCGACAAGACCATGTCGAGCACCGCCGGCGATTTCCGCAACCTCACGCCGCTGGTGCTCATGGCCGCGTTGCGGAAGGCGGGCACTCGCGTCTTCGAGCCGATTCACCGCTTCCGCGCCGAGGTACCGATGGACACGCTGGCCGCTGTGCTGCACGGTGCGGCCGAACTCGGCGCGGTGCCCGAGCCGCCGGCCCTGCACGATGCGTCCGCAGCGGTCGACGGCGTGGTCCCCGCAGCGCGCGTGCACGCCTTGCAGCAGCAGCTGCCGACGCTGACCCGCGGCGAGGGACTGGTCGAGACCGAGTTCGACCACTACCAGGTGGTTCGCGGGGCGCCGCCCAGCCGGCCGAGGACCGACCACAACCCGCTCGACCGCAAGGAGTACCTGCTCCGCGTCCAGCGGCGCAGGGGTCTTGCCCCGTAGGTCGGCGCCATCACAACGCAGGGTCCATCGGCTCTACTCGGTCGCGGACGTCGGAACCAGCATCGTAGGTATGAGGCGCCGGGGACGGGGCGCCGGTTTCAGCGGCCGGGCGTGCGAGATCGTGGCTGTCACCGCACTGCTGGCCGCGTCGCTCGCCGGGTGCGGCGGGGGATCGTCGAGCAGCACGACACCCGGGCTGGTACTCAGCCCGTGCAGCCGCGACGGGATCTCGGCACGTTGCGGCACGCTGCTGGTGCGCGAGCAGCGGCTCGCCGACACGGGTCGCCGCATTCCTCTCAGGGTCGTCGTCTTCCCGGCAGCCGCGCCGCGGCGTCATCCGGATCCCATCGTCTGGTTCGCCGGCGGTCCCGGCGATTCCGCGGTCGACATGATCAACCGGGTGCGGCCGCTGTTCGGCGCCGTCACCGATCGAGACGTGGTGTTCATCGACCAACGCGGTACCGGGGCGTCGAAGCTGACCTGCCCGGCCTTTCCCGGTCTCGCGGACAAGGCGGCGTTGCGGACGAGCGTCGAGTCCTGCCTTCAGCACCTGCAGGCCGACCTCGGCTCGTACACGACTGCGATGTCGGTCGACGACGTCGACGAGGTCCTCACCGACCTGCAATACGCGAAGGTCAACGTCGTCGGCATCTCGTACGGTGCGACCGCGGAGCAGGTATTCCTGGAGCGGCACGCCGACCGGGTCCGCACGATGACCCTGCTCAGCGGAACGCTGCTGGACGTTCCGGTCTTCGAACGGTTCCCACAGAACGCACAACGCGCCCTCGACGAAGTGTTCGACGAATGTGCCGGCGACCCGGGCTGCCACCGGGCGTTTCCCGAGCTGCGCGCGGACTGGTCCGCGGCGTGGAACTCGATCAATCAGCATCCTTGGGTGGTGCCAGCCGACCGTTCACCGACCGGCCGGCGGGTCGTCTTCGACGCGGATTGGCTCGCCACTGGGCTCCACCAACAACTGACCGTCGCCACCACCCAGGCCGGCGTCCCGCTCCTGATCCACATCCTCGGCTCGGCGACCGACCGTGTAGCAGCCCTGCTCGCGATCGCCAAGGCCATGCCCGAGGACCAGAACACGACCGCGAGCGGCAACCAGATGCTGGCGTATGCCACCAGATGCAACGAGGCGTGGGCGCGCTTCGACCCCGACCGGCTCGGCGGCAGCAACGGTTACGAGTACCAATCAGACCTGGCTAACGCCCGGTGGTGGCAGTACGTGTGCCGCCTCATCTCACCGGCCCACGCACTTGCGACCAGCGGCCAGCAACCCAGCGCCAACGTCCCGGTGCTGGCTCTGAACGGCGAGGCAGACCCCCAGGACCCGCCGGCGAACATGACGGGGGCGGCTGCGCTGTGGCCGAACAGCCTCGAACTCGCTGTCCCCGGCCAAGCTCACGACCTCGACCCCAACTCCGCAGCCTGCGTGACCTCGATCATGACGTCGTTCATCGATCGGGGAGCGCCGGATGACCTCGACACGACCTGCCTGTCGACGCTCGGGCCACCGCAGTTCCCGCTGACCCTGCAGGCGCTCGCGCGCGGCTGAATTTCACGGCGCCGGCGAGCGGTGCGCTCTGGCCGAGGATCTCGCCGATTCGTAACCGCTACGACGTCACTGTGGGCGGTTCCACTGATCTGGTGGCGGACCCCACGGCAAGGGCTGGGTGGATGACTGCGGTGGAGCCCATTGTGGTGGAGCCTGCGGCTCAGCCCATAGCTGCTGCTGCGGCGGGGCGGCGGGCGGTGCGAGCGACTGGCCGTAGCCGGGCGACGGCGCGTAACCGGGGTCGCCGGCCGGACGTGTGCCTCGGCTCAGCGCTGGCATTGCGCCGCGGGTCTGCTGCATCCGAAGGAAGGTGACGACCGTGAGCACGCCGAGCAGGATCAGCACGATCCAGTACGAGAACCCGTGGCCGTCCGCGATGTTCCTGTGGTACAGCCTGCTCGAGTACGACCCCCCGAACATCGACACCAGGTTCTTGAGCGCGGGCCAGTCCGGGACGACGGCCAGCGCGATGAGCGTCGACACCAGGCCGAGTCCAGCGGCAGCAAGGGCGACGAGACGCGTCCGCCCCGCCGGCTTCGCCTGGGACACGAACACCGTGAACGCGACGAGGCCCGCGGCGAACAAGCCGAGCAGCACGCCGAACCAGCCGAAGAACCCGTGCCAGGCCCCGGCGGAGGTCCCGCTGCACAGGTCATGGACCAGGCCGCGTACCTGCACGGGGACATCGGACGGGCGTGCGCACTCTGTTCTCACTTCGGGGGCTTTTGCGTCGTAGGTGTAGTACGCGAAGAACGAGAAGATGAGCGCGAGAACTCCAGCACCCATGGCCGCCCAGTCGAGCGGATTGACCAGCTTCGGCTCGAAGCCCGGCCTGCGGTGCTGCCCGTACTGCGCAGGCGATCCATACCCTGCAGGCTGCACATATTCGGGTTGTGGCAATTCCGGCGAAGGTCCAGAGGGACCCTGCGCCGGTCCGTAGTTCGTCATCGGATTCCCCCGTCTCCTGACGCCGACAGCCGGTGGCGTGGCGGCACCATGATCGACATCCGCCTGTCGAGCGGAACGTAGACCGCGAGTCCAAGACCGGTCAACGAAGCATCCGTCGCCTGGCGCGCGAAGGTAGGTTTCGCCCGCCGCCAATCACCACAAAGCCCTCGAACGCGCAGGCCAATCGGCGCCATCGAGCCGTCGTCAGCGTGCGTCGGGTCGCGGCGATCGTGAAGCGCGGCCGAGGATCTCGCGAAACTGGACGCGTCGACCGGTGCGCAGGATCGCGCGTCGGTAGACCCCGGCGGCGAGGAAGGCGACGACTGCGACGCTCGCCGCGGTGGCAACGGCGGAAAGCGTGAATTGCCACCACGTGACGGCATCGAGGCCGACGAGCGCGGTCATCGCGAACGGTGCGGTCGGTGGAAGGTAGGCGAGGATCTCGGCATAGAGCGGCGGTGCGCCGCCGCTGCTAAGCACGGTAAGGCTGATGACGTAGGCGGCGACGAGCGGCAGCACGAGGGGAACGGCCAGTGACTGGACCTGGTCCTGTCGCTCGGCCATGGAGCCGGCCGCGGCGTACAGCCAGGAGTAGAAGGCGTAGCCGAGCACCAGCCAGAGCACGGTGCTGAGCAGCACCAGCGGCGCGGCGCCGTGCAGCAGATCGGAACCGACGGCCCGGGCGAGCAGGAGTGCGAACCCGGCAGCCACCGCGGCCTGGGCGAACACGACGACGCCGATGCCGATCACCTTGCCGGCGAGCAGGTGCAGTGGACGGATCGTGGACAGCAGCACCTCGACGACTCGGCTGGACTTCTCCTCCATGACGCCGATGAGCGTCCACGACAGGTACTGGCTGAGCAGGATGAACAGCACGATCAGGCCGAAGGTCGCGGTCGAGCGGGCGGCGGTCGTGGTGCGCGACGGCTCCAGTCCGGTGATCGGCAGCGGCCTGGCCGCAGCGAGCTCCGCCTGTTGCGCGGCGGTCAACCCGGCAGCCCGGACGGCCTTGCCGACGCCGAGCAGCTGCGCGACGGCGCGCGCGAGCTCGGAGGTCTGCGTCGTGTCGCCGCTGCTCGGCGCGTGCTTCACCACAACCCGATCGCCGTCGACGAGCGCCAGGTCGATCGTTCCGGCGCGCAGACCCGCATCGGCCTGCTTGCGACTCTGTTGCGGCACGATGCGCACCTCGGCGTGGACGCCCTTCGCCGCGGTGCCGATGGCGCGGCGCAGCGATTGCGTGAGGTGGCCGACCACGCCGACGTCTTGCGGGTGCGTCTTGCCCTTCGTCGCGACCGGGATGACGATCGCGGCGGCCACCCCGAGCAGCAGCAACCCGGTAGCGACTCGGAAGGCGCGCCCCCGCAGCCGCTGCCGCACTTCGCGGCCCGCGACCAGCTCGACTGGGCCCGACACGCCGTCCGTTCTGGTCCGCCACTTCGGAGCGAGCCGAGTCTGTTTGCGGCGCAGCCGAACCGCGATGAAGACCACTGCAGCGGCCACGATGAGGACGGGGGCGAGCCGACCGGTCATGCCATCGCCTCGCGAAACACCTCGGACAGCCGCCGGCGGGTGAACGTGAATTCGCTGACCCGTCCCGCGGCCATCGCGGCGGCGAGCACGGTCTGGCTGTCGACGTCCTCCGCGAGCATGAGCCGCACCGCGCCGCGATCCAGCTCGGAGACGGTCACGCCGGGCAGCTGCCGTGCCCAGGTGCCGGTGCGGTCGTCGTCGACACGCACCACGAGCCGGCGCGGGCCGGTGCTGGCGAGCTCGTCGACCGTGCCGCTCACGACCAGCCGGCCGTGATCGATGATCGTCACTGCGTCGCAGAGGTCCTCGACGAGGTCCAGCTGGTGGCTGGACAGCAGCACGAAACGGCCGGCCTGCGCCTGCTCCACCAACACCGCGCCGATCGCGTCGATCCCGGTCGGATCCAGTCCGGCCAGCGGCTCGTCCAAGACCAGCACGTCAGGCTCATGGACGAGGGCGGCGGCCAACTGCGCGCGCTGCTGGTTGCCGTGGGACAGCGACTCGACCTTGTCCGCCGCGCGGTCGGCCAGGCCGAGGCGCTCCAGCCAGGCGCGTGTGGCGGCAGTCGCGTCGTGGCGCGTCATGCCGTGCAGCCGGCCGAGGTACTCCACCTGCTCGCCGACCAACATCCCGGGATAGAGCCCGCGCTCCTCAGGCATGTAACCGAACCGGCGCCGCTGTGCCGCGCCCACCGACCCGCCGTTCCAGCGCACCGTGCCGGCATCGAGCTCGACGAGCCCGAAGATTGCGCGCATCGTGGTGGTCTTCCCGGCACCGTTCGGACCCAGGAAGCCGACCACTTGCCCGGCCCGCACCGAGAACGACAGGTCGTCCAGGGCAGTGACCGACCCGAAGCGACGAGTCAGTCCCGCAAGCTCCAGCACCCCATCAGCAAGATCCGCATCACGCGCCACCCCAAGAGCATCCACCACCCCGTTCCGGCGAGATCGAATCGGGCCGGCCGGTGCTCACAGGCGAACGGCTACCTGGCCCCGCCCAGGTCCGCGTCGACGAGGCAGGTCGCGCCTGCCGCCCGAGCCGACAAGGATGTGCAACGACGGCGTAGCTGGTGGAGCAATTCCGCGTCACCGAGCGGCACCGTCGCGCGCAACGCCTTCCGATCGCGCAACTCCGGCAGCGCGAAGACACGGGCCACGATTCTCGCCCGCGTGCCCGGTGCAAGCTGCCCGGCGCGGATGTGGAAGTGGACATTGACCTCGGTGTCATCCGCGGTCACGGATGCCACCGCGGCCCGGCCGGACGCGGTGAGGTGGTGACGGCGTGTTGGCGTCATGGCATCTCCGGTTGCTGCCGTGGTCAGGCGGGGGTCAGGCCTTGGCCGTCGGTGCCGCTGCGAGCGGTGTGTGACATGGCCGTGGCCGTGCAATTGCTGCGGGCGCGCGGTCCGAGCGGCGTTGCTCGGCGCGCTGCTACGTATTGGTGCGCCTGCTGCTGGTAGGCCGCGGCGGTGTCGCCGAAGGCGATGACGCAGGTGTCAGTGGTGAGCGTCTCGGCCATCCCGACCTGCATGACACCACCCCTGCAGTAGCGCTTGCACGCGGATCCGAACGCTGCACACGCTGCGCGCCGAGAACTCGGGCGCACCGGCTGGCTCGAACCTCGCACGTCCAAGGTACGAAGCGGGGCAAGGTGTCCATCAGGACTCAACGTCATCCCCCCGGCGGACTTTGGTCCCTCTCGTGCTGCTGCCGCCCTCGCCGGCCAACCAGCGTCAACCGTGCTGCTGCGGTGCGAGCCTCCCGCACGCCGCAGTACAGCACGCGTGGCTTGCACGAACATCCGTGCAGCACACGGAAAACGTCAGTCGTCCGGAAGTTCGCCGGCCGCCGGCCGTGCTTGCCGCCACGCGGTTTGACCAAACCAGTTAGACCAGGTTAGCCTCGATTGGACCTTATGGTACGAAGGGGAGTTCGGTTGCGTGTCGCGCCCACCGTCTTCGGCGAGCCTCGCTCGCTCGGCCGCGCGCTCGCCCGGCTGATCGCAGACGGGATCGCCGCGGCGCGCGGTGGGCGCTATCTCCTCGGCTGCCCGAGCGGCCGAAGTCCGTTCAGCACGTACCTGGCGTTGGCGGACGAGGTGGCGCGCCGCCGGTTGGATCTGCGCGGGTTGGTCATCGTCATGATGGACGAATACGTCGAGTCGGACGAGGCCACGGGTGCGATGCGAGCTGTTGACGCACGCGCCGCGCACAGCTGCGCGCGGTTCGGCAGGGTCGACATCGTCGAGCGCCTCAATGCGAGCGCGCAATCCGGTCGGGGGATCGCGCGCGAACATCTCTGGATCCCGGATCCGGCCTCCGATGCCGAGTACGACGTGCGGATCGCCGACGCCGGCGGTGTGGACCTGTTCATCCTCGCCACCGGCGCCACCGACGGGCACGTCGGCTTCAACCCACCCGGCAGTCCGTCGAACTCGCGGACCCGGGTCGTCACCCTCGCCGAGCCCACCCGCCGAGACAACCTGCACACGTTCCCGACCTTTCGTCACGACCTCGACCGGGTGCCCCGGTACGGCGTGACAGTCGGCGTCGGCACCATCCGGAACCTCTCGAAGCGAACCGTGATGGTCGCGCACGGGCCGCACAAGGCAGACGCAGTAAGACGCCTGCTGGCCGCCGACGGGTACGAACCTGATTGGCCGGCGACCGTGCTCGTGGAATGCGCCGAGCCCGCCCTGTTCGTTGACGACCGCGCAATTGCGCCGCGCACCGAAATACGGGCCGCGGCGGCCCCCGATCGCTGAGGAGAATCATGGCCCGCATCAAGATCGCGTACCTGGGCGGCGGCTCATCTCGAGCCCCCGGAACGATGGCGTCGTTCCTCCACCATGGCGCGGAGTTCGATGGCTCGGAGTTCGTCCTGATCGACCTCGATCCGGAACACCTCGAGATCACCCGTCGGCTCGCCGAGCAGATGGCCCGCGCCGCTGGGCTGGACATCACGGTGCGCGCCACGACGAACCTGCGCGACGGCGTGGCGGACGTCGATGCGGTGCTGTCCAGCTTCCGACCCGGCAACTTCGCGGCCCGCGCGCTCGACGAGCGGATCCCGCTGAAGTACGGCGTGATCGGTCAGGAAACCCAGGGGCCCGGCGGCTTGATGATGTCGTTGCGATCGGCGCAGGTCATGAAGCAGCTCTGCGCGCACCTAGTCGACGTGGCGCCGCGGGCCCGGATCTTCAACTACACGAACCCAGTCAACATCGTCTCCCAGGCAGTCGCCGACAACACGGAGATTCCTGTCGTGTCGTTCTGCGAAGGGCCGATCGTGTTCCCGCCGGTCGTGGCGAAGGCCGCCGGGCTCGACCCGGCGAAGTTCGTCGTGAACATGACGGGCGTCAACCACAACGTGTGGTCGAACGAGGCCACCTATGACGGTGCGGATGCGATCCCGATCCTGCGCGAGCGGTGGGCGGAGCTACGTCACCGACCGATCACCGACGTGAACGGAATGCGTGCGTTGCATATTGCCGTCGCGCTGGAGTCGGTGCCGTCGGACTACTTCAACTACTACTACTTCCGCGACGAGCTGCTCCGCGAGCAACAGCTGGCGCGCATGACCCGCTCCGAGGTCATCATGAGCTCGTTGGGTGACTACTGGGCGCACTATGCCGAGCAGTCGACGAGTCCCGCGCCCCGCCTGGATCCGGCGCGCTCGCGCGGTGGCATCCACGAGCTCGAGCTGGCCATCGAAGCGATCAGCGCCTACTACAACGACACCGGCGCCCGGCTGCCGTTCAACATCCCCAACACCGGCGAGTTCCTGCCCGGCTTCGCGGAATCGACCGTCGTGGAGGTATGGGGCACCGTCGACGGCAAGGGCTTCCACCCCGAGGTGCAGAAGCCGCTGCCGCACTCCGTCCTCGGCATCACGCAGCAGCTTGCCGAGTACCAGATATTGGCTGCGCATGCCGGCTGGAACGGCACGCGGCGCGATGCGATCAAGGCCATGGTCGCGCATCCGCTGGTGCCGTCCCTGACAGTCGCCGAAGCGATGTACGACGAGCTGGCCGCCGCCCATGCGCAGTGGCTGCCCGACCGTCTGCTTGCCTGAGGCGATGACTGCGCACCTCGGCGTCGACGCGGGCAACACGAAGACCCTGGCGATGCTGTGCGGACCGTCCGGCGAGCTGGTCGGCCTCGGGCGCTCGCGTTGCGGCGACATCTACGGCGCGCCCGGTGAGGACGCCGCCGTCGACGAGGTGTTCGCCGCGATTGACGCGGCGCTCACCGCTGCCGGCCGGACGCGTGACGCCGTGGCCAGCGCCGCATTCCGGCTCGCTGGGGTGGACTGGCCCGCCGACTCCGACTTCTGGGCCGCAACCCTGACGCAGCGCTGGCCGCAGCTGCAGGTGCGCAGCATCCGCAACGACGGTTACGCCGCGATCCGCTGCGGCGCACCGCAGGGAGCCGGCGTAGCCCTCGCGGCGGGCACCGCGGCGGCCATCGCGGCCCGCGGTGCCGACGGCCGAACCTGGGACATGGGCTGGTGGGGGCAGCACCCGATGGGGGCGCTCGGCCTGGTCAGCGAGGCGCTGCGCGCGGTGTATCTGGCCGACCTCGGACTCGGCCCACCGACCGCGCTCACCGAACGAGTGCTCGCGCACTACCGGCGGGCCAGCCTTGCCGAGCTCTGCGAGTGGTTCACCCGGCGCCACGACCGCGCCAGCTCCGCCGCGCAGGCCGGCGCCGCGCCGGTCGTCACGGCTGCAGCGGTTGACGGGGACCCGGTGGCAGCCGAGATCGTGGACGAGCAAGGCCGTCGGCTGGCGCTCTACGGAGAGGTGGCCGCCCGGCGGGTCGGGCTGCTCGAGCGTGGCGATCCGGTGCCGGTCGTGCTCACCGGTTCGGTGCTGACGACGGCCGACTCACCGGTCGCTGCCGCGCTGCGCGGGCACTTGCAGCGCCTGTTGCCGGCGGCGGCGCCGCGTGTCGCAACGCTGCCGCCCGTGGCCGGCGCAGCGCTGGATGCGATCGCGGAGGCGGGCCGACCGGTCGACGAGACGACGCTGCAGCGGCTGTCCGCAGACTTCGCCCGAATGGCATCGGACGAGCGCCCGACGGCGGCTGATCAGGCCGAGCGATAGAGGTCGGCCTCGAAGCGGTACGCATCCGCGCGGTAGCTCATGGTGCCGGCGAGCACCGGCACGCCCTTCCGGTCGAAAGTGACCTCGTCGCCGACCAGGATCGGCGACCCCGGATCGATCTCCAGCAGCTCCGCTGTTGTCGCGTCGCACGAGTCCGCCCGCACGGTGTAGGCGCTGCGCGCGATGCGCACGTCCGAGTGCTCCTCGATGGTGTCGTACAGCGATCGATCGGTCATGTCGAGCTGCGCGATCTCCGGCACGCGGGCCAGGATCACTGCACTCGTGTCCACGCAGACAGGCACCGCATCCATCGTGCGGAGCCGTCGCAACTCGACCACTTTGGCCGCCGGGGCAATCCGCAGGCGACGCGCCTCGTCGAATGTCGCCGGCCGGACGCGCTGACTCAGCACCCGGGCACCGGGCGACAGACCGCGAGCACGCGCCATCTCGGAGAAGCTCTGCAGCGTGCTCGGCGGTTCCCCGACTGCTTCGCGCGGCACGAACCAGCCGCGCTGGGCCGAGCGGTTCAACAGGCCTTCCTCGGCAAGCTGGGCGAGCGCCTGGCGCAGCGTGGATCGGCTGACGCCGACCTGCACCGCGAGTTCCCGCTCGCCGGGCAGCCGGCTGCCGGCGGTGAACTGCCGCCGGCGCAGCGATTGGCTCAGTTTCCGGTACGCCTCAGCGACCGCAGTGGCCTCGCCCGATTCTCGTGGCCGCATGGCAGCACGCTACCAACGGTTGCCCTTGTTTGGGCCGCAATGGACGGTCGGTGGTGCAAGCTGGTGTGCTGTCTGGACTAACTGGTCTGATTGTGCGTATAGTGCGCAAAAGCCCCGAATGTCCATGTTCAGCCAATTGGCCGCCCATCCCCATGGGTAGGAGGGCCGTATGTCTCGACGCAAGTTCTCCCTCTCCGTCTCCGCCACCGCGCTGGCGGCGGTGGCCGGCGCGTGCTTGGTGCTGTCCGCTTGCACGCCGGGCGCGAACGACAACGCCGCGCCCAACGTCGCGCCGAGGGGCACGGTGAGCACGGACGTGGCGAAGTTGGGGAAGGTCCAGCTGCACGTGCTCGACTACTTCACCGGTGGCGTCGACAACACGTGGATGAAGGGCGTTGTTGCGGCCTTCGAGAAGAAGTACCCCAACGTCACGATCAGCCGTCAGTCGATGAGCTGGGGCGACGTGATGCAGGCGTTGCCGTTGAAGATGAAGAGCAGCAACCCGCCCGACATCGTTCCCGCCAACAACGGTTGGCAGTCGCTCGGCACCCTCGTGCAGGGTGGCTTGGTCCTCAACCTCGACAACTACGCCGCGGCGTACGGCTGGCGCTCTCAAGTCCCTTCCTCGATCCTTGCCGAGCACGAGTTCTCCACCAGTGGCAAGCAGATGGGAACCGGTTCGCTCTACGGCATGCCGGTCGCCCGCGCGTCGATGATCGAGGTGTATTACAACCGGGCGCTGCTGCAGCGGCTGGGCATCGCAGTGCCGTCCAGCTTCGATGAGTTCGCCACCGACCTCGGCAAGGCCAAGGCCGCCGGCATCACGCCGATCTCCATGGGCAACGTCGAGCAAGTCGGCGTTACGCAGCCGTTGTACGGCGTGATGAACGCGCTCGGCCAGCAGCAGACGATCAGCGACCTCATCTACTCGCACGGAAACGCCGAGCTCTCCAGCGGTGCATCCGGGTTCCCGCAAGCGGTGCGCGTGATGCAGGACTGGGCGAAGAACGGCTACTTCACCCCCAACTTCGCCGGCGTGGCCACGGCCGACGCAGCTCAGGCATTCGTCGACGGCAAGGCGCTGTTCCGCTTCGACTACTCGGGCTCGCTGCCGCTGAAGCCCGGGCAGAGCAAGGACTTCGGCGCGTTCGTCCTGCCGCGCAACGACGGCAAGCCGGCCGTGGCAACGATGTCGTCGGCGACGAACCTGTCGGTCTCCGCGAAGGACGACAAGGCGCACGCCGCCGCGGCCGCCGCGTTCCTGAACTTCGCCGCCAGCCCGGCCGCAGCGCAGCTGGCCGTCAACCTCGGCACCGACCCGATGCTCGCGCCGGATGTCCAGCCGAGCGGCGACAACCCGTTGTTCGCCGACGAGGTGCACAACGCGGCCACGGTCGCCGGGCACGACTCGTCCGTGCCGTACCTCGACTGGGCGACGCCTTCGCTGCTGACCACGATCGAGGTGCAGTTGCAGGATCTGTTCGCCGGTAAGACCGGCGTGTCAGACGTCGTATCGGCGGCCAAGGCGGACGACACCAAGTTCCGGCAGACGCTGGCCAAGTAGGCCTGCACGATGAGCGAGCTTGCGAGCGAGTCCACAAGCACAGCTTGCGCGCAGCCACTCCCCGAGCGCAGCGAGGGCTCGCGATGAGCGTTGTCCTGGGCCGCGACGAGCGGTCCGCGCCGCCGGTCTCGGCCGCACCGACCGCACGCGCCCCGCAGCGCAGGGTGGCGCGGGCCGGGCGGCGCCGTCCGTGGCTCGGGCTGCTCTACCTCGCGCCCGGGCTCGTGCTCTACTCGCTCGTCGTGCTCGTCCCGGCCGGACAGAGCGTCTGGCTGTCCTTCTTTCACTGGAACGGCGTCACCGCTGCCACCTGGGCGGGCTTCTCGAACTACTCGGGTTTCTTCGGCGACCCGACGCTGCGCGCCGCGGCCGAGCACACGCTCGTCTTCCTGCTGTTCTTCTCGGCGGTGCCGGTCGTGCTCGGCCTGATCAGCGCGGCGTTGTCCTCGAGCAAGCGGGTCCGGGCCGGCGGGGTGTTCCGCTCCGTGGTGTTCATTCCCCAGACGCTCACGCCCGCGGTGACTGCCGTCGTATGGAAGCGCATCTACGAGCCCGACGGCCCGATCAACGACTTCCTGAAGGCCATCGGGCTCGGCGGGTTCGCGCGCACCTGGCTCGGTGACTACAACTGGGCATTGCCCGCGCTCGGGTTGATCGGCACGTGGGCGGGCTTCGGGCTGTGCACGGTCCTGTTCCTGGCCGGCATGCAGAACATCCCGAGTGAGCTGTACGACGCCGCACGTGTCGACGGCGCGGGCCCGATCCGGGAGTTCTTCACCGTCACCCTGCCCGGCCTGCGCGGCCCGATCGCGGTGGTGCTCACCGTCACCGTCGTCGGCGCGATCCGGGTCTTCGACATCGTCTGGCTGACCACGCGAGGCGGCCCCGGCACCACAACTGTGACGCCGACGCTCCTCCTGTACGACCGGGCCTTCACCAACCCGGACATCGGCTCCGCCGCTGCGATCGGCGTCGTCATCTCGATCATCTCGCTGCTCGTCACGATGGTGATCGTCAAGGTCGCGGGCCGCGAATCATGATCTCGGCACGGGAACGCGTGTGGAGCTACGCGATCTTGTTCGTGGTCGCGGTCGGCGTGCTGTTCCCGTTGATCTGGGTGCTGCTCGACGCCCTGAGCCCGAACGCGAGCGGCGCGATGGATCTGTCGCACCTCAGGTGGGACAACTTCGCGACCGCGTGGACGCAGGCCGGCTTCACCACCTACCTGAAGTCCAGCGTGATCATCACCGGTAGCGTGCTCGTCATCGGCACCTTCGTGGCGATACTGAGCGGCTACGCGTTCGGGGTGCTCGGGGTCGTCGGACAGAAGCTGCTGTTCCCGCTCGTGCTGCTCGGCCTGATGCTGCCGATGGAAGCGTTCATCGTGCCGCTCTACTACGACTTCCAGTCCTACGGCATCACCGACACGTATCGCGGCATCGTGCTGGCGCACGTCGGCATGGGCATCAGCTTCGGAGCGTTCTGGATGAGCACCGCGTTCAAGGCGGTGCCGAAGTCGATCAGCGAGTGCGCGGAGATGGACGGTGCGAATTCCTGGTCGCAGCTATGGCGGATCTACCTGCCGATAGCCCGTCCGGCGCTCGTCACGCTGCTGCTGCTCAGCTTTCTGTGGACGTGGAACGACTACTTCCTGGCGTTGATCCTCGTCTCCGACCCGGCACACCAGCCGATCACGCTGGGTCTGGGTGCGTTCTCCGGCCGCTACCTGGTGCACCTCAACCTGTTGTCCGCTGCCGCGATCATGATCGCGACGCCGGTCGTGCTCCTCTGTCTCCTGTTCCAGCGGCACTTCATCCGCGGCATGCTCTCCGGCGCCGTGAAGGAGTAGGGCGAGCCGGCAGATCAAAAACCGGGTGCGGACAGTGGGCGCGGTGGCGTGTGATCTCGGGTATGGCGATCGTGTTGGGCAATCCGGGGGTCGACGGGCTCGACGAGGTTGTGCGCGCGCTGCGTGAATGGCAGTACGAGGGCGCGCCGATGCAACTGCATCCGGGTGACCTGGGCTGGTTCTGGCGCTTCGGCGCCGAGGCGACGGCCGCGGCGGTCCGGACGTGGCGCCGGGACGGACGGATTCTCGCGGTCGGTCTGCTGGACGGTGCGGACCTGTTGCGGATGACGATCGCGCCGGAGGCGTACCGGGAGGCGGAACTGGCGCGACAGGTGGTCGAGGACGTGATCGAACCCGAGCGCGGCGTACTGCCGGCGGGACGCGTGAACGTCGAGTCGCCGACGGGCGTACTGGTCCGAGATCTGCTGATCGAACACGGCTGGAACGCCGACGAGCGGTGGACGCCACTGCACCGCGAGCTCACCGAGCCGGTGCAGGACCCGGGCGTGCGGATCGAGGTGATCGGTCCGGAGCAGGCCCAGGTGCGGAGCGCGGTGCAGCGGGCGTCGTTCGACAAATCGACGTTCACGGACGAACGCTGGCATGCGATGGCGGCCGGGTTGCCGTACGCCGACGCGCGGTGTCTGGTCGCGTACGACGACCAGGGCAACGCGGTGGCGGCGGCGACGGTGTGGTCGGCCGGTCCGGAGAAACCCGGATTGCTCGAGCCGGTCGGCGTACCCCGCGACCATCGCGGTTCCGGCTACGGCAAGGCGATCACGGTGGCCGCGGCGACCGCACTCCGGCAGCTCGGCTCGTCGAGCGCGGTCGTCGCCACCCCGAGCGCCAACGTCGGCGGCGTTGCCACCTACAGGTCAGCCGGCTTCCAACCACTCGCTGAGCGGCGGGATCTCACCCGGCCGCACACTGCCGGGTGGGCACCGCAGATGTAGCACCAGGTGCCCTCCTCGTCCTCCCGCAACCGGGTTGACGATGTTGCAAGGCGTAGGTTGTCCGCTGTGCCCTGCCATGGACGGTCGTCCGTCGGCAAGGTGCTGGCGGGGCTCGCAGTGGTGCTTGCGCTGATCGCCGCGAATAAGGTGTCTGCTCCGACGGCCGAGCCGGTCGGCATGGATCTCGCATCGTTGGTGGATCCGTTGACCGGCACTGCGGGTGGAGGAGACACGTTCCCGGGCGCTACGACGCCGTTCGGGATGGTCCAGGTGTCGCCGGACACCGGGTTCTCGCAGGGCTACTCCTACGCGGGCACCGCGATCCGCGGATTCAGCCAGGTGCATCTGTCCGGGGCGGGCAGCGGGTGCGCGCATCCGGCGTTCGGCGACGTGCCGCTGATGCCGACCGTCGGAGCCGTGTCGACGACGAGTCCTGCGGCGAATGCGTCCGGGTTCAGCCACACCAGCGAGGTCGCGTCGCCGGGGTATTACGCGGTGGACCTGGATCGTTACGGCGTGCGCGCGGAGTTGACCGCGACCACGAGAACCGGGTGGCAGCGCTACACGTTCCCGCCGACCGACCAGGCGAACGTGCTGGTCGACGTCGGCGCCGCCGACAACGACGTCGTCGATGACGCGGCGGTGCGCATCGTCGGCGACGACACCATCGAGGGATGGGTGCGCGCGTCGGCGTGCGGCAGCATGCGACAGACGTACACGGTGTATTTCTCCGCGCAGTTCACCCGCGCGTTCACCGGCTTCGGCACCTGGGCGGGCAACGTGATCACCGCCGGCTCGCGCGGCGTGCACGACCAGCGGGCGGGGGCGTATCTGCGGTTCGACACGACGGCGGCCCGCACCGTCGAGGCGCGGGTGGGAGTGTCGTTCACATCTGTGGCGGGCGCGCGGCTCAATCGGAAGCACGAGACCAACGGCACCAGCTTCGATGCTGCACGCGCGGCGGCGCACGAGCGGTGGAACGCGCTGCTGCACCGCATCGAGATCAGCGGTGGAACCGACGAGCAGCGGGCCACCTTCTACACCGCTCTCTACCACGCGCTGCTCGGACCGAACGTGTTCAGCGACGTCGACGGTCGCTACCTCGGATTCGACGGCCGGCTGCACGTCGCAGTGGGGCGCGCCCAGTACGCGGACTGGTCGCTGTGGGACACCTACCGCAGTGAGATGCCGCTGCTCGGCCTGGTGGTGCCCGATCGGGTCCGCGACATGGCCGCTTCGCTGCTGGCCGACGCTGATGACGGCTGGCTGCCGAAGTGGTCGGTAGCCAACGGGGAGAGCAACGTCATGACCGGCGACCCGGTCACGCCGGTGTTCGCGGACGCCGACAGTAAAGGGCTGCTCACCGGCATGCAGGACGAGGCGTTCGCTGCGCTGTGGCGCAATGCGACGCAGGCGCCGCCGGCCGATTCACCGTACGAAGGCCGCTGGGGCGTCCGGAACTACCTGCGCCACGGCTACGTGCCCTACGACCCAGGCGCGCCGCAGAAGGGCGGCAGCGATGACACCACCACCGGCGCGTCGATCACGCTCGAATACGCGCTGAGCGACGCGGTGCTGGCCGGCATGGCGCGGCGGCTCGGCCATCAGGAGCAGGCAGGCGAACTGCTGCAGCGCGGCTCCAACTACCGCGCGGTCTTCGACGCCGCGAGCACTTACTTCCGCCCGCGCCGACGCGACGGCAGCTGGGTGCGCCCCTTCAACCCGACCGGTGCGACGGACGGGTTCAGCGAGGCCAGCGCGGCGCAGTACCAATGGCTGGTGCCGCAGGACCCTGCGGGATTGTTCAAGTTGCTCGGCGGCGAGCAGGCCGCGCTCACCCGGCTGGACGGCTTCTTCGACTACCCCGGCCTGCTGATGGACCAGGACGCCACCACGCACACGGTGTGGTGCCCGCCGCCCAACGGCATGTGCCCCTCTGCGCACTACAACCCGAACAACGAACCAGACCTGCATGCTCCGTTCCTCTATCTATGGACCCGTCAGCCGTACAAGACGGCCACCGTCGTCCGCGCTGCGCAGGATCTCTACCACACCGGCCCGGACGGCCTGCCCGGCAACGACGACCTCGGCACCATGTCCGCCTGGTACGTCTTCGCGTCGCTGGGCATCTACCCGGTGCTGCCCGGATCAGGTGCTTACGAGCTCACCAGCCCGCTGTTCCCGCACGCCGTCGTCCGCTTGCCCGGCCCGTACTACCACGGCGAGCTGGTCATCGACGCACCTGGCGCGTCGGACGCGCGTCGCTACATCACCGCAGCCAGTCTCGACGGCCGCTCGTTCGACCGGGATTGGATCGGGCAGGCAACCGTCACCGCCGGCGCCACCATCCACTATGACGTCGCTGACCGGCAACCAGGCGATGACGCGACGACGTGGGGCGGGGCACCGCAAGCGCGTCCGCCGGAGTTGCTCACGGGTGATGCGGGTCCTTCCAGGTGATGTTGGTGGGCGCCTCGACCGCGTCGATGTCGAGATTCACCACGACGGGCTCCTGGTCGCTGCGCACGATCACGCAGTACAAGTCCTCCTCGGTGCTGCCGTTGATCTCTTGATGCGGCACGAACGGTGGCACATAGATGAACTCGCCGGCATTGGCCTCGGCCACGAACTCCAGCTGGTCGCCCCAGCGCATCCGGGCCAGGCCGCGAACGACATAGATCACGCTCTCCAGCGGCCCATGGTGATGCGGACCGGTACGTGCGTCCGGCACGATGGTCACCACGCCGGCCCAGATCTTCGATGCGCCGGCCGACGCTGCCGAAACCGCGGCCCGCCGGTACATGCCCGCGGTTTGCATGGTGTTCTCGTCGAACTCGTCGGCCCCGACGATCCGCACGCCCTGGTGTCGCCACTGCTCGCCCATCGCCGCCTCCGGCTCAATTCGCTGCGATGACATGATTGTCGGCCGCCGGGCCTGCTTCGCCCACCGTTGACATCATCGCTCGCCGGGCGTAGGCCGAAATGAGGCACGTTCGAGATGCAGTCAGATACGGGGGTGATAGGGAGACGGTAGCGATGAGAAGAGTTTCGCGCGCACGATTCGGCATCGTGGCGGCCGTGGTCGCGGTGGCCGTGGCTATGTCGCCGGCGGCCGCGTCCGCGAGTCGGGCCGGCGGACCCGGTGGGGTCGGCGGCACAGGATGGACGCGGGTCTGGACCGACACCTTCAACGGTGCCGCCGGCAACGGAGTCGATACCTCGGTGTGGAAGTACAACACCGGGACGGGAGTCTTCGGCACCGGCGAGATCGAGACCATGACGAACTCGACCAGCAACGTCCACTTGGACGGCCACGGAAACCTCGACATCACCGCACTGGGTCATGGCCAGTCGTGGACCTCCGGACGGATCCAGACGATCAGCAGCGACTTCGGGGCGCCGGCCGGAGGCGAGATGGCGGTGACCGCCACCATCCGACAGCCTGATCCCGCGATGGGCCTCGGCTACTGGCCGGCATTCTGGATGCTCGGCCCGGGCGACTGGCCCGGCACCGGGGAGATCGACATCCTCGAGGATGTGAACGCCCTCAGCAAGCTGTCCGGGACGCTGCACTGCGGCAACCTCGACCAGGCCAACCCCGACGGAACCCTGGGGCCCTGTCACGAGTTCACCGGTCTCTCGAGCGGCCTGCTGAAGTGCGCGGGGTGCCAGACCGAGTTCCACACCTACACGGCGATCGTCGACCGGACCGATCCCAGCGCCGAGCAGATCCGCTGGTACCTCGACGGCCGGCAGTTCTTCCAGGTCAACGAGAACCAGGTCGACCAGGCGGCATGGACGGCAGCCGTGGACCACGGCTACTCGATCATCTTCGACCTTGCCATCGGCGGCGGTTTCCCCAACGGCGTCTGCCAATGCTCCAGCCCCAACGACCAGACGACATCGGGCGGCACCATGACCGTCAAGGACGTCTCGGTCTATGACCGGGTGCCGGGCAGCGGCTGAGCGCTGCGGGTTCGCGCGACCTTGGCGTCGAGGGCCGGGAGAGATCCGCCTGAGGCAGATCTCTCCCGGCGTCGGCTCGTCAAGCGAAGCGGTCGATCAGTCCGCTGCTAGATGGCGCCGATCCAGGTTCCCCAGTTCCGTCCGAAGAACGGAGCCACAGTCGGGTCGGTGTTGCTGTTGGCGTACTGCCCGGCCATCCAGACGCGGCCGCGGCCGTCGGACGACATCGCCTCGTAGTCGCCCCAGCGGCAGACGGGCAACGCGGCCGTGCCGCACAGGCTCGGCCGGTAGGACGCCTCGCCCGCCTTGAGCAGGCGACCCGTGGAGTTGAACGCGGCTCCGCTGCCGTGGGTCACGTACTTCGCCTCGGGATTCGTGGAACTGCCCATGTGCTCATAGACCATTGCGACATTGCCGTTCGTGTCGGGCATGAAGGCCGGGTAGGTGGCGGCGTCGTCACCAGAGAGCGCGAAGTATCCGGTGACGGTGGACGCGCCGTGCGCCGCGACATTGACCTGAGCCCAGACGATCGCCGGGACGACCTGGGTTCCGTTGTTGAGACCGGTCCCCCAGCCTGTGTAGATCGTCCCGTCGAGCATCATCGGCGTGGCGGGGATGCGCAGGTCGTTGCCATCCACGCACGCGCTGCAACTCGGCTGGTCGGCCGCCGGCGGGAAAGAGAACGCCGGCGTGTTCGGGAGGTACGTCCCGGTAAACCTCGGCGCCGGGCCGCCGCTGTCGTGCGCGGTGGGGTTGGACATCCGCCACAGGATCATGCCGTGGCACGCGTCGGCCTGGCTCGAGCAGAGGTTGCCGTTGAGCAGGTCGGGCCCGTCGACCGTGTCGACGAACAGCCCGTCCGAGCTGCCGCCGCCCAGGGTGAAGATCGGCTGCACCGTGTCGGGGAGGAACGGGCCGACGCGAGCGATCGGGATGCCCGGGCCTACACCCTTCAGGTTCGCGAAGCCGTCCGCGGTGAAGTTCGCCTGGCCGGCTTCCATCTGCGCCTTGTTGGCCTCGAAGACCTCGGCGTAGAAACCGTGGTGGAGGCCGAACATGTTCGCGGAGAAGAACAGCGCGTTGTCGTTGAGACCGATTTGCGTGAAGTCGGCGGCGAAAGGCGTGCCGTGCGCCATCTCGAACGCGTACACGTTCCAGCCGCCGCTCGGGTCGTCCGTCCGGCTGACCGCGATCCAGTAGAGCGTCAGCACCGGGCAGCCCGGGGCGATGCCGAAGGCGCCCTCGACCTGCAGCATCGCCGCCCAGAAGCGGTGGTCGACCGGGTCGTAGAACGCCCGCGGGTCGCTCATGAACGGCTGGTTACCGCTGGTGGGGTCACATCCCGGCTGGTTCGGTACGCCGAAGAAGGACTGCGCGCTCACCGGCCAGCCGGTCTGCACGTTGCCGTGCGTGTCGAGAACCTCCCACTGCGTGTTCACGCCCTGGAGAACGGCGGACGGGGATGCTGCGATGGCCATGTCGGGCGGATTGCAGCCGTTCGCGAAGTACGAGCAGGTGATGTTCGAGCCCTGCTGGCCGATGAAGCTTGCCGACGTCGGGGGCGTTTCGTCCGCAGCGGGCGAGTGCGTGATGACCGAGCGCGATTGCACCCGTGCCAGCGCGGCGGCGCTGTCGTGCTCGAACAGGTAGTCCTTCGGCGCGAGGTCCGGCAGTCGGTCCTGCGCATCGCCATTGGTCGCCGAGTGTGTCGACGATCGCGCACGCATGGCCGGCGTGACCGTATGGTGCGCCACGACGGTGGACGTCACCGGCGTCGAGGTGAACGTGACCCGGTTGTCACCACCCGGCCTTGCGACGGCTGCCGTCGGTACGGCGACCGTGCTCGCCACGATCAGTCCCGAGGCGGCCGCCAAGATTACGGCCGCGCGTCGAGTCCGTTGTTGCATACCTACCCCCAGCCTCGATTTGCGAGGGCATCCGCAACACGTGTGTCCCGCTTGTGGCGGGACACCCCGCTCCGGCTGTGCCGCGCGTTGCGGTGAGCCCTGTGGACGACGGGAATGTTCGTCCTTCAACTATCTGCGCGTCAATAGGGGCAATTCGACCTTGATCATTGGCGCAGCGCATGCGGCTCGGCGTGGGCAGCGCGCGTCCGGCGTGTCGTCAGGTCCGTCCCTGGGGCGGCGGGTCAGAGTATTACGGGTGCGCGCTCGGCCGTGGGAACGGCAGTTCCGGTGGCTGTGGGGTGCGTTCGCGGTCAGCACCTTCGGCACATGGCTCGCGTTCGACGCGTTCCCGATCGTCGCGATCCTGGCATTGCATGCGCGGCCGTTCGAGGTCTCGGTGCTGGCGGCGGCGGGGCTTGCCGTCAGCGCGGTGGTAGCCGTTCCGCTCGGTCCGTGGGTCGAGCGCCGCCGCAAGCGGCGCGTCATGATCGCGATGGACTGCCTGCGGTTCGCCGCGCTGATCAGCGTCCCTGCGGCATATGCGCTCGGGTGTCTTCGGTTCGGTCAACTGCTCGTCGCGGCGGTGCTGGTCGGTGCCGCGGATATCGGCTTCCGGGCGGCGAGCGGGGCCTGCGTTAAGAGCCTCGTGCCGGGCGAGCACTTGCTGACGGCGAATGCCCGGTTCGAGTCGACCACGTGGACAGCCACGATAGTCGGGCCACCGCTCGGCGGTGCGCTGATCGGTATCTTCGGCCCGGTTACGACGGTCACCGCCGACGCCGTCAGCTACCTGCTGTCTGCGCTCGGGGTTCGGGTGATCGCGGGGCACGAAACGCCACCGGTGCGTCTCGTCCCGCGGCGAAGATCGCGCGATGAGCTCCTCGAGGGGTGGCGGTACATCCTGCGGGACTCCGCGCTGCGGCCGCTGCTTGCAAACACCGCGCTGGTCAACGGGCTGATCATGGCGCCTGCTCCGCTGGTGGCCGTGCTGATGCTCGGCCGGTTGCACATGGCGCCGTGGCAGTACGGTCTTGCCTTCGCCGCGCCCTGCCTCGGCGGGCTCGTCGGCGCTCGGCTCGCGAGACGCCTGACCGCCCGGTACGGGCAGCACGCCGTCCTGCGTCGGGCGGGAGTGCTGCGGGCGTGCTGGTCCATCGGCCTCGCGTTCATCCCCGGTGGCTGGGCCGGGGTCGCGCTCGTCGCGCTGATCCAACTCGGGCTGGTGACCTGCTGCGGCGTGTTCAATCCGGTGTCGGCCACCTATCGGCTCGAACACACCCCTACCGACCGAGTCGCGCGCACCCTCGCGGCGTGGACGATCACCACCAAGCTGACGGTCGCCACGCTCACCGCGGTGTGGGGCGTGCTTGCCGCCGTGGCCGGAGTACGGATCGCGATCGCAGTCGCCGGCGTCATCATGCTCGCGACACCGCTGTTACTGCCCACGAGGACCCGCCTCGACACGCTCGATCAGCCAACCGCAACACTCGCCGCCGCCTGACCTCGCACCGCCGCGGCCCGTCACGCAGCGAGCCGGTGGCGAGTGGCGCCCTCGGAGAGTAAGCCTGCAGCGTGGACAACAGCGGCCGGCGTTGGGCTGCTCCTCGCCGTCGCATCGGGCGATCTGGTTGCAGCCAGGGCAGCGCTTGGCGCGGAGCCGCTGTTGGCCACCGCTCGGCTGGCGCGCCGCGACGAGTTCTTCGTCGCCGCGTGTCGCGTGCAGGTCTATCAGGACGACACCGCTCTGCACGCTGCGGCATTTGCCTACCACGTCGACCTTGCGCGAGAGCTGATCCAGCTCGGGGCGGATGTCCGCGCCCGCAACCGTCGCGGTGCCGAACCGCTCCACGCAGCTGTCATGGCGGAACCCGGAAGCCCGAACTGGGATCCGGCGCGTCAGCGGGCAGTCATCAAGTACCTCGTCGACGCCGGCGCCGATCCGAACGCACGCGCCATCGGCGGAGTGACGCCCTTGCACCGAGCGGTCCGGAACCGTTGCTCGGCTGCCGTTATGGAGCTACTCGAGGCGGGCGCCGACCCGCACGCGCGGAATACCCGCGGGTCGGCGCCGACCGACCTCGCCCGCTGGACGACAGGGCGCGGTGGCGTCGGCTCGAAGGCGGCCAGGTCCGAGCAGCAGATCATCATCAAGCTGCTGCAGGACGCAACGGCCTGACGCACCTTGAGCGGTGTTACTCGTCGACAGCGGCGACGAACATGCGCGAGCCCGGCGGCGCGATCTGTTGGTAGTCGCCGGCCGTGGCCAGGCCTTCCTCGGAGCCAAACGCCGCCTGCAGGGCGGCCTGATCGGAGAAGTACAGCTCCGCGATGCGGTGATAGGTCTGCTCGCCGCCATCGAGCGCACTCGTGAATCGAGCGCCCTCCCATCGCACGAGGCCGGGGAGCTGCTCGACCAACGGAGCGTGTACGCCGAGATAGTGCTCGTCGAAGCCATCAGCGTCGTCGGGTTGCGTATAGAGGACCACCAGTTTCACCGTCATGAACCGCACCGTAGGCCTGCAGATCAGACTGCGCCACGGCGCGGTCCGTTCTGCGGGGACAGTCGTCGAGCCGTGCTGGGCTTGCCGTGATCAACAAAGTCTTGGCATGCTGCCGTCCTGGATCCGCGCAAGGGCGCTCGTTGCCGCGGCCGCGGAGGGGGCGGGAGCCAGTGACGGTTGAGACCGCGCCGGGCCGGCCGCTCGGTGTGCGAGTGTGGAGTGTCGTTTGGGCGCTGAGCCCGGCACTTCTTGCCCTGCCGGCAGCGCCGGCTTTCGCGTGGGCGTCCTGGCGGCTGCGCAGCCGCGGGCTGGCGATCGCTGCCGCCGGGTACTTGCTCGCCACGATCGTCTTCTACGTGCTGGCCGGCCAGCCGCATTCGTCCACGGCGTATCACCTGAGCGGTGGTTTCGGAATCGTCCTGATGGTGGGCGCGACGGTGCACGCGTTCGTCATCCGCAAGCGTGTGTTCGGTCCGTCGGGAATCTGCCGCAACCGCGCCGTCCCGGCCGGCACAATGGCACCACCCGTGACCGCGCCGGCCGACTCGTGGCCGGTGCTGTCGTGCGCTGAACGCCCGCTTGCGTCAGTTGCCGGCGAGCGGCCCTCCGTCGAATGCACCCGGTTCGACCGGCATCGGCTCGGCCTGCAACCGCAGACCGCTTTGTGGCTTGCCGTGGCCGGGGCGGGACTGATCACGCTCGACGTCGTGCTGTCGCTGAACGGGGCGGGGATCGGCCCGGGCGCGGGTCTGCTGTTGGCCGCCGCGCTTGGCCCGCTGTTCGGCCGCAGCCTCGATGGGCCGACGCTGGCGTATCGGATCTGGGGTGTGCCGCACGTGCTGCGCCTGGACGCGGTCACCGAGATCAGCAGCCCCGAGACGAAGCGGGCGCCGACGACCGTCAAGTTGACTGCCCCGGGGCTGGGCAAGCCGGTGTCCGTGGCCGTAGCCGGGCAGTACGGTCGCGCGCCGGCCGCGCGGGAGCACCTGCGCAGCTGGCTGGACCGGCCCGGCGTGCAGGTGACATCCACCGCTGCGACGGTGCTTCGGACCGGCGCGAGCCGGCCACCCGTCCCGCTGACCCGGGCGCGACGCGCATTCGTGTTGCTTTCCCTGCTGATCGGCCCGCTCGTCGTTGTCGGTGCCGGCGGCTGGGAGCTGTCCGGCGCGCCGGCGCATTTCGCTCACGCCGCCGGTTCAACTCGCATCCAGGCGGCTCCTACGCAACTGGCCCGAGTCCAATCTCTGCACGTCAGCGACGTCGACGCGCGAGGCTGCACCTGTCACACGAGCGCCTACCGAGTGCGCCTGCTGTCCACTGGAGCGCCGTCGGTTGTGCACGCCCGCGGTTTGTGGACGCCGCGACCCGGGCAGCTCGTCGAAGTCAAGGTGGACCCCGAACACCCCAAGGACGCCGAGTTCCCCGGAGCGCCGTACTACACCCACAGCGGCGCGATCCGGCAACTCGTGCTCGGGCTCCTTGCCCTCGCGGCGGGCCTCTTGTTCGGTGCTGTCGTGACTGTGCCCTATCGGCGGACGACCCGCGCTGCGGCCCAATCCGGCAGTCCCTAAGCGCCGAGTGTCGGTGCGGTTGCGACGATGGTGCTCCGGGACGCGGACGGTCGAGAGCGGCTTATGCTCCGTGTCGTGTCGTCAGATCGTCTCCTGGAAAGCCTGCGCAAGGCAGTCGCTGCTGATCCAGACGACGTCCATCTGCGTGTTCACTACGCGCAGTTGTTGGACGAGGCCGGCGAGCGCGACGAGGCGATTCGACAGGCGGCGGCCGTGTTGCAGCGCGAACCGACCAACGCAGCCGCGCTGGCGTTGATCGCCCAAACTCGGGAGATCTCTCCGCGTGCGGAATCCGGCCCAGCTGATCGGCAACCCGAAGGCGCGCCGCGATCCGACGACGAGGTGCTCGGGAGGCTGGACGACGAACTGCGCGATGTTGCGCCTCCGATGTTCGCCGAGAGCGGCGCCGAACCGGAGCCGAGTGCGCCTTACGATCTCGAGCGCACCGGCCTGCGGCTTGCTGATGTGGGCGGGATGCGGCAGGTCAAGCAGCGGCTTGAGGCGAGCATCTTGGCACCGCTCCGCAACCCGGAGCTCGGCCGCCTCTACAAGAAGTCGGTTCGCGGCGGGATGCTCCTGTACGGACCGCCCGGCTGCGGCAAGACCTTCATCGCGCGTGCCGTGGCGGGGGAGTTGGACGCCCGGTTCCTGCCCGTCTCGCTTGCCGACGTGCTCGACATGTTCATCGGGCAGAGCGAGCGCAACGTTCACGAACTATTCGAGTACGCACGACGCAATGCCCCGTGCGTGGTTTTCCTCGACGAGGTTGACGCCATCGGCCAGAAGCGCAGCCAGCGACGTCACTCGGCCACCCGCGGCAGTGTGAACCAGCTGCTGGCCGAGATGGACGGCGTTGCGACCGACAACGCCGGGGTGTTCGTGCTCGGTGCGACGAACCACCCGTGGGATGTCGACGTTGCGTTGCGGCGACCGGGACGCTTCGACCGCATGCTCCTCGTGCTTCCGCCCGACCGAGATGCCCGCGAAGCGATCCTGCGCTACCACCTGCGCGATCGCCCGATTGCCAATGTGGACTTGAAGAAGCTCGCGAAGGGCTCCGAGGGTTACTCGGGCGCGGATCTCGCCTACGTCTGCGATGTCGCCGCCGAGCGTGCGCTGCTCGATTCGGCGGCGAACGATGCGGTCCGCATGATCGAAATGCATGATCTGCTCGCCGCGCTGGCCGAGGTCAGACCGTCCACCGGGCCTTGGTTCGAAACGGCCCGGAACGTCGCGCAGTTCGCCAACGAGGGCGGTGCCTATGACGAGCTGGCGGCCTACCTACGACAACGACGTCTGATGTGACCGAGGCCGATCCGGGGCGCGTCATCGCGCACGTCGCGACGCTGGTCGACCTGGGCAGGTATCAGCAGGCCATCCGGCAACTGGCCTCGATCCTTGCAACTGACCCGCACAACTCCCACGCGCTCTGCCTGCTGGCGCGCGCCCGCCTCGGCGTGAACGACAACAAGGGGGCAGAGACCGCAGCCGCGGCCGCGATCGCGGCCGACCCGGACAACGAGTGGGCATTGCGCATCGCAAGTCTCGCGCTGCAACGTATGGACTTCACGTCTGCCTCCGTCCGTATGGCGCGCCGCGCGGTCGGGATCGCCCCGACGATTGGGGAGACGCACGCGAGACTGGCGATGGCGTTGGCCGCTGACAACAGCAATCTCGACGAAGCCCGGCACGCCGCCGACCGGGCCGTCGAGCTCAACCCACACGCGGTCGACGCGTACCTGGCCGTCGGGGCGGTCGCACTGGCCGACCGTCGCCCCCGCGATGCGCAGCAGGCGATCGCGCACGCACTGGCCATCGATCCGACATCGGCGGCCGCCCACAACGAACTCGCCCGCACACACCTGCACCGGCGCCGGTTCGTCGGCGGCGCAATGCTCGGCCGGGCGGCAGCCGGGTTCGGCACCGCCTTGCGGTCGGATCCGAACGAGCAGGTCAGCCGGCGAAACCTCGACGTCGTGCTGCACGTCTTCCTGGGCCGGCTGGCGTACTACGTCTTCATCGTGGCGTTCATCGGTTCACGTATTGCCGCGGGGACGAACGTCCAGCACGCGGCTCTCTACTTGCCGACGGCAGCGTTGGCGCTCCCGGCATTCTTCGTGACCCGGTTCCTCGCCAGGCTCTCGCCACAGCTGCGTCAGTACTTGTGGCGGTCGTTTCGTGCTCCGCTGCGCGGTCTTGCCGGCGCAGCCCTCGCCGCCGCATGCCTGCTACTCCCCGTCGGTGCCCTCGTCCCGCACAACGCCAGCGGCATGTTCCTCCTACCTCTCGTGCTGTCGATCGCAGCACGGATCGCCCTCTACAAGGAACGCGCACGCGCCGGACTCACCAAGAGGCAGCGCAGCCGCCGGAGCTGAGGGCAACCAATATGACGACGGCGCACGTCCCCGCGGTACGTGTGCCGCAGCCGTGGCTACACCGAGCTGGCGACGAGCAGCAGCGCCGCGGACCCGGTGAGCAGCACGGGGCAGATCTTGAACCAGATGATCGGCGTGCGTGCCCCGGTGACGGCCGTGAGCGCGGCCAGCGCGAGCAGCACGCCCGCGAGCACTCGGTAGACCCAATCCCGCATGGTTGCATCGCCTTCGACCGCCGTGACGGTCACGACCAATGCGGCGATGCCCCACATGGCGAAGGCTTCGGCGAGCCATTCCTGGGTCAGTATTCGGCGGTTGTCGGCGCTGATCGGCCCGATCCCGGCGACGACCGCGCGCACCGGTAGACGTGCGAGAGCCCCCACAGCGCGAGGGTCGCGGCCGCGATGTAGGCGAGCGGCTCCATGGGTTCAACCCTGACCCGTCCAGTGAGCAGTCGCCAGAGGACGTTGGTCCTCGCCCGGGCTGCTGCCCTCATATCCAGTGGTGAATCCATGCTGCGCTCGTGGACCGGGGGAGCTAGTGTCGCCGCGCGTGGCTCCTTCCCAATCCGTGATCACACGTCCGACGCGTCGGGCGACGTGGAACCTCGTGCGCGGCCGGGATACGGTCGCGAGCGCGCACGGGCTGTTCCGTCCGGATAGCCGTTGGTTCGTGTCGATCGACGCCTGGACGGATGCTGATCACGACGCCTTGCTGGACGCGGTGCTCGACGACCTGCCCTTCGATCTGTACACGATCGTCAGCGCGACGGACCTCGAAGCCCTGCAACGCTGGACCCGCGCCGGGTTCGACGTCAGGCGTCGCGAGATCGAGTTCGTGGTGCCCGTCGACCAGATCGTCACCAGCTTGCACCGGACGAGCCTGCCGGACGGCCTCGTCGCCGTGCCGGCCGACGCCGTGGACGTCGACCTGCTCCGCGAGTTCGATGACGCACTTCGCGCGGACGTACCCGGCAGCGAGGGCTGGCGCAACGATCCGGCCGAGTTCCACGACTACACCTTCGACGGGCATCGCTTCGACCCAGCCACGTATCTCCTCGCCATCGACGACCGGGCGGAGGCTTTCGCGGGGCTGGTTCGCGTCTGGGTCAGCACGCAACGCGCGCGCCTCGGCCTGGTCGCCGTCGCGTCCGGCTATCGGCGCCGCGGCCTGGCCCGGGCGCTGCTCGCCAGGGCGTTCGAGGGTGTGCATGCGCGCGGGCTCACCGAGGTCACGGCAGAAGCGGACGAGGCCAACCGCGCGTCGATCGCGCTGCTCGAAGGCATCGGCGCCCGCCGCACCGGAACCGCGCTCGAACTCGTCCGCCGGCACCGGTCCGGTAGCACCGTTCGTGGCTGTTGATCACAGGGACGTCAAAGGCGACGCTTGCGTGCCAAAAGGGGCACGCCACTCAAGACTTTTGCGCCAAGATCGTCGGAGCAGGGCGGTCCGCACTTCTCCCGTGTGTTGTCTGCTGTCTACGCTGCGCGCACCGCTCCGGCAACGCGGATGCGTCCGCGTTCGGGTACTCGTCCACTGCGCGAGTCCGGCGCCGGGGAGGACTGCGCGCTGATCGAATCGGGGGATCACACGTGATCAGTACAACGCGCTTACGCGTGTCGGCACGCAAGATCGCATTGGTCGGCGCGGTGACCGCTGCCGCCGTGGGCCTGATGCCGGGGGATGCCTGGGCAGCAGGCTCGGCGCCCTCGGGGGCGATCTTCACAACGGTCGCCGACGGCTCCGAGGTCAACTTCAACCAGTACCCGAGCAAGGAGGACGTCTACCTCGACGGCGGCCCTGGACCTGGTGCGCCGCAGACCGCTGCCGGCCTGGACGACGGCACCTACGTCTTCCAGGTCACCGACCCCTCGGGCAAGACGCTGCTCTCCACCGACCCCGTCAGCTGTCGTCAGTTCGTCGTCACCGACGGCATCATCACCAGCGTTGCGCCCTCGGGCGGCTGCGCGCACGTCACCGGGCTGGACGTCGACCACGGCGCACTGACCGTGCAACTGATGCCGTACGACGACACGCCGAACCCGGGCGGCGTCTACAAGGTCTGGGCCACTCTGGTCACGAACTACGCGTGCTACCCGAATCTGGCGCAGGTCGACTGCACGGTGCGGGGTAGCAAGCACGGCTTCGTCCCTGCGGCGAGCAAGACCGACAACTTCAAGGTGCACAGCACGGTGCCACAGGAGATCGACACCCGGTTCTTCGACTCGGCCGGGAACGTCCTCGACGGTATGGGGATCACGTGGACCGACCCGCTCGGCGCGTCGAACCAGAAGTGGTCGTACTGGGCTCCGCAGCTGCAGATCTACCACGAGGCTCACGTGGAAGCCGTCGAATCCGGCACACACTACATCCAGATCGACAATCAGCCGGGCTGCACAGTCGGCGACGTCTCGGTCGCCGGCTCGCACGTCGGCTTCGGCCCGCGCACGGTTGCCGTGAAGGTGAGTGGCACGCAGAAGACGTTCACGATCTTCGTCGACGTCGACTGCACATGACCTGAACACCGACACGAGAGGACATTGTTCGTCGGGGCTGCCGGTGGGCGGCCCCGACGCTCGTCCTGACCAACTCCGCATAATGTCTGGGTGAATCATGACGTCTGCGTGATCGGTGCCGGCATCGTCGGCTTGGCAACCGCCATGGCCCTGCTGGAGAAGCAACCGGGCCTCGACGTCGTGGTCGTGGACAAGGAAGGCGAGCCGGGTCGACATCAGACCGGTCACAACAGCGGAGTCATCCACGCGGGCATCTACTACGAACCCGGCAGCCTGAAGGCAGAGCTCTGTCGCCGGGGCGCCGTTGCGATCAAGGATTTCGCCACTGCGCACGGCATCCCGTACGAGACGACGGGCAAGCTCGTCGTCGCCACGAACAGTGCTGAGCTCGAGCGGATGACTGCGCTTTACGAGCGCGCTCGGATCAACGGCGTGCCGGTCGAGAAGATCGACGCCGCCGAACTCCGGCGCCGTGATGCGAACGTCACCGGCGTGGGTGCGCTATTCGTGGCGGAGACCGCCATCGTCGACTTCGCAGCCGTCGCCGCAGCGATGGCGCGAGCGGTCGTTGAGCTGGGCGGCGAGCTTCGCCTGGGCGAGGGCGTCACGGCGATCAAGGAAGACACCCAGCACGTCACGGTCATCGAGGGTGGCCGCGCCGTGCAGGCCCGCAACGTCGTCGCCTGCGCGGGTCTCCAGGCGGACCGTGTCGCGCGGCTCGCCGGTGTGGATCTCGACTTTCGCATTGTTCCGTTCCGCGGTGAGTACTACCGTCTCCCGCCCAGCAGGAACGACCTCATCCGGCATCTCATCTATCCCGTGCCGGACCCGCAGTTGCCGTTTCTGGGCGTCCACCTCACCCGTACGTTGGACGGCGGCGTCACCGTCGGACCGAACGCGGTCCTCGGCCTGGCGCGGGAGAAGTACCCGAAGTGGTCCTTTGATCGCCGGGACTTCCGCGACATCGTCGGATTCCCCGGCATGTGGCGTCTCGCGCGTCAACACTGGCGGACAGGTCTGCGCGAGCTGCGCAACTCGCTGTTCCGGCGCGGGTACCTCAGGGAGTGCCGGAAGTACTGCCCGTCGCTGGCGATGCCGGACCTGCTGCCGACCGAGGCAGGCATCCGCGCGCAAGCGGTGTTACGCGACGGGGCGCTCGTCCACGACTTCCTCTGGGTGCAGACAGCGCGGACGTTGCACGTTTGCAATGCACCATCGCCGGCTGCGACGTCATCAATCCCGATCGGCGAGATGATCGCCGACCGGGTGCTCGCCCAACTTCGACGCCGGGCGTGATGCGCAGTCGATCCTGCGCACTCCCGACTTGCGGACCACCGTGCTGCGCCGGCGATGATCGAGTTGCGCGACTGCTCTGCTGCCCCCAACATGTGCGGGGCAATCGCTGCTGCCGCTGGAGCTCGAAGGGTTGGGGCCGACTGGCCGATCACAGACAGTGAGGGCTCTGCGCCGCGCCTCGTCCGGCGCGTGGCACACGGCCAATCCCCGGCCGGCTATCCGAAGCCGGTCGTCGGCATCAGTTTCGGGAACGAAATTTCCGCGGATGAACAAGGCTGGCGTCAACGACGGTCTGTTTGTCCGTTGCGGCCGAGCCGGTCAGTTACGAAGCAACTCTCGAAGAGCTGAGCGGCATTGCGCTCGCGCCATAATTTTATTGGGCCTTAGCGACCGATCGGGGGAACGATCGCCAAGGCATCTGGAATGTTATGCGGCAACGCGATGCACTTCAACTCAGCGCGCCCAGGGTGGGCCGACGACTGGCGCGCCGGAGCCGCCGACACGCCGCCGCTAGGGCGATCCGCACGCGAGCACGGCTGTGCGCGCGCACTGATCAGCCGTCTGGATTCGGATAGTCGATTACTGCGAAATGGTGCGCGGATAAGTGCGTGATCTCGATAGCTTCCGTCATTTGGTTGGGCGACGTATGTTGCTTGCCTATTACCTCAATCTAATGGAGCTGCAAGCAACCACCGAGGCAGCGACCCAGACGGCCGCCAAATGTATCGAGCCCATTCGTAATCAGTGCCGAGTTATGTCGATGCAGTAATAGCGGAATAACGCCGGTCAGCACTCGCGTGCGGACGAGATCGCGTTGCTGACGCGGGCACGCCAGCGGACCCGGCCTGATTACGCTGGGTAGCCATCAGCGCTTGCGAGGCCCATCGCTCACGGATGCAAAATCTGTGTGAGCAGATCGTCCTAACGGTGCCTTTATGATCATCAGCTGGCGGAAAAGCCGCGCGGCTGAAGATCGCAGCGCCATGATTGGCCGGACAGTATGTCCTGGCATTCGATCCAGTGGAACGCGTTTCTATGGCCCGGTCGGTTTGCGCGCCATGCGCGGGATTGACGCCGGGCGACGACTCGCGGGCATCAAACAATGGCTATCGCAATCGCGGTCGCCCAAGGTATAACGGTGGAGTCGATCCGCGGCCGCGGGGGGCAAACGATCGATCACATCGGGGGATATCGGGGGATGTCGGCCGTAGCCCAGTGATGGGCGGGGTCGGCGCAAATCGGGGGTTTGTATGTTCAGCGGTGGCCGTCAGGCCGCCGACGAGGGGGTCCGCATCCGAGCCGGCTCGTACCCGGATCTGGTGAGGACGTCTTCGTCGGCGAACGGCCTGATCACAGAGTCGAGCCGCCCGCCGGATGTTGCGACGCGGGCAGAACGCGTGCTAGTGGCGGTTCCCGCCGGCGAGCGCGCTCCGGTCGAAAGTGGGCCGGCGTCTACGAAGCGTGCGAAGTGGATCATTCGCCGCCTGGTCGGTCTTGCGTTCATTGATTTTGCTGCAGCCACGGCTGCAGCTGTGGTTGCGTACGGCGTCGACTCCGGCGCAGCGCCTTGGGCGGTGGTCGCGGATCCGTCCGTGCTTGCGCTGCCGGCTGCCTGGCTCGCGCTCGTCGCGTTGAACGACGGATACGACCGTGAGATACCGAGCGGCCACGAGGAGGTCGTGCGACTCTTCCGCGCTTTCCTACACGCCGCGGCGCTGGTCGCAATCACTTCGTATGCCTCGCACGTCTACTTGGCCCGCGACTTCCTCCTCGTCGCGCTGCCGCTGGTGCTCACGCTCAACATCTGCGGACGGTTCGTGGCTCGCAGTTGGTTGCGCGGCCGCCGCGCCCTTAAGCATCCCGTCCGCACCGTGCTTGCAGTCGGTGAGGCGTCGGCGGTGACCGACTTCGCCGAGGCCGTGCTGCGCGACCGCTCGGCCGACATCGTCGTGCGCGGCGCGTGCCTGGTCGACGACTTCCCCGCGGAGCAGCGAGCGCTCGCCGCGGTCGGTGTGCCGACTGTGGGCGATATCGACTCGGTCGTCGAATCTGCGCACGCCATAGGTGCCGAGACCATTGCCGTCGTGTCGACCAGTCAGCTCGGCAGCGACCGACTGCGCTGGATCGCCTGGCAGCTCGAGGGTACGGAGATCGATCTGCTCGTCTCGCCCGGTCTCGTCGAGATAGCTCGGCACCGGCTGCGCGTCCGCTCGGTCGCGTGGATGCCGTTGCTGCGCGTCGAACAGCCGGAGTTTCGCGGAGTTCGCCGCGTCCTCAAGGAGGTCATGGACCGCATGATCGCCGTCTTCGCGACGCTCATGCTGTTGCCGCTGTTCACCGCGATCTTCCTGATCGTCAGGCTGTCGAGCCCGGGCCCGGCGATCTTCCGCCAGACGCGCGTCGGCCGGGACGGCAGGACGTTCGAGATGCTGAAGTTCCGGTCGATGTACGTCGACGCGGAGTCGCGGCTCGCGGAACTCGAGAGCGAGAACGTGCACGCTGCCGGGCCGCTCTTCAAGGTGCACAACGACCCGCGGGTGACCCGAGTCGGCCGCATCTTGCGCCGCTACTCGCTGGACGAGCTGCCACAGTTGTTCAACGTGGTCGCCGGGCACATGTCGCTCGTCGGGCCGCGCCCGCCCCTTCCGGCCGAGGTCTTGGAGTACGAAGCCGACGCGCGGCGACGGCTACTCGTCAAGCCGGGCATGACGGGGCTCTGGCAGGTGAGCGGACGCAGCGACCTCAACTGGGCGGAGTCGGTGCGGCTGGATCTGCGTTACGTCGAGAACTGGACCCCTGCACTTGACTTGATGATCTTGTGGAAGACCGCGTCCGCAGTCCTGCGTGGATCAGGCGCGTACTAATGCTCGCGGTGAGGATGGCAAGGCGACACATCGGGGGAGTCGCCTGGTCAACCACGCCGCGCTGCGCCCGTTTCGGCGACGCCAGTGTGGCCGGGCGCCGTAACGGGACCCTCCGACGGCGGCGCGGGGCGCGCCAGTGCCCCCCCTGTGTGGTGCCCCGCGCCGCCCTCGGCTATAACGCGTCCGGTACCGGATGCACGCAGATCACACAATCCAGGTCTGCCGGACGCTCTGTTTCGCGTGTTACGACCTCGCCGCATCGGCACACCCAGCCGGCGTGTCTCGCCGGGTTGCCCTGGACGAGCTGATGCGGGAGCACCGATCGGGTGACCACCGCACCCGCTGCGACGAGACTGTGCTCGCCGAGGTCGATGCCACACACGAGCGTGGCGTTCGCACCTATCGACGCGCCGCGTGCGACGCGCGTCGCCGCGAGCTGCCACTCACCGGTCGCCCGCGGGTTGCGGTCGTTCGTGAACACGGCCGCCGGGCCGACGAAGCATTCGTCGTCCAACTCGACACCCTCGTACACCGAGACGTTGTTCTGGATCTTCACGCGATCGCCGATGCGCACGTTCTTGTCGACGAACACATTGGCGCCGATGTTGCAGTCGCTGCCGAGGACTGCGCCGTCTCGGATGTGCGCCCGGCGCCAAACACGGGTGCCGGCTCCGATCGACGCGCCCGGCTCGACCTCAGCAGTGTCGTGAATCGCGGCAGTCGCGTGGATCGTGCCGACATTTCTGCTCATTCGCCCACTTCCGAATGCCTGGACCCTCGCGGTCCCGGGAAATTCTCGTCAATGGCCCCTACCGGCCGTCAGAACGATGTTAGGCTTTGGCATCGCCACACTTCGGGGGAGTGGCGAATGGAATTTCGGGGGATTCCATGAAGACTGCTTGGCTGTCCTTTGCCGGTGACAGGCCGCAGTGCAGAAGCACCGGGTGTGCTTGCGGCGCCAACATCAGCGGGATTGATCATTTGACGCCGGCCGCCGTGGCCGCCGGCAGTACTCGTGTCGCCAGCTACTTGCACGCGCGCGACGTTTCCTCTTCATCCTGCATCGACACCACCGACGGGGTGGACGCGATGTCCACCTCCGCGCGGATCGGTGGGTGACAGGACAGCAAGAGAGCGGGCCGGAACGGCGCTCGGACGCCGGTTCGGATCGAAAATCGGGGGAGAAAGCAAAATGAGTCTGGGCATTGCCGTAGTCGGTGCGGGCTACTGGGGACCGAACCTTGTTCGGAACTTCCGCAACAGCGTCGAGTGGGACTTGGTCGCCGTATGCGACCTCGACGAGGCGCGCGCTCGCAAGGCGATCGGCCGACGCAGCACGGTGGAGATCGAAACCTCGCTGGAGCGGTTGCTGGCGCGCGACGACGTCGACGCGATAGCGGTTGCGACGCCGGCGCGCACACACAGCACGATCGCGATGGCCGCGCTGGCGGCGGGCAAGCACGTGCTGGTCGAGAAGCCACTCGCCGACTCGCGCAGCGACGCGATGCGGATGATCGAGGCGGCGTACGAGCAGGACCTGGTCCTGATGGCCGACCACACGTACTGCTACACGCCGGTCGTCACCCGGATCGCGGAGCTGATCGCCGACGGCGTGTTGGGCGAGATCATGTTCGTGGACTCGGTCCGGATCAACCTGGGTCTGGTCCAGCCGGACGTCGACGTGTTCTGGGACCTCGCTCCGCACGACCTGTCGATCCTCGACTTCGTGCTGCCCGATGGGCTGCGGCCGGAGGGAGTCGCTGCGCACGGCGCCGACCCGCTGAGCACGGGCAAGTCCTGTGTCGGCTACCTGACGATGCCGCTGCCGGGCGGAGCCATCGTGCACGTGCACGTGAACTGGCTGAGCCCGACCAAGATCCGGCAGATGGTCATCGGGGGCACGCGCCGCACGCTCGTTTGGGATGACCTCAATCCGCAGCAGCGGCTGTGCGTCTACGACCGCGGCGTCGATTTCGCCGCCGGCAATCCCGACGTCGACCAGCGCGCTGCCGCCACTGTCTCCTACCGGCTCGGCGAGATGAGCGCGCCGGCGCTACCCGAGCGCGAGGCGCTGGGCACGATGGCTCAGGAATTCGCGGACGCGATTCTCATGGGGCGTCCCGCACGCACCGACGGGCATGCCGGACTGCGCGTGCTCGACGTGCTCGACGCGGCGAGCCGAAGCCTGGCCGCGCGCGGCGAGCTGGTCCGGATCGATGCGCTCAGCGACCTGGTCGCGGGGGGTGTGGCATGACCGCCCTGCAAGGCGCGCGAGTGCTCGTGACCGGCGGTGCGGGGACCATCGGTTCGACACTCGTCGATCAGCTGGTTGCCGCCGGCGTCGCGCACGTCGACGTCCTGGACAACCTGGTGCGCGGCCGGCGCGAGAATCTGGCCGACGCGTTCCGGACGGGCCGGGTGAGCCTGATCGAGGGCGATCTGCGCGACCGCGACCTCGTCAACGACCTCACCGCGGGCAAGGACGTCGTCTGCCACCAGGCCGCGATCCGCATCACGCAATGCGCGGAGGAGCCGCGGCTCGCGCTCGAGGTACTCGTGGACGGGACGTTCAACGTGCTGGAAGCGGCGGTGGCACACAAGGTCGACAAGGTGGTCGCCGCATCGAGCGCCTCGGCGTACGGGCTGGCGGAGGAGTTCCCGACCAACGAGCAGCACCACCACCACAACAACGACACCTTCTACGGCGCCGCCAAATCGTTCAACCAGGGGATGCTGCGCAGCTTCCGCGCGATGTACGGGCTGAACTACGTAGCGCTGCTCCCGTTCAACGTGTACGGGCCGAGGATGGACGTGCACGGCGTGTACACCGAGGTCCTCGTCCGCTGGATGGAGCGCATCGTCGCCGGCGCACCGCCGCTGATCTTCGGTGACGGGGCGCAGACGATGGACTTCGTCTACACGGAGGACATCGCCCGGGCGAACGTACTGGCGATCCAGAGCGACGTGGTCGAGGGCGCATATAACGTGGCGAGCGGGGTGGAGACGAGTCTGCTCGATCTGGCAAAGGCGCTGCTGCTGGCGATGGACTCCGACCTGGACGTGGAGTTCGGTCCGGAGCGGCCCGTCAACGGAGTCCGACGGCGGTTGGCCGACACCTCGGCCGCGGCTCGCGACTTGGGCTTCGAGGCCGAGGTCAGTCTCGATGACGGGCTGCGGCGATTGGTCCAGTGGTGGCGTGCGGAGAAAGCGCAGGCGTCGTGAACCGGATCAACGTCATGAAACCTTGGCTCGGCAGCGAGGAGATCGCGTCGATCGCCGAGACGATCCAATCCGGATGGATCGCGCAAGGGCCACGGGTAGCCGCGTTCGAGGAGAAGTTCGCGGCGCAGGTGGATGCTGAGCACGCGATTGCGGTGTCGAGCTGCACCACCGCGCTGCACCTCGCGTTGCGGGTGACCGGCGTCGGCCCGGGCGACGACGTGATCGTCCCGTCGTTCTCGTTCATCGCAACCACGAACGCGGCTGTGTACGTGGGCGCGAATCCGGTGTTCGCCGATGTCGACCTGGCGACCGGCAACCTGACCCGGCACACGATCGAGGCGGTGCTGACGCCCCGCACCAAGGCCGTGATCCTGGTTCATCAAGGCGGCACTCCGGCAGACGCGCCGGCCATCCGCGCCTTCTGCGAGCCGCGCGGGATCGTCGTCATCGAAGACGCGGCATGTGCGGTGGGATCTCGCTACCTTGGCCGCCAGGTCGCCGGTGACGCCGCGATTGCCGCCTGGTCGTTTCATCCGCGCAAGATCGTCACCACCGGCGAGGGCGGGATGATCACCACGGGCAACCGCGACTGGGCGGCGCGGGCGCGTCGGCTGCGCGAACACGCGATGAGCATCAGCGCCGCAGAGCGGCACCTGAGCGCGTTGCCGCCTGCTGAGGAGTACGGCGAGCTCGGCTTCAACTACCGCATGACGGACATGCAAGCCGCGCTCGGAATCGTGCAGCTCGATCGCCTGCACGCGATGGTGCAGCGGCGTCGTGAGATCGCCGCCACCTACCAGCGTGCCCTCTCCGGCGTCGAGGGGCTGCGGGTCGTTACCGACCCACCGGGCGCCGAGTCGAACTTCCAGTCGTTCTGGATCGAGGTCGGTCCGCGGTTCCCGATCGACCGCGAGGGCCTGCTCGCGCACTTGGCGTCGCGCGACATCTCCGCGCGCCGCGGCATCATGGCGGCGCACCGGCAGCCGGCCTACAAGAACCACCCGACGGGGCCACTGCCGGTCACTGAGCGCCTCACCGACAACACGCTCATCCTGCCCGTCTACCACCAGATGACCGACGACGAGCAATCACGTGTGGTGGCGGCCGTGTGCGGAGCGGCGGGGCGATGATGCGTCCGCTGATCCTCGTCGCGGCAAGCGGCCTTGCCCGTGAGGCGCTGGAAACGGTGCGTGCCGTCGGCGGCTACGAAGCCATCGGTTTCGTCGACGACAACGCCGATCGGTGGGGCGAGTTGATCGATGGCATCAAGGTCATCGGCAGCCTCGACGTGATGCGCGACTATCCAGACGCCGGCGTGCTGTTGTGCGCGGGCAGCGGTGCTGATCGCGAGTCGATGGCCACGAGGCTGGATCTCGAGGATGGCCGGTACGCGACTGTGATCCATCCGAGCGTCTCGGTGCCCGGCTCGTGCACGGTGGGGATCGGCACCATGGTGATGGCGGGTTGCGTCTTGACTGCTTCGGTAGCCGTCGGGCGTCACGTCGTGCTGATGCCGAACGTGACACTCACGCATGACAACAACGTCGCAGACTTCGCGACGTTGTGCGCCGGCGTGGCGCTCGGTGGTTCCGTCACGGTCGGCGCGCGTTCCTATCTCGGCATGAACGCGAGCGTCCGGGAGCGGCGGCGCCTTGGGACGGATGCCGTGATCGGCATGGGCGCTGTTGTCCTCACCGATGTCCCAGAGCACGAGACCTGGGTAGGCGTGCCCGCGAAGCGCTTGCAGGTCGTGGAAGTGGAGCACGAAAGGGAGGGCGATACGAATGAGTGACTTGATACCTCTTGTCGACCTGAAACTGCAGCACGAGCGCGTTGCCGACGAAGTGCAGTCCGGGTTCGAGAGAGTGCTTGCGAACACCTCGTTCGTCCTTGGTCCCGACGTGCAGGCGTTCGAGCGCGCGTACGCCGAGTTCTGCGGAGTCGGGCACTGCGTCGGCGTCGGCAACGGCACGGACGCGATCGAGCTCGCGCTGCGCGCGGTCGGCGTCGGGCCGGGTGACGAGGTGATCACCGCGGCGAACACGTTCGTCGCAACGGCCGAAGCGATCGTTCGCACCGGCGCGAAGCTGGTGCTCGCCGACTGTGACGAGCACTTCCTGCTCGACCCGACCGCCGCTCGCGCCGCGATCACTGATCGCACCAAGGCCATCGTGCCGGTGCACCTGTATGGCCAGATGGCGCCGATGGAGCGTTATGCCGATGCTGTCGCCGGCGGCGTGCACCTTATCGAGGACGCGGCGCAGTCCCAGGGCGCGATGCGCAACGGGCGACGCTCGGGCTCGGTGGGAATCGCCGCCGCGACCAGCTTCTACCCGGGCAAGAATCTCGGGGCGTACGGCGACGCCGGAGCGGTCACAACCGACGACGCGGAGATCGCCGAGCGGCTGCACGCGTTGCGCAACCACGGCGGAGTCCGCAAGTACGAACACCTCGAGATCGGCGTCAACTCCCGGCTCGATGGCCTGCAGGCCGTCGTGCTCGCCGCCAAGCTGCGCCGGCTCGAGGAGTGGAACGACGAACGGCGAGTCGCTGCGGAACGCTACGGAGATCTGCTCAAGGGCATGGACGAGGTTCGCGCGCCGGAGGCCGTGCCGGGCAACGAGCACGTCTGGCACCTCTACGTCGTGCGGGTACCACGGCGCGACGAGGTGCTCGCGCACATGAACGCCGCAGGCGTGGGTGCCGGCATCCACTATCCGGTGCCGGTTCACCTGCTGCCTGCATTTGCAGATCGCGGATGGGGACCTGGCGCCTTTCCAACAGCGGAGCTGCTCGCCGGCGAGATTCTGTCCTTGCCGATCTACCCAGGTATCACACCGGCACAGCAGGAACGTGTAGTCGGGCACCTCGCCGAGG
>DASQSE010000062.1:0-6151 GCA_035642535.1 Jatrophihabitans sp. | reverse complement strand
GCGGGCGGTCGAAATCGCCAGGCTGGTCGGCATGCATCTCTTCAGACGAATCGCCCAGCGGGCGAAGGCGATCAAGCACCTGGCGGAGCGCGGCATGAGCACCGCCGAATACGCCGTGGGCACCGTGGCGGCAGTGGCGTTTGCCGTCGTGCTCTACAAGATCGTGCGCAGCCCGGCGGTTTCGGCCGCGCTCACGTCGATCATCAACAAGGCGCTGCATGCCATCTAGGCGGGTGCTGCGGGGCGAGCGCGGCACGGTCACGGCTGAACTCGCCGCCTGCCTGCCGGTGCTCGTGCTGGTGCTGGCGGTGGCGCTGAGCGCGGTGTCCGCGGTAAGCGCGCGGGTCCGGCTGCAGGATGCAGCGCGCGAGGCGGCGCGCGCTGCAGCACGCGGCGATCCCGCGATGGCGCAGCAGTTAGCCGCGCAGGCCGCGCCCGGCGCGCACCTCACGCTGTCCGACGACGCTGCCGACGTCGTCGCCGTTATGCACGCGACGGTCGATCCGCTGGGCGGCGTCCTGCCCGGGCTCTCCATCACCGAGCGGGCAGTGGCCGCGGTCGAACCGCGGGGCTCTTCACCATGACCGACCTCGGACGGCACGGCCGCTGCCGACGAGCAGATCGCGGCTCGGCCACGATCTGGGTCGTGGCCTGCTGCGCCCTGCTGATGACGATGGCCGGCGCGGCAACCGTGCGCGCGCTCGCGGTGCTGGCGCGGCACCGCGCTGAGGCGAGCGCCGACCTGGCCGCGCTCGCGGCGGCCGGCCGGATCGGCGTTGGCGGCGACGCGTGCGAGGCAGCGGCGCGAGTCGCCGGACGGAACGCGGCCCGGCTGCGGACATGCACGGTGCAACTCGCTCCGGACGGGCGGAGCGGCACGGTGTCGGTCAGCGTGGCGCTGACTGCGCGGCTACCGCTCGTGGGCAGCAGGCAGGTGGTGGCGACAGCGCGTGCCGCCCGAGAGCCAGGTCGACGAAGGGAGATGACGCGGGCGATTCCACCCAACTTTCTCACTTCACCCTGAACCCATGGCATGCTGGCCGCAGGGCTTTGCTTCTCGGATCAGGGGTTTGAATTTGGACATCTCGGTCTCGCGCACGAAGGCGGGCAACGTGCCGATCGTCGCCGTCAGCGGCGAGGTCGACGTCTATTCTGCGCCCGCGCTCAAGGACAAGATCACTGAGCTGATCGGCGCGGGTCAGCACTCGCTAATCGTCGACCTCGGCAACGTCGCATTCCTCGACTCGACCGGGCTCGGGGTTCTGGTGGAGGCCCGCACCGCCACGGCGGAGGCCGGCGGCCTGCTGCCGCTGGTCTGCACGCAGGACCGCATCCTCAAGCTGTTCACGATCACCGGCCTCGACGGCGTGTTCAGCATCCACGCGAGCGTCAGCGACGCCGTGGCCCAACTGCGCGGCTGACCAGCGGGTCACCGGCGGCGCACCCGGGGGGTTTGCACGCGTCCGGTGCGGGCTAGACTCCCGCAGTCAGCGCCCAGGAAGGGCTCAACGTCCTGCTGGGGCATCCTCACGCCGCCGACCCTCGGTCCGGCGTCGCGATCGCAGACTCATAGGGGAGTTGCATGGCCTCGCACCACCTGCTCGCGGACAACCCGCTGGCCATCACCAGCGGGCAGCGCGGGTTCGTATTCGTGATCCTGGTCCTCGGCATCCTGGCCCTGGGCTACGCGTACGTGCTCGTGCGCGAGGTGCTCAAGTACGACGAGGGCACGCCAAAGATGCGGGAAATCTCGAAGGCGGTCCAGGAAGGCGCGGCGGCGTACCTGAACCGGCAGTTCCGCACCCTCGGGGTCTTCTCGATCATCGTCTTCGTCCTGCTTTTCCTGCTGCCCGTCAATGAAGGCGGGACGAGCGTCCGGATCGGCCGCGCGCTGTTCTTCCTGGTGGGCGCTTCGTTCTCCGCGACCGTCGGCTACATCGGCATGACGATGGCGACCCGCGCGAACGTCCGGGTCGCGGCCGCCGCGCGAGAAGGCGGCGCGAAGCGCGGCTTCCACATCGCGTTCCGCACCGGTGGCATCGTCGGCATGCTGACCGTCGGGCTGGGCCTGACGGGCGCGTCGATCGTGCTGCTCTGCTACAACGACCATGCGCCGACCGTCCTCGAAGGCTTCGGCTTCGGTGGCGCGCTACTCGCGATGTTCATGCGTGTCGGCGGCGGCATCTTCACCAAGGCGGCCGACGTCGGCGCCGACCTGGTCGGCAAGGTCGAGGCGGGCATCCCTGAGGACGACCCGCGCAACGCGGCCACCATTGCCGACAACGTGGGCGACAACGTCGGCGACTGCGCCGGTATGGCCGCTGACCTGTTCGAGTCCTACGCAGTGACGCTCGTCGCCGCCCTGATCCTGGGTCAGTCGGTCTTCGGCGCGAAGGGCCTCATGCTCCCGCTGATCATCGGCGGCATCGGCATCATCAGCTCCGTCGTCGGCATTCTGGCGACGAACCTGCGTGACACCGACCGCAACGGCCTAGTGCCCATCAACCGTGGCTTCGTGATCTCCGCGCTTGTGTCGCTGGCGCTCGTGGCGGTGGTGGCGTTCACGTTCCTGCCGAGCAAGTTCAGCGACTTCCACATCCCCGGCGTGGCGAACGCCGACGGCAACCCGAAGGTGATCGCGTTCGTCGCGGTGCTCATCGGCATCGTGCTCGCCGTGCTCATCCAGCAGTTGACCGGCTACTTCACCGACACGATCCGGCGCCCTGTCAAAGATGTCGCGAAGACCTCGCTCACCGGCGCGGCGACAGTCATCCTCTCCGGTGTTTCGCTCGGCCTCGAGTCGGCCGTCTACGCCGGCGCGCTGATCGCGGCGGCGGTGTTCGGCGCGTTCCTGCTCGGTAGCGGCGCGGTGACCGTATCGCTGTTTGCGGTCGCGCTCGCCGGCTGCGGCCTGCTGACGACGGCCGGTGTCATCGTCTCGATGGACACCTTCGGCCCGGTCAGCGACAACGCGCAGGGCGTGGCTGAGATGAGCGGCGACATCGATGAGGAGGGTGCGACGGTCCTCACCCAGCTCGACGCGGTGGGAAACACCACGAAGGCGATCACCAAGGGCATCGCCATCGCCACTGCGGTGCTCGCCGCGAGCGCGTTGTTCGGCTCGTACACCAACTCGATCACCGACGCGTACGCGAAGTATCAGGCCAGTGGGCAGCTGGACTTCCAGATCACCTCGCCGAACGTGCTGATCGGCACGATCGTCGGCGCCGCGGTCGTGTTCCTCTTCAGTGGCCTGGCGATCAGCGCGGTTGGCCGAGCGGCCGGCAAGATCGTCTTCGAGGTGCGCAACCAGTTCCGCACGCACCCCGGGATCATGGATTTCTCCGAGCGTCCTGACTACGCGCGCGTCGTCGACATCTGCACCAAGGACTCGCTGCGCGAGCTTGCGACGCCCGGCCTATTGGCCATCTTCGCGCCGATCACGATCGGCTTCGCGTTCGGCGCCGGCCCGCTCGCCGGCTACCTCGGCGGTGCGATCGCTGCCGGCGTCCTGATGGCCGTGTTCCTCGCCAACTCCGGTGGGGCGTGGGACAACGCGAAGAAGATGGTCGAGGACGGCAACTACGGCGGCAAGGGCAGCGACGCCCACGCGGCCACCGTCATCGGCGACACGGTCGGCGACCCGTTCAAGGACACCGCCGGCCCGGCCATCAACCCACTGATCAAGGTGATGAACCTGGTGTCGGTGCTGATCGCGCCGGCCGTCATCAAGTTCACCATCGGCGAGGACAAGAGCCTCGGCGTGCGCGCGGCCGTCGCGATCATCGCGTTCCTGATCATCGTTGCCGCGGTGACCGTCGCGAAGCGTCGTCAGGTGTCGATGGGCGGCGACGCGGAGCCGGCGGAGACCGCTGCCGCGGCCAACGCCGCGTAACGCCCCCGGCGTAACGCCGGAGTTGTCCGCCCTCCGGTGCGTCATGACGCACCGTAGGGCGGACAACTCGCAAAATCGGGCGTCCTCTCGGGCACGATGGGGCGGGTGACGCAGTTCTCGCTGTTCGGGGCCGAGGCCGCCGCGCCGACCCTCGACGATCTGGACGGCGTGCTGCTCGCAGGCGGCCACTGGGTTCGCTCCGCAGCCGGGGCCCGGCTCTCGGTCGTCGTGCTCGACCGGTGGCGCGCCGAGGCGCTGGCCGCTGCATTCGCCGAGCGCGAGGTCGACGGGTCCGAGGCGATCGTCCCCGCCGAGTCCGGCTTGGGCGTGCGCACCGCATTCAGTCAGCGGCTCGTCGCGGCCGCCGGGCGCTGGCGGCGTGGCGCCAACGAGGGCCTGCCGCTAGGCTTCCGGCTCGGCGCCGGCGGGCTGCGGCTGTGGGCGATCGCGGCCGGCCGGCGCGACGACGTCGGCTACCTGCTCGCAACCGCCGCTGCGGACGACCCGATCCACCAGGCGGCCGGCGCGCAGCTGTCCCGGCTCGGGGTGGCCGCGGTGTCGCTCGCGCAGCGCGGCGGACCGGGTTGGCGGGTCAGCTCGGTCAAGCGGCTGCGCCGCCTGACGGAGCTGCTCGGGCCCGCGCCCACGGGCGGCCAGAGCGACTGGCCGGCTTGAACCCGCGACTTGGGCCCTGTGGCGCGCACCAAATGGGGCCTACAGTGCGCGCGAGAAGGACGAAGTCGCGTGGCGACCGACTGGCAATCGAATAGCACGTGACGGACGCCGATTGCGGGCGTCCTGTACCGTCCGCGACGGCGGATTCCGAACAAAGGGTATGGAGCTGAAGTGGCGAAGGCGGGCACCAAGCTGGTGATCGTCGAGTCGCCGGCCAAGGCGAAGACGATCGGCGGCTACCTCGGCAACGGCTATGTCGTCGAGGCCTCGATCGGCCATATCCGCGACCTGCCGCGCAATGCCGGAGACGTCCCGGCGAAGTACAAGGGCCAGCCGTGGGCCAGTCTCGGCGTCAACACCGAGCAGGGCTTCGAGCCCATCTATGTGGTCAGCTCCGACCGCAAGCAGCAGGTCGGCAAGCTGAAGACGCTGGTGAAGGACGCGGCCGAGCTCTATCTCGCGACCGACGAGGACCGCGAGGGCGAAGCGATCGCCTGGCATCTGGTCGAGACGCTGCAGCCGAAGGTTCCGGTGCGGCGGATGGTCTTCCACGAGATCACCCCGCACGCGATCGCCGATGCGGTGGCCAACCCGCGCGAGATCGACGAGCGGCTGGTCGACGCGCAGGAGACGCGGCGCATCCTCGACCGGCTTTACGGCTACGAGGTCAGCCCGGTGCTGTGGCGCAAGGTGATGCCGCGGCTGTCGGCAGGCCGGGTGCAGTCGGTCGCGACCCGGATGGTCGTGGAGCGCGAGCGGGAGCGGATGGCGTTCCGCAGCGCGGAGTACTGGGACGTCGAGGGCACGTTTGCCCCGAGCGAGCCGAAACCCAACGATCCGGAGACGTTCTCGGCCACCCTGGTCAGCGTCGACGACCGGCGGCTGGCGACCGGCCGCGATTTCGATGCGGCCACCGGCCTCGCGCCGTCCAACGTCCTGCATCTGGACGAGGCAGGCGCGCGCGGTCTCGCGGCGCGGCTCGAGGGCCGCGAGTTCAGCGTCCAAGGTGTCGAGGAGAAGCCGTACCGGCGCCGGCCGTACGCGCCGTTCATGACGAGCACGTTGCAGCAGGAGGCGGGCCGCAAGTTCCGCTGGTCGGCGCAGCAGGTGATGCGCACCGCGCAGCGGCTGTACGAGAACGGCTACATCACCTACATGCGGACGGATTCGACGACGCTGTCGGAGACCGCGCTGGCGGCGGCGCGGGCGCAGGCTCGCGAGCTGTACGGCGACGCGTACGTCCCGGCCGAGCCGCGTGTCTACAGCCGCAAGGTGAAGAACGCGCAGGAGGCGCACGAGGCGATCCGGCCGGCCGGCGACACCTTCCGCACGCCCGGCGAGGTGCACGGGCAGCTGTCCTCGGACGAGTTCCGGCTCTACGAGTTGATCTGGCAGCGCACGCTCGCCTCGCAGATGGCCGACGCGGTCGGCACAACGGTGTCGATCCGGCTGGGCGGCGTGTCGGTCACCGACGAGGCGGTGGTGTTCACCACCAGCGGGCGCACGATCACTTTCCCCGGTTTCCTGCGCGCCTACGTCGAGGACACCGATGCCGCCGGCGACCAGCGCGACGACGCCGAG
>DASQSE010000061.1:0-60556 GCA_035642535.1 Jatrophihabitans sp. | reverse complement strand
GGTATCAGCAGGTGGCTGCTGACGCTCCTGTCCGGCATGCGGAGCGGGGACACACTTGCGGACGCGCTCGGGCGGACCGTCCGATACAGCAGGTGCACGCGCCGCGAGCGGCAGGCGATCTCGCGCCTGGGCGTGCTGAGCGCGGTGCCGTCCGGCGCGGCGCTGGCGCGCGAAGGCGAGCCCGGGCGCGAGTTCGTCGTCGTGCTCACCGGGGGTGCGACGGTGTTCTCGAACGGCCGAGCCATCTCGGCGCTGCTCGCCGGCGATCACTTCGGCGACGTTGCGCTGCTCGACGACGGGATCAGCCCGGCGACGGTCCGCGCCGCGACGCCGATGACGCTCGCCGTGTTCGGACCCGCCGAGTTCCGCACGCTGCTCGACCGCTGCCCCTCGATCGCGCGCGTGGTACTCGACACCCCGGCCGCCGGCCGGCGCGCCGCCTGACTGCGGCTACTGCTCGACCGCGAGCCGGAAAACCCGCGGCTTGGCAGCGGCGGCCCGCTCGCCCGCGCTGCGTTCCACGCAGAAGTCGTTGCCCTCGGGATCGGCCATCCACACCCAGCCGCCGCCTTCCTCGGTGCGGTGATCCTCGACGATCGTCGCGCCGAGCGTCAGCAACCGCTCGACCTCCTCCTCTCGGGTGCGGTCGCTCGGCTGCACGTCGACGTGCACGCGGTTCTTCACGGTGCGTGGCTCGGGCACGGGGATGAACAGCATCCCGGGTCCGTTGCCCGGCTGCGGGAACTGCGGCGCGACGAGCACCGGCGGTTCCTGGTCGTCGTAGTAGACGTTCCAGCCGAGGACCGCGGCCCAGAAGCGGCCCAGGCCGAGTGCGTCGGTGCAGTCGACGGTCACATTGCGCAGCGTGGCAGCCATGCCCGGACGGTAGCCGACGGGCCGGACATGAGTGCCGGCCTTAGTCCTCGACCAGATCGAGGCCGCGCTGGTGGGCGCGTCTCTTTGCGTCGGGGGGCGCCGCGGCGGCGGAGTCACCCGGCTCGGCGGGTCGGAAGGGACACCCCCGACTCAGGTCGCGGCGGGTCGGGTCGAGCCAGAAGTTGGGGTTCGGCTCTTCCGGGTCGTAGTAGCGGTGCCAGGCCGGCCCGAACGTCGAGCCGAGGTGGCCGTTGATCCACGACCAGTCGCCGTACGCGGTGCGCCCGGCCAGTTCCTCGCGGCGCGCGAACTCGGCCATCAGTTCGGACTCCGAGATCGGCTCGGCCATCCGCACGCCGGCCGCGCGGAAAGAGTGCAGCACGGCGGTGTTCAGCTCGACGGCCGCACGCACCTGCCAGAAGTTCGCGTTCGACGCGATGGCAAGGCCCATCCGCTCCGCGACGAGCGGCAACAAGTCGTAGCGGTCGGCGTCGCCGAGGTTGCGCGTCGCGATCTCGTCCACGAGGTAGAAACCGTTGAACGGCGCGCACGAGTAGTTCAGCCCGCCGATGCGCAGGCGCATGTTGCTGATGACCGGCACCGCATGCCAACGCAGCCCCAACTCGGCAAACCACGGCAGCGTCGGATGGCTGATCGGCACCTCGAGCACGGCCGCCCGAGGTACGGGGACGATCCGGGCCGGCTCGTCGGCCGTCGCGATGAGCCAGGGCAGGATGTCGAAGCTCGAGCGCTGCGCGGGTGGTTGCCAGCCCGTCCGCAGCAGCATCTCCGTGAATTCTGCGTAGCGCGGGTCACCGAGGATGGCGCCGTCCGGTTGCTGGTATCCGGCGTAGCGGAGCAGCTGCTCGTTCGCGACGAGCACCCGCGGCTCGTCCGGACCGTCTGCCCGGAACACCGTGATGGCCGAGCGGATCCGGCCCTTGTTGGTCGCGAACTTCAGGTGCTTCGTCAGTTCGGAGGCGACCTCGTCGACGGTCCGTGCGCTGCGCGCATCGCGCACCACCAGCGATTGCCACCGGCCGCGACCGATGCACCGGACGGAGTGCCGCCACGCGACGCGAGCCCCCCATTCGAGTTCGCCGAACGTCTGCGTGTAGCTGCCTGTCAGTGCAATCTCGGTCTCGACCTCGGCCCACCTCGTCGCGAAATCAGGCGATCGAGGCGGCTTCTCCGCGTAGTACAGCGCCAGCCAGTCGCGTGCTTCGTCAAGATCGACTTCGGAGCCGCCGCCTTCACCCGACGGGTCCTGCGGTTCCGCAGGCAGCGCAGCACAAGGGTAGGGCGACATTCGGTGCACCTCCGGCAAAGTGGTCCGATATGCCCAGCCGGTTACGCTACGTGTTCAGCGCCCTCCGCGTCGAGAGGTCCTAGGCAGCGACCTCGTATTGGTCGAAGTGGATCTTGATCTGCGGCACCCCCACCCCGGTGAGGTTGTTGACGGTCGCGGCGATCATCGGGTTGGGGCCGGCGACGAGCACGTCCACGCCCATTTCTGCCCAGTTCGCAAGGCCCGGCACCACGTTCTCGACCCGTCCGCGGTAACCGGTGTACTTCGGGTCGTCGGAGACCACGCCGTACACCCGCGCGCCGTGGTCGCGACCGCGGGTTTGGATGAGCTCGTTGAGCCAGCGCACCGAGTAGATGTCGTCGCGGGTACGTCCACCGACGTACGCGTACACCGGCGTGTGGTCGGGCCACTCGAGGATGGACTCCACCACAGCGGTGATCGGCGCAGCACCGGTACCCGATGCGACGCAGAGCAGCCCACCGGGGACCGTCCCGGGCTCGATGACGAGGTCGTTGCCGCGCGGCGGGCCGAGTCGCAGCCGGTCCCCCACCCGGGTGTGCATCACGAGCGAACCGGAGACACCGGTGGCGCAGGAGGCGCGCACGTGGATGTCGAACGTGTTGTCCGGCCGCGGTGCGCTGGCGATCGACATCTGCCGCCACTCCTTCGGCCGGGTGGCGAGCTCCACGGTCAGGTACTGGCCCGGCCGGAACGCGTACGGTGCGTCCGGCTGGATGCGCAGCACCGCGAAGTCGTTCAGCACCCGATGGTGCTCGACCACGCGCGCCGACCAGGACGCCGGTTCGCGCAGCGAGCGCATCGCGCCGTCGAGCATCACCGAGGCGAGCCGCGTGTACGCGCCGAGGATCGCCGCCTCGTACCGCGGCCGCCAGCGCGAGCCGGCCAGCGACTTCCAGGTGCTGACGAGGGCCGCCCCTGCGATCTCGTAGTGACGCGGCTCCACGTCGAACTTGCGGTGGTCGGCGCCGAGTTGCTGCAAGTGGACGGTCATCGCTTCCGGGTCGTCCGCGAGCACCCACTGGACCAGCGCCTTACCGAAGTCCTGCCGCTGCTTGGTCATGTGCGACGGGAACATGTGCATCGCCTCGGGCAGCCGCACGAACAGTTCGGCGTAGAACATCGAGACGAACATGTCGCCGCGATCCTTGATCAACGCCCACGCTTCCTGCAGGTCCTCGCGGTCGTAGGAGTCGTGGCGGATGAGCAGGCCCGGGTCGTCGTACGGCCTCGGCTCCATCGGCTCGATGGTGCCCGGTCGATAGAACGCCGGCAGCTGTACCTCCGGCAGCCGGCGCTCGGTGTTGCCGACGACAAGCGTGCCCGGCGTCTCAGGTGGCGGCGCGGGAGCGATCGCCGGAGCGGGTCTCGGTCGAGGTAGAGGGGGTGGCATGACGGTTGTCTCCACCGTCGGGTCGGCGAGTTCCCGCACGACCAGGTCGTTCTCCTGGCGGAGCAGCCAGCGTCCGATTCGTCGACGCAAGCCCACGCGACGCCTCCTATCGAATTGCTGGACGGAGACCGCTGGTGCGACATACAGCGGATGCGCTGCAGCTCATGCAGGCACCGCTAACTCGGCGGTCATCCCGCCCGTTCCGGCGCACACATAATGTCACGAGCTACAGCATGATCGCCCCATTTGGGCACGTTCTGCCCCATACTTGGTGAATCTCGGACTGCCGGGTCCGGGCAAACCTGGCATAAGGAGCAGCCATGGCTGACGCGCGCACGCAGTATCCAGGCTCCTCAGGCGAGCAGTTCCTACAGGATCTGTACGCCACCCGGGAGCGCGCGGCGACCTTCTACCGCAGGCAGGTCGTCGACGCGCTCACCCCGCGGATGGTCGAATTCCTCGGCCGCCAAACGATGATGATCGTCGCCAGCGTCGACACGGAGGGTGCGCCCGATGTGTCGGTGCGCTTCGGCGAGCCGGGGTTCGTCGGCGCCCTGGATCAACGGACCGTCGCGTGGCCAGAGATGCGCGGCAATGGGGTGTTCACCACCCTCGGCAACCTGACCAAGACGCCGTCCGCGCATCTCATGTTCCTCGACTACGAGCACCGCATCGGCCTGCACGTGCGCGGTGAGGCGTCGATCGTCGAGGCGGCCGACGCATGGGCGTACGCCGGTCTGACCGAGAAACCGCGCTCGGGCCGTGATCCGGAGCGGTGGGTCGTGCTCCGGGTGCGCAACAGCTACATCCACTGTCGCAAGCACTTTCCACGCAGCGACGGACCGATCGACTGGGGCACCGACGACATGACCGCGAAGGGCGGTGACTACTTCGGCGCGAAGAGCGTGCCCAAGCCCTGGAGCCGATGAGTTTCTCCGACCGCGGTCGTTCCATCCCGTGACGCTGCACGAAAGTCACGCAAGGATGGCCGCCATGGACTGGAAACTCGAAGTAATCGTCGTACCCGTCTCCGATGTCGATCGCTCGAAGAAGTTCTATACCGAACAGCTCGGCTTCAACGTCGACGTCGATCATCAGGACGGCGATTTCCGCGTCGTGCAGGTGACCCCGCCTGGCTCGGCGTGCTCGATCACGTTCGGCACGAAGATCAATCCGTCCGAACCGGGAACCCTCGGCGGGCTGCAGATCACCGTCTCGGACATCGAGGAGGCGCACCGAGAGCTCATCGCGCGCGGCGTGGAGGCAGGCGAGATTCAGCATTTCGAGGCCGGGCAGCCGGTATCCGGGCCCGACCCGGACCGCGCGCCGTTCAACTCGTTCATCTTCTTCAAGGACCCGGACGGCAATCGCTGGGCGATCCAGGAAGGACCGCACTAACCCCAAGGACGTCGACTGGCCCGTTTCGCGATCACTGGGCCGTTGGAGCGGCCCAGTGATCCCAAAACGGGCCAGTCGACGGATTCAGTCCGGGAGCATCGGCGCGACCCAGCCAGGGTCGCGGCCGAGCAGAACGGCGCGCTGCACCGCCTGTTTGCCGAACTTCTCCCGGATCGCGTCCAGCGCGGGATCGAGCAGACCGACGTCACGGGCGGCGAACGGCAACTCGAGCTGCAGCGCGTCGGCGTCGTCGAGGTTCGTGAGCGAGATGCCGAGCAGCGTCAGGCCGCTCTCCCGGATCAGCGGCGTGACGCCGGCGAGCAGGGCACGGGCCGTACCCAGCACGGCAGCCGTGTCCCACGTCGCGCGCACCAGCGTGTGCGACCGCGTGATCCGGCTGAAGTCCTCGAACCGCAACCGGAGGATCACGGTCCGGCAGACCCGGCGCGCCTTGCGCATCCGGCGGCAGACCCGGTCGACCAGGCCCACGAGCGTCGCGTCGACCTCGTCCGGCGGCAGCCGCCGCCTGCTGCCGAGCGCGCGCTGCCCGCCGATCGAGCGACGCCTTCGCCCGACCACGATCGGCCGCGGGTCATGGTTGTGCGCCAGCGCGTACAGGTGGTGCCCGGAAGCCGGGCCGAGCATCGCGACGAGCGCACGCGGCGGGAGCGCGGCCACCTCGCCTACCGTGAAGACGCCGCGCTCGTGCAGCTTGCCGGCGGTGATCCGGCCGACTCCCCAGAGCCGCTGCACCGGCAGCGGATGCAGAAAGCCCAGCTCCCCCTCGGGCGGGACGTAGAGCAGCCCATCCGGTTTCGCGACGCCGCTCGCGACCTTCGCGAGAAACTTCGTCCGGGCAGCGCCAACAGTGATCGCGAGGCCGACGCGCTCACGCACCCGCGTGCGCAGCCGCACCGCGATCTCCACGGGCGAGCCGGAGACATGCGACAACCCGCTCACGTCGAGGAAGGCCTCGTCGATGGAAACGCCCTCGACGAGTGGCGTGGTGTCGTCGAATACCTCGAACACCGTCTTGCTGGCCTCGACGTAGGCATCGAACCGGGCGGGGACGAAGATCGCCTGCGGACACAACTCGCGGGCTTGCCGGCCGCCCATTCCCGAGCGCACGCCGTGCGCCTTCGCCTCGTAGCTCGCGGCCAGCACCACGCCCGGCCCGACAATCACCGGACGGCCGCGCAGCCGCGGCTCGTCGCGCTGTTCGACCGACGCGTAGAACGAGTCCAGGTCCGCGTGCAGGAACACGAATATATGTTCGATTATTGAGTACGCTTCGTCAACAGGTCAGGAGAACAGTTCGAACGGCTCGTCCACATCGACACCCGCGAGCAGCATCGGGAGCAACTCCGGCAGCCGCCCCGGGTAGAAGCGACCTGCTCCGTCGACGATCTCGGCGACGGGCCACCACCGGTGGTCGGTGTAGTCCTCGGCCTCGTAGTCCAGCCGGGCGCTCAGGTCGAGGGCCGGCGCCGGAGTCGGGATCCGGACGAGCGCGACGACCTCGTGCTGGACGTGGCGCCGGTGGCGATAACGGAAGCTGGCGGTACGCCGCCACGTCGGCGGGCCGATCTGCTCACGCGCGACCACCAGACCGGTCTCCTCGTGCAGCTCGCGAACCGCCGCCGCGGCGTAGGACTCACCGGCGTCGAGCCCACCGCCGGGCAGCTCCCACCAACGTCCGAGCTCAGGTGCCGAACGGTCGCGCGTCCAGAAGAGCAATACGTCCCCGACGGCGTCCTGCACCACGAGCCGAACCGCGTTCCGCTCGACCAGTGGGAGGTCGGAGGGGATCTCCGGCGGCAGGTTGGCCGACACTTCGCCACCATGCCATCCCGCCCCAAATGCCGTCGTGGCTAGGAGAGCGGCAGCTCCTCGAGCATCTCGGTCACCAGCGCGGCGATCGGCGACCGCTCGGAACGGGTGAGCGTGACGTGCGCGAACAGCGGGTGCCCGCGCAGCGCTTCGATCACCGCCGCCACGCCGTCGTGCCGGCCGACGCGCAGGTTGTCCCGCTGCGCGACGTCGTGCGTCAGCACCACCCGCGAACCGGTGCCGATCCGGGACAGCACGGTCAGCAGCACGTTGCGTTCCAGGGACTGCGCCTCGTCGACGATCACGAACGAGTCGTGCAACGAGCGGCCCCGGATGTGCGTCAGCGGCAGCACTTCGAGCATGCCGCGGTCGACGACCTCGTCGATCACGTCCTTCGCGACGAGCGCGCCCAGCGTGTCGAACACGGCCTGCGCCCAGGGCGACATCTTCTCGTTCTCGCTGCCCGGCAGGTAGCCGAGCTCCTGCCCGCCGACGGCGTAGAGCGGACGGAACACCACGACCCGCTTGTGGGCGCGCCGCTCGAGCACCGCCTCCAGCCCGGCGCAGAGCGCGAGCGCCGATTTGCCGGTGCCGGCCCGTCCGCCGAGCGAGACGATGCCGACCTCGGGATCGAGCAGCAGATCCAGCGCCACCCGCTGCTCGGCGGAGCGGCCGCGCAACCCGAACGCCTCGCGATCGCCGCGCACCAGGCGAACCTGCTTGTCCGACGTCACCCGGGCCAGTGCCGAGCCCTTGACCGAGTGCAGCACCAGGCCGGTGTGGCACGGCGCGTCCGCGACGTCGGCGAAGTCGGGCTGCTCGGCGAGCTCGAGCGCGGCGCCGTCGTAGAGCGCGTCGATCGCGCCGGCGGACACGTCCAGCTCGCGCATCCCCGTCCATCCGGTCGAGCTGGCCCGCGGATGCGTCTGGTACTCGTCCGCGTCCAGCCCGACCGAGGCGGCCTTCACCCGCAGCGGCAGGTCCTTCGTGACGAGCGTGACGTTCCTGCCGTCGCTCGCGAGGTTGAGCGCGACGGCGAGGATGCGCGAGTCGTTGCTGTCGACGCGGAAGCCGGCCGGCAATGTCGCGAGGTCCGAGTGGTTGAGCTCGACGTGCAGCGTGCCGCCCTGATCGCCGATCGGGACCGGTGCGTCGAGCCGGCCGTGCTTGATGCGCAACTCGTCAAGCGCGCGCAGTGTCTGCCGGGCGAACCAGCCCAGCTCCGGGTGGTGCCGCTTGCCCTCCAGCTCGCCGATAACGACCACCGGCAGGACGACTTCGTGCTCGGCGAACCGGCCCAGCGCTCCGGGGTCGGAGAGCAGCACGGAGGTGTCGAGGACGAAAGTGCGCAGGCCGGTCGGTGTTGCCGGGACAGCGGTCACGAAACGCTCCTGACTGTGGATCGGCGCGCGTGGGTGCACGAGCGCGCAGCGCAATGGGTTGCCGGTCGGCCCCCGATAGGACAACAGCGCCGCAGCGGGACCGAACCGGGTCGCCTCGCTGTACCTCGCCACCGTTTCGGGACCTCCGGGCGGCCCGGGTTGGCCGGGCCACTTCTCACGGACGCTACGTGCGCACCGGGCGAGGCAACGGAAGGCGCGCCAAGGAACCCGTTACGCCCAGGTGAACAGCTGCTCAGTAGCTTCGAGATCATGAGCAATCTGGCCAGCGCCTACCTCTATGCGGCGGTATCGGCACGCGACCTGCTCGGCGCGCCGGCGGTAGCGGCGAGGTGGGACGCCCCGAGCGCGCTCGCCGAGTTCGCGGTGGCAGGGTTGGCCGGCCACCTCGCGCACCAGGTGCTGTCCGTGCCCGCGACCCTCGCCACGCCGGACGCCGACGAGCCGCTCATCCCGCTGCTCGAACACTACGAACGGGCCACGTGGCGCGGAGCCGATCCGCACACCGAGGTGAACGCCGGAATCCGGGCGCACGCCGACCAGGTCGCCGCCGACGGCACCTCGGCGCTGCGGGAGCGGCTCGGTGCCGCCATCGACGAGTTGGAGCGGACGCTGCCCGGTGAGCCCGGCGACCGCCCCGTGCGGATGGCGGCCGGCCCGTGGGCGCTGCGCGTCGACGACTTCCTGATCACCCGCATGATGGAGATCGCGGTGCACTCGGACGACCTCGCGGTGAGCGTCGGTATCGCGACACCCGAGTTGCCGGAAGCCGTGCTCGAGCCGGTGCTCGCGCTGCTCACCGGCTTGGCCGCGCGCCGGCACGGTCAGCCGGCGGTGCTGCGCGCGTTGTCCCGCGCCGAGCGGGCACCCGCCGCGATCAACGCGCTCTGATCAGCCCGTCTCGATCGGCCGGGCCGGATCACCGGCCCACTGCGACCACGAGCCCGCGTAGAGCGCCGTGCTCGGAATGCCGGCCACCTCCATGGCAAGCAGGTCGAGGCAGGCCGTCACCCCGGAGCCGCAATAGGCGACGCCGCCGCGCTCGGCCGCCGGGGCGTACAGCTTGCGAAGTTCGCCGGGTGACCGCAGCCGTCCGTCCGCAGCCAGGTTGACGGCCCACGGCACGTTCAGTGCGCCCGGGATGTGGCCCGGACGCGGGTCGATCGCCGGGTCGCCGTGCGCGTAGCGCTCGGCGGTGCGCGCGTCGTACACCACCGCGTCGGTGACAGCCACCTCGTCGGCCGAGCGGTACGGCTCGGCCGGGAAGTCCGACGGGGCGCGGGCGACCGGCGCAACGTCCGGTAGGTCCGTCGTCAGCGTGTCGGGCCACGCTGCCATCCCACCGTCGAGGACGGCGGCCGGCTCGGCGATCGAGCGCAGCATCCACCACAACCGCGCAGCAATCGACCCGCCGGCGTCGTCATAGGCGACGACGGGGGTGCCCGCCGCGATGCCGACCCGACCCAGTACCGCTGCGAAGTGCTCCGGCCGCGGCATCGGGTGCCGCCCGGTGGCCGGCGACGCCCAGCCGGACAGCTCGCTGTCCACGTCCAGCCAAACCGCGCCGGGAATGTGTCCCTCCCGGTACGCGGCGCGACCGGAGCGGCCGTCCAGATACCAGCGCACGTCCACGACCCGCACCTCGGAGAGATGCGCCACGAGCCACTCGCCGGTGACGAGCGGACCGAATGCGCTCACTTGCCGAAGCGGCGCTGCCGGGTGCCGAAGTCACGCAGCGCGCGCAAGAAGTCGATCTTGCGGAAGTCCGGCCAGAGCGCGTCGCAGAAGTAGAACTCGGAGTGCACCGACTGCCAGAGCAGGAAGCCGCCGAGCCGCTGCTCGCCCGAAGTACGGATCACCAGATCGGGGTCGGGCTGGCCCTTCGTGTAGAGGTGCTCGGCGATGTGGTCGACGTCGATGACCTCGGCGAGCTCCTCGATGGTGCCGCCCTGCGCTGCGTGCTCCTTGAGCAGCGAGCGCACCGCGTCGGCGATCTCCCGCCGGCCGCCGTAGCCGACCGCGACGTTGACGGTGAGACCGTCGCGCGGAGCGGTGTCGCGCTCGGCCTTGCGCAGCGCCTCGGCGGTGGCGGCCGGGAGCAGGTCGAAGGCGCCGACGGCGTTCACCCGCCACGGCTTGCCGGGCGCGGACAACTCCTGCGCGACGCCGCCGATGATGCTCAACAGCGGCCCGAGTTCCTCTGCCGGGCGGCGCAAATTGTCGGTCGAGAGCAGCCAGATCGTGACGTGCGCGACGCCGGCCTCGCTGCACCAGTCGAGCAGGTCGGCGATATGGCGTGCACCGATCGCGTGCCCCTGGCTGACGTCGTCGAAGCCTGCCGCGCGGGCCCAGCGCCGGTTGCCGTCGATCATGATCGCGACGTGCCGAGGCACCGGCAGCCCCTCGAGATGCTTGCGCAGCCGCCGTTCGTAGAGGGCGTACACCGTGCTGCGCGTGCTCACTGGATCAACCTAGCGCTGGCGCGCGCGCGGCGCCGGATCTCCCTCAAGGACCCCTTCTGGTCCGTCGTCGATCAGAGTTGCGAACCGCTTGTGCAACAGTGTAATGATGTAATTCAGATTGAAACGTAAGGAGACATCATGCATGGACATCGAGGACACCACGGCGGCCGCGGCTGGCGCGGTGGCTGGCAGCAGGCCGACCTACCGGCCGCGGACGACGTCACCGCCTGGTTCGCCGGCCGGCTACCCGACGACTGGTTCGTCGGCGAACCGGAGATCAGCGTCGACCGCGAGGAGATCGTCGTGCTCGGCGAGCTTGCGCCGCCGGAGGGATCGGACGATGCGGCGGCGCGGGACGGCCGGATCGGCCGGTTCCGCGAGGAGACCCGCGAGGCGCGGATGCGGATCGCGGACGAGGCGGAGGCCCGCTACCGCCGCAAGGTGGCGTGGGGCGCCCGCATCGGCGAGACCCGGGTGCTGTTCACAAACCTCGCGGTGCCGGCGATGACCCGGCTGCGGCACGACGAGCGCAAGGTGCTCGACACGCTCGTCGATGCAGGTGTCGCCCGCTCGCGCTCGGAGGCGCTGGCCTGGTGCGTCCGGCTCGTCGGCGAGCACACCGACGAATGGCTGTCCGGGCTGCGTACCGCGATGGAGGAAGTCGGCAAGCTGCGCGCCGAAGGCCCCAACCTCGCCAAGGAGTAACCCGCTTTGTCAGCGCGTCAGTTGGCGCTCCAGGTCGGCGACGTCACTGACCGGGAGGTCGCAGACCATGCCGCGGCAGACGTAGGCCGCCGGCTTGTCGTCGACGAGCGGACGGTTTCCGAGCAGCGGTATCCCGGGCGCGTCCGGGGCGGCCGAGACCACGACCGCACCGGGCGGGCGCAGCCGCCACGCGGTCGAGGTGAGCGGCCCGCCCTCCGGCTCACCGACCACCGCGACCTGCACGGGTCCGTCGACCAGCGCCTCGACCGCGGCCAGCGCCCAGCCGAAGAACCGCGGCTGGGTCGTTGCGACCTCGCTCACCTGACCGAGCGCGGCCTCGGCCGCCGTGCGGTGCCGCGCCGATCCGGTGAGCGCGGAAAACGCAATGAGCGCCGTGATCAGCGCGCTCGCCCCGGAGGGCGTCGCGTTGTCCGTCGGGTCGCGCGGGCGGCGCACCAGCGACTCGGCGTCGTCAGCGGTGTCGTAGAACCCGCCCGCCGCGGCGCCGAAGTGCTCGAGCGCGACGTCGAGCAGCTCGCCCGCCGCGTCCAGCCATCGGACATCCCCCGTTGCCTGGTGCAGCACGAGCAGCCCGTCCGCGAGATCGCCGTAGTCCTCGAGGACCCCGGCCGCCGAGCCCACGGTGCCGTCTCGCGACGTGCGCCGAAGCCGCCCGTCGACGCGATGCAGGTCGAGCAACAACTGCGCGCACTCGATAGCGGCAGCCAAATAGCGCGGCTCGTCGAGGAGCACTCCGGCCTCGGCCAGCGCCGTGATGGCCAGCCCGTTCCACGCGGTGACGACCTTGTCGTCGCGCGCCGGTTGCGGGCGCAGCGAGCGGGCCGCGAACAGCCGGGTGCGCAGGTCCTCCCACCGCGTGGCGACGGACGCATCCGAGGGCAGCTGCAAGGTCGACGCGCCGTGCTCGAACGTCCCGTCCTCGGTCACGGCGAACAGCGCGGCCGCCTCGTCCGCGTCCGGACCCAGCACCTCGCGCAGCTGCGCAGGGGTCCACACGTAGGTCAGCCCCTCGACGCCGTCGGTGTCCGCATCGAGCGCGGACGCGAAGCCACCCTGCGGCGTGCGCAGATCGCGCAGCAGGAACTCCGCGGTCTCGACAGCGGTGCGCCGCGCCAGCGGTGCTCCGGACAGGCGCCAGCCGTGCAGGTAGGCGCGCAGCAGCAGTGCGTTGTCGTAGAGCATCTTCTCGAAGTGCGGGACCACCCACGCCTCGTCGACGGAGTAGCGCGCGAAGCCGCCCCCGAGTTGGTCGTACATGCCGCCGCGCGCCATGGCCTCGAGCGTGTGCGCGCACATCGCGAGGGCGTCCGGGTCGCGTCGCCGCTCGTGCTGGCGCAGCAGAAACTCGAGCACCATCGAGGGCGGGAACTTCGGCGCCCGGCCGAAGCCGCCGTGCACCTGGTCGAACTGCCGGGCCAGCGTCTCGACGGTGCGGTCGAGGTCATCCTCGGACGGCACCGGCGCACCGGACGCGCCCGGGACCGACACTTCCGCGAGCGCCTCGACGACTCGCTGACCGGCGGCGCGCACACCGTCGCGATCCTGCTGCCAGGCCTCGGTGACCGCAGCGAGCAGCCGGGTGAACTGCTCGCGCGGGAAGTACGTGCCGGCGAAGAACGGTGCGCCGTCGTGGTCGAGCAGGCAGGTCATCGGCCAGCCACCCTGCCCGGTCAGCGCGGTCGTCGCGTCCATGTAGACGGCGTCGACGTCCGGCCGCTCCTCCCGGTCGACCTTGACGCTGACGAAGTACTCGTTCATCAATGCGGCGACGTCGGCGTTCTCGAACGACTCATGTGCCATCACGTGGCACCAGTGGCACGCCGCGTAGCCGACGGAGAGCAGGATCGGGACGTCGCGCCGACGCGCCTCGGCGAAGGCTTCGTCCGACCACTCCCACCATTCGACCGGGTTGTCGGCGTGCTGACGCAGGTAGGGCGAGGTAGCGGACGAGAGCCGATTCACCTATTCAGCCTGGCACGACCTCAGGCGCGGTCGACCAGATCGCGTTCGTCGATGTAAGTCGCGTTGGGCTCTCGGGTGATGAAGGGGGAACGCCGCCCGGTAACCCACCAGGTCAGTTCGAGCGCAGCGCCCGCGAGGCCCACAAGTATCAGGACGATACCGACGATGTGGACGTTGATGCCGCGGAGGTGCGCCGTTACACCCCACTTCAGGATCGCTCCGATGGCGATCAGGAAAAGCGCTGCGCCGATTCTCATGCCGAACTTGTACCCCCAAGTTCGCACCGACCAAACACCCGAGTGACTGTTGCTCATTAGGGTCTTCAGCATGGGGCGCCAGTACGACGTCGTGGTCTTCGGAGCGACCGGTTTCGCCGGCCGGCTCACCGCCGAGTACCTCGCCCAAACTGCCCCGCCGGATTGCACGTGGGCGATCGCCGGGCGCAGTTCGGGCAAGCTCGCCGCCGTCCGTGACGAACTCGCGGCCGGCAACCCGGCGCTCGCCGATCTGCCGCTGTTGCACGCGGCCGCGGATGACGCCGGATCGCTGCGCGCGCTCGCCGAGAGCACCCGCGTCCTCATCACCACCGTGGGGCCGTACGTGCTGTACGGGGACGAACTGGTGGCGGCCTGCGCCGCCGCCGGCACCGACTACCTCGATCTCACCGGTGAGCCGGAGTTCGTCGACCGCTGCTATGTGCGTCATCACGAGAAGGCGGTGGAGTCCGGGGCGCGGATCGTGCACTGCGCCGGCTTCGACTCGATCCCGCACGACCTTGGCGCGTACTTCACCGTGCTGCAGCTACCTGCCGATGTCCCGATCACGGTGTCCGGGTACGTGCGCGCCTCGATGATGATCTCCGGCGGGACGTTCGCGACGATCTTGACCGGGTTCGGCCGCGCTCGGCAGAACCTTGCCGCACACCGCGAGCGACGCGCGGTGGAGCAACCGACGGCGGCCGGCCGCCGGGTGCGCGCGCGAGCCGGCCGGCCTGGGCGGGATCCGGTCGACGGCGGCTGGGCGATGCCGTTCCCGTCGCTCGATCCGCAGATCGTCGGACGCTCGGCGCGCGCACTCGAACGCTACGGGCCGGATTTCCGCTACGCGCATCACGTGTCGGTGCCGCATCTGTACACGGCCGTCGGCGGTGCTGCCGGACTCGTTGCGCTGGCCGGCGCGGCGCAAGTACCACCCGCGCGGCGCGCGCTGCAGCAGCGACTGCAGCCCGGCGACGGGCCGTCCGCGGAGAAGCGCGCCCGAAGCTGGTTCACCGTCAGCTTCGTCGGCGAGGGCGGCGGCGAGCGGGTAGTCACGCGCGTCTCCGGCGGCGACCCCGGTTACGGCGAGACGGCCAAGATGCTCGGTGAGTCGGCGCTCTGCCTCGCGTACGACGACCTGCCGGGCACCGCCGGGCAGGTGACGACCGCGACGGCGATGGGCGAGCACCTGATCGACCGGCTGCACAAGGCCGGCATCGGCTTCGACGTAATTGGCTAATGCTCTTCGATGCGGTAGTCGTCAGGCGGACGCGGGAATCGGGTCGTCGCGTGATCCGGCTGGGTTGATTGCGGCACCGGCGGCGCAGCGGCGTCGGGGAGGCGCGTTGTCGGCTCCGGCGGCGCGTCGAGCGTGGGCAGCCGCGTCGTCGTCCCGGGCGGTCCGCCGTAGTACGGGGGCGGATCCGGTGGGACGTACGCCGGCGCCTCGCGGACCGGCTCCGGTGCTTCGGGCTGGACGGCGGGCCGGCGCGTAGCCACCGCGAAAAGTCCGGCGATGACACCGACCACCAGGCCCAACACCGCGCTCGCGAAGAACGACACGGCGCCCGGCGCGGTTTGCCCGAACACCGCCTTGGTGATGCGGAGACTGTCGCCCGGGGTGTCCTCGACGAGGCCGCGTACCCAGCTGCCTAGCATCGTGCCCGCGATGACCGCCATCCAGCACGTGAACAGCGCCCGCGCAAACGTCGCCGGCCCGCGGACGACGACGACAATGAGCACGGCGGACACGACAACGAGCGTCAAGATCATCATCATCTGGCTGAGCCAGATGTGGGTGGTGTCGTCGGCTTGCGGCGCAAACCGCCAGTTGTAGGTGAGCAGCGACGCCTTGAGGCCTTTGAGGCCGAACGTGTCGCCGCCTTCGACGAGCTGGCGGAAAATGCGCTTCGTCACCCATTGGTTGCTCGCCACGCCGATGACGACGAGTTCGGTCAGCAATGCGGCGATGGCGATCGGCCCGGTGCGGGCGAGACCGGGCTCCTGGCGGGACGGCTCCATTCCGCAAACCTAGTGGTGCATACCCCCATAGACTCGACGCATGGCCGATGAGCAGGAAACTCCGGTCGACGCGCCGGAAACCGAAACTTCCACACACGACATCCCGGTGCCCGAGCACCTGCGCGACGCGTTCGCACGCGACTGGGATCCGGCCCCACCCATGCCGCACCCGGCGACGACCGGCGTTGCGCCGTGGGCCGCCCGACGGCGTGCCGCCCTGTCAGCGAAGTTCCCCGGCAAGGCGATCGTCGTCCCCGGCGGCGAACCGAAGGTGCGCGCGAACGACACGCACTATCCGTTCCGGGCGGCGAGCGCATTCACCTGGCTGACCGGCGAGACGGAGGCCGAGGCCGTCCTCGTGATGACGCCGAACGGCGCCGGTCACGACAGCACGCTCTACCTGCACGCCTACGCGCAGGCCGGCGAAGTGGAGTACTTCACCAGCCGTGTGCACGGCGCGCTCTGGGTCGGCAACGTGCCGAGCCTGGACGACACGCACGTCACGCTCGGCCTCGCCACCAAACCGCTGGATCTCCTCGAAGCCGACCTGGTCCGGCACCGCGACAACACCGTCGACGAGGAAACGCTCTGGCAGACCGTCGACGAACTGCGGATGACCAAGGACGAGTGGGAGATCGAACGGCTGCGCGCCGCCTGCGCGGCCACGGCTCGCGGCTTCGCGGATGTCGTGCGCGAACTGCCGCTGGTGTCCGGACGTGCCGACCTGCGCGGCGAGCGCTGGCTCGAGGGCACGTTCTGGCGGCGCGCCCGCCTCGAAGGCAACGACGTCGGATACACGTCGATCGTCGGCTCCGGCTCACACGCCACGACCCTGCATTGGTGGCGCAACCACGGCGGAGTGCCGCCGGACGGGCTGCTGCTCGCGGACATGGGCGTCGAGACGGACGAGCTCTACACCGCGGACGTCACCCGCACGCTGCCGGTCAGCGGCGAGTGGTCGCCGGCTCAGCTCAAGGTCTATCGGGCCGTGCAGGAGGCGCAGGCGGCCGGCATGGCAGAGGTGAAGGCCGGTGCCGACTTCCTTGCGGCGCACCGGGCCGCCATGTACATGCTCGCCGATCACCTGCACTCGTGGGGGCTGCTGCCGGTTACCGCGGAGGTCTCCTGCGCCGAGGATCCGGAGCAGCCCGGTGCCGGACTGCACCGCCGCTACACGCTTCACGGCACGTCGCACATGCTCGGCATCGACGTCCACGACTGCGCGCTGGCCCGCGAGGAGACGTACAAGGGCGGCACGCTCGCCACCGGATACGCACTCACCGTTGAGCCAGGGCTCTACTTCCAGAAGAACGACCGCTCGGTGCCGGCCGAGTTGCGTGGCATCGGTGTCCGCATCGAGGACGACGTGGTCGTCACCGACGGCGCGCCGCTGAACCTGTCCGCGATGCTGCCCCGCGAGCCGGCTGAGATCACGGCCTGGATGCGCGAGGTGCAGAGCACGCCGGCCGAACCGTAGCCGGACGTGCCCGACGACCTGTTCATCCGGCCGGCGCGCGGGCTGCCGGACGGCCTGCTGATCCCGGCTGTCGAACTGGTCGAACGGTTCAGCCGCTCGTCCGGGCCGGGCGGGCAGTCGGTGAACACCACCGACAGCCGGGTCGAACTCAGCTGGGACATCGCGGATTCGGTGGCGCTGAACGAGACGCAGCGGGGGCGGGTGCTAGACCGGCTGTCCGGCCGCGTGACGGACGGCGTACTGACCGTCGTCGCGTCCGAGCACCGCTCGCAGTTGCAGAACCGCGCGGCCGCGCGCACCCGGCTCCAACACCTCGTCGCAGCCGCGCTGGAGCCGCCGTCGCCACCCCGCCGGGCGACCCGACCGTCTCGCGCCGCCCGGGCGCGGCGCGTCGAGAACAAGCGCCGACGCGGCGAACTCAAGGCCGGCCGCCGCCGCCCACCGCTCGACTGACTCCCCAGAGTTGTCCGCCCTTCCGCACGTCCACGCGTCGCGAAAGACGGACAACTCGCGGGGGTCGGGCTGATTCAGTCGACGCGGTGCACGGCGACGTTGGGGATGCCGCGCGCCTCGGCCACGCGTTCGGCCTCGGCGTCGACCTGCTTCCACACCTTGGGCCGCAGCGGCGCGAATGCCTCGACGTTGATCGTCAGATTCTTGCCGGACGTCTTCGTGCGCCATACGCCGGCGACCTCGCCGTCCACGAACAGCGCGCCCGGCCGGCCGAGCACCGGCCAGAGAATCTTGTGCAGCGCCTTGTCGGGGACGATCAGATCGCGGTCGCGTGCTTGGAGGTACGGATCGAACGCTCCGAGCAGGCGGACGATGTCGGGTTCGGGGGCGGCGCGGAGTTGATCGATCCGCGACTCCGGCAACCACGCCCGCCGCCCGGCGACGGACACCTCGACGAGATCGGCCGGCCAGCCGGACGCGAGGTCGGCGCGCCGCGCGTCGAGATAGCCGGCTACCTCGCCGATGTCAGCCGGGCCGAGCAGGCTCAGGTAGCCGAGCGCCAACGCGCCGAGGGCCGCGAGGTCCGGCCCGCTCGGCAGCTCGGCGCCCGGCCGCGGCAACAACACCGGCGGCGCAGTGCCGGGCTCCATCTCGAGTCCGGCCGCCGGCGCAGCCGCGCGCATCGCCGAATCCGATATGTGCTGCGTCTTGCAAGCCCGGCAGTCGCGGCGCATCGGCCTCGGGATGCGCTTGGTGACGGCGGTGCTGGCCGCGCCCTTCCCAGTCGGCGACGTGACCACCTTGCGCATCGCGTCCACCGCCAGCTGGAACTGCTCCAGCGCCGCAATGCCCGCCTTCTTCACCGACGGGCCGGTCTCGTTCAGTCGGCCCGCCGCGTCCGCCTCCGACAGCGGCCACAGCGCGGCGGCGATTGCGTCAAGGTCGGCGCGGCGGTGGACGTGCGGCGCACCGCGCAACGTCCAGGTCATCGCCAGCTGTTGCTCGGGTCCGATCGGCAGCTCCGCCGGGGCGAGCGGCACCTCGGCCGGCAGCCGCGCGGCAAACGCAAGCGCGACCGGCTGGCCCATCGCTTCCTGCACACCGATGTCGAGCACCGCGAGGTCCGGCACCGCCCGCGCGTCGCGATGCAGCTGCTGGGCAGCGACCCGGTAGGCGATCACGTGTTCGCGCGAGAACTCCATCAGTCCATCTTGGTGAGGCAGAACGGATGGCCCGCGGGGTCGAGCAGCACGCGCCAGCGGTCCGGCTCCGGCTGGTGCTCGGCCTTGCGGGCGCCGATGGCGAGGAACTCCCGCTCGGCCGCGTCGAGATCATCGACGGCAAGGTCGAGGTGATACTGCTTCGGAGGTTGACCGTCCGGCCACTGGGGCGGCACATAGTCCGGGATCTGGTACGCGCCGAGCCACAGGCCGTCGGGTAGTTGGACGCCGACGAACTTGTCCGACGAGTAGGCCACCTTGCCGTCCAGGGCCTTGACCCAGAACTGCGCGAGCTCGTTCGGATCGGCGCAGTCCATCGTGACCGACCACAGTTTCCCGAGCGCCGCCACTACTCGGCCGGCCGATCTGGTTTCGAGTCGGCCTTCGGAGGCTCGGCCGGCTCCTCCTGCTGCGGAAAGTCCTCGCGCACCTTCCGCAGGTGCTTCGACATCGACTTGAATAGGAAGTAGCAGACGATGCAGAGGAGCAGGATCACCGCCAGTCCGATCGGCCCGGACTTGGCCGCCTCACCGGTCTTCGCCACTACGTCCGCGAGTTGAATCACGCACTCACCTTGTCCCGAACCCCCGCAAACAAATCATCCTCCGGGACGTTCGAGTCGACCAGGGAGCGGACCAGTTCGAAATCTTCGGTCGGCCAGACCTCGCGCTGCAGATCGAGCGGGATGGAGAAGAACCAGCCGTCCGGGTCGACCTGGGTCGCGTGCGCCAGCAGCGCGGCATCGCGGCGCTCAAACCAGTCAGCGACCGGAACCTGCGTGGTGAGCGTCGGCCGACGCCGCTTGGCGAACCACTCCTCGCGGTGCTCGAACCACTCCTCGAACGGCGACTCGAGTCCGTGGTCCAACAGCGCCTTGTGCAGCGCGTTAGTGCGCTCCAGCGAGAAGCCGACGTCGTAGTAGAGCTTCAGCGGCTGCCAGGGCTCCCCCGCATCCGGGAACCGGTCGGGGTCGGGCGCGGCATCGAACGCGGCCACCGAGACCTCATGGGTGCGGATGTGATCCGGGTGCGGATAGCCGCCGTGCTCGTCATACGTGGTGATGACGTGCGGACGGAACTCGCGGACCTCTCGCACGAGCCGCTCGACCGCATCTTCGAGCGGGACGAGCGCGAAGCAGCCTTCCGGCAGCGGGGGCAGCGGGTCGCCTTCGGGCAGCCCTGAGTCGACGAAGCCGAGCCAATGTTGGCGGACGCCGAGGATGGCGCGGGCGCGATCCATCTCCATCTTCCGGATCTCGGAGATGTTCTCCTCGATGTCCTTGCGGTGCTGCAGGGCGGGATTGAGGATGCTGCCGCGCTCGCCGCCCGTACATGTCACCACCAGCACGTCGACGCCTTCGTCGACGTAGCGGGCCATGGTCGCGGCACCCTTGCTCGACTCGTCGTCCGGGTGCGCGTGGACGGCCATCAGACGCAACTGCTCAGATTCCACGGGGCCATTGTTCCTGACGCGCGAATTTGCCTCCTGTTTTTAAGGTCAAGCGCGTCGGCCGGCGACCCATTCCGCTACGAGGTGGGCCAGCGGCGTGAACGATCCGGTCTCGTAGTCGTACAACAGATCCCAGCCGTGCGTGCCCGGCGCGTCGCGGACGATCACCAGCCGCTTCGTCCGGGCCGGCGTCGCGTGGTAGACGTCCTTCACCCGCGCGCTGGACGCGTACCGGTCGCCGGGCGCGACGGCGAACAGCGCCGGAACGTGAACGCGCCTGGCGTCGACGAGGTCGTTCGCGCCCGTGTCGGGCGAATCGCCGGACAGGTCGACGAGCGCGTCGACGTGCCGCACGACGCCCGCCGCCTGCAGTGCGTCACTGGCGCCGGATGACGCGCCGACCAGAGTTACGTGCCGCGCGCCGTGCTGCCGGGCCCAATCCACGGCCGGCTGCACCTCGCCGATGATGCCGTCGTCGCCGCGCTGGAACACCTGGCACGTCGACCGGCCGTAGATGCACCGGTTGAACAGGACGACCCGGACGTGCCGGTGCACTGCCAACCACTTCGCGAACGGCCAGAAGCCGCACATGTCGGCCGCACCGCCGGCCTCGTGCAGGAACACGGCGGCGGTGGCGCCGTGCCCGAACGAATTCGCCTCGAGCTTGGTGTCTTCCGGGCCGGGCAGCCAGAAGGCCTTCGCACCCGGCCCGCACGGCTTCGGCTTGGCCGGCGCGCTCGGAGCCGGACTGCTCGACGGGGCGGCAGGCTGCCTGGCCGCAGGGTCCGGGGACGACGGGCTCGAGCACGCCGCGACCAGCAGAGCCATCGCTGCCGCCGCGAGTCGTACATATGTCGAACTCGACATAGTCGTACCGTAGCACCGTGCCCTCGACCTTGGGCTTCGCGCTGCTCGCGCTGCTCGCCCGCACGCCGCGTACCGGCTACGAACTGCGCCAGGCGATGCGCGAACCGATCGGCTTCTTCTGGACGGCGAGCCACAGCCAGATCTACCCCGAGCTGGCCCGGCTCGAGTCCGGCGGGTTCGTCCGGCACCGCGTGATCGACGGGCCGGGCCCGCGCGATACGAAGCGCTATGCCTGTACGGCCGCGGGACGCCGGGCGCTCGCCGCGTGGGCGATCGAGGCGCCCGAGCCGGGGCCGGAACGCGACGAGCTGATGCTCAAGGTCTACGCGATCTGGACCGCGCCGCCGGCCGCCGCGCGCGCACTCATCGAAGCGCAGCGCGCCGCCCACGAGGCGCGATTGGCGCGGTATGAGCAATTGGACGTGGAGTTCGGCGCGCAGCACCCGACGGCCATCGTCGACCCGTCCACACCGGAGTTCGCGGCCTACGCAACGCTGCGCTGTGGCCTGTCTTACGAGCGGCACCGCATCGGCTGGTGCGACTGGCTGCTGAGCCGCATCGAGGTAGCCCGGCGCTGATTCGATTTGGCCGATCCCCACTGCCCGGTGTTACGTTCGAAGCTTCGGCAATTCTGGCTAGATCCTGTGGAGAACCGCTGTGTCCTCGACCAACGCGCATGTCACCTGGCTGACCCAGGAGGCGTATGACCGCCTCTCGAACGAGCTCGAGGCGTTGATCGCGAACCGCCCGCTGCTGGCGCGGGAGATCAACGACCGTCGCCAGGAAGGCGATCTGCGCGAGAACGGCGGCTATCAGGCCGCGCGCGAGGAACAAGCGAAGGAAGAGGGCCGCATCGCCCAGTTGCAGGCGTTGCTGCGTGAGGCGCAGGTCGGCGAGGCGCCGGTCAGCAACGGCGTGGCCGGCCCCGGCATGCTGGTGACCGTCCGCTTCGATGGCGACGACGACACCGAGACGTTCCTCATCGGCTCCCGCGAGGAGACCGAGACCGCGGGCGTCGAGGTCTATTCCTCGGCCTCGCCGCTCGGCCAGGCCCTCACCGGTGCCCGCGAGGGCGACACGGTGGCTTACGAGACCCCGACCGGCAAGACGATGACGGTCGCGCTCGTCACTGCCAAGCCGTTCAGCGGCTAAGGAGCGACGACTCGGCCCAGCAGGGCGCCGAGCGTACGCAGTTCGTCGTCGGAGAAGTGCACCAGCCAGTGGGCGCGGATCCCGGTCAGGTGCACGGGAGCGGCCCGCCGCAAGCGGCGCATACCCTCCTCGGTCAGCACCGTGAACGTGCCGCGGGCATCGTCCGGCGACGGCTCGCGGCGCACCAGATCCTCCGCCTGCAGGCGGTCGATCAACCGAGTGAGGCCGGAGCGGGAGAGCAGCACGCGGTCGGCCAGCTCGGCCATCCGCAGCCGGTGCGCCGGCGCCTCGGCCAGTTGTAGCAGCACGTCGTACCAGCTGAGCGGCATCCCGGTCTCGGCCGTCAACTCGCGTTCGAGGTCACGCATCGTGCCTGCGTGTGCACGTAGGAACGTGCGCCACACGCCGATCCGCCAATCTGAGGGGCGGGGCACTGGCGAACGCGCGGAAGTCACGACGCGAGATCCTACGTACCATCGACGGATGCCCACGGAATCGGACATTCACACCGCGCTGACTTCGGTGCTCGACCCAGAGATTCGCAAGCCGATCACCGACCTCAATATGGTCGAGTCGATCTCGGTCGGCGACGACGGTGCGGTCTCGGTGTCGGTGCTGCTGACCATCCCCGGCTGTCCCATGAAGGAACAGCTCACCCGCGACGTCACGGCGGCGGTTTCCCGTGTCGAGGGGGTGCGCTCGGTCGACGTCCAACTCGGCGTGATGAGCGATGCGCAGCGCGCCGAACTGCGCACGGCATTGCGCGGCAACGCGCCGACGAACGAGATCCCGTTCGCGCAGCCGGGCTCGCGGACCCGGGTGTATGCCGTGTCGTCCGGCAAGGGCGGGGTGGGCAAGTCGTCGGTCACGGTGAACCTCGCGGCCGCACTTGCGCAGCGCGGTCTCGCCGTCGGCGTCGTGGACGCAGACATCTACGGCTTCTCGGTCCCCCGGATGCTGGGCGTCACGGGCAAGCCGACACAGGTCGGCGAGATGATGATCCCGCCCGTCGCGCATGGCGTGAAGGTGATCTCCATCGGCATGTTCACGCCCGGCAACACCGCCGTCGTGTGGCGTGGCCCGATGCTGCACCGGGCGCTGCAGCAGTTCCTCGCCGACTTCTTCTGGGGCGATCTCGACGTCTTGCTCATGGACCTGCCCCCGGGCACCGGCGACATCGCGATCTCGGTGGCCCAACTCGTCCCGTCCGCCGAACTGCTCGTCGTGACGACGCCGCAGCTCGCCGCCCGCGAGGTGGCCGAGCGCGCGGGCTCCATTGCGCTGCAGACGCACCAGCAGATCGTCGGCGTGGTCGAGAACATGAGCTGGCTGGAGCTCCCGGACGGCTCGCGGATGGAATTGTTCGGCAGCGGCGGCGGGCAGGCCGTTGCCGACTCGCTGGCGGCCGCAACCGGCACCAGGGTGCCGCTGCTCGGTCAGATCCCGATCGACCAGACGGTGCGCGAATGCGGCGACGTAGGCGCGCCGGTCGTGCTCACCGCACCCGACTCGCCGGCGTCTGTCGCACTGCGCGGCGTCGCGGACGTGCTCGCCGCCCGCCAGGGAAGTCTCGTGGGCCGCTCGCTGGGGCTGACGCCCGCCCGTTGACGGTTCAGGTGGCGTCGGTGTCGTAGGTCCGGCCGGGGCCGGGCTTGGGGCGCGGGCGGGGCCGGTTGCCGTTGGCCTCGGGCGGTGGCTGCTTGGTCATCGAGACCGGTTTCTCCTGCTCGGCCTCGTCCTCGTCGTCCTCGCCGAAGATGGTGTCGCGCATGACCGCGTTCGCGTCGTAGCGGCGCGGGTCGTACTTGCGCAGATCCGGCAGGTCGTCACCGAACACGGCGCGCTGCACCGCGGTGCGCGGGTTGAGGTTGCGCAGGTCGATGTCGGCGAACTCGGGACCGAGTTCGTCGCGCAACTGCTGCCGCGCGCCGGTGGCGAGGTCTCGCAGCGTGCGCAGCATCCGCGCCGCGTCGCGGGCCAGCCCGGGCAGCTTGTCCGGGCCGAGCACGATCAGCCCGACGAGCGCCAGAACGACGATCTCGATGGGCCCGACGTTGAACACGGCGACCTGCTCACTAACCGAGGGTCACGTTGGTCGTGACCTTCTTCGACGTGTTCTTAGGGTAATAGGTCAGCGGGATCCGATCGCCCGGCTTGTGTTCCTGGACGATGATGATCAGCTGATCGAAGGCCTGCACGAGCCGCCCGCCCGCGGCGATCACGACATCGCCCGGCTCGAGGCCCGCCCTGTCGGCCGGACCGCCCGGCGACACCTGCTTGATGTAGGCGCCCACCTGCTGCCCGGCCAGCGCTGTCACACCCTGCACGCCCAGCGTGGCGTGCACAGCCTTGCCGGTGTGGATCAGCTCGAGCGCAATCTGCCGTGCGTAGTTGATCGGGATCGCGTAGCCGATGCCGCTCACCGGGATCTGCCCGCCGGTGCCGTCCGGCGCGGAGAAGCGTCCGGCCGTGTTGATGCCGACCACGGCGCCGCTCGCGTTCACCAGCGCGCCGCCGGAGTTGCCGGGGTTGATGGCCGCGTCGGTCTGGATCGCGTCGAGATACGCGTCCGAGAGCCCGTCCTCCGAGCCGGCATGGACGGGCCGGTTCAGCGCCGAGACGATGCCCTCGGTCACCGTCCCCTGCAGCCCGAGCGGTGAGCCGATGGCGATCACCGGATCGCCGACCGCAAGGTTGTCGGAGTTGCCCAGCTGGGCGACGGTGAGCTCGTCGTCGGGGACCTTGAGCACGGCGAGGTCACTCGTCGGGTCGCGCCCCACGATGGTCGCCTTTGCGGTGGCCTCGTTGCTGAAAGTGACGACGATGCTGCCGTTGCCACCCGCGGCAGCCGCGACCACGTGATTGTTGGTGAGGACGTCGCCGTCGCGGTCGATGACGACGCCGGAGCCGATCGCGAATTCCGTCGACGTGTTGACCGCGATCGAGACGACTGCCGGCCCCACGCGCTTCGCCACCCCGGCCACCGAGTGCGGATCACGCTTGACCGGCGTCTGGACCTGCGCGATCGACACGTCCGGCCGATGCAGCGCGTCGTGCACGTGCCCGGTCAGCCACCAGCCCAGGCTCCCGCCGATCAGCCCGGCGAACAGCGTCACGACCGCGATCGTGGCGAACAACGACCTGCCGAAGCGCACCTGGCGGACGTTGTCGGGCTGCGCAGCCGCCTCCTCCTCGGCCTCCAGCAGGGCGAGTTCGTCGGCTTCGGCGTCCTCGGCTGCGGGCAGCTGGGCGGGCCGGTCGCCGGAGAAGATCGCCCCCCGACCGAGCCAGTACGCCGCCTGCGGGTCGCGCCACGGATCGCGCCGCGCGTCGGCTTTCCACCACGGTGAGTCCGGCGCCGGGCCGGAGGGATCGAGTCGGGTGCCCGGCTCCGGGTCGAATCCCTCGTGCGCTCCCGGGGTCGGGCCGAACGCCTCGGAGAAGATGCGGGGTACCGGGGCATGGTCCGCGGGGCGCGGCGTGATGCGCTCGCCCGGCGCGGGTGCGAACGCGTCTGCGCCCGGTGGGCGTTCGAAGACCGCCCGCTCCTGCGGCGACACGGTCGGCGGCGGCGGACTGTAGACGGGCGGCTCGACGCGCGGTGCGAAGGCGCCCTCGACGCCGGCTGGACGGGCGAAGGCGCTGTCAGGGGCGGCGTCAGCGGCGTCGTCGTCAGCGCTCATCGTTTCGAGTCTGCCCTATCCGAGGGAACCCCGGTCAGGGCTGAGCGACGCGCCAGAGCAGGCCCACCTGATTGACCATGGCCGGCTCTGGCCCCGATCGCGGCGTGGTGTGCCCGATGACCCGCCCGGTGCCGGGCTGCGGGGAGGAGGAATGGTGGGCAACCGAGCCGGCCGCCAAGGCTCCGGCAAGGGCGACGATCGCGGCGGTCGTGATGTAGGGACGGCCGCGGTGCGAGCGCCGCGGCTGATCGGGCACCAGCGCCGCCACCGGTGCGACGGTGGACAGCATCGTCGTGCCGTCCGGGGCAACCGCGGTCGGCAGCGTGGTGATCGGGGTGGTCATCGGCACCGTGCGCAGCCGATCCAGCAGGTCGCCCGGAAGCTGCGGACGCTCGGCGGATCGCAGCGCCCACGCCGCCTCCCGTTGGACCCGCACCGCCTCCCGGCACTCCGCGCAGGCGTTCACGTGCCGCACCGCCCGGTCGCGCGCATGGCCGCTGAGGACGCCGTCGGCGAATGCCGCCACGGCCTCATCGGACAAGTGCTGCGAGCTCATCCCGCAATTGCCTCCGTGGTGATCCCAGGCTCGACGGGCCGCACACCCGGGGCGCGGTGTGCCAGCGCCTCGCGGAGCATGACCCGGCCGCGGTGGATGCGGGAGCGCACCGTCCCGACCTTGATGCCGAGAGTGGCCGCGATCTCCTCGTAGGAAAGCTGCTCGAGGTCGCAGAGCACGACTGCGACGCGGAAGTCAGGGGGCAGCGCGTCGAGCGCCGCCTCGATCTCGGGGTCGAGGTGCATCTCGTGGTAGGCCTGTTCCGGGCCGGGGTCGGTGCCGGCCAGCCGGTCGCCGGCGTCCTCGGGCAGCGCATCGAAGCGGATGCGCTGCCGGCGCCGCACCATGTCGAGGAACAGGTTCGTGGTGATGCGATGCAGCCAGCCCTCGAAGGTGCCGGGCTCGTACTGCGCGAGCGAGCGGAACACCCGGACGAACGTCTCCTGGGTGAGGTCCTCGGCGTCGGCGCGATTGCCGGACAGCCGGTAGGCAAGGCGATACACGCGATCGGCGTGCTCGCGCACCACCTGATCCCATGTGGGCGGCACCCACGTGGGGCTCTCCACCGCAGTCATTTACCGGTCACCTTCCGTCCGTCCCGTTGATTATCCGCTGTGCAGGGACAGACAACCAAAGCAAGCTGTACGTGAGCTAAACGCCAACTATGAGTTGGACGTTCCCGACCCCTCGACCCCTCCGTAGGCTGCGCCCGTGCATACCTACACCGCCGAGGCCGAACGGATGGCCCGTGCGCTGGCCGACTTCTGCCTGCAGCGGCTCGAGGGGAAGGTGCCCCTCGACCGGCCGCAGACCCCGGAGCAACTCGAGGCCGAAGCGGGACAAACCGTCACAGCGAAGGGCATCGGCCCGGATGCGGCGCTGCACCTGTGGCGGGACGTGCTGGGCCCGTCCTGCCTGTCGGTCGACCATCGCCGCTATTTGTCGTTCATCCCGAGCGCGCCCAGCAAGGCGGCGGCCGGTTTCGACATGCTCGTCGGCGCTACCTCGGTATACGGCGGATCGTGGCTGGAGGGCTCGGGCGCGGTATACGCGGAGAACCAGGCACTGCGCTGGCTGGCCGATCTGGCCGGGCTGCCCGCCGGCGCCGGCGGCGCGTTCGTCCAGGGCGGCACGATCGGCAACCTCTCGGCGCTGGTCGCGGCGCGCGAGGCCGCACGCCGCAGCCACGGCCGGCCGCGCCAGTGGGCGGTCTGCCTCACCGAAGAGGCCCACTCGTCGATCAAGCATGCGCTGCACGTGGTGATGGACGTCGACGTCGTCGAGATTCCGGTCGACGAGCGCGGCCGCCTGGTCGGCGCGGCGCTGCGCGACACCGTCGTGGCCCTGCCCGACGACATCCGCGAGGGCATCTTCGCCGTCGTCGCCACCGCGGGCGCGACGAACCTGGGCGTCGTCGACGACATCGCCGGTGCCGCCGAGGTGTGCCACGACTACGGCTGGTGGCTGCACGTGGACGGGGCCTACGGCGGCGCCGGGCTCGCCGCGCCGAGTGTGGCACCGCTGTTCAAAGGTGTGGAGCGCGCCGACTCGTTCATCGTCGACCCGCACAAGTGGCTGTTCGCCCCGTTCGACAGCTGTGCCCTGATCTACCGCGACCCCGCGGCCGGGCGCGCAGCCCACACCCAGCACGCGAGCTATCTCGACCCGGTGAACGTCGAGGGCGAGTGGAATCCGTCGGACTTCGCGATCCAGCTGACCCGCCGCGCGCGCGGGCTGCCGTTCTGGTTCTCGCTGGCGGTGCACGGCACCGACGCCTACACGGAGGCGCTCGAGCAGACGTTGCGCGTCACCCGGGCCGGCGCGGAACTGGTCCGCGCGGCCGACCACCTGCGGCTGCTCGTCGAGCCCGAGTTGTCCGTGCTCGTGTTCGAACGGCTCGGCTGGGACGGTGACGATTACGCGCGCTGGAGCCGGCGGCTGCTCGACGAACAGGTCGGCTTCGTGACGCCCACCAAGCACGCCGGCCGGGTTTGTGCCCGGTTCGCGATCGTGAACCCGCTCACCACCACCGACGACCTAGCGCTGATCATCGACTCGATGCGATGAGATTCTCGGCATTCGATGAGCTCCGCAGTGCCACCAGAGGCGACCACTAGTCTCTGGCGCATGGCGGACGCGATGGTCAACCAGGCGAGCGTGGCGTACACGGAGACGTACGTCGTCGAGGACGAGATCGTGCTGGCCGCCCGGGAGCGCGCCCGCGAGCTCGGCTGCGTGCCAATAGGGCCGGGCGGCGGTGCTGCGCTCCGGGTGCTGGCTGCGGCCACCGGCGCGCGCAGCGTGGTCGAGGTGGGTACCGGCGCGGGCGTGTCCGGGCTCTACCTGCTCCGTGGGATGGCCGCCGACGGCGTGCTGACGACGATCGACGTCGAAGGCGAGAACCAGCGCGCGGCCAAGGAGGCGTACACCGAGGCAGGTGTCGCGGCCGGCCGGTACCGGCTGATCAACGGCTCGGCGGCCGAGGTGCTGCCCCGGCTGCGCGACGAGGCTTACGACCTGGTGTTCGTCGACGCCGACAAGGAGTCCTACCCGGATTACTGCACGCAGGCCCTGCGCCTACTGCGCTCGGGCGGGATCGTCGCGTTCGACAACGCGCTCTGGCACGACCGGGTGGCCGACCCGGCGCAGCGCGACCCGGATACCGTCGCGGTGCGCGACCTCGGCCGTACCGTGCGCGAGGACGATCGGCTGGTCTCCGCGCTGCTGCCGGTGGGCGACGGCCTGCTCGTGGCGGCGAAGCGCTAACACCCTCGGAGTTGTCCGCCTTTCGGTACGTCATAGCGCTCGGTAGGGCGGACGACTCGGGACATTGATGGCCTGTTACGTCGACGCGGTGCGCGATTACCCGGATGCCGGACTGCGGCACACCCGCTTCTGCCACCTGCTCGCCGACACCCGCGCGGAACTGCACGCGATGGCCGACGCGCTCGGGGTGCCGAGCCGCTATTTCCAGGACCATCCGTGGCGCTGGCACCACGACCTGCCCGAGCCGCTGCGCGCCCGCGCCGTCGAGCTCGGTGCGCGGGAGCTGACCATGCGCGAGGTAGGTGCGTTGCTAAAGCGGCGGAAGACCGACCTCGGCATCGCGTAGGTTCGACTCGTGCGTATCGCAGTTCTGGCGGGCGGCATCGGCGGCGCCCGCTTCCTCCGCGGCGTACGCGCCGCCTGCCCGGACGACGACATCACCGCCGTGGTCAACACCGGCGACGACGTCACGCTGCACGGGCTGCGGATCTGCCCCGATCTCGACAGCGTCATGTACACGCTGTCCGGCGTCCACGATGCCGAGCGCGGCTGGGGACGCGAGGGTGAGACGTGGCGGCTGATGGACGAGCTGGCTGCGTACGGCGCCGAGCCGTCGTGGTTCAGCCTCGGCGATCTTGACATCGCCACCCACCTCGTCCGCACCCGGATGCTGGACGCCGGCTACTCGCTCTCCGATGTCACGGTCGCACTGTGCGAGCGGTGGCAGCCGGGGGTGCGCCTCGTCCCGATGGCGGACGAGCGCTGCGAGACGCACGTCATCGTGGATTTGGACGGTGGGCGGAAGGCGATCCACTTCCAGGAGTGGTGGGTGAAGCATCGCGCAGGGCTGCCGGCGCAGGCGTTCGTCCAGGTCGGCCTCGAGGACGCGAAGGCCGCGCCGGATGCGCTCGCCACGTTGTCGTCTGCCGACGTCATCCTCCTTGCGCCGAGCAACCCGGTCGTCTCGATCGGGACGATCCTCGGCGTGCCCGGGATCCGCGAGGCGATCGACACCGCGCCCGCGCCGGTCGTCGGCGTATCTCCCATCGTCGGCGGTGCGCCGGTCCGCGGGATGGCCGACGCCTGCCTGCCCGCGATTGGCGTCGAGGTCAGCGCCGAGGGCGTCGGCCGGCATTACGGCGCCCGCGCCGGCGGCGGGCTGCTCGACGGTTGGCTGGTCGACGAGTCCGACACCGCCGACGTCCCGGGCGCCGACGTGCGCAGCGTCCCGCTGCTGATGACCGACGACGTCGCGACGGCCGCGATGGTCCGTGCCGCTCTGGAGATAGCCGATGCTGCAGCCCGGTGAGTTCGACACCGAACCTGTCGACCACGCCGTACCGCACCTCGAGGTCCTGCCGGTGCTCGGCATCGGCGAGATCCGTCCCGGTGACGACCTCGCCGAGATCATCGCCGAACACGCGGCGCTGCAGGACGGCGACGTCGTGGTCGTCACCTCGAAGATCGTGTCCAAGGTCGAGGGACGGCTGATCGTCCTCGATTCGGCCGATCCGCAGGACCGCGACGCGGCGCGCCAGACGGCGATCGACAGTGAGGCCGTCCGGACGGTGGCAGAGCGCGGCGAGCTACGCATCGTGCAGACCCGGCACGGCCTCGTCATGGCGGCCGCGGGCGTCGACGCGTCCAACGTCGCACGGAACGAACTCGCGCTGCTGCCGGTCGACCCGGACGCCTCCGCGGAGCTGCTGCGTACGAGCCTGCGCGAACGTCTCGGCGTCGACGTCGGCGTGCTCATCACGGACACGATGGGGCGGGCATGGCGCGGCGGCCTCACCGACGTCGCGATCGGCGTCGCGGGGCTGACCGCCGTGACCGATCCGCGCGGGCGGATGGATGCGTACGGCAACGTCCTCGGCATCACGCGCGTTGCCGTCGCCGACGAGATCGCCGCGGCCGGGGACTTGGTCAAGGGCAAGCTCGGCGGCATCCCGGTCGCGATCGTCCGCGGCCTCGCGCCGGACGGGAAACTGACCGACGACGGCAACGGGAGCCGCGAGCTGTTGCGCGAGGCCGCGCAGGACCTGTTCCGGCTCGGCACCGACGAGGCCATGGCCATGGGCCGCGCGGAGGCCATTGGTTCGTCCGCCGAACCGCCGGCGCTGCACACCGACGCGGTCAACCTCATCACCGACATGCGGCACGGCGATCCCCCGGCCGCGGCGATCCGGCAGAGCTTCCTCGGCTTTCTCGCCGCGCGGCCGGACGCCATGTGGCGCTCCTGCGTGCCGGGGCATCTCACCGCCAGCGCGCTGGTCGTCGATCCGGCGCGCGGCGCGGTGCTGCTGACGCTGCACCCGCGGGTGCGGCGGTGGCTACAGGTCGGCGGGCACTGCGAGCCGGGCGACCAGACGGTGCTGGACGCGGCCGCGCGCGAGGCGCGCGAAGAGACGGGCATCGGCGCGCTCTCGTTCGACCCGCACCCGCTCGCGCTGGACGTGCACGCGATCACGTGCTCGCTCGGCGTGCCGACACGGCACTACGACGTCCAGTTCGTCGCTGTCGCGCCCACCGATGCCGAGCCGGTGGTCAGCGACGAGTCCGTCGACCTCCGCTGGTTCTCGTGGGACGAGTTGCCGGCCGGCAGCGCGGCCGAGTTGCCGCGGCTGATCGAACTCGCCCGCGAGCGCCTACAGGTATGAGCGCACCGCTGGAGGCGCTGGCCGAGTGGCCGGTGCCGACGTCGGCGGCGGCCGTCGTCGGCCCGTCGGGCGTGCTCGAGACATTCGGGCCGATCGAGGCGCCGTTCGCACTGGCGTCCGTGACGAAACCGCTGGCTGCGCTTGCAATCCTCGTCGCGGTTGAGGAGGAGGCGGTTTCCTTCCAGGACGCGGCCGAGCCGGCGTTGTTGCCCGGGGCGACGCTGCGGCATCTGCTGGCACACGCCTCGGGGGTGGCGCCGGAGCGGCCGCTGCGCTCGTTCCAACCGGCGTATCGGCGCGTGTACTCCAACGTCGGCATCGAGTTGGCGGCCGACCTGGTGGCGCGCGCGACCGACATGCCGTTCCCCGACTATCTGCACGAGGCTGTGGTGGGGCCGCTCAAGTTGCGGAGCACGTCCTTGACCGGCTCGCCGGCCCGCGACGGGGTGTCGACGGTTGCCGATCTCGCGGGCGTCGTGCACGAGTTGCTGGCGCCGACCGGGCTGCTCAGCGCGCCGATGCGCGACGACCTCGCGACCGTGCAGTACCCAGGCTTGCGCGGCGTGCTGCCCGGCTTCGGTATCCAGGACCCGAACGACTGGGGGCTGGGCTTCGAGATCCGAGGCGCCAAGTTGCCGCACTGGACGGGCAGCGCCAACTCGCCAGGGACCTACGGCCACTTCGGGCAACGCGGCACGATGCTGTGGATCGACCCGGAGGCCCGGCTCGGGCTCGTCGTGCTCACCGACCGCGACTTCGACGACTGGGCGCGGGAGGCCTGGCCCCGCCTGGCGAACGCCGTCCTCGCCGCGTACTGAGCTGTCGCGGCCGCCCTGACGCCCCGCTGTCTTCGCCGCTGTCACGCCCCCGCTTCGGCACAGGCAGCAGACGGCGGTCAGGCTCACATGGCGCGGATGTTCGGGTAGCTGAAGCGCGGACCGCGGCGCGGTGCGAGCACGCCGCTGGCCTCGACGAGACGCATGACGCGCTGCCGCTGCCCGGCCCATGGCTCCAGCAGCTCGAGCATCTCGGAATCGGTGCCGCGGCGGCGGCCGGTGAACAGGTACACGACCTGGTGCGGCAGGTGGTAGTCGCCGAGGCTCACCGCGTCCGGATGACCCAGCGCGCGCTGCGCGGTCTCGGCCGCCGTCCACGCGCCGACGCCCGGAACGTGCCGCAGTCGGGCGGCGGCCTCGGCCAGCGGCAGCGCGGTGCACTCCTCCAGGCGCGCTGCGACCGTTGCCGCGGCGCGAATCGTGCGCTGCCGGCGCAGGTCGACCCCGATGAGATGCCAGTCCCAGGTCGGGATGTCGAGCAGTACCCGCGCCTGCGGCGGGACGCACATGGCCTCGACGGGTCCCGGCGCCGGCGTCCCGAACCGGCGCAGCAGTTGCCGCCACGAACGACGCGCCTCCTGCCCGGTGACCTTCTGCTCGAGGATCGCCGGCACCAGCGAGTCGAGGACGAGGCCGGTGCTGGGCAGTCGCAGCCCCGGCCGCCCGCGCTGTGTCTCGCGCAGCACCGGAACCGCCGACACGTCCAGGCCCGACCAGTCGTCGGCGGCGCCGAGCAGGATCGGCAGCCGTTCGAGCAGCCACTCGGCGCCGGCGCCCCAGGCCTGCCCGCTGACGCGCGAGCCGGCCGCGTGCACGGCCAGCGTGCCCTCGCCGTCCGGGGTGGCGCACGCCCACCAGAAGCGCCCGGCCGCGTCCACCCGGTGCGCGGGATCCGCGGTGCCGCGGCGCAGCGGCCCGAGCGTGGCGAACACGTCGACCGGCCGGCCCGCGTCCCACGAACGTTCACGCATCGGACGAGAACCGAATCGCGCCGTCGCCGATGTGCACGCGCGGCCAGACTCGCGCTCCGCCGCGCAACTCCACCCCCGCGCCGAGCACGGCCGCGTCACCGATGACCGAGTCCTCGACAACCGTGCCTGCACCGATGACCGCACCGGCGCCGATGATCGAGCGGCGCACCACCGCGCCGGCAGCGATCGAGGCGCCGTCGAACAACACCGATCCGTCGACCACTGCACCGGCAGCCACCGACGCGGCGCGCCCGATCGTCGCGCCGCCCTTCACGTCCGCGGCCGGATCGACGGCCGCGCCGGGCAGCACCAGCCGCTCCCCCGGCGCCTTGACCGCGGGCGACGGCGCGAGGCCGCGCACCAGATCGGCGGATCCGGCGACGAAGTCAGCCGGCGTGCCGAAATCGCGCCAGTACCCATCGTTGACGTAACCCATGATTGTTGCGCCCGACGACAGCAGTCCGGGAAAGGTCTCTCGCTCCACCGACACCGCCCGGCCGGCCGGAATCGTGTCGATCACCGGCCGGCGAAACGCGTACAGCCCGGCGTTGATCTGATTCGTGACCGGGTTCGGATCCTTCTCGAGGAACGCCGTGACGCGCCCGTTCGCGTCGGTCGGGACGCAGCCGTACGGACGGGCGTCCGGCACCTGGTGCAGACACAGCGTCACGTCCGCGCCCGAGCGCTGATGGGTGGCGACGAATGCCTTGAGGTCGACGCCGATGAGGTTGTCACCGTTGAAGATCAGGACGGCGTCGCCGCGCAGGGCGTCGGCGACGTTGCGGATTCCACCGCCGGTGCCGAGCGGCTCTGCCTCGACGACGTACTCCAACTCGACGCCGAGCGCCGCGCCATCCCCGAAGTGGTCCTCGAACACCGCCGCGCGGTAGGACGTCCCGAGCACCACGTGGCTGATGCCCGCCTCCTGTACGCGCGCGATCAGGTGCGTCAGGAACGGCACGCCCGCGGTCGGCAGCATCGGCTTCGGCGCGGAGAGCGTGAGTGGTCGCAGCCGAGTACCCAGTCCGCCGACCAGGATCACCGCGTCCACGTCAGTCACGCGGACACTGTGACATATGCCAGGGCGGCTCAGGCCGTCGGCTTGATTTGCAACCAGGTCGTGCCGAGGCCGAAGGCGCCCTGAAGGAAGAATCCGTCCTCATCGACCCGCTTCGTACCGTTGAACGCCGAAACCTCGAGCACCCGGCCGTTCCAAGTCCCGTTGCCGTCGCGCACGAGGACCAGCTTGGTCAGCTTCGTCAGCCCGAACTCGCTCGCGAGCGACTTCGTCGAGACGGTCGTCTTCTGGTTGATGTACGGATCGAATCTCGCGATGTCGTGATTGTCCTGTCTAGCGACGAGGTACGGCTGACCGCCGGGCACGGTCCAGCCGCCGTTGGACGCGGAGAACTGCGCGAACACGGCGTGGCCGTTGTAGCTCAGGACCTGCCGCGACGTGTCGGTGGCGGCGTTCGGGTCGTCGTTCCAGGCGACCGACCCGTCCCGGTTGTAGTGGACGTGGCCGCCGTACACCTGGCACCAGGTCGAGTCGCAGATGTCGTAGGACGACTTCATCGGGTAGTGGACGGCGTAGTCACCGTACGTCCGGGCAGCCACCGCCTGGGCGTCGACCGCCTGGGCGGGCCACGAGGCCGGCATCTCGCGCGGCACGACACCCTTCGTGTAGTTGTCGTAGGACACCCGGTTGACGGTGTACACGCCGCGCGCCGACCTGCGCACGGCGCGCAGCGCACCGAAATACCCGGTGCTGGTCCCGTCGGTGAGGTAGAGGCGCACTGCGTCGCCGTTCGTGCGCCGGAAGGCAGCGCCGTTCGGCAACCCCGTTGCCACGTTCCTCCACCTGGCGCCGGTGGTGGACGCCAGCTTCTGCAGGGCGAGCTGCGACCCGCTGTCGGCGACGAGGCGGTATCTCGCGATCGCGCGCGTCGGCAGCGCGCCATCGACACCCTTCACGACCAGGTGCGGGCGGGCAGCGACCGTCGTGGTCTTGCCGGTGCCGCTCAGCCGCACCCGGATGTGCGCGGACCGCGGCGCCTGCTTGAGCGCCGTCTTGGGGTAGTAGAAGGAGAGGATCGACCGATACGACTGGCCCTGCTTCGCGGCGCCGAGCGCGCCGAACTGGCTGAGTCCGTGGCCGTGGCCGTTGCCGCGGTAGGTCACGACGAGATGCGTGTCGCCGGCCGGGATCCGGATGACCTGCCTAACCGTGTCGGCCGCCGCGGGCGCGCCCGATGCGGCGACGGTGAGCCCGGCGAGCGCGAGCGCAGCGACGCCGGCGGCCCGGGCTACCAGCGACCCGGTTCGGCGCGAGCCCATTACCACCCCGTCTCGCGAATCCGGCGAAGACACGCCGGAGCCTATGTGTGAATTTCTCATTGGGCTACTCGAACCTCACTGTTCACATCGTCCTCAGCCGTGTCGCGGCGCCACCGGCCTCGATCAGCCGCCTAGCCTCGGCATCGATGCCATCCCAATCGCCCGAAGCGGGCCCGGCTTTAGCCGGCCAGGTGCCGCATCGGGTCAGGGTGGGCTCGCGTGCCCTGTTTGCGTCGATCTCGCTGCTCGTCATCGTCGGCAGCGGCCTCGCCTGGGCGACCTTCAAGGACTTCACCGCGCACGTCCCACGCGGCGCCCCGGTGCCTGCGCTGCGCACGGGCGAGGTCGACCCGGACGGCGGCGACCAGGACATCCTGCTGATCGGCAACGACACCCGCGCCGGCGCGACGCACGCCGAGCTCAAGGCGCTGCACACCGGTCAGGACCAGGGAACGGTCAATGCCGACACGATGATGGTGCTGCACGTCCCGGCCGACGGGTCGGCACCGACGCTCGTCTCGTTCCCCCGCGACTCGTGGGTGCCGATCCCCGGGAACGGTAATGGCAAGATCAACTCGGCGTATCCGGACGCATACAACGCGGCGCGCACGCACGGGCGCAGCGAGCGCAGCGCGGAGAGCGCCGGCATCCTGCTGACGATCAAGACGATCCACGCGCTCACTGGGCTGCACATCGACCACTACGTGCAGGTGAGCCTGCTCGGCTTCTACCGCATCAGCGAGGCGATCGGTGGCATCACCGTCTGCCTCAAGCATGCGCAGCACGACCGCTACTCCGGCATCGATCAGCCCAAAGGCGTATCGGTCATCAAGGGCGTACAGGCGCTCGCGTTCGTCCGGCAACGCCATGGGCTCCCGCAGGGCGACCTCGACCGCATCAAGCGCCAGCAGTACTTCCTCAAGGCCGCGTTCCGGAAGATCGCGTCCGCGGGCACGCTGCTCAACCCGTTCAAGCTGCGCAACCTGTTGTCGGCCGTCGAGAACTCACTGCTCGTCGACCCGGGGCTGGATCTGCTCGCACTCGCCCGGCAGTTCGAGACGCTCACTTCGAGCAAGATCACCTTCACCACCATTCCGAACGACGGCCCGCAGACCATCTATCCGGACGGCGTCGAAACCGCCATCGTCAAGGTCAACCGCGCGGCGATGGGGACCTTCGTCGCAGCGCTGTCCGGGAAGAACAACGACCCGTATGACAACGCCACGCCCGCCTCGCCGTCGTCCGTCACGGTGGACGTGTTGAACGGGACGGACATAGTGCATCTTGCTGCGCATAACGCCGCCGCGCTCACGCGCTTCGGCTTCCGGATCAACGCGGTCGACTCCACGGTCTCGCCGACGCAGGTATCGCAGATCGAGTACCCCGCAGGCGCGGCAGGCGAGGCGAAGGCGCTCGCGGCGATGGTGCCGAACGTGCAGGCGGTGATGACGCCCGCGGTGCGGCGTGTCACCTTGGTTCTCGGCTCGGACGGACGGTGGGTGCAGGGTCTCGCGCAGCAACATCGCACGCGTTCCGGGTCGTCGAACACCCACCACGCGCTCGGCTGCATCAACTAAGCGGTGCTAAGAGGCGGCGTAGCGGCTCAGGTTTCCACGCGCGATTGACTTGTACGCTCGCAGAATGCCCTCCAACCCGGGTGGGGTAGACCCCTACGAGCCGCTGCCGCCGGACTTGGATCCGCGCGGTCGGCACCGTGGTAATGCCGCCCGCCTGCACGGCTTCAAGCTGGTGGGCGGCACGGCGCTGGTGCTGATCTCCGTCTCGTTGCTGATCCTCGCGGGATACGAGTGGTACACGTTCCGCGACATCAACAACAAGGTCACGAAGTACGACCTCCAGCATGTGGGCGCCGCGCCCGCCGGCAAGCAGGTCGACGACGGCGAGGATCAGAACATCCTGCTCGTCGGCAACGACGACCGCAGCAACATGACCAGGGCCGAGGTGCACAAGCTGAAGGTTGGGCGCGACGGCGGCAGCATGTCGACCGACTCGATGATGCTCGTGCACGTGCCGGCCAATGGGTCGAAGGCGACGCTCATCTCGCTCCCGCGCGATGCCTACGTCAAGATCCCCGGCCACGGGAAGAACAAGCTCAACGCCGCGTATGTCTTCGGCTACAACGACGCGAAGGGTTCGAAGGATGAGCGCCGCGCCGCCGGCGCCGATCTGTTGATCGAGACGGTCAGCAACCTCACCGGCCTGACGATCGACCACTACATCCAGGTAAGCCTGATGGGCTTCTATGACATCGCGGACGCGATCGGCGGCATTCCGGTGAACCTGTGTCACGCCGTCAACGACACGGTTGCCTACAACCAGTCGATCGGTTCCGACGGTGGCTCCGGCTTCAAGATGTCGGCCGGCAAGCACAACCTGAACGCCGTGCAGGCGCTGGAGTTCGTCCGGCAACGTCACAATCTGCCGCGCGGTGACATCGACCGAGTGCGGCGCCAGCAGTACTTCCTCACCGCCGCTTTCCGCAAGGTGGCATCGATCGGCTTCCTCTTCAAGCTCGCCAAGCTGGGCGACGCGCTGGAGCGCAACGTCTTCACGGACAAGGGACTGAACCTGATCGATCTGGCCCGTCAGATGGAGGACCTCAGCGCCAACAACATCATCGGCAAGACGATCCCGTTCCAGCGCTTCGCCGATGTGGATGTCGGGAGCGTCGAGATCGTGAGCCCGGCGCGGATCAGGAACTTCATGGATCGAGTGATCCAGGGGTCGACCTCCACCCATTCGTCCCATCCGAAGAAGACCCACTCCGCGACATCGTCGGCCGGCCCGAAGCCGCTGGATTCGCACTGCATCAACTGACATGACGCCGGAGCAGCAGTTCGACAGATTGCTCGCCGCTGCGCCGTCGCGGCCGTTCGTCACCTACTACGACGAGGCGAGCGGCGAGCGCACCGAGCTGTCGGTGAAGTCGCTCGCCAACTGGGTCGCGAAGACGCATCACCTGCTCGGCACCGAGCTCGGTCTCGGGGTCGGCGACACGGCACTGGTCGCGCTGCCGGCGCACTGGATCTCGGTGCCGGTGCTGCTCGGGTGTCTGACGGCCGGGCTGGCGCTCACCCCGTCCGGCTCGGCCGACGTCGCGTTCGTGGCCCCGACCACGCTCGCCGATGCCGCGGGCGCAGCAGACGTGTACGCGGTCGCACCCGATTCGGCGGCGGCCGGGTTCGGCGCCGAGCCACCCGGGCAGACGCTCGACTACGTGACGTCGGTGCGGCGGCAGGAGGACAAGTGGCCGACCGTGTACCTCGCGGCGGCGGCAGCAGACCCGTGCCTGCCGGGCCTGACCCGCGGCGAGGTCGCGGCCCGCGCTGCGCAGCGCGACCTCGAACCCGCAGCGCGCGTCCTCACGACGCGGGCGTGGACCTCCCCGGACGACTGGATCGACGCGGTGCTCGCGCCTGTCGCCGCTGCCGGCTCGTTGGTCATCGTCGCGAATTGCGACGACGAAGAAGTCATCGCGAAGCGGATGAGCCAGGAACGCGCCACCCTCCGGTTGTCCTGAGTTCATCCGCCCGTCGACAAATCGGGCGAGGCTCCCGAGTGGCAGGTATCCCACGCGCTACAGGAGCCCACAGTGAAGAACTGGCATCGCGCCGCGCTGACGGCGGCCGCAGTCGGCGTGCTCGTCGCAAGCACGGCACCGTCGTCGACGGCAAGCCCCGCGACCAACGGCGGATACACGTTCGCGGTGATCGGTGACATCCCGTACGGCGCCGCGCAGATCGCGAACTTCCCGAACGTCGTCGCGCAGATCAACGCCGACCCGGCGGTCGAATGGGTCACCCACCTGGGCGACATCAAGGACGGTTCGAGCGTCTGCAGCGACGCGTACTTCCAGATGACCAAGACGGACTTCGACCGATTCGTCGATCCGCTGGTGTACACCGTCGGTGACAACGAATGGACCGACTGCCATCGCACGAACAACGGCACGTTCAACCCGCTCGAGCGGCTCGCCAAGATCCGTGAGGTGTTCTTTCCGAGGCCCGGACGCACGCTCGGTGAAGACGCGGCTCCGGTGCTGAGCCAGGCCGGGCAGGGCATTCCGGAGAACGTCCGTTGGGAGCGGGCCGGCATCTCGTTCGCCGCGGCCGACATCGTCGGTAGCAACGACGGCATGGCGCCGTGGCCCGAGCTCGGCTTCACCACGCCGACGCCCGAGCAGACCGCCGAGGTGCAGGCGCGGACGAGCGCGACGATCCAGGAGTTCCACAACGCGTTCGCCGCCGCGAAGATGCACCACGACCGCGCCGTCGCGCTGATGATCCAGGCCGACATGTTCGATCCGACGGTGACCGATCCGGCGATCGCGAACTACGACGCGTTCATCCCGATCGTCAATGCGATCGCGAGCGAAGCGCGCTCGTTCAGCGGCCCCGTGTACCTGTTCAACGGGGACTCGCACGTCTTCAATGCAGACCAGCCGCTGGCCGCTGGCTCGAAGTGGTTGTCGTTCTACGGCGTCGCGCAGCCCGTCCCGAACCTGATGCGGGTGACGGTCGACGGCTCGACCGGGGTGAACAACTACCTGCGCGTAACCGTCCACCAGCACGGCCCGCAGGTGTTGAGCTGGGAGCGGGTGCCGTTCGCAACGACCTGACTCATCCCCGTACCGTGACGGGGTGATCATCCGGGATCAGCAGCACGACGAGGACGCTGCCGTCGGCCGACTGTTGACGGCGGCCTTCGGCGACGACGGCCGGGTGGCGCGGCTCTCGGCGGCGTTGCGTTCGCGGCCGGACTACGGCGCCGCGCTCGTCGCTGAGCACGAGGGCGAGCTCGTCGGCTGCGTGCAGCTCTCGACCTCGTGGGTCGACGCCGAGCGCGAGCTCGTCGAGGTGTGCGTGCTCTCCCCGCTGGGCGTGCTTCCGGGCCACCAGCGCCGAGGCATCGGCGGCGCCCTGGTCAAGGCGGCGATCGACGCGGCCGAGCGGCGCGGCGTCCCGCTCGTCTTCCTCGAAGGCGACCCCCGCTACTACGCGCGCCTCGGCTGGGAACGGGCCAGCGGCTACGGCTTCACGCCGCCGTCCACGCGCATCCCGGACCTGGGGTTCCAGGTCGTCCGGCTATCCGGTTGGCAGCCGTGGATGACCGGCGCATTGGTCTACAACGACACGTTCTGGTCGCACGACTGCGTCGGCCTGCGGAGCTGATCCTCCGGCGAGTGAGCGGCGCTCTAGGGTGGACGCATGTCGCAGCCGTTCGACGCGCAAGCCGTCTCCGCCACGTACCGCAATGCTCTGTCGGTCATCGAATCGGTCGAGCCGACCGTCGCGGGCGCCATCCGCAGCGAGCTCGCCGACCAACGCGCCTCGCTCAAGCTGATCGCCAGCGAGAACTACGCCTCCCCCGCCGTGCTGCTCACGATGGGCAACTGGCTGTCCGACAAGTACGCAGAGGGCACGATCGGGCATCGCTTCTACGCGGGCTGCCAGAACATCGACACGGTCGAGCAGGTCGCCGCGGACCACGCGCGGGCGCTGTTCGGCGCACCGCATGCCTACGTCCAGCCGCACTCCGGCATCGACGCGAATCTGGTGGCGTTCTGGGCGATCCTCGCGCAGCGCATCGAGGCACCCGCGCTGGAGCAGGCGGGCGCGAAGCACGTCAACGATCTGAGCCCCGCCGACTGGGAGGAACTGCGCAAGAAGCTCGGCAACCAACGCGCGCTGGGCATGTCGCTCGATGCAGGCGGGCACCTCACACACGGCTTCCGGCCGAACATCAGCGGCAAGATGTTCGAGCAGTCCTCGTACGGGACGGACCCGGAAACCGAACTGCTCGACTACGACACGGTGCGCGCCGTCGCGCGGGAGTTCCGGCCGCTCGTGCTCATCGCCGGCTACTCCGCCTACCCGCGTCGGATCGACTTCGCGCGGATGCGGGAGATCGCCGACGAGGTCGGCGCCACGCTGCTCGTCGACATGGCGCACTTCGCCGGGCTGGTCGCCGGCAAGGTGTTCACCGGCGAGTTCGACCCCGTGCCGTACGCGCACGTCACCACGACCACGACGCACAAGTCGCTGCGCGGGCCGCGCGGTGGTCTAGTGCTGTGCCAGCCGGAGTACGCGGACGCCGTCGACCGCGGCTGCCCGATGGTGCTCGGCGGGCCACTCGGGCACATCATGGCGGCGAAGGCCGTCGCACTCGCCGAGGCGCGGCAGCCGGCGTTCCAGACCTACGCGGAAGCGATCGCGGACAACGCTGTCGCGCTCGCCGAGGGTCTGACGCGCCGCGGTGCCCGCTTGGTCACCGGCGGCACCGACAACCATCTCGTCCTCATCGACGTGTCTTCCTTCGGCGTCACCGGCCGGCAGGCCGAATCGGCGCTGCTCGATTCGGGCATCGTCACCAACCGCAACTCGATCCCGCGCGACCCGAACGGCGCGTGGTATACGTCCGGCATCCGCATCGGCACGCCGGCGCTCACGTCGCGCGGCTTCGGCCCGGCCGAGTTCGATCGGGTCGCCGAGCTCATCGTCGACGTGCTGACCGCGACGGCACCGACCACCGCGCCCAGCGGCGGCGCGTCCAAGGCGAAGTACGAGATCGCGAACGGCGTCGCGACCAAGACGCACGACGCCGGCGCGGAGTTGCTCGCCGCGAACCCGCTGTACCCGGGTCTCGAGCTTTGAGTTAGGACGCGCCCGCCTGGGTAAGTCTCCGAGGACGAATCGGACATCTCGAAGGGCGCATCGATGACGCGAGCACGGCTCCGGACACTGGTCACGCTGGCCGCAGCGACGATCTTGGTCGCCGCGTGGCAGGTGGCCGCCCCGGCGGTGCACGCGGCGCCGCCGCCGATGGCAACAGCGCCCGGCGCACCCGGCCAGGCAAGCGACTGGGCGCCCGGCGACAAGGACGGATTCGGCACCGCGCGCGGCACGGCCAGCAAGGTCTGGGACACGCTGCGCAACGGCGAGCTGAGCGAGATCTACTACCCGCGCATCGACACGCCCAGCACCCGGGACACCCAGCTCGTCGTCACCGACGGCAAGACCTTCACCGACCGCGAGACGACCGACACCACGCACAGTGTCGTGCTGCGCGACGCGGACAGCCTGACCTATCAGCAGATCAATCGCGCGAAGTCCGGCAACTACGTCATCACCAAGACGTACACGACCGACCCGCAGCGTTCGACGGTGCTCGTCGATATTTCGTTCCGCTCGCTGACCGGCAAGCCGTACCGGGTCTTCGTGCTGCACGACCCGGCGCTGGGCATGACCGGCAACAACGACACCGGTACCACGCAGGACGGCGCACTGGTCGCGTCCGACGGCGACATCAACGACGCGGTGCTGGCCTCCGGCGGGTTCGGCAAGACCTCGAGCGGCTACCTCGGCGCCAGCGACGGCTGGACGGACCTCAGCTCCGATCACCACATGGACTGGAGCTACACCGCGCCCGATCCGGGCAACGTCGTCCAGACGGGCCAGACCGCGCTGACCGGCCTGCCCGGCCACGACCACATCACGCTCGCGATCGGCTTCGGGAACACGACCGCGAACGCGATCACGACCGCGCGCGCCTCGCTGGCCGCCGGGTTCCTCCCGACGTGGACGCAGTACGCAGCGGGCTGGCACCACTACTTCGACACGCTGAACCCGGTGCCGCCGTCGGCCGCGCACTACGCGACCGAGTATCGCGTTTCGGAGGCCGTCCTCGCCGCCAGTGAGGACAAGACCTTCCGCGGCGGATTCGTCGCCGCGCCGGGCCGGCCGTGGGCGTGGGCGAACGTGCTGCAGGATCTCGCGGTCTATCACGCCGTCTGGTCGCGCGACCTCTACCAGATCGCCACCGCGCTGATCGCGATGGGCGACACCGCCGCGGCCAACCGAGCACTCGACTACCTGTTCACGGTGCAGGAGCGCCCGGACGGCTCGTATCCGCAGAACAGTCGGCTGTCGGGCGAGCCGGTGTTCGGCGGCCTGCAGATGGACGAGGTGTCGTTCCCGACGCTGCTGGCGTGGCAGCTGCACCGGACCGACGGCGCGGCTTGGCAACACATCCGCGCGGCGGAGGACTACGTCATCGCGAACGGCCCGAGCACACCCGGCGACCGCTGGGAGAACGCATCCGGCTACTCGCCCGCGACGATCGCGGCCGAGATCGCCGGGCTGGTCGTCGCCGCCGACATCGCACACACGAACGGGGACGACGCCCGGGCGAGCCAGTACCGCGCGGTCGCCGATTCGTGGCGCAGCCAGCTGACGAAGTGGGTGGTCACGACCAACGGTCCGCTCAGCGACCAGCCGTACTTCCTGCGCATCTCCGACGGGGACGCGAACGCCTCGACGCAGGTCCAGCTCTCGGACGGCGGCCCGCTTATCGATCAGCGCCAAGTGCTCGATCCGAGTTTCCTCGAACTCGTGCGGCTGGGCGTGCTCAGCCCGTCCGACCCGCGGATCGTGAACACCGTTTCCGTGGTCGACCAGCACCTCAGCTACGACACGCCGAACGGCCGGTTCTGGCACCGGGCCAGCTTCGACGGCTACGGCGAGAAGGCCGACGGCTCGGAGTGGGAGCCGACGGATCCGGGTTCCGGCCTGACGCACGGCCGCGGCTGGCCGCTGCTCACCGGCGAGCGCGGCGAATACCGGCTGGCGGGCGGCTCGGACGCGCAGCCACAGCTGGACACGATGGCCCGCTCCGCCGACGACCAGACCTGGTTCCTGCCCGAGCAGGTATGGGATGACCAGCCGCCGTCCGGCAGCGGGCCACAGTTCCAGCCCGGCGAGCCGACGTTCTCGGCGACGCCGCTGGCGTGGACGCATGCGCAGTTCATCCGGCTCGCGTGGTCGATCGCCGCTGGCGCACCGGTCGAGACGCCGCAGCCGGTTGCGTGCCGCTACGACAGTCCGTTGTGTTCCGCTTCGGGGCCGAGTTGACCATTTTGGGCGCCGAAATCTGGTCATCTCGGCCCCGAAGCGCAACCGTGACATCGTGTGACAGGATCTCGGCATGCCGTTGGACCCGGATCTCGCCACCCTGCTGAAGCTCATCGAGAACGCGGGCTACCCACCGGTCGCCGAGGCCACCGTCGAGCAGGCCCGGATGGGCGTCCGCGTCCTGTACGTCGACTTCCGCAACCCGGCGCTGGTGGCGCAGGTTGCGTCAGTCGAGGACGGGACGGTCGCCGGCTCGATGCCGTCCCGGGTCTACCGCCCGGCCGCCGACGGGCCGGTCCCGACCATCGTCTACGTCCACGGCGGCGGCTGGGTGATCGGCGATCTCGACACCCACGACAGCCTGTGCCGGCGGCTGTGCCGGGACGTCGGCGCGGTCGTCGTCAGCTTCGAATACCGGCTCGCCCCTGAGCATCACTTCCCGGCCGCGGTCGAGGATGCGTACACGGCGCTGACGTGGGTGGCCGAGCACATCGACGAGTACGGCGGGGACGCCACGCGGCTGGCGATCGGCGGCGACAGCGCGGGCGGCAACCTGGCCGCGGTATGCACGCAGCGAGCCCACGCCGACGGGCTGTCACTGGCAGCGCAACTGCTGCTCTACCCGGCCGTCGACCTGCTCGGCGAGTACCCGTCCCGTCATGAGAACGCCGAGGGCTACTTCCTCACGCTGGCCGACATGCAGTGGTTCGCCGAGCACTACCTCGGCCTGGCGGAGACGGATTCGCGGGTTGCCGAGCTAGGCCGCGACCCGCGTCTCTCGCCGTTGCTCGCCGACTCGCTGGCCGATCTGCCGCCGGCGGTGGTCATCACCGCCGAGTTCGACCCGCTGCGGGACGAGGGCAACGCGTATGCGAAGGCACTCGCCAAGGCCGGCGTCCGGGTCGAGCACCGGGAGATGCCCGGCCTCATCCACGGCTTCTGCGGCCTGGAGCAGTTCAGCCCCGCGGTGAACAACGCGACGACCTGGCTCAACGCCCGTTTCAAGGAACTGCTCGGCTAGCTGTTCGTCTCACCCTCCCGTGATCAACAGGCCCGAACCGTCGTCTGGCGACGGTTCGACCCTGTTGATCACCGGGTGAGTGCGGGTCAGGTAGTCGTGAAGACGCCCAGCGGGTTGTAGTCCAGGCCGGGGAACACGGTCGTGAGCGAGCCGGCGCCCAGCCGTTTCTGGACGAGTTCGCCGAGCACGTTGAACGGGTTGTTGAGCCCGGCCACGTCGCCGTCGTCGAGCGTCGCGTCGGAGAGCGCGTCCCACTTGCCGAACACGCCGCTCTGGGCGAGCCCACCGCCCATGAGCCACATGACGCTGCCGTGGCCGTGGTCGGTGCCGCCACTGTCGTTCATCTCGACGCGCCGGCCGAACTCCGTCATCACCGCCACTGTCACGCGCTGCCGCCGCGTTGGGCCGAGGTCGGCGAAGAAGGTCTGCAGCGCATCCGCCGCGTACTCGAGTTGGTTGTCCAACTCGTTCTGCTCCTCGGTGTGCGTATCCCATCCGCCGACGTCGACCGTCGCCACTTGCAGACCCACCTCGGCCCGCAGGATCTTGGCGAGGTCCTTCAACGCGCGGCCGAAATCGCCGTCCGGGTAGTTGGGGCTGCCGCTGGCCGCCGCCTGGATCTGTGCAGCGGTACCCAGCGCCGTGATGGTGTTCGGCACGTCGGCGCCCAGCGTGCCGCCGACGTCGCGGTAGAGCTGCAGCACCGCCTCCTGCGAGGCCGGCCGGATGTCGTCCCAGCCGGGGAAGGCGAAGTCCTCGATCGAGGTGAGCGTGATGGACGGCTCCGGCCCGGCCAGCGACATCGGGGTCGCGTCGCCCTCCGACACCGCGCGGAACGTCGTGCCCGGCCCGAGACTCGTGAGCACCCGGTCCAGCCAGCCCGTCGACGCGGTGTCGGAACCGCCGCGCTCGAGGAACTGTTGCGCCTGGAAGTGGCTGCGGCTGAAGCCCGGCGTCGATACGGCGGGGACGAAGCCGAGCTCGCCGGTCGACCACAGCTGGTCGTAGAGCGGCCGGAGCCGGGCGTTCAGCGCCCAGCCGCCGGTGAGCGCGACGAGATCCGCGCTGCCCGGCACGAGATCACCGCGTACCGCACGCAGGTAGTCCAGGCCGAGGTTCGCCGAGTTCGGGACGAGGATGTGCAGCCCGTCCGCCGCGCCGCGCAGGAAGATCACGATCAGCGTGTGGTCGTCGGTGGACGGCGTGGCGGCATAGGCGGCCCGGGTCGTCACCAATTGCGAGCCCAGCGCGGCGACGCCGACCATGCCGAGGCCGGCGAGGAAGCGGCGGCGCGTCCAGCCGCTCGTCCCCCATGCGTCGTCCTGCGCCTGCAAGTTGCAGCGCACCCGCTCGGCCGCGTGCTGCACGGCGAGATCGAAGTTCGTCATTCCAGGTCTCCTAGCGCAGCGCGTGGTGCGGGCCGTCGAGGATCACCGCGGCGAGCGGCTCACCCCACCAACGCAGCACGGATTTGGACATCGGGGTGGTGGCGGATTCGCCCAGGAAGGTCTGCAGCACGGCGAGGTGCTTGCTCGACCAGGTCATCCCGGTGAGCCGCTTGGTGAGGCGCTTGATCGCGTCGCCGCTGTTCGCCGGCATGCCGCCGTAGAGTGCGCCGACCTTCGCGCCGGGCAGCCCGTCCCACCAGCCGCCGACGAGGCCGAGGTGGGTGCCCCAGATGTCGAGCAGCGTGCCGGACGAGCGCCACGCCGTCGCGACGTCCGGATAGCCGTTCGGCGCCGGCCAGTCGAGCGGGCAGTTGCCCATGTCGTTGGTCATCCAGTGCAGCGTCTGCAGCGCGTCGCTCCAGTTCGACGCGCCGATGCCCAGCACCCGAATCGTGGCGAGCAGGTTCTCGGTCGGCCGGCGCACCTTCTTGCCGCGCGACTCCCAGAACTCCGTGGAGCGCAGGATGGTCGAGACCATCGGCAGGATCTGCGTGTGGTTGTCGGTGTACGCCTTGGCGACCGCGTTCACCAGTGACGTGGACGGGTTGTCGGAGACGTACCGGACGCACAGCTTGCGGGCCAGGTGCTGCGCGGTGTCCGGGTGCGCAGCGAGGTAGCGCACCAGGTCGTCGCCGGCGTTCTCGCCGCCGGTGGCCGTCGAGTTCGGATGGGTGAAGCCCAGGACCTGCACCGGCCCCGTCCCGTGGATGTAGTCGTCGAACAGGTAGTGCATGTTGTCGTCGATCGTGCGGCCGGTCAGCAGCTTGGCCGCGTTCTTGACGTCGTCCTCGGTGTAGTTCAGCCCGACGGTGTGCAACTCGAGCAGCTCGCGGCCGTAGTTCTCGTTCACGGCGGTCTTGGTCGAGTCGGCCAGGCTGAGGTAGATCAGCATCGCCGGGTGCTTGGCCGACGCGAGCAGCATGTCGGTGAAAGAGCCGGTCGCGTACTGGCGGATGACGTCGCGGTCATAGGCGTGCCTGGTGTTCCACACGTCGCCGTTGTGGTTGGGCACGTTGAGATGGTTGCTGAAGAAGTCGACGAGCGTCTCGTAGAGCTGCGCGCTGCTCCACGCCTGAAGACCGAGGGTGACCAGGGTGAGCTGGTCCATCGCGTCCCAGCCGTATTCGTCGCCCTGCTCCTTGAGCCACTCGCGCACGTCGTACGGCGACATCGACAACAGCGGACCCTGCGCCGCGACGTGCGAGTTGCCGTCGTAGCCGCGGTAGGTCGCGGCCAGCTCGAGCTGGCGCTGGTACCAGGCGCCGGCGCCGTGCTTCTGCACGTACGCCCGGCTCGAGGCCGTCGGGCCGAACGTGAAGCGGGCGAGCAGGTGGTTGGTCGGGTCCCACGTCAGCGGCGCGGCGGCCGTGTGCTTGGCGCTCTTGATCGCGGCCGAGACAGTGGCGTGGACGGTGTTGGACACGGGGCGCCTTTCGCAGGTGACCCCCGCGGCCGCCGTTAGATTAGCGTAAAGATCCAATCATGACCAAGCCTGGTCGATAGTTTGGGCACCATGGCTGCTGACATCGGCGTCACCGGACTCGGTGTGATGGGCCGCAATCTCGCCCGCAACCTCGCCCGGCACGGGCACGCGGTGGCGTTGCACAACCGCACCTACGCGCGCACCACCGCGTTGGTGGAGCAGCACGGCGACGAGGGGACCTTCGTCCCGTCCGAGTCCCTTGCCGATTTCGTCGCGTCGCTGACGAAGCCGCGGGCGATCATCATCATGGTGCAGGCGGGCGCGGCCACCGACGCGGTGATCGAGGAACTCGCACCGCTGCTCGACGACGGCGACATCATCGTCGACTGCGGCAATGCACACTTCCTTGACACGCGGCGGCGCGAGGCCGCGCTCCGCGAGCGTGGCCTGCACTTCGTCGGGTGCGGCGTCTCCGGCGGTGAGGAGGGCGCGCTGCACGGACCGTCGATCATGCCCGGCGGCTCGGAGCATTCGTACGCGAAGCTCGGCCCGATCTTCGAATCGATCGCCGCAGTCGTCGACGGCACGCCGTGCTGCGTGCACATCGGTCCGGACGGCGCCGGGCACTTCGTCAAGATGGTGCACAACGGCATCGAGTACGCCGACATGCAGCTGATCGCGGAGGCGTACGACCTGTTGCGCGCCGGGCTCGACGCGTCGCCGGCTGCGCTTGCCGAGATCTTCAAGAGCTGGAACTCCGGCGATCTGGAGTCGTTCCTCATCGAGATCACCGCCGACGTGCTCGCGCACGTCGACGCTGCGACGGGGCAGCCGTTCGTCGATGTCGTGCTCGACCAGGCCGAGCAGAAGGGCACCGGTCGCTGGACCGTGCAGAGCGCGCTGGACCTCGGCGTGCCGATCACCGGCATCGCGGAGGCGACGTTCGCGCGGGCACTGTCCGGGCACGCCGAGCAGCGGGAACCGGCGCGGTCGACGTTCGGCGCCGCGCTTTCTGCCTTCTCCGTCGCCGATCGCGACCAGTTCATCGAGGACGTCCGGCGCGCGCTGTACGCGTCGAAGGTGGTCGCCTACGCGCAGGGCTTCGACCACATCGCCGCGGGCTCGGTCGAATACGGCTGGGATGTCGAGCGTGGTTCGCTCGCGACGATCTGGCGCGGTGGCTGCATCATCCGCGCCCGGTTCCTGAACCGCATCCGCGAGGCGTACGACATGTCGCCGGACCTGCAGTCGCTGCTCGTCGCGCCCTACTTCGCCGACGCCGTTACGTCCGGCGTCGAGTCATGGCGGCGGGTCGTGTCGCAGGCCGCGCTGGCGGGCATCCCGACCCCGGCCTTCTCGTCGTCACTGGCCTATTACGACGCACTGCGCCGCGACCGGCTGCCCGCCGCGCTCATCCAGGGGCTGCGCGACAACTTCGGCGCACACACGTACAAGCGCGTCGACAAGGACGGCACGTTCCACACGGAGTGGGCCGCCGACCGTCACGAGCACGAGGCATAGCTCACCTACTGCGAGGGGGATCGATGACCGGTCACGACGGGGCGGCAGTCGTCGTCGCCGACGAGTTGACGCGTGTCTACGGCGAAGGTGCCACGGCGGTCGAGGCGTTGCGCGGCGTCGGTGTCGAGATACCCGCGGGCCGGCTGACCGCGGTGATGGGGCCGTCGGGGTCGGGCAAGTCGACGCTGATGCACATCCTCGCCGGGCTGGACAAGCCGACGTCCGGGTCAGTGCATATCGACGGCACAGACATCACGGCGCTCGGCGACACCGCGCTGACCAAGCTGCGGCGCCGGCACATCGGGTTCGTCTTCCAGTTCTTCAACCTGCTGCCGATGCTCACCGCGCGGGAGAACATCCTGCTGCCGTTGACGATCGCGGGTGAACGCCCCGACGCCGCGTGGTTCGACGACCTCGTGCAGCGCATCGGCATCGCGGATCGGTTGCGGCATCGGCCCGCGGAGCTGTCCGGCGGCCAGCAGCAGCGTGTCGCGATCGCCCGCGCCCTGGTGTCTCGACCGACGGTGGTGTTCGCCGACGAGCCCACCGGCAACCTCGACTCGACGAGCAGCGGCGAGATCCTGGAGTTGATGCGGACCTCCGTCGAGGCGTACGGCCAGACGACCGTGATGGTCACGCACGACGCGGTGGCCGCCGCAATGGCCGACCAGATCTTCTTCCTCGCCGACGGCGAGATCGTGCAGCGGCTGCCACGTTCGAGCCGGCACGAGATCCTCGCCGCTATCGAGAACCTCAACGTCCGATGATCAAGTTCGCGATGCGCGGGCTGCTCGCGCGCAAGTTCCGGACGGTGCTCACCGCGCTGGGCGTGGTGCTCGGCGTGGCGCTGGTGAGCGGGACGTACGTGCTCACCGACTCGATCTCGACGGCCTTCGACTCGATCTTCGAGGAGACCTACCGCAACGCCGACGCTGCGATCACCGGCAAGTCGGCCTTCTCGCTCGGCGGCGACAGTTCGAGCCTCCCGCCGTCCTTCCACGAGTCGCTGCTCAAGACGGTGGCGGCGCTGCCCGGCGTGCGTTCGGCCGGCGGTTCGGTCAACGGCGAGGCGCACCTGATCGGCGACGACGGCAAGTCGATCGTGTTCGGCGGCGCGCCGAATCTCGGTTTCAGCGTCGACCCGGCGCTGCCGCAGTTCAACGCGCTCACCCTCGTCGCGGGTTCGTGGCCGCACGCGGGAGAGGTCGTCGTCGACAAGTCGACGGCCGGCAAGAAGGATCTGTCGGTAGGCCAGCGCATCGGCGTGCAGGCGCGTGGCCCGGTCGTGACGTTGCGCATCTCCGGAATCGTCGAGTTCGGCGCGGTGGCCTCGATCGGCGGCGCCACCATTGCCGGCTTCGACCTCCCCACGGCGCAGCGGCTGTTCGACAAGCGCGGCGAGCTCGACCAGATCCTGCTCGCCGGGCAGCCCGGGGTCACGCCCGAGCAACTCGTCGCGAGCGTGCGGAAGGTCCTGCCGCCCGGCACTCAGGTGCGCACGGCAAGCCAGCAGGCGTCCAAGGCCGCCTCGGACACGACAGGGTTTATCTCGTTCCTGCAGACCTTCCTGCTGGCCTTCGGGGGCATCGCGCTGTTCGTCGGGTCGTTCGTGATCGCCAACTCGCTGTCGATCACGATCGCGCAGCGCAGTCGCGAATTCGCGACCCTGCGGACCCTCGGCGCATCGCGGCGCCAGGTGCTCGGCTCGGTGATCCTCGAGGCGCTGGCCGTCGGCGCCGCGGCTGCGGTCACCGGGCTTTTCCTCGGCCTCGCCCTGGCGAAGGGGTTGTTCAAGCTCTTCGACGCGGTGGGGTTCACGCTGCCGAACAACGGCCTGGTGTTCCAGACGCGCACCATCGTCGCCGCGCTGCTGGTCGGCACGCTCGTCACGCTGCTCGCGAGCCTGCGGCCGGCGATACGCGCGACCAGGGTGCCGCCGATCGCGGCCGTCCGGGAGGGCGCGAAGCTGCCGCCGGGCCGCTTCCATCGGTTCCGTGGTGTCGGCGCCGCGCTGGTGATCGCGATCGGGTTCGCCGCCCTGCTGGTCGGCCTGTTCGTCAACGGACTCGGCACGTCGCGAGTGCTGACGTTCATGCTCGTCGGCGCGCTGCTCCTCTTCATCGGAGTCGCGATCTTCTCCTCGCGCGTCGTGCGGCCCCTCGCCGCCGCCGCCAACCCGGTCGCCCGTTGGTCGGTGGTCGCGCTGTCCGCGATCATGTGGCCGCTGTTCTCGCTGCCCTTCTGGCTGCTGCGCTATGCCGTTTGGGGGCCGGCCCCCGGTGCGCGCCGGGTTGGTGCGTTCGTCCTCGGCTCGGTTCTGAACCCGGTGCTGCTGCTCGTCGTGGCGTTGATGGCACTGCGTCGACGGCTCACCGCATGGCGGCCCGAGTGGCCGGCCGAGTTCCCCGGCGTACTTGCGGAACGGTCGGCGACGCGGATCGGCGGCGAGAACAGCCGCCGCGACCCGCACCGAACTGCCGCCACCGCGGCCGCGCTGATGATCGGACTGGCGTTGGTCACCCTGGTGGCCGCACTCGCCGCCGGGATCATCAAGCCCTTCGAGGACGCCGTCGACGAGATCTTCACGGGCGACTACGCGATCACCGCGCAGAACAACTTCGATCCGATCCCGATCAGCGCCGCGGCGGCCGCCGCGAAGACACCGGGCGTCGAGTCGATCGCGAGCGTGCGGACCGGCGACGGCCGGGTGTTCAACAAGACCGTCCAGATCACGGCGGTGGATCCGCAGGCTCCGGACGTGCTCAGCCTCGACTGGCAGCACGGCTCGCAGGCCGTGCTCGGCCAACTCGGCACCGACGGCGCGGTCGTGTCGGACGGGTACGCCGACGATCACAACCTGCGCATCGGTTCGCCGCTGCAACTCCGCACGCCAACCGGCAGCACGGTCGACCTGAGGATCGCGGGGATCTACAAGCCGCCGCCGGGTGGATCACCGTTCGGCACGGTGACGATGTCCAGCGCGACGTTCGACAAGAACTACCAGCAGCCGCGCAACCTGTACACGTTCGTGCGCATGCGCGGCGGCGTCACCGATGCCAACACCGCGGCGCTGCAAGCGTCCCTCGAGTCGTTCCCGAACGCGAAGGCGGTAACGCGCCAGCAGTTCAAGGACAATCAGGTCAACGGCATCAAGACGATCTTGAACATCCTGTACGTGCTGCTGGCGCTGTCCGTCGTGGTCAGCATCATCGGAATCGTCAACACGCTCGTGCTGACCGTGTTCGAGCGAACCCGCGAGCTCGGCATGCTGCGCGCGATCGGCATGACCCGGCGCCAGACCCGTCGGATGATCAGACACGAGAGCGTGGTGACGGCGCTGATCGGCGCGGCATTAGGCATCGTGCTCGGGCTGGTGCTCGCCGGGCTGCTCTGCGCGCGGCTCGACTTCATCGAGTTCGTGCTACCCATACCGCAGCTGATCACCTTCGCGGTCGTCGCGGTGGTCGTTGGTGTGTTGGCTGCCGTGCTACCGGCCCGGCATGCCGCTCGATTGGATCCGCTGCAGGCCTTGCAATACGAGTAGGCGGCCGTGTGTCGCACTTGATCAACAGGTCTCAAGCGTCGTCAGGCGACGGTTGAACCCTGTTGATCACTGCGGGGCTGGTGTAGCCGAATGCCAAACTTGCCGAGAACCGTCCGCGTTGTGACTTGCGTACTACAACCATGCAAGAGCATCCGCTGCGTGACGCCAGGTACCTGTGGGCGGGCCCCGACGCCCAAGCGCTCCTCGACGCGGAACGCGCGGTGCGCGCGGCCGTCGGCCGACAGACACGTCCCGATACGAGCCCGACCACGTACAGACGGCGGACGATTGCTCTAGCGAGATCGGCCCGGCCGCGAAGCGCTAGTTGTTCGCCACGGTGACGGGGATCGACGCGCTCGGCGCGGTGGTGTTGTTGACGTTGTCCGTAGCGACTGCCACGACTCGGTAGGCCCCATCGGCCGGCGGAGTCGTCCACGTGACGGGGTAGTCGCCTGTTGCGGTCGTCGAGTTGCCGATCTGAATCCAGTTCGCGCTGGTGCAAGCGCCGCTGTACCCGGCGCAGTAGTAGTAGGTGACCTTCTGGACGCCGGAGCCGGTGTCCGAAACGCCGGCCGCTGCGTCTGTCAGAGCTGCCGAGCTGCTGGTTACCTGCACCGTGACGTTTATCGTTCCCGATGTCACCGCGGTCAGGCTGCCCGCCGACGCCGTAAGGGTGACGCCCAGCGCCGTGTTGCTGCTGACGAGGTTGCTAAACGTGGCCAGCCCGGACGCATTGGTGGCGACGCTGTTGCCGGAGAAGCTCCCAGCCGATGGGCTGAGCGTGACAGTCGTGCTCGTCGGCACCGCGTTTCCGAACGCGTCTGTCACCTGCACCGTGACCGCCGGAGACATCGCCGTACCTGCGAAGGCGTCGGTTGGCGTCTGGACAAAGGCGAGCTTGCTGGCAGCTGCAGCGGTGATCGTGAACGAATTGCTCGTCGCGCTGGTCAGCGGGGGCGAACTGGCCTGCAAGGTGAAGGTTCCCGCCGTGTTCATCTTGCAACCAGTGAACGATGCAATGCCGCCGCTCGCGTTCCGAGTGTTTTGAGTCTGGTCGCAGGTGAGTGTCGCGCCGCCCGTCACGGCCAGCGCGATCGACGCGGTGGACGTCGTGACGACATTGCTGTACTGATCCTCAACGGCAATAGCAGGCTGTGCCGCGAAGGTCTGGCCCGCGCTCGTCGTTCCGGACGGCGCCGATGTGAACGCCAATTTGCTCGCAGCGGCAGGACTGATCGCGACGCCGGCATTGGGACTGAACGCACTCGTGTCGGCGGAGGTGCTCACACTGAAGTTCGCGGCGGGGTAGGTCTGGGCGCTGGTCGGGTTCGTGATCCCGCTGAGTTGCAGCGAACCCGGCGTCCCTTTGGCCAGACTGCAGCCGTTCGTCCCGAGAGTAACGATCACGGTCGTGCTCGAGGCGGACGCACTTGCCGAGCATCCGCTGAATCCGCTGATGAGTGAAACACCGGGCAAAGTCGGGACCGTGAAGTGCGAGTCGAAGACGATGGTGATCGCGTCGCCCTTCTTGAGGGCGCCGGCCTGTCCTGAGCCGCCACTCGTCGTGAAACCAACGGTCCATGTCGTGTTGCTCGCCCCGGCCGTCTGCACCGAGCCAGTGAACGACACGACGGTGACTGATGATGCGTCGGCCGAGCCGGGAGCGAGCAGCATGCTCGCGGCAGCGGCGATCCCCACGACGACGGCGAGCCAGAGCTTGACGGTGCGGCGCATCATGAGTGTCCGTTCACAATCGGGCGTCCCAATGTCGGAACAGTCGTATCGACGGCGAACGTCAGCGCTGCCGAGGTGGTGGTATTGCCGGCGTTGTCTGCGACAATGGCAACCACGCGGTAGGTCTGGTCGGCCAGTCCGGCGGTCGAGAGCGTCACCGGGTAATCGCCGGCCGCCGTGCTCGTGCCAACCGATATCCCGTTGGCCGAGCTGCACGAACCGGTCGCGCCCGCGCAGTAGTAGTAACTCACGGACGCGACACCGGAATCGGCGTCGCTCGACGCGCTGCTGAAAGTGACGGTTTCATCGTTGACGTAGACCGGGTCGGTTCCGTATTTCGTCGGCGCGCTGAGGTTCGGCGTGGCGGCGACCGGATGGGTTACGTCGAACGTGACGGACGCTGTGTTCGACGCCGTGTTGCCGGCGTTCTTGGCGTCGTTCGCTGCGTTCTCGGCCACCGCGACAGTGACCGTGCCCGACCCGGACATCCCGGAAACGGCGATGTTGTAGGTCGTACCACTCCCCGTTACCGTGACGCTGAAACCGGACGCCGTGCCGCCGACGACCACACCGGAACTCGTCAAGCCGGTGACCGGCTCGTCGAAGGTGGCGGTGAAGTTGATCAGCGGGTTGTTCGTCGAAGCGCCCTGGCCGGAGGCGCGCGCCACAGTCACGGCGGGCCGTCGGCTGGTGACGTCGATGCTGTTGCTGGGCCCGCTGGCTGCGGTCCAAGAGTGGTAGACGGCGGTGACGATGTACTGGTAGGTGCCGTCCGGGACAGATGTGTCCGCGCAGGACGTCCCGGTGATCGTCGTCCCGCCGCAAGCGGCGCTGCTGGTGTCGCCACTCACCCGCGCGACGTAGTAGCCAGTGGGGGTTGGGGCGCTCGGCGAGGAGGCGGACGCGGTCCAGCTCAGCGAGACCGTGCTCCCACCACCGCCCGACGCGGTCACATCGGTCGGCGCGTAGAGGGTGCCGGTCGTGCCGGACGCGGTGCCGGTGCCGGATGTGGTCCAGAACGCCCACGAGATGCCGGCCCCGGCAAGGACGACCGCGATCGCGGCGACCGGGACAAGGATGCGGCGGCGCAGGAGGCTCATGGTCAGCTCCCCTGTCCCGAGCCGGCGTAGGCGAGGGTCAACGTCGCGCCCTTGCAGCCGTCCTGGTTGTACGAGGTGTCAAGCATCCTGATCTGCGGCCACGAGGCGGAGCCCACTCCCATGCCGGACAGCGATGCGCTGCCATTGCCAGGGATGGTGAGCGGGTACGGTCCGCTGTACTGCGTCACCGAGTAGTCGGCCGCGGCGCAGCTCCCGGTCACGCCCGCCGCCTTTGTTACGGACTTGATCGTTACGCCCAGGTTGGTCACCGAGAGCGCCTTCTTGTTCGGGTTGGTCATCGTCAGGTTCAAGGGCAGCTTGACGCCCGGCGCCAGCAGCCCGGACAGGTTGCCCGAGATGGTGAACGGGCTGCCGCTGGTCGAGACGACGAGCTGCGCCTGGGCGTACGCAAACTGCGTCCTCCCGCTCGGGTCCTGCCCGGACGCGACGAGGTAAACCGTGTAGGTGCCGTCGGAGGTCGTCGGCGTGGTGGCGATCTGCAGAGTCGAGGAGTTGCCCGTGGTCGGGTTCGGCGAATAGGTCGCGGTGGCGCCGCTCGGCAGGCCGCCGATGAGGCCGAACGTGACCGGCCCGGGCAGGTTCGCACGGGTGAGCGTGATCGTGTAGACGGCCGTCGAGCCGGCGCCAATCGTTACCGAGGCCGGGGTGGCGTTCACCGTGATCGAACCTGAAAGCGGTGCGTTCACGGTGAGGCCGGCGGTTATCGACTCGCTGATCTTGCCGCTCGTGCCGGTGATGGTGAGCGTGGACGTGCTGAGCGGGGTGCTCGATGTGGTGGCCACCTGCAGGGTCGAGGTCTGCTTGCTACCCGACGTGAGGCCCACGGATGAGGGCGCGAACGTGGCCGTTGCCCCGCCAGGCAGGCCCTTCGTGACCGCGAGTGCGACCGAACCGGTGAACCCATTGATGGATGTGACGGTGACCGTGTAGCTGGCCGTGTCGCCGCGGGCAATGGACTGGCTCGTCGGCGAGACCTGGAGGGTGATGTCGGCCTTGGCGGCGGCGGCCGTCGCGAACGCGGCGCCCGCCGCGACGATCGCGGCGACGAGGGTGGCTAGCAGGAGCTTGGTCGAAAGACGTGCAGACCGAAGGGTGGTAAGGATGTGCCTGCGTGGCATCGCTTCGTTGCTCCCTTCGGTCTTCAGAATCGGTATGGATCAGCGTGCAAGGGCGGGATCACCCGCAGCAGACGTCGCCGCGATCACGGCGATCAGTGCGGCGACGGCTGCTGCGTTCCCACCCGGGTGGCGAGACGGGCGGCCCATGCCCTCAGCGTTGCGAGCATGAGCGCACGCCTCTCGTCAGTCGTGGTTGGTTGGACGGCTTGATCAGCTGGACAGAGTCAGCGTGATCGTCGCGCCCTTGCAGGCGTCCTGGCTCACGCTCTCGTCGCTCATCGAGATCGTGCCGCTGTTGACGAGAGCAACCGGAGCCGTGGTGTGCGCCGGGATGGTCTGGTTCTCGACCACGTTGGCGATGGTGAACCACGACGGGTCGCAGGTTCCGGTGACTCCGACGGCCTCGGTCGTGGACACGACACTGTGCACGGTGCCGACCTGCAGGCTGGACGAGTTGCTGTTCTCAGCGGTGAAGTTGACCGTCTCCGAGCCACCAGGCGTGAGGCCGGGCGCGATGCTGCCGTGCAGGACGAGCGTGCCGTTGCTGCTGGCCACGGTGCCGGTGCCGGAGCCGGAGCCGCTGGTGCTCCAGTAGGCGAAGGCGATGCCGCCGCCGACGGCGATTGCGGTCGCAGCCGCGGTGGCAACGACAACCTTCTTGCTGATCTTGCGCATGGGATTTGCCCCCTGTTTTTGATGAGTTGCTGGGGGCTACGCCGCTGATCAGGTGGACGTCTTCCCCGCATGACGATGCAGACTCTGCCGGGGCAAACATCGCGTATCAAGAGAGGTCACGGCCGTCGGGACCTACGGCAGCCGATCATGAACTGTCGGTCGACCTGCGTCGTCCTTTCGGCCGACTTGCGCAGCGGGAGGCGCTATGTGCCTGATCCAGCTTCTGCGCGAATCCGGTTGATTTCTTCGCCTCAGATCAACCAGATCAGCGCGAGAGCTGGAGGACTGATCGAAGCCATGCCCGGGTTTCCGGCCAGCGATGGACGATGTCATCCCATGTCACGCGCTCGACCCGGTAGCCGAGCGCACGCAGCCGTGCGTGGCGCCGCTTTTCGCGACGCAGCTCCTTGTCGGAGTACTTCTCGAGGCCGTCGATCTCGAGGATGAGGCGCGCCTGCTTCCACAGCATGTCGACCCGGAACCGGGTGCCGGGTATTCGCACTTGAAGATCGGGAGGCGGGAAGCCGTCGTCGTGCAGGGCCAGCCGAGTCAGCGACTCGAGTGGCGACTCGGCCCGCGACGACCCTATGGCCAGGACGGCTCGAGCCTGCCGGACGCCCGGCCAGCCGCGGGCATGGTCGAGTGCACTGAGCACCTCCGACCCGGTGACGAGGTCCTCTCGCAGCGCTGCATCGAGAGCCATGATCGCATCGCGGCGGTCGTGCCGGCCGAGGTCGACGAGCGTCCACGGCACCGTGATCACCGGCACGCCGAACCAGCACGTCGTGTGTCCCGGATCGAGGCATGCTCCGCGGATCTGTGCCGGGCCGGCTCGCGCCGCTCCGCTCGACTGCGGCGCGGTCAGCTCAGGCCGGCTCGGGATATCGAAGGTCGGCAAGCCGTGCAGGATGGCGGCGCTGCGGCCGCTGACGACATAGCCGGGCCGGCGCAGCACCGCGGCGGCGCACGCGAGCGCATGCCCTCGCCGCGCCACGAGAAACCACCGCTCATCCCGGATGTCGATCGGAGCGACCGAGCCGTGCCCGGGCGCCGTCCAACGACCCTGACGCACCGCTGTGCGCGCGGTCTGGCGACTGCTGCCGAGCGCCTCGACCTGCCCACTGCCCACAACGAAACCTTGGGTCGCCGCTGGACTGCCCAGCGCAGCCGCGTGCCGCTGCCACCACGCCTGCCACTGGGCGGCCGGGCCGGGGCTCGGCACCCGCGCGATCCCCGGCTCGGCGTGCACCAGGACGTTGTCGAGGTACCAATCGGGATCGGGGAGCCCACCCACCGGGCAAGCCTCGCGCAGATCGCGACGCATTCAGGCGTCGTCCACAAGCCCAAAGCATCTTCTGCTCGGACTTGGCTGCCGAACGAGCCTCAGATCAACCAGATCAACGCACAAGGCGAGAGATGAATCAGAACGACTCGGCGCCCAGTGTGAGCAGCTGCGCGGCGAGCTCCATACCCACCGCCGGGTCGGCAGCTGGATCGCCAACCCGCTCCGAATCGAAGTTCAGGTCGAGGAACACTTCGTCCACGCCGCATGCCGCATAGCCGGCAAGATCCTCGCGGATCTGCTCCATTGATCCGGTGAGCGCGCGACGATCAGCGTCAGAAACCGGCGTCTCGCGCAGGACGGTGACGCCGCGCACCACGCAACGGACGGCGTCCGGTGCCTTGCCGGCGCGGGTGGCGGCATCGCGCACGGCTGTCACTGCGCCGCGTACGTCCTCAACCGAAGCGCGGCTGCTGCTGATCCAGCCGTCGTGCTGGCCCGCGCGCCGCAGCGCCGCCGGGGCGCTGCCGCCGATCAGCACCGGCGGCCGAGGCTTCTGCACGGGCAGCGGTGCGATCGTCGACGCCGGCACTTCGTAGAACCGGCCGGCGAAGGACACCTGCTCGCGGGTGAGCAGCACGTCCAAGCACTCCAGCCAC
>DASQSE010000060.1:0-28775 GCA_035642535.1 Jatrophihabitans sp. | reverse complement strand
TCGACGATCTTCGCAAGGCCGAGCTGTGGTTGCCGCTCGGCGCCGGGATCATCGGCGCGCTAGCTCTGATCGGTGGAATCCTGCTGCTGCGTGGGCGCCGGGCGTCCGGCGGCGACGACGGTGCCGAGGAGGGTGCCGGCGGCCCGAGCCCCGACGAGCAGCCGGGCGAGGCGGGCGAGCCGACCGACGCCGGCGACCTGCACGACATGTTCCGGGCCGAATCGGGGCAGGGCGCGCAGCGTTCGCAGCCCTAGTCGCGTTCCGGGGCCGCCAGGGTGCGGAACTCGCGGTCGATCGCCAAGCCGGCGGCCAGGTACATCTTGAGCGCGCCCCGGTTGGGGGACTGCACGGACAGCCCGAGTGATCTCGCACCGGTCTGCACGCGCAGCCGCAGCGCGTGGCTGAGCAGCGCGCGGCCGAGCCCCTTGCCGCGCTCGTCCTTGGCGCTGGCGAGTTGGGCGATCCAGCCGGTGCCGTCGTCCCAGATGCGCCCCATCGCGACTCCGACGATTCGATCGCCGCGCCAGGCAATGACCTGCTGTTCCGGCACGGTGTGTTCGGTGACGAAGATCGACCGCCAATCGTCGTAGTCGCGCGCCGGGTGTCCGGGTATCTCTGCCCAGCCGGCATCGACGTAGATCAGCCGATGCACCGCCTCGGCGTCGGCGGCGTCGAAGCCGCGGGCCGCCACGCCCTGCGGCCACACCGGTTCGGGTATCTCGAGATCGGGCGTGACCTCGCGGATGAGCTCGAAGGTGGACTTGACGTGCGTCCAGCCTTGCCGCTGCGCCACGGCGAGGGCTGCCTCGTCGCTGCTCAATATCTCGACCGTGCCCGGCCGCTCGGCGAACCAGGGCAGCAGCACGGCCAGCACCGGCCCCGGCTCGACATCCGGATCGATCTCCAACGAGATGTTCTCCCCGAACCGCAGGCCGGCGCCTACCAGCCGAGCGGTATCGAAGACCAGCAGGGAGTTCTCGGCGAGCGGCGCCGCCCAGCCCAGCTGTTCGGCGACCTCGGCCTCGCTCTGCTCCGGCGCGCCGAACCACTTCGTCTCGTAACGCCCGTTCAAGGCCGCAATGACCGCCAGGTCGTTGGCCGAGGCCGGTCGCGTCTGCACGCGCCGACGCTATCCGGGCCGGCCACTCACTTCGCACACATAGATGGCGGTGCCGGGCAGGATCGCGCCGCGCAGCGGTGACCACTGACCCCATTGCCGAGTATGTCCGGCCGGCCACTCCGGCTCGACGAAGTCGACGAGCCGAAAACCCGCGGCGGCGATCTCGCGGACGCGATCGCCGAGCGTGCGGTGGTGCTCGACGTAGGTGGGCGTGCCGTCGTCGGCGTATTCGACGTAGGGCGTGCGGTCGAAGTACGACATCGTGGCAGTCAGGCCGGCCGGACCCGGATCGTCGGGAAACACCCAGCGCGTCGGATGCGTGGTGGCGAACACCCAACGCCCGCCGGGGCGCAGCACGCGTGCCACCTCGGACATCACTCGCGCGCTGTCGGCGACGAAGCCCACCGCGCCGAACGCGGTGAACGCGATGTCGAAGCTCTCGTCCCGGAACGGCATGCGTTGTGCGTCGGCCTGCACCAGCGCTACGTCGATCGCAGTCCGTCGCGCGCCGTCGCGGGCGTGTCGGAGCATGCCGGCCGACAGGTCGAACGCGACCGGGCGCGCACCGTGCCGGGCCAGCCAGCGCGCGCACATCGCCGCGCCGCAGCCCACTTCCAACACATCGCGCCCGACGACGTCGCCGAGCAGGTGCGCGTGTTCCTCGCGCAGGTTCTCCGGGCACCAGACGAAGTCGTCGACGCCGAGGAAGTCGCCGTGCTCGGCGTGATAGGCGTCCGCGTCGGAATCCCACCAGCCGCGGTTCGCCCGGACCGTGGATGCTGCGTCGGCGGGTCGCCGCCCGACTCCCGCGGTGGGCGGGCGGTCAGGAACTCCCGCCGCCACAGCCACCGCCGCCCCCGCCGCAGCTGCTGCCCCCGCCGCAGCTGCTGCCCCCGCCACAGCCGTGGTGGTGACCGCCCCCGTCCGAGCCGCTGCCGTTCGAGCCGCCGAACCAGCCCGCGCCGCCGGAATCCCAGGAGGTGCGGCGATGTCTGGTCCGCGACCCACCACGTGCCGCCGAGATCACCGCGCTGACGATCCCGAGGCCGATGATGATCACGAGCACGACAGCCGGGTTCATGGTGAAACCATAGAGCGGTGCGGCTGCGCAGACAGATCGACATCGCCCGAATGAACCGGGCTGTTGCAGCGCTCGAGCTGCCGGCCGCGATCTGGAAGACGTGCCCCTGGCAGCCGCGCGAGGCGATCGAGACCGGGCTGCGTCAGTGGCTGCGCTGCGCGGGCGCGGCGCTGCAGGACGATCAGGTCATCGGGATGCCGTCGCACGCGGTCGACGAGGCATGGCACGGCTTCATCCTGTGCACGGCCGGCTATGCACGCTTCTGCGAGCGGGCATACGGACGGTTCCTGCACCACCATCCGGACGGCACCGGCCCAGTGTCCGCGGGCGCGATGGAGCACCAGCTCGGCCGCACGGTCGTGGCCTGGACGCTCGTCGCCGAGCCGGGCGAGGAATGCGTGCTGTGGGACCTCGACACGCGCGTCGGCGTCGAGCACCCGTGGGGCGTGTCCGCTGACCGCGTCGAGATCATCAGGTCGGCGTTGGCGGGCGGGGGCGCACAGCCGTAAGTGGCCCGCCGACCATCAGCGCCGCGAGACCCGCGGAGCCGAGCCAGAGGCCGAATCCCCGTGTCGTGGAACATCGACAGCGACGTGCGTCCATAGATCACCGCGCTGCGATAATCGGTCGTCTGCGACACCGCCAGCTCCAATAGCAGCAGGGAGGCAGTCGCCGCCAATGTCGTCAAGGCGCCGAACGCCCGGCGGAAGCGCCAGTCGCCCGATACGCACAACGCTCCCGTGAGCACGGTCAGTAGCCCGGCGGCCAGCAGCAGCCCGCTGCGCCACCAGAACTGTGCGAGTGGGCTCGCGACGCCTGGACCAAGCCGCCAGTAGCCGCCGTCCGCGATGTTCATGAGTCGGCGGACGTGGACGAATCCGACATCGCGAACAGTCGGCTCTTCCTCCGGGCCATACCGCTGAGTGGCAGGCCGAACAGCCCGATGAGTGCCATGCCGAGACCGAGGACGCAAAGCAGGGAGCCCACCAGCGACGGTGGCTTGTCCGGCGCGGTGGCGGGTGGCGGAATCAGCACCGGCGGCGGCTGGGTCGGTGGAAGTGGCTCGTATGGCTCATAGCTGATCGTCATCGATTCCACCATCGGCAGCGTGCGCGCCGGCAGTAGCGTGATGGCGTGCCGATTCCGCCGCGTACCACCGCGTTCTGGTCCGTGTATCGGATCGTCGATCGAGCACCCGTCATGCAGCAGACGGCGGAAACGGTGCGGGCGCGCAGCGACCTCCGCCAGCGGCAGTGGCGGCTGCCGGGCGCTTGGCTGATCACCGGCCGGCCGGATCGAACGGCGGCGATCACCGGCTCGCACCTGCGCCTGGACGACGGCACCGAGCTGCCGGTGCGGATCTACCGGCCGCGCGCTGTGGCCGACGAGCCGCTGCCGGTCGTCGTGTACTTCCACGGCGGTGGATGGGTTTCGGGAGACGCGCGGCAATCGGAATGGTGGTGCGCAGGTATCGCGGCGGGCGCGCACGCGGTCGTCGTGTCGGTCGACTACCGGCTGGCGCCGGAGCACCCGTTCCCGATTCCGGCCGAGGACTGCTTCCGAGCAACGTGCTGGGTCGCCGAACACGCGGCCGACCTCGGCGTCGACGCGGCTCGGCTGGCCGTGATGGGCGACAGCGCGGGTGGCAACCTCGCCGCCGTCGTATGCGTGATGGCGCGCGATCGCGGTGCGCCGGCGATCGGCCTGCAGGTGTTGATCTATCCGTCGGTCGCAGTCGGGGCCGACTTCCCATCCGGACGGGAGAACGCGAATGCCCCGATCCTGACGAGCCGGGATGTCGAGAACACGCCGCGGCTGTACCTGAGCGGGACGAGCACCGATCCGAAGGACCCGTACGTCTCACCGCTGTACGCCGAGCACCACGACCTGCCTCCCGCAGTCATCCAAACCGCGCAATTCGACCCGCTTCGCGACCACGGCGGTGCTTATGCGGCGGCACTGCGCGAGGCAGGTGTGCCGGTGCGGCTTACGAACTACGTGGACGCCGTACACGGCTACGCGTCACTGCCGGGGATCGTGCCGGTCGCTCGCCAGGCCCTGGACGAGGCCGTGCAGGCCCTGCGCACCGACCTCTGACCGCGCCGGATTTCCCAGCGATGCGGGCGTTCGAGTAGGCTTTAAACTGCGGATAGGTCTGTGGCCTCGACATGGAGTAGGCCGCTCCCGAACACTTTCGGCGATCAGGATCTGTCCGCGCCAGGCGCTACCCACACTTGTCAGGATCCATCCACTCAATGACGTCCACCACCGCAGTCCCGACCACCACTCCGCAAGTCGCTGTCAACGACATCGGCACGTCCGACGACTTCCTCGCCGCGATCGACAAGACGATCAAGTACTTCAACGACGGCGACATCGTCGAGGGCACCATCGTCAAAGTCGACCGGGACGAGGTCCTGCTCGACATCGGGTACAAGACCGAGGGCGTCATTCCCTCCCGCGAGCTGTCGATCAAACACGACGTCGACCCCAATGAGGTCGTCAAGGTCGGTGACGAGATCGAGGCACTGGTTCTCCAAAAGGAGGACAAGGAGGGGCGGCTGATCCTGTCCAAGAAGCGCGCCCAGTACGAGCGCGCCTGGGGCACGATCGAGGAGAAGAAGGAGAAGGACGAGGTCGTCGAGGGCACGGTCATCGAGGTCGTCAAGGGCGGCCTGATCCTCGACATCGGTTTGCGCGGCTTCCTCCCGGCATCGCTGGTCGAGATGCGCCGCGTGCGCGATCTGCAGCCCTATGTGGGCCAGACGCTCGAAGCCAAGATCATCGAGCTGGACAAGAACCGCAACAACGTCGTCCTCTCCCGGCGCGCCTGGCTGGAGGAGACGCAGTCCGCGGTGCGCAGCGACTTCCTCAACAAGCTCGCCAAGGGCCAGGTTCGCACCGGTGTGGTCTCGTCAATCGTCAACTTCGGCGCCTTCGTCGATCTCGGCGGCGTGGACGGCCTGGTGCACGTCTCCGAGCTGTCGTGGAAGCACATCGACCACCCGTCCGAGGTCGTCGAGGTGGGCCAGGAGGTCACCGTCGAGGTCCTCGACATCGACCTCGACCGCGAGCGCGTTTCGCTGTCGCTGAAGGCGACGCAGGAAGACCCGTGGCGGCACTTCGCGCGCACCCACCAGATCGGCCAGGTCGTGCCGGGCAAGGTCACCAAGCTCGTCCCGTTCGGCGCGTTCGTCCGCGTCCAGGACGGCATCGAGGGTCTCGTGCACATCTCCGAGCTCGCGGAGCGGCACGTCGAGATCCCGGAGCAGGTGGTCAACGTCGGCGACGACCTGATGGTCAAGGTCATCGACATCGACCTGGAGCGCCGGCGCATCTCGCTCTCGCTGAAGCAGGCGAACGAGGGTGCGCTCACCGACGACAGCTTCGACCCCGCGCAGTACGGGATGGAAGCTCAGTACGACGACAAGGGCAACTACATCTACCCCGAGGGCTTCGACCCGGACACCCAGGAGTGGCTGCCCGGGTACGACTCGCAGCGTGAGGAGTGGGAGAAGCGCTACGCCGCGGCCCGCGAGCGTTTCGAGGCGCATCGGAAGCAGCTCGAGGAGGCGCAGAAGGCCGACGCGGACGCTGCGGTGGAGGCCGGCGAGGCGTCGTCCTACAGCTCGGACGCCCCGCCCGCCGAGAACGGTGGCACGCTCGCGACCGACGAGGCCCTCGCCGCGCTCCGCGAAAAGCTCGCCGGCCGTTAGGAACCGCTGGAAGCTGCTACCAGCGATAGCGTCACCCTTGTGCGCGTTGGCGTGACTGGGGGAGTCGGGTCGGGCAAGAGCACGGTTGCGGCACTGCTCGCCGCGCACGGTGCTGTCGTCGTCGATGCGGATGCGATCGCGCGCGAGGTCGTCGAGCCGGGCACGGCCGGTTTCGACGCCGTGGTCGGGGCATTCGGCGCGTCGATCGTCGGTTCGGACGGGCGCCTCGACCGCCCCGCGCTGGCCGCGATCGTCTTCGGTGACGAGGCGAAGCGCGCTGCGCTCAACGCGATCGTGCACCCGCTCGTCGGACAGCGCACCGCGGAGCTGACCGAGGCGGCGCCGGGCGACGCCGTCCTGGTCTACGACATCCCGCTGCTGATCGAGAACGACCTGGCGTCGGGGTTCGACTTCGTGCTGGTGGTGGTGGCCGACGTCGAGACGCGGCTGGCTCGGCTCGCCGCCCGCGGCATGGCCGAGACCGACGCGCGGGAGCGGATGGCCGCGCAGGCCAGTGACGACGAGCGCCGCGCAGTTGCCGACGCGGTGATCGAGAACAACGGCTCGCTGGAAGACCTGCAGCGCCGCGTCGACGAGGTCTGGCAGCACCTGACGAGCGGCTAGACCGCGTTTGGAACGCCTCGCGCGCATCGGATAGAGTCGTCCCTCGGCGGTTGGCCGGAAGCCGGCCCCGCACATCGCGGACGTAGCGCAGTTGGTAGCGCATCACCTTGCCAAGGTGAGGGTCGCGGGTTCGAGTCCCGTCGTCCGCTCGGAGGCAGCGCCCGGGAGTGACCGGTCTCTGCTGGCTGGTTCGCTCGCGAGGTTCGCGAATGACGGCGGCGTGGCCGAGTGGCTTAGGCAAGGGCCTGCAAAGCCCTGTACGCGGGTTCGATTCCCGCCGCCGCCTCCGGACAATCACCGCGCATCGGCGGTGTACATACGGGCGCTTAGCTCAGTGGGAGAGCGCTACCTTGACACGGTAGAGGCCACTGGTTCAATCCCAGTAGCGCCCACAAGTCTCCGGCGACGTGTGCGCTTTTGCGCCGTGTCGACTCGCGTTCGATCACGCCCGCACCGCAAGTCGTCAGAGGCGGCTCGTCAAGCCGCCAACCCGGATCCGGACAGCCGCTCCAGCGCAGCCCGGCGACCCGTCATTGCCATCACGAGCGCCAACATCGGGCTGGTGACCTCCGGGCCGCTTCCGTGCGTCCAGTCCGTGTCCGTGGCGCGCCGCGTGCGCCCGGCAATGCGGTTCTTCGCCCCGATGAGCAGGTTCGACGCCTTGTGGAAGTCGGCGGCGCGAGCGAGCGTCTCGGGCGCGAATGCGTGCTCGATGCCGACCGACCAGCGGATGTCCGTCGAGTGGACGACGGTTTCGCCGAGCCAGGTGTCCAGAGGCCCGGGCGGCGAGGTCGGGTCGCCCACGTGGGCGCGGAACTCGGCCAGCGTTTCCGCGGGCGCTCCGGCGTCTCGCGCGTCACCTCTTTGTCCGCCATCGCGTCGAAGGACAGCCCCGATGCGAGCATCTTCGCGAAGACATGCGCTTTCCGCTGCCATGGCGGCCTCCTCAGAGACGCGCTGAGGCGCATCGTTCACCCATCCGGCAGACTTTGCCCATGCGGGTTCTCGTCGCGGAGAAGATCGGATCGTCCGGGGTCGAACTACTCGAGGCATCCGGCTTCGAAGTCGAGATAGGGACGGGCTGGGGCCGGGCCGAACTCGAGCGCCGCATCGCCGACTTCGACGGCGTCGTCATCCGCTCGGCCACCCAGGTGGACGCCGACCTGCTCGCAAAGGCCGATCGGCTGCGGGCCGTCACTCGCGCCGGCGTGGGCGTGGACAACGTCGACATCGACGCGGCTACGCGCCGCGGCGTCGTCGTCGCGAACGCCCCGCAGTCGAACATCATCACCGCGGCAGAGCACACTATGGCGCTGCTGCTCGCGCTGGCGCGCAACGTCCCGCAGGCGCACGCCTCGCTCGTCGGAGGCGCGTGGGATCGCGGCAAGTTCAGCGGCGTCGAGCTGCACGAGAAGGTGCTCGGCGTGATCGGCTTCGGGCGCATCGGCCAGCTCGTCGCGCACCGCGCCCGCGGCTTCGGCATGCGAGTGATCGCGTTCGACGCGTACCTGTCCGAGGAGCGGTTCCGCGAGCTGGGCGTCGAGCGGGCAGCGTCGCCGGACGACGTGTACGCGGTCGCGGACTTCCTGACGCTGCACCTGCCGAAGAACAAGGAGACCGAGGGCTTCTTGAACGCTGGTGCGTTCGCGAAGATGAAGGACGGCGTGCGGATCCTGAACGTCGCGCGCGGCCCGCTGGTCGTCGACGCCGACCTGAAGGACGCCCTCGACTCGGGCAAGGTGGCCGGCGCCGCGCTCGACGTGTTCCGCACCGAGCCGGTCACCGAGCACCCGCTGTTCGGCTACCCGAACGTCGTCGTCACTCCGCATCTCGGTGCGTCCACCGCGGAGGCCACCGATCGGGCGGGATACCAGGCCGCGGAGCAGTTGGTCGCCGCGCTGACCGGTGGCGCTGTGACGAGTGCGGTGAACGTCCCCGCCATCGATGCCGAGGATCTCGAGGCGGTCGGACCGTTCCTCGGGCTGTGCCTGCGCCTCGGCCGGCTCGCCGGCAGCCTCGCGCCCGGGACGTCCGTCGATGCGCTCGAGGTGGAGTACCTGGGCCGGATCGCCGAGCGGGATACTCGGCTGCTGACGATCCAGGTCGTGAAAGGCGTGCTCGGGGAGCACACCGACGAGCCGGTCAACGACGTCAACGCAGGCACGCTGGCGGCCGAGCGCGGCATCGAGGTGGCGGAGCGCAGCACGCCGCACGCGCACGACTTCACCGATCTGGTCCGGGTTCGGCTGCGCAGCGGCAGCGAGTCCACCCGCGTCGTCGGCACCGTGCTCGGCCGCCGCAACCGGCCGCACCTGCTCGAGGCGTGGGGCTCGCGCTTCAACGTCCAGCTCGAAGCCCATCTGGCCGTGTTCCGCTACCGCGACCAGCCCGGCATGCTGGGCCGGGTCGGCGTCGTGCTCGGGGCGGCCGGCGTCAACATCGTCTCCGCCGCCGTCGGATATCGCGGTGAGGTTGACGGCGCGGATGAGGCGGTCATGGTCGTGACGACGAGTACGCCGGTGCCGTCGGAGGTGCTCGACGAGATCTCGAGCGGAGCCGACTTCTACGGCGCCCGCGCCGTGAGCCTTTAGCAACCGACCCGAGAGGCCTGCCTTGCCGAGCCTGACCGTCGACGGCGCTGCAGTCGCGTACTCCGACACCGGAACTCCGGAGGGGAGTGGCCCGGACGCGCCGGCGGTGGTGTTCGGGCACGGGCTGTTGTTCAGCGGCTGGATGTTCGCCGCCCAGATCGAGGCGCTGCGCGCGGACTACCGATGCGTGACGATCGACTGGCGCGGGCAGGGCGACTCGCCGCCGGCGCGATCCGGCTACGACATGGACACGCTTTACGCGGACGCGGTGCAACTGATCGAGCAGGTGGTGGGCGCGCCCGTCCACTACGTCGGGCTATCGATGGGCGGCTTCGTCGGTCAGCGGATTGCGGCCCGGCGACCGGAGCTCGTCCGCTCTCTGACGCTGCTGAGCACCAGCGCGGAACCGGAGAGTCTGCGTGGTCGGGTCGAGTACCCGGTCCTGGCCTTCGTCTACCACCTGGTCGGGCCGAACGCCGTCCGCTCGCTCGTCGAGAAGGTCATGCTCGGGCCGTCGTTCCGTGCCGATCCGCGTAGCAAGCCGATCGTCGACGAGTGGATGCAGAAGCTCGCGACCTGCGATCGCGCGGCGATCCGGCGAGCGGTGCTCGGCGTCGCGAACCGCGCGGGTGTGACGGCCGAGATCGGCGCGATCAAGGCACCTACGCGGGTGATCGTCGGCGAGCACGATGCGGCAACACCGCCGAAGCGCGCACGTCGGATCGCGGAGCTGATTCCGGGCGCCGGACTCGAGACCGTTCCGAACTGCGGCCACTCGAGCACGATCGAACAGCCAGAAGCCGTCACGGCACTGCTACAGGCATTCCTCGCCGAGGTCGACGCAAACCCGTCCGCGGAGTGAACGCGCGTGGTCGGCTGACCGCTTTCCGCGCGCGGGTGCGCGCGCTGCCCGGCGGACGCATCGCGTGGCGGCTCGCGATCACGGTTGTCGGCGTCGGGGTGATCGCAATCGGCATCGTCCTGCTGCCCCTACCCGGGCCGGGCTGGTTGATCATCTTCGCCGGCCTCGGCCTGCTCGCCACCGAGTACGCCTGGGCCAGGCGGCTGCTGCAATGGCTGCGAGCGCAATTCGTGCGCTGGTCGCGCTGGCTGGCCGACCAGCCGCTGTGGGTCCAATCCATCGGCACGGTGATGTCGCTGGCAGTGATCGGCGCTGTCGCGTTGGCCGCCTGGTGGTTCGTCCAGTTGTGACCCTGCCTGTAGTCTGGTGGCGCCGCGCGCGGCACCAACGGCCGGCCGTCCCGGGCGATTAGCTCAGCGGGAGAGCACTGCCTTCACACGGCAGGGGCCACTGGTTCGATCCCAGTATCGCCCACCACGTAGTTGCGCATCGATCACCTGCCGTTGCCCAAGGCGCGCCGCAGGACATAAGACCCGACCCGTCGGGCCCTCCTGCTTGTCGAGGCGTGACCGCGCGAGCCGACATACAGGGAACGCGGTGCGGCACGGCTACGCCAGAGGTGGATGCGGATGAGCGGACGGACGCGCTTGGGCAAGCCCCTGGCGCTGATCGGCGTATGCGCTGCCGCGGCGATCGCATCGGACCACACCGCAGCCGCGACCGGCATCTGGCTGCGCGCAGTCGCCGGCGCGCTCGCCGTGGCCGCGGGCGTGTACGGCGCACTTCGTTTCCGAGCCAGGCCGTTGCGCCCTTGGCTGCTGCTGGCCGCGGGTCTCGCGTTGTGGGTGATCGGCGACACCGTTTGGGACTTGCTCGATCTGCACAACTACAGCGCCGATTCGGCGTGGTACCTCCTGCCCAACGTCATATACGTGATCACCTATCCGGCGCTGATTGCCGCAGTGATCGAACTCGTCGCTGCGCGTGGGGAGCGGGCACACGTCTCTCGGGTGATCGACTCGTTCATCCCGGCGCTGATGTTGCTGCTCATCGTGCGCGCGTTCCTTCTCGACGGCCACTACACGGGAAGCACGTCGCAGGATGTGTTCACCGCGTTGTTCCCGCTCTGCGACGCACTGCTCATCGCCGGCGTGGCGTGGTTGGTGTACGCCTCGGGACTTCGCAATCCCGCCACCTGGTTGCTCACACTCGGGCTCGGCACATTGCTCGCCGCCGACATCCTCTGGGATCTCTACCTGCGCTTCGGGTCGGCCGCCCTGAGCGGAGTCGTGGGCCCTATCTACCCGATCAGCTACGCGATCATCGCCGCTTCGGCGCTGCATCCAGACGTCGCTCGAATGACCGAGAGCGCACCGGCGCGCCGCACTGACGACAGCGTGCCGCGGGTCGTCATGCTTTGCGCGGCACTGACGCTCCTCCCGGTGGTCGCCTTCCGCGCGAGCCCGAAGGACATCCTGCTGGTGATCGGCGCCGGCACGCTCGTGCTCGCGCTCACCGTCCGGTTCGCACAACTCGTGCGCCACGTACGCATCGGCCGCGATCTGGCCGAGCTGAACGCCGAGCAGTTCGCGAACCTGCTCGGCGCCGCACCCGTCGGCATCTTCGCGGCGGATCCGGACATGACGATCATCTTCGCCAACCAGGCCACCAATCACCTGCTGGGCAAGGCAGCGGTCGGCCTGACCAGTCGACAGCTGGTCGAACTCTGCGTCGATCGGCGGGATCAACCGTTGATCAAGGAGGCGCTGGCCACCATGCGGGCTGGCCGCCCGGCCAGCACGCAGGTGCGCATCTGGCGCCCGGACGGAACCCAGCGGTGGATCGCGTGGTCGGGCGCGCCGGTCGGCCACGGATCGGGCCGGTTCACCGGAGCGTTCGTGACGACGATCGACATCACGCCGCAGAAGACCGCCGAGCAGGCGCTGGCCCAACAGCTCACGCACGACCCGTTGACCGGTCTTGCGAACGGACGGACGCTGATCGAGCGGATCCAGGTCGCGCTGCTCCGACTCGGCCGCCATTCTCGTGGCGTTGCCGTCCTGCTGATCGATCTCGACCGGTTCAAGGCCGTCAACGACAGCTACGGGCACGAGGCCGGTGACGAGATACTTGGCATCGTGGCCAAGCGGCTGCTGCACTGTGTACGCGCAGACGACCTGGTCGCGCGATACGGCGCCGACCAGTTCGTGATCGTCCTGGAGCACCTGGAGTACCCGGGCGATGCCACGATCGTGGCGGGCAAGATCATCAATGCCATCTCTGCACCGATCAGCCTCGACCGGAACGTGCCGGCTGCGCGAATCGCCGCGAGCGTCGGCATCGCAACCACCGCCGACCGGGAAACCGACGCCGACGAGCTCGTGCAGCAGGCGGCCGAGACGATGCACGAGGCGAAGAGCGCGGGCGGACAGCAGTACCGCCTGCACACCAATCTGGGCATGCCCGAGACGCTGCGCAGTAATCCAGGTTTCTGACCCGGCCGGCGCTGCTGAAACGGCGCGATGTCGTCGGTCGTCGACCTACCCAAGGCTCGCTGCATCGCCGCGGAGAGGGAGCGATACGGTTCCCGAATGACGAGCGACGATCCGAACGCCCGGCTGCGCACGACGCCGATCGGCCCAGGGGTGTTCGCCAACGGTCCGGTGATCCCGCCACCGCCCACCGGTCCGCTCACACCGCCGGCGCCGCCGCCATTATCCAACCAGGGCTCCGACGCACCCGCTGGCGGCGAATCGGCCCGGCAGGGCGCGCATCGCGACGAGGTCGTCGAGCCCGGAGCCGACATGCCGCCGTATCTGGGCAGCGGTGGGCAACTCCCCGAGGGGCTGCGCATCGAGCTGATCGAGCTGCTCGGCCGGACCGGCGGGCGGCTGCACGAGGTCTTCGACCAGTACCGCGCCGGTGTGACGAGCCCGGCCGCGCTGGCCGCCGCCGGCGCCGGCGCCAACGAGGCGCTCGCCGGCGAGATCGTGCTGCGCGTCCGGACGATCCTCGGCGAGGCGTGGACTGGTTCGCCCGGCCGGGCCCGCCCGGTCGCCGGCGCCGTTCGGGCGCTGATGCGCGCGCCGGGGCTGAGTCGGGGCGCCCGTCAGTACCTCACCGAGCTGCGCGCCGGGATGCTTGACCTCGCCGAGTCCGAAGCCGCGCAACAGCAGGAGCAGTCGCAGCTCGACGCGAATTCGGCGATGCTGGATGGTGAACTGCGCAGCGGCAACGGCCTGTTCGTCTACACGTACCCGCACTACTGGCGCTACCCGTACTTCGTCGAGCAGAACCGGCGGCTGCTCCGGCTCGGCAAGGCGGCGCACGGCGTGTGGCAGGGGATTGTCGAGCAGGCCCGTGCCTCCGGCGCGCCGGAGGACCCGATCCTGCTTCGCGTGTACCTCAGCGGCGATCCGGGGGCCGCGGAGTCGGCGTTTCGCAGGCTGCTGGAAAGCGCCGACCACGCGGATCCGGTAACCAACAACGGTGGCCGCGAGTGGTTCGCGACGACGCTCGAGTTCCTCGACGAGATCGCCGTCGCACTCGGCGTCGAGATCAAGGCCGGCCCCAATCCGGCGCTGTAATCCCCGCTACGACCACGCGCGGACGTAGTCGATCTGCTCCGTCGCGGGCAGTGGGGTGTATTGATCGTTGCGGTTCGTGCCGATGCCGAGCGCCTGCGACAACGCGATCACGAATGGGTTCGGCGAGCGCATGCTCGACGGCAATGTAGGTGGCGTCGCTACCTTGAGGCAGGCCGCGCCGTCGTAGATGAACGTGATCGTCGCGGGTGACCACTCGACCGCGTAGGTGTGGAAGTCGGCGCCCCAGTCCGGCACCGAACAGTATGAGTTCAGCAGCAGGGACGACAGCGAGATGCCGTGCACCGTCGGGTTCACGATGTCCGGACGCTTGCTGTACGACTCGGCGATGTCGATCTCGGTCGAGCCGGCCGCGAGGAGCCCGGTCACGGTCATCTGGTGCGGGAAGAGCCACAGCGAGCTCTGTATCCCGGCGGTGCCGGAGCTCTCCGGGAACTTCGCGCGCACCTCGAACCGGCCGTACTCCTGCGCGAACGCAGCGGTGTAGACCGACGCGCCCGTGTAGTGCGTGACGTAGCCGCCCTTCGGGGTCTTGCAGGTGAACTCCGCGCCCACGTCCCGGACGGTGAGGTTCAGATGGCCGCCGGACACCGAGATGTTGTCGGGATCGTCGACCATGCACTCCTCACCCGAATGGAAGCCGTATGAGGCGGTGGTCTGCACCGTCCACTTCGAGCTGTCCAGGTGGGCTCCGTCGAACTCCTCGTCGAACGCGCAGTGCCAGGCGCTGCCGTCTGCGCGCAGCGGGGTTTCGTCACCGCACGTCGGTGTCGGGCTGCTGCTGGGCGGTGGCGCGCTCGGTGCCACCGGGCACAGTCCGAGCAGGCTGCGCACCGGGTCGCAACTGTCGCTCGAGGCGCCGGCGGCCGAGGCGGGCAGCACGATGCCGGCAAGCAGGACCGCGATCGCCAGGATCGGGATGGCGCGGTGGGTACGACCGGACGGCGTCGATCGAGGTGGCACGCGTGACCTCACGGGTCATCGTTGACGACGGCGCGGAGGTTTCGCCCGACACGTCAGGTGGCGTTGCGGAGGCTATCGGTACCGGGTAATTCGGGCGAGCCGAGATTGCCCATGCCACAGCGGAGCGCGGGGTGCGCGATACTCGGCGCCGATGGCCAAGGCAGAGAAGGCTCCGGCGCGAATACCCCGCCGGGCATATGAGCGCGAGCTGTACCGGCTGCAGGCTGAGCTGGTGACCATGCAGGAGTGGGTGCGTGCCGAGCGGGCGCGCGTCCTCGTTCTGTTCGAGGGGCGAGACGCCGCCGGAAAGGGCAGCACGATCAAGCGGGTGACGCAGTACCTCAACCCCCGCGTGGCGCGGATCGTGGCGCTGCCCGCGCCGAGCGACCGCGAGAGCACCCAGTGGTACTTCCAGCGCTATGTGGAAACTCTCCCCGCTGGGGGAGAGATCGTCCTGATGGACCGATCCTGGTACAACCGCGCCGGGGTCGAACGGGTCATGGGGTTCTGCACCGCCGAGGAGTACCGACGCTTTCTCGCGCAGTGCCCGGTGTTCGAGCGGCTGCTCGTCGACGACGGGATCCTGCTGCGCAAGTACTGGTTCTCGGTCAGCGACGAGGAGCAGGAGCGGCGCTTCCGCTCCCGGCTCGACGACCCGATGCGGCGTTGGAAGCTGTCGCCGATGGACGTCGAGTCGATCCTGCGGTGGGAGGAGTACTCGCGCGCCAAGGACGAGATGTTCATGTTCACCGACATCGCCGAAGCGCCGTGGTGGACGGTCGAGGCGGACGACAAGCGCCGCGCCCGCATCAACATGATCGCCCACCTGCTCTCGACGATCCCGTATTACGAGGTGCAGCGGCCGCCCATCGAACTGCCGCAGCGGCCTGCGGCGCCGCATTACGACCGTCCGCCGCGCGAGCTGTTCAAGTCCGTCCCTGACCACGCCGCCGCGCTGCTCGACTGACCGGTTCGGACGGGTTGCGGCGGTTCTGACACCGGCAGCTCGAGCTCGACTCTGGACGCTGCCCGCATTCCTTTGCTGAGATGACGCAAATCTCTATGCGCAGCTTGGAGGCATGCATGGCATCACGTATCCGGCTGACCGCCGGAATACTCGCCGCCGCGGCAGGGCTCGTCCTGTCGATGGCGGCACCGGCGGCGGCCATCACCGGTGGCGAGCCGGACGGCGACGGCCACCCCAACGTCGCCGACATCCTCTTCTACTCGCCGGACGGCCGGTTCCGTTGCACGGCGACGCTGGTGACGCCGACCGTGCTCGTGACGGCGGCGCACTGCACTGTTGACACGGTCGGGCGCACGCTCGTCGACTTCCGCTCGGTCGTCGCGCTGCAGCCGCCGTCGGGATACCCGAACGCCGCCGACCCGAACGCCGGGTACACCGAGTCCGAGATCGAGAATGCCGGCTTCGCCTCCGGAGTGGCGCACGCGCATCCGGACTACTCGAACTTCACCGACCTGGACACCTGGAACGACGTCGGGGTGGTCGTGCTCGACCACCCGATGACGGGCAAGCCGTTGTCCACGGTCGCGCCGCGCGATTACCTCGACAACTATGCCCAGCCGGTGCTGAACAAGACGATCTTCACGACGGTCGGCTACGGCACCGAGGTCCGCAAGCCGGACTCCGGCCCGCAGAAGCCCACTCCGGAGAGCTACCCGCTGATCCGCCGAGTGGCCGAGGAGCCCGGCCAGAAGTTGATGACGCAGATCCTGCAGGTCAACGGCAACATCAACGACACGCGGGGCACGGGCGGAACCTGCTTCGGCGATTCGGGCGGCCCGACGTTCCTCAACGGCTATCTCGTCACGGTGACGAGCTACGGGTATACGGACAATTGCCGCTATCTCGGCGGCCTGCAACGGGTGGACATCCAGTCGGTGCAGACCTGGCTCGCGACCTATGGGGTGCGTGCAGCAGCCTGATTCCCGCCAATCACCCGGGGCCGCCCGAATTTCGGACGCCCCCGGCCAGCCAATCCCCTCGCCGGCTCAGCCGATCCTGCGCAACGCACGACTAACTTCCGGGCGTCATATTGTTGACCCGCCGACGGGCAGGAGGTTAGGGGGAGGAGGGGCGTGGCCTACGAGAGCGAACCGGGGGGTGAGTCCGACCTCCGGCGCCGTGCCGCTTGGCTGCTCGCCATGCTGGCTCTCGTCGCCGTCCTGTTCGTAATCGTTATCAGTGCATTGGTGAAGACGCACGGCGGCGGCAATGGCGCCGACCAGGGGCCGCTCGACGCCGAGGCCACCTCGGCGTCCTCCTCGGACCAGCCCAGTGGCCATTCCAGCCCGGGCGGCCGGACCAGCCCGCCGACGCGCACCCACTCGCCGTCCGCGACGGCAACAACCCCCGCGGCGGGCGTGACGTCCTGCCCGACCTCGGAGACGTGCATCCTCGAGGGCGATGTCGGCAACGCGATTCCGGCGATCAACGACTACCGCACCCGGCACGGACAGCCCGCAATTCCGGGCGAGGCCGCCCCGCAGGCGCAGAATTGCGCGCTGCGCAACGGCAACGGCTGCTCGGGCGGCTGGGCCGAAACCCTGCTCTCCGACCCGGACGGCCGGCAGGCGGTGCACAAGATCCTGCCGTTCGCGCACCTTCTCGACCCGCAGATGACGAGCATCCAGGTCGGGTGGGCCTACGACCCGGGCGCCAAGCTCTTCTATTTCGCCATCATCCGTATCGATTGAGCCGCCGCCAGCGCGCTTCGGGCACGGCCGAACCAGAATCGGGGCCCTCCGATGGTCCGCCCGTTCCCGAAGCGCGGCCCGACCGCGCGCAATGTGCCTAGTCCGCAGCACTAGGGTCGGGGATGTCGTCCGGAACGCCGGATGAGCGCTGCACGTTTTGTCACTACAGTCGAACGAACCCACAGGATGCGGAAAGGAACGTCCGATGAGTGTCAGTTTGAGCAAGGGCGGCAACGTCTCCCTCTCGAAGGAGGCACCGGGGTTGCGCGCCGTTGTCGTGGGCCTCGGCTGGGATGCACGCACGACGAGCGGAGCCGACTTCGACCTCGACGCCTCGGCCCTCATGCTGGGCTCGAGCGGCAAGATCGTCTCCGACTCGCACTTCATCTTCTTCAACAATCTCAAGAGCCCCGACGGCTCGGTCGAGCACACCGGCGACAACCTGACCGGCGAGGGCGAGGGCGACGACGAGCAGATCAAGGTCAATCTGTCGGGTGTGCCGGCCGACGTCGACAAGATCGTGTTCCCGGTGTCGATCTACGACGCGGAAGGCCGGGGCCAGAACTTCGGCCAGGTCCGCAATGCGTTCATCCGGGTGGTGAACCAGGACGGCAATGCGGAGATCACGCGGTACGACCTGTCCGAGGACGCGTCCACCGAGACAGCGATGATCTTCGGCGAGCTTTACCGCAGCGGCGCGGAGTGGAAGTTCCGCGCAGTCGGACAGGGCTACACCAGTGGCCTGCGCGGCATCGCGCAGGACTTCGGCGTCAACGTCGGCTAGTAGGTAGTTCGGGTGTTCCTTCGCACGTTCGGCGGCTCGATCGGCGTCGCAGTCGTCGGGCTGCTCGCCGGGCTGCTGTACGGCGGCGGGAAGGGCCTCGCCCTGACCGCGATCCTGGCGGTGTTGGAGGTGTCGCTCTCCTTCGACAACGCGGTGGTCAACGCCACCGTGCTGGTGCGAATGAGCCCGTTCTGGCAGAAGATCTTCCTGACCGTCGGTGTCGCCATCGCGGTGTTCGGCATGCGGCTGCTCTTCCCGCTGCTCATCGTCGGCATCACCGCGAAGCTCGGGCCGATCGAGGCCGTCCGCCTCGCGCTGGAGAAGGGTGACCCGGACCAGCCCGGCACGTACGGCTACTTGCTGCACCAGGCGCATCCCACGATCGCCGCGTTCGGCGGCATGTTCCTGCTGATGATCTTCCTCGACTTCATCTTCGAGGAGCGTGAGCTCGCCTGGCTGCGTTGGATCGAGCGCCCGCTCGCGCGCATCGGCAAGCTTGACCAGCTCTCCGTCATCGTCGCGCTCAGCGGGCTGGCCATCGCGGCCTACACGTTGGGCCAGAGCGCCGACACCGCGCAGGCCGATCGCATCTCGACCGTGCTGGTCGCCGGTGTGCTCGGCGTCGTCACCTATCTGGTGGTGAGCAGCCTCGACTCGTTCTTCGAGGAAGACGAAGACGACGGCGAGTTCGAGCAGGCGATGACGAAGAAGCAGGCGATGCACGTCGTCGGCAAACAGGCCTTCTTCCTGTTCCTGTACCTGGAGGTGCTGGACGCCTCGTTCAGCTTCGACGGCGTGATCGGCGCCTTCGCGATCACCTCGGATCCGATCATCATCGCGATCGGCCTCGGCATCGGCGCCATGTTCATCCGCTCGCTGACGGTGTTCCTGGTGCGCAAGCGAACGCTGAGCGAGTACGTCTACCTCGAGCACGGCGCCATGTGGGCGATCGGCGCGCTGGCGGTCATCCTGCTCGTCACCATCGAGTACGAGGTGCCCGAACTCGTCACCGGCCTGATCGGTGTCGCCTTCATCGGCGCGGCGCTGCTCTCTTCGATCGTGCGTAACCGGCGCGAGTCGCTAGACGACGTCTCGGCATCCGCGCCGGAGTCGGCGGCAGTCTGAGGAGTCCCGATGCCCATTGACTACACCAAGCGTCCCAGCAGCGAGCCCGAGCCGGAGCCGACCGCTGCGCCGGTGTCGCTGTCGAAGGTGCGGTTGACGAAGGCGGCGCCGTCGGTGTCGCTCGCCAAGCACGGCGGAGCGCGCGGCCAGCTGCACGTCAACCTCAACTGGGACGCCCGGCCACCGGCGCGCGGGCTGTTCAAGAAGACCCAGCAGCTCGATCTCGACCTCGGCTGTCTCTACGAGTTCAGCGACGGCACCAAGGGCGTCGTCCAGGCGCTCGGCAACGCCTTCACGGCGCGCAACCGGGCCGGAGCGCAGCTGCTCCGCCTCGACGCCGACGACCGGACGGGCCAGGTGACCGGCGGGGAGAACCTGTTCGTCGATCTCAGCGACCCGTCGCAGATCAAGCGCGTCCTCGTCTTCGCGCTCATCTACGAGGGCGCCGCGAACTGGGCGGCCGCGAACGGGGTGGCCACCATCACCCCGGCCGGGGCGGCGCCGATCGAGGTGGTGCTCGACGACCCGCGCGAGGGCGCGCGCATCTGCGCCATCGCGCTGATCTCCAACGAGCGCGGCGAGATCGTCGTGCGGCGAGAGGTCAAATACATCAACGGCGCTCAGCGGGCCTTGGACGAGGCATATGGGTGGGGCATGAACTGGACCCGTGGCCGGAAGTAATCGCAAGCAAGCACAACGCTAGGAGTCGACGACATGTCCGACCTCGATCTTGGTTCGACCGGCACACCGGCGGCTACGCCCGCTGCGACGCCCGCCGGCGGCGCCCTGGTTCTCGCCCCACCGGAGCCGCTGCCGGTCGTGAAGGACGAGGAGGCGGCCGGCGCCGTCCCGGTCGACGACGCGAAGAAGACCGAGCTCGCGCAGCGCGCCCAGGCCTTCGCGGACGAGCTCGCCGGGCTCGACCACCGCGCCCCTGAATTCACGAAGAAGGTCGATTCCATCACGACGATGGGCGACAAGGATCTGCGCGCCTCGGCGAGCGTGTCCAACCGGATGCTCGACCGGCCGGCCGCGGTGGTCAAGGCGGGCAAGGGCGTGCGCAGCGGCGATGCGCAGACGCGGGTCGCGACGACGCTGAACGATCTGCGCACCACCATCACCGACCTCGACCCGAACCGCGCCGATCTCACCGGCGCGAAGAAGATCCTCAAGTGGCTGCCCGGCGGCGACCGGATCCAGAAGTATTTCCAGAAGTACGAGTCGGCCCAGACGCAGTTGAACGCGATCATCAAGTCGCTCGAGTCGGGGCAGGACGACCTGCGCAAGGACAACGCCGCGATCGAGACCGAGAAGACCAATATGTGGACGACGATGGGCAAGCTGAGCGAGTACAACCAGCTTGCCGGCGCGTTGGACGAGGCCGTCGCGAACAAGGTCGCCGAGCTGGAGGCCGCCGGTAACGCCGAGGCCGCAAACGCGCTCAAGTCCGATGCGCTGTTCGCGATCCGGCAGCGTCGGCAGGACATCATGACGCAGATGGCCGTGTCGGTGCAGGGCTACATGGCGCTCGATCTGGTTCGTAAGAACAACGTCGAGTTGATCAAGGGTGTCGACCGCGCGCAGACCACCACCATCTCGGCGCTGCGCACCGCGGTGATCGTGTCGCAGGCGCTGGCCCGCCAGAAGCTCGTCCTCGACCAGATCACCGCGCTTAACACAACGACGTCGAATCTCATCGAGTCGACCTCGAACCAGCTCCGCATCCAGGGCGCCGAGATCAACCAGCAGGCGGCGAGCAGCACCATCGACATCCAGAAGCTGCAGGTCGCGTTCGACAACGTCTTCCAGACGATGGATGCGCTCGACACGTTCCGCTCGCAGGCGGTCGATTCGATGGCCCAGACGGTCACCGCGCTCGAGGGGCAGATCGAGCGGGCCAAGCCCTACCTCGAGCGCACCCGCCGCGGCGAAGGACAGAGCGGCGAGCTGCCCGGCGGCGGCCCCGCGCCGGCTATTGGATCGTGACCGGGTGGTTTCGCCGACAGCAGCAGCCGCCCGCGCCACCCGAGCCGGCTGAGGACGAGGACTCGCCGGACAAGCTCCGGCTGCGGCTGTGGGAGCTCGTGCGGTTCGTGAACCGCAGCGCGGGCCGGCTGCCGGTCGAGGCGGTCGTGCTGTCCAGGCAGATCACCGACATCATTCGCGCGGTGATCGAGACCTCGGACGATCATGACCTCGACGTCTACGCCGTCGTGCAGATCAACGGGATCGTCAGTGACTACCTGCCCACGACACTGCGCACCTACGTGAACCTGGACCCGGAGCTCACCGAGCGGGTCGGCCCGTCCGGGCGTACCCCGCGCGCTGCGTTGCGCGAGCAGCTCGAGTCGCTGCGCTCGGCCGCGGCCGACATGCTGCACGCCGCCCAGGAGCACGACGTCGACGCGCTGTTCACGCAGGGTAGTTTCCTGCGGACGAAATTCACCGGCTCGGATTTGAATCTGTAAGAGCAACGCGAACCGTCGCGTGCATGCCGCGGAACTGCGCAATCCTGTGCTCCAGCGACGAGCTTCCGGATATCCCCCACCAATCGGGCGTCTTGCGCGACGCGGCGAGGTAGCCTCTCGAATCGCGCGATCTTCGGCCGGGATCGCGCCACTTCTTACGGGGGAGGCGGCCGATGTTACGTGCCTTGCGCGACCATGTGCAGTCGCGCGGTCCGCCCGTTGCTGCCGATCATCGTAGCCACGCGTTTCAAAGATTCATTTCGTAACAGCCTGTTCGGATCGCCGCGCAGGGGCAGCCGGTTTCGCTGCGAATAAGGCCAGCGCAGATTCCAGCAAAAGCACTAACTCGTGCGGGGGAATACCGGATGTCCAAGCATAAAAGCACGCCCTCATTCAGACTATTTCGCGCGCGTCGCGCCCTGATCGCCGTCGGCACGGTGATCGGGACGGCGGCCGCGCTCACCTTCCTGGCCGTGTCGGCAAGCGCCGTTCACGACACCGGCGCGTTCGAGCTCGACGGCAACGCCGTCAACGGCGCAGCCCCGGGCGACGACTGGGACAACGTATGTCACCAGGTACTGGGCAGTGACTGCAGCACGACCAGCAACGCGACCGGCGCCACCGCGGTCGACTGGGTATCGGAACCGAACCTGAATGCCACCATCTTCACCGGTGGCGGTTCGAAGGATCCGCAGGAGCTGAGCAACTGGCAGTGGAAGGACGGCGCGGGCGGCCTGCCCGACAAGGACAACCTGCTGCACAGCTTTGCGGCCCGCTATAACACCACCAAGGGCGACGTGCTGTTCTTCGGATCCGACCGCTACGACAACAGTGGCGACGCGCAGCAGGGATTCTGGTTCTTCCAGAATCAAATCGGCCTGCAAGGGTCCACCAGCGGCACGTTCAACGGCCTGCACAAGGCCGGCGACCTGCTCGTTGTCAGCGACTTCAGCAATGGCGGGACCACGTCGACGATCACCGTGTACGCATGGGACCCGACCTGCACGAAGACGACGGGCAGCACGGCCGGTACCTGCGGTGACGCAAACCTCCGGATCAAGGGAACGTCGAACGCCGCCTCCTGCGCCAGCGCGGCTGCGAACGACAACTTCTGCGGCATCGTCAACCCGAGCACGATCACGATGCCGTGGTCGTTCACGGACAAGAGCGGAACGCCGACCAACCAGGCCCTGAACGGGGAGTTCTACGAGGGCGGCGTCAATCTGAGTGCCATCGGTCTCGGCGACAAGTGCTTCGCCTCGGTCGCTTCCGAGACACGGTCGTCGACGTCAACCACGGCCACGCTGAAGGACTTCGTCCTCGGCAACTTCGGCGCCTGCGACACGACGGTGCACACCACACCGTCGGCCGCAAGCGTCTCGATCGGGACTGGGTCGGTGCAGGTCACCGACACGGCGACTGTCACGGTGTCGGGCACCGCCAACTGGAGCGGCAGCTTGGCGTTCTCGCTTTGTGGCCCACTTGCCTCGGCAGATGGGTGCGCCTCCGGTGGCACCGCGGTCGGCTCTCTCGGCATCGACAACACGACGTCGCAGCCGATCACGTCGCCCGCGGCAGCCGTGACCTCGGTCGGCACCTACTGCTGGCGGGCCGACTTCACGCCGAGCGCTACTTCGGCGGCGAACGGAGTCAAGCCGGGTTCGGACGGGTCGACCACCGAGTGCTTCACGGTCACCCCCGTGACGCCGACGTTGGCGACCTCGGCCGGTGCGGGACCCGTTCAACTGGGTAACCCGATCAGCGACACCGCGACGCTGAGCGGCACGGCGAACGAGCCGGGTTCCCCGATCATCAATCCGACGACCGCCGGCGGTCCCGCGGGCGGCATGATCACCTTCACCGCATACGGACCGAACAACTGCAGCACGGTCGCGTTCACCTCGAGCGCAGTGCAGGTGAGCGGGGACGGCACGTACGGGCCGGTGAGCTTCACGCCGACTGCACCCGGTACCTACCACTGGGCGGCTACGTACACCGGCGATGCACCCAACACCCTCGGAATATCGCACAACAGCAATTGCACCGACACGGGCGAAGATGTCACCGTCACCGACAGGACGTCGGCCAGCTCGCAGCAGACCTGGTTGCCCAACGACACCGGAACGGTCTCTTCTGTGGGCGGGGCGGCGCTGAACGGGACGCTGTCCATCCAGCTCTACACGGGCGACAACTGCGGTGCCACCTCGGGTTCCGCGGTCAGCGGGCAGCTCTACACCAGGACGCTGACGAACGCGTCGTCCCCACAGTCGCTGACCACGAGTAACACGGCGTTCTCGGTTACGGCCAGCAGGAGTGTCTCCTGGAAGGTCGCCTTCAGCAGTACCGATGCCAACGTGACCGGCTCCAGCCACTGTGAAACGACGAGCCTGACCATCACCAACTGAACCTGGGCTGGTTGAGCTCTGAGAGGAGTACGGCTGACTGATCGGCGCGCGGGTCCCGAGGGGTTCCTCGGGACCCGCGCGGCGTCTGTGTGTGGCTACCGCGCACCGGTGCCGGGCCGCGGGTGCGAGCCGGCAACTCGATACAGTCGACGTCGAGATGGCGGAGATGAAGCGGGGCGCCAACGTCGAGCTGACCCGGGAGATCCCGGGGCTGCGCGGGCTGGTGCTGGGGATGAGCTGGAATGCCGGCGGCGAGCGGGTGCTCGACGAGAGCCTCGTCTTCGCCGCGATCCTGTGCGGCGCGGACGGCCGGGCCCGCAGCGACCGCGATTTCGTGTTCTTCAATCAGCTCTCGTCGCCCGAACAATCGGTGCATCGGCTCGAGGAAGCGCTGGGCTCCGACCGCGAGCAGATCGAGGTCGACTTCGCCGCAGTGCCGACCGAGATCGACCGGATCGTGGTTGTGCTCTACGTCAATGACAACCCGGCCCAGCGACGGACCCTGGGTCAACTGCGCTCGTGCGTGATCCGGGTGCTCGACCTCGCAAACAACCGTGAGCTCGTGCGTTCCGAGGAACTCGCACCCGCGTTCTCGGCCGAGACCGCCGTCGCGCTCGGCGAGGTGTATCGGCACCAGGGCGGCTGGAAGTTCAAGGTGATCGGACAGGCGTACGACAAGGGCATCGCCGGAATCGCCTCCGATTACGGCATCCCGCTGTGAATCACCCCACGAAATCGCTCCGCTCCGCTTCACGATTTTGCGGGGGACCCCGGTGATCGGCGATCCGACGTCGGCCCCGCCGCGTCCCGATCTCGGCTTCCTGCGCCACCGCTCCCACCCCAAGCCGGCGCCCGCCGAGTCGCAGGTGGCCGACTTCGTCAGCGGACGCGCGCCGCATCCGCCACGGCACACCGAGCCGACCGGGGCAGCGGCGACGCCGCGGCCGTCCAGCTCACTCGACCTGTCGGAGCAAGCGACGTCGCCGCCCGCAGACTCGGCAGTGGCCGACTTCGTCGGCGGACGTGCGGCGCACCCGCCGCGGCACGGCGAGCCGGCACCGGCGGCGGCGACGCCGCGGCCGTCCAGTTCGCTCGATCTGTCCGACGAGCCCATCCCGTCATCGGCACAGTCGGCAAAGTCGGCACAGCCGCCCGTCCCGGCGTTGCCGCTGCACGCGGACACCCGGATCCGGGCCGGCGAGCAGCACCTGTTGACCCTCAAGGAGCCGACCGTGACGCTCACCCGCGTGCAGTCTGGCGTGGGTCAGCTCCAGATCGAGGCGGTGTGCTCGCCCGAGGTCGGTGATCTGCGGCTCGGCGCCGTTTACCACCTGCACGACGGCGCTTCCTCGACGGTGCAGCTCGCGGGCGGTAGCCGTTTCGGCCCGTCGTCTTCGCGACCAGTGCTCGCGGCCGGCCGCGACGACGACTACGAGGTCGTGCGGATCGACCTGCGCAGCGCCCGCCTGTTGGAGCGGGTGGCGATCTACGCGTTCTCGGAATCGCGCACCGAACTCACCTGGGGCGGCACACTCGTCATCACGACGTTCGGCCGGGCCCGGGTCGAGCTTCCGCTCGAGACGCTGCACCCTGGCCGGGTCGCCGTGCTCGCCTCGATCTACAACCTCGACGGAGAGTTCGTCATTCGCGCCGAGATGGAGACCATCTACGACGGGGACGTGCGCGACGCGGCACGGGCCTACGGCTACGACCGCATCACCTGGCGCGACGACCGGCTGCCCGCTGATTAGCAGCAACGCCTAATCCAACGATTGGGCTGTCGTCACCTCGCGGCCGGCCGGCTCCACCAGATCCAGCACGGTCTTGGCGTTCTGGAACTCGCCGATGGCGCGCATCTCCCATTGGCTGGCCGACGTGCGGCGCAGCATGGCCATGATCACGCCGGTGGCGGGTTGCGCATCCGAAAGGTTGTAGCGCACCAGCTCGGCGTTGCTGCGTCGATCGACGAGGCGGCAGAAGGCGTTCTTCACGTCCGTGAACTTGTGGCCCCGGTAGGACGTGATCGTGAAGACCAACGCGGCCGCCTCCGCCGGCAGGCGATCCAGATCGACGTAGATCTGTTCGTCGTCGCCCTGGCCCTCGCCGGTCAGGTTGTCGCCGCCGTGGCGCAGCGCGCCGTTCCACTCGCCGAGGTTCGTGAACCAGACCTTGGCGATCGCGGCACCGGCCCGATCGAACGCGATCACCGAGGCGTCGAGGTCGATGTTGCCGCGGCGCCGCGCCGGATCCCAGCCGAGGCCCATCATCACCTCGGTGAGGGCCGGGGCACCGCGCTTGACGAGGCTGACCCGGCCGCCCTTCGTCAGATTCACCGGACCCGAGTCCAGCGTCGACACCTGCGGCTGGGCACCTGGCGGCGGCTGTCCGGGGAACGGCGGCGGGACGAAGCCGGGCGGCGGTGGCGGCGGAACGAACCCGGGCTGCGTCGGCGCGGGTGGCGGCGGCGCCGGAGCCGGTTCGTCCTCGACCGAGATTCCGAAGTCGGTGGCGAGCCCGGCGAGTCCGCTCGCGTAGCCCTGTCCGACGGCGCGGAACTTCCACTGCCCGTTCCGCTGATACAGCTCGCCGCTGACCATGGCCGTCTCGTCGGTTGCGCTCATCTCGAACTCGACCAGCGATCCACCGCTCGCGAGATCGGAGACGACCAACCGCAGCCCTCGCACTTGGCCGAACGGGCCCCCGTCTGCGGAAGCGGCGAGCACGACGCGTTCGACGTCCGCGGGCAGCTTGCCCAGTTCGACCTCGACGGTGTCCGTCGAGCCGCTCTTCCCGGCGTGCCGCACCGCGCCGCTGGGATGGCTGGGTTGGTTGTAGAACACGAAGTCGTCGTCGCTGCCGACGCGCCCGTCGCTGCGCAGGAGCAGGGCGGACGAGTCGACATCCGGCACGCCTGGGCCGCCGCTCCACGACAGCGCGACCCGGACGGCCGTCGCGGCGATCGGCAGGTTGGCGCCCTTCGAGATCGGAGCCATCCATGCAGACTAGACAGGTGGAGCTCAGCGCCGAGTGTGCGCGCCGGCCGGTGGTCCTGGACGGCGGGCTCGCGACGGAGCTCGAGCGGCGTGGCCACGACCTGTCGTCCGAGCTGTGGTCCGCGCGGCAGTTGCGCGACCACCCGGCTGCAGTCGTCGCTGCGCATCGGACGTTCGTCGCGGCCGGCGCCGAGGTCGTCACGAGCGGCAGCTACCAGGCGTCCTTCGATGAGTTGGGCGACGAGGCAGCGCAGCTGCTGCGGCGCAGCGTCGTGCTGGCGCGCGAGGCCGAGCCGCGTTGGGTGGCCGCGTCGGTCGGGCCGTACGGTGCGGTGCTGGCGGACGGTTCGGAGTATCGCGGCGACTACGGCTTGTCGGTGGCGCAGCTGCGCGAGTGGCATCGGCGGCGGCTGCACGTCCTCGCCGACGCCGGAGCGGATGTGCTGGCCGTCGAGACGATTCCCTGTCTTGCCGAGGTCGAGGCACTGTGCGCCGAACTCGATGCGCTCGGTGCACCGGCATGGCTCTCGATCAGCTGCGCCGGCACCGCGACGCGAGCGGGTGAGCCGGCCACGGACGCGTTCGCGATTGCGCGTGACTGCGCTGCGGTGTTCGCGACCGGCGTGAACTGCACGGCGCCGGGAGATGTCGCCGAACTCGTCCGATCGGCCGCGGAGGTGAGCGGCAAACCCGTCGTCGCATACCCGAACAGCGGGGAGGGCTGGGACGCCGAACGCCGTGCGTGGTCCGGATCGCGCGGCTTTCCCGCCGCGGACGTGACCTCCTGGCTGGACGCGGGCGCCCGGCTGGTCGGCGGCTGCTGCCGAGTAAGCCCGGAGGACATCGCCGCGATCGCGGTCCTACTGCGGCATCGAGATCGCGACTAGCCGCCGATGCGGACCTGACGGGCGGCGGCCGGCAGCAGCTTCTTGACCGTCCGGTAATCGTGGAATTCGCCGATCGCGCGGATGCGCCACATCCCGGGTTGCTCGCTCCGGCGCAGCTCTGCCATCAGGACGGCGGTGCTCGGCTGCGTGTCGGAGAGGTCGTAGCGGGCCAGTTGCTCGCCGGTGTCGGCGTTCTGCACCACGCAGTAGGCGTTCGCGACATCGGTGAACGTCTGGCTGCGGAAGGAGTTGATGGTGAACACGAGCGACAGGACGTTCGCGGGTAGCCGGGCGAGATCGACGAGGATCTGCTCAGCGGCGCCCGCCGTACTGCCTTGGCGGTTGTCGCCGGTGTGTTGCAGCGATCCGTAGAACTCGTTCATGTGCAGGTACCACACGACTGCCAGCTTCTCGGCGTTAGCGTCGAACGCGATCACCGACGCGTCGAGATCGACGTCGCTGTGCCCTTCCGCCGGCGTCCAGCCGAGGCTGAAGACGACGCGGGTGAGCGGCCCGGCCCCGCTCGACGCGAGATCGACCCGCTCGTTCTTCTGCAGGCTGACCACTGCCGGCGCGGGCGGTGCCGCAGTCGGAGGCACTGGCGCCGGCGCGGCTTGCGGGGGTGCGGGCGCCGGCATGACCACAGCGACTCCTGCATCGCCGCCGGACAGGTCGAGGCCGACGGACGCCGGCTGGTCAAGGTTGACGGGTCGGTCGAGGTCGATCGCTCCGGACGGCGGTCCGGCCGGTGCCGCAGCCGGCGGCACCGGTGGCGCAGGCACCACGGGCGGCGGTGCGGGCGCGACGGGCGGCGGTGGCGGCGCGACTGGTGG
>DASQSE010000059.1:0-5630 GCA_035642535.1 Jatrophihabitans sp. | reverse complement strand
CCAGATCGACTGCACCGTCGCCCCGAAATTCGTGATCTTGACCGTCATGCCGTGCCCACTGGACAGCGAATAGAGATCAACCTGCTGCCCGCCGAACGTGCCCCACGGACTGCTCGAGATACTCGGCGGGCCGCCATGCGCGTGTGGATTGGGCACCGCGTTCGCTGCGGTGACGGCTAGGGCGGTGGCCGCGCTAACAGCGAAGGCGGCGGCCGCCACCAGCGCGAGAGGCCTGCGTCGAGCGTTCATTGCGCGCATACGTCCCTCTTCCCTCGTCGCTTGCCCGGCGGAACCTGCGCAACCGGGTGTGAATTGACCCGTTATACCGCGTGGTGTGAGCGCTCACAATGGGCATCTTCGGCCGCGTGCCGGCACTGCCGAAAACGGGAGCGAGCAGCCGAGTCAGTGAGCCGGCGGCGCCGAGCTCTGCCGGGTCACCAGACCGGCCGGGACCGGGTCGGGCTTCTCGACGCGCTCGGAGTCGCCGTCCATGGTGTCGACGAGCAACTTCAGGCCGCGCCGGCCGACCTCGTCGAAGTCCTGATGGACGGTCGTCAGCGACGGAATCAGGAACGCCGACTCGGGGATGTTGTCGAACCCGACGATGCTGACGTCGGCCGGGACGCGCCGGCCGCGCTCATAGAAGGCATGCATGACGCCGAGCGCCATCTGATCGTTGGCGGCGAAGACCGCGGTGACGTCGGGGTTGTCGGCAAGCTCGAGTCCGGCCCGATAGCCCGATTCCGGGCTCCAGTCACCGCGCAGCAGCGGCGGCGCCGCGGCACCCGCGTCAGCGAGGGCTGCCCGCCAACCCTCGACGCGATCACGCGCCTCGAGCCAATCAGCGGGGCCCGCGATGTGCCACACCGTACGGTGGCCGAGCGAGAGCAGGTGCACAGTGGCCAATCGGGCGCCACCGAACTGGTCGACCGAGACGACCGGGATCTCGCCGCCATAGCCGGCCTCGACCGCGACGAGCGGCAGCCCCGGCCGTAGGTCGCGCAGTCCCTGGGCGGCGCCCTCCCGGGGCGCGATGACGATTGCCCCGTCGACCGGTTGGCCGGCCAGCGCAGCGACCGCGGATCGGACCGACGCCGCGTCCAGGTTGGCGAGACTGCTGATGGTGACCGCGTAGCCGGCCGAGCGGGCGGCGTGCTCGATCGCGAGAAGTGTCGAGGCGGGCCCGAACAGTCGGGTGTCGAAGCTGATCACGCCGATCGTGCGAGACCGTCGAGTCACGAGCCCGCGGGCGAGTGCGTTAGGCCGGTAGTTGAGTTGCCGGATCGCCTTGAGCACGCGGTCGCGGGTTTCCGGTCGGACGTTCGGGTGGCCGTTCAGCACCCGGGACACCGTCTGATGCGAAACGCCGGCGAGGCGGGCGACATCGTGCATGACCGCCGGCCGCGCAGCCGGCTCACTGATGCTCACCGCCACTCCTCCAACCCGGATGTTATCGGCCACAGTAGTGCGCGGCCGGACGCCGCCATGATCGACGGAATCCGGGCGCGCCGCACGACGGCGCAGGTCAAGATGTCCGTTTTGTTTCGGTCGAACCCTTGACACGGTTTGTTGTTAGCGTGAACACTGCGTCTCTGCAGACGGCCGCTGAACTCCGCGAAACCTGAGCGAATCCCGCTGCCATCGACCTTTCTGCCAGGAGGACGGTGCGCGTGAACGATAACGCTGCCGCGTTCGTCGCAGCGCCGGCCTGCGCACCGGCGCCGCGGGACAGCCGGTTCAACTCTTAGCGGACGAACGACAGGAGCCTGTCCACCATGTTCACATCTCCCGTCCCGCGCACCCGCATCAGAGCCCGCGCCGTGGGTATGGCGATTGCGCTCTTGCCGATCGGCATCACCTTCGCCCCGGCCATGGCGGCGCACGCGGCGCCGGCTCCGACCAGGCCGCAGGGGCCGTGTGACATCTATGCCGCCGCGGGCACCCCGTGCGTCGCCGCCCACAGCACCACGCGGGCGCTGTACGCCGCTTACGACGGTCCGCTCTACCAGGTCAGGCGCTTGTCGGACGGGCAGCTCAAGAACATCGGCGTCGTCGGACCGCGCGCGTTGCCGTTCCCGGACGCCGGTGGATACGCCGACGCGGCTGCTCAGGACGCGTTCTGCGCCAACACGACATGCTTCATCACCAAGATCTACGACCAATCACCCATGCACAACGACCTGACCCAGGCGCCGCGCGGCGCATTCAGCGGCCCGGCGATGGGCGGCTTCAACAACGTGCCGATCGCGGACATGGCACCGGTCACGCTCGGCGGCCACAAGGTCTATGGCACCTTCATCGAGCCGGGCATGGGGCTGCGTGACAACGACACCAACGGGATCGCGGTGGACGACCAGCCGGAGGGCATGTACTGGGTCGTCGACGGCCAGCACTTCAACGGCGGGTGCTGCTACGACTACGGCAACGCCGAGACCGACAGCCGCGACGACGGCAACGGCACCATGGAGACCAGTTACTTCGGCAACGCCACCGCCTGGTACCACGGTCCGCCGCCCGGCCCGTGGATCATGACCGACCAGGAGAACAACCTGGTGGGCTGCGTCAACCCGGGCAGCACGTCCAAGCTGTGCCCGGACCTGCCGAGCGTCACCGACCGGTTCGTGACCGCCGTGGCTAAGGGCGAACCGCATCACTGGGCCTCGCTGGGCGGCAACGCGCAGCACGGTCCGCTCTCGACGATGTTCGACGGGACGCGCGTCGACGCCTCCTACGACCCGATGCGCAAGCAGGGCGCCATCGTCCTGGGCAACGGCGGCGACAACAGCAACGGTTCGCAGGGCACCTTCTATGAGGGCGTGATGACGTCCGGGTACCCGACGGACGCGACCGACAACGCGGTGCAGGCGAACGTCGTGGCCGCCGAGTACGACGTGCAGCGGCTGAGCCTGGCGCCGGCTTCGGCCAGCGCGACGCCGCCGGGGCTGCAGACGTTCAGCCCGGGATCCGCCCAGAACAGCACGGTGCGGTTCACGAACACCACCGGGTCGACAGCGGTGGCCGTCAAGTTGAGCATCTCCGTACCCAAGGGATGGACCTCCGTCGTCCCGGGCACCACAGATACGTCGATGACCTTCGATTCCGTCGCGCCCGACGCGACGGTCAGTGCGACGTTCCAAGTCACGTCAGGAGCGGCGCCGTTCAACGGCGACCTGGTCGGCAACGCCTCCTGGACGAACCGCACGAACGGCGCGCGGCAATCCGAGACGACGGCCGAGAAGGTGCGCAACGTCAGCCCGATCAAGATCAATGAGTTCCGCACCGGGACCGGCGACAACCCGACCAACTCGTTCATCGAGCTCTACAACGCGAGCGCAAAGGCCGTCGACATCTCGAACTGGACCCTGACCGAGCATGCGGCCCAGCAGGCCGTCTTCTCGACAGTGACGATCCCGGCCGGCACGACGCTGCCGAGCCACGGCCATTACCTGCTCGGCCTCGCCAATTCGGGGCTGGCGGCCCCTGCGAGTGCCGGCGACGCGACCGTCAACGTCCGAAGCACGAGCGGGATGGCGCCCGGCCAGCAGGTCGAGATCGGCTCCGGCTCCAACGCCGAGACTCGCACGATCGCCCACCTCGCCAACTCTGGCGCAACCGGCCCCCGGGTAGCGGGCGAGATCGGCAACGCCGTCCGGCTGTCGGGAAACGGCGAGTACGTGAACCTGCCGAACAGCATCGCCGGCGGGCTGCACGACTTCACGATCGCGACGTGGGTCAACGTCACGACGACCGACCAGACGTGGGCTCGGATCTTCGACTTCGGCACCGGCACGTCCGACTTCATGTTCCTCACCGCCAGTGCGGGCGGGACGAATGCGCTGCGCTTCGATATCAACGCCGGCGCCGGGTCGCAGATGATCCCGGCCAGCGGCTCGGGTCCGCAGCTTCCCACCGGCTGGCAACACGTGGCGATCACCCTCTCGGGCACGACCGGCACCATGTGGCTCAACGGTGCACCGGTGGCCTCCAACCCGAACATGACCATCAGCCCGGCCGATCTCGGTGCCACCAACCACGACTGGATCGGCCGATCCCAGTTCAGCGCTGACCCGTTCCTGGACGCCACCGTCGATGACTTCCAGATCTACGACCACGCACTGTCCGCGGCCGAGATTGCGACGCTGGCCGGCGGGCAGGCCGGTGCGGGCAACGTGGCGTCGTACAAGTTCGACGAAGACTCCGGTGAGACCGCGCTGGACTCGTCGGGCAACGGCCGCACCGCGACGATCATCAGCCCGCCGAGCGTCAGCACACCGCTGTGGCAGCCGCTGCCGGACGGTCCGGTCATCACCATCCCGGCCGGCTCGACCAACGTGCCGGTGACGAGCACCTCCGGTTTCAAGGTCGGCCAGAAGATGGCCATCGGGTTCGGGGACCGGTTCGAGGTGACGACGGTCAGCGCGGTCGGCAAGCCGGGCACGCAGGCGCGGCTTTCGGCGGCCGCAGCAGCGGGCGCGACCAACATCAAGGTCAGCTCGACAACGAACATCTCGACGGGCGACAAGATCAGATTGGACATCGGCTCGAAGATCGAGACCGTGACGGTCACGGCAGTCGGCACCTCGGGTGCCGGCGGCACGGGCCTCACCCTTTCCGCTCCGTTGCGGTTCGACCACTCGAACAATCTGCCCTTCAGCGACAGAGGCACGGGCGTCAGCTTCACGCCGGCGACGCGCTTCGCGCACTCGAGCAACGAGCCGGTGCAGGCGCTGGGCGGCGGAATCACGCTCGACCGCCCGTTGGCCGGCGGTCACGCGATCAACGCGCCGGTGCGGGACGCGGTGGTCACGACCGCGGGCTACCAGGGCACGCCCGCACCCGACCAGTGGTTCGGTGGACCCACCTTGTCCACCGGCAGCGGCACCATGGTGTTGCGTGACGCTGAGGGCCGGGCGTCCGACAGCCTCAACTACGGGCTCCTTGTCGACCCGTGGGTTGCCGAGGGATTCCAGGGCGGCACGGGTAGTGGCTGCACTGTGGCGGCGCCCGGCGCAGGGCGGAGCGCGAGCCGCTTCCCGGACGGCAACGACGCGGACATGAACTGCGCCGATTTCATCACGTCGAGCAGTCCCACGCCTGGCGCGGCGAACCTCTTCGCGCTCGATCCGGGGCCGCTCGTCTCGCTGCGGTCGCTGGCACCCAACACCACGTCCGAGTACGTCAAGCACAACGACACCGACGACGGCGTCGTCCTGGCGTCGGTGACGGCGGGCAGCTCGGACATCGACAAGCGGGACGCCACTTTCGTGGCAGCCGCCGGGCTGGCGAACCCGGACTGCACCTCGTTCGAGTCGATCAACAGGCCGGGCAGCTACCTGCGGCACCAGAACTTCCAGCTGCACCTGCAACCCAGTGACGGGAGTTCGCTGTTCGCCCAGGACGCCACCTTCTGCCCAGGGCCGGGCAACAGCGGGAAGGGCACGTCATTCCAGTCGGTGAACTTCCCCGGCAGATACCTGCGCACTTTCGACGGCGTGCTTTACCTCGCCAGCAACGGCGGCGCCAACCCGTGGGACACCGCCACCGACTGGGCGGCTGACAGCAGCTGGCTGGTGGATCCGCCGTGGGCGCAGCCACCGGGAAACGGCTGACAGCGCCTCCGACGCCGATCG
>DASQSE010000058.1:0-6254 GCA_035642535.1 Jatrophihabitans sp. | reverse complement strand
TTGAGCGGGACGGTGTCGTCACACAGTTGCGCTGCCGTGACGCTGTGGTCGGTGGCGATCAGCCGCCGGGCGTCGAGGACGTCGCGGGGCCGGTTGAGCGCGATGACGGAGCGGATGCGGTCACCGTCGAGGGTGAATGCGGCGAAGTCGCGGTCGGCGAGCGAGCCGCGGATGACGTAGTCGGCGCCGCCGTCGCCGACACCGGCGCTTTGGATGCTGTGCTCGTACTGGTCCGACCAGAACCAGTGCACGTCGGTAAACGGTTCGGCGTGGCCGAGCATGTTGCGGGCGGCGACGCGTCCTTGCCGCACCGCGGAGTCATGGTGTTCGACGCGGACGCCACTTTGACGGGCGACGTCGCCGACCGCGTAGACGCCGGATACGGAGGTGGCGCAGAACTCGTCGACCACGACGCCGTTCGCGACGATGAGGCCGGCCGCCTCGGCGAGCTCGGTGTTGGGGACAGTGCCGACGCCGACGACGAGCAGGTCGCACTCGACCTCGCCGGCGTCGGTCTGAACGGACACCGAGTCGGCGCCGGACCGGATGCCGGAAACCTGGATTCCGACGCGGATGTCGACGCCTTCGTCGCGATGGATGCCCGCGATCACGTCGCCGAGCGTCGGACCGAGGACGCGGTGCAGCACGCCCGGCAGCGCTTCGAGTACGGTAGCGCGCCTGCCGAGCCGCACCGCCGACGCCGCGACCTCGCAGCCAATGAACCCTCCGCCGAGCACGGCGAGGTGCTCGGCGCTGGCGAGATTGTCACGCAGTGCGTGTGCGTCCGAGGCGGTGCGCAGGTAGTGGACCCGCTCGCCGACGAACCCGGGCAGGGTGCGCGGACGAACGCCGGTTGCCAACAGCAGTGTGTCGTAGCGCAGTTCGTCGCCGTCGGACAGCGTGACGGTCCGCGCGGCCGGGTCGAGGCCGGTGGCCAGCACGCCGAGGCGCAGGTCGATCTCGTGCTCGTCGTACCAGGCCGGGGGATGCACCGCGCCGTCGTCCTCGGCCGCCCCGAGCAGAAACTGCTTGGACAGCGGCGGCCGCTCATACGGCACGGTGTCCTCGCCGCAGACGAGGGTGATCGCGCCGTCGAAACCGCTGCGGCGCAGCTCGGCGACGGCGGCGGCACCGCCCACGCCGCCGCCGACGACCACGAACCGACGGGTATTCATCGACCGATGTCGACCGAGATCGTGCCGTCGTCCTCGACCCGGCAGCCGAAGCCTTTCAGCCGCGCGTCATTGGGGTTGATGCCGCAGCCGGTGACCGCGTTGAACTCCCACATGTGCTTGACGCAGGTGAGGGTGCGGCCGTCGAGGTCGCCCTCGTCGAGCGCCGAGGCCTGGTGCGGGCAGCGGTTGGAGTAGGCGTGTACCTCGCCGTCGACGTTGACGATGAGCACCGCCTCGCCATCTACCGCGACCGAGGTCATGTCGCCGTCCCAGAGGTCGTCGATGTTGACGGACGTCTGGCGCCATTGCGTCGTCATTGTGGTGTCCATGGCTCATCCCGCATGGGTCGTCGTGTCGGTGTCGAGCAGATCGCCGAGCAATGCCTCGCGAGCCGCCCGGGCGTGGGCCACCACGTCGGCGGCGGGCCTGCCATGTTCGGGCAGCGTCTCGATCAGCTGGCCCAGCCCGTGCGCGGCGTCGTCGGCGAGGTCGGACCAGCGCACGACCCACTTTGCGATGACCTCGCGGTTGGCCGGCCGCTGCGTGACGGCTAGCTCCGCGACGGCGCGGCTCCACTTTGCCCGTCGCTGGGAGTCGGTGGCCAGGTAGGTGGACAGCAGCCAGGTGAGGTTGTCGCCGTTGTGGCGCGCGGCCTCGCCGAGCTGGGTGAACAGGACGTCGTCTAGCGTCGGGCCGAGCACGAGGTTCAGCGCGGTGAACGCCTCGCCCCAGTCGTAGCTGACCAGCGCGTACTCGATCGCCTTGCGGGTGGGCTGCCACGCCGCGTCGGTCTGCCAGATCGCCCGCTCGTTGGCGCCGATGCCCGACTCGGGCCGGTTGATCTGCAGCTCGCGGGTGCGGTAGGCCACGGTGGTCACCCGTCGCAGCAGGTCGGCGGTGGAGAAGCCGGCCGCGTTGGTGATGTAGGACGACGGGGCGAGGTAGCCGATGTAGGCCTCGACCTGCTGCATCCCGTGTACGAGGTAGCGCGAGGGCGTGAACAGCCGGGCCAGCAGTGTGACCGACCCGTCGGAAAGAGCGGTGTCTGCGTGCACGTCGGCGTGTGCCTGCAGCGCGCCCTGCAGCGTGGCCTCGGCCTGGGCCTGCGCGGTGACGTAGGTGCGGTAGGTCAGCGCGTCCGGGTCGCGGAACTCGTCCCAGTCCTCGGCCTGCAGCGGCGAGCCGTCGCGGTAGGTGAGGAACCACAGGTTCGCCGGCGAAGACGGGTTCTGTTCGAATGCCGAGGGCCGGTTCTGCCGCAGCGTCCAGTTCTGCCCGTGCGTCACGATCTCGTAGTCGCTCGGCATCTTGCGCACATCGCCGAACGCGCTGAACGTTCGCCGCGGACGCGGCTTGCGCGCGGTCGTGTCGGTCATGACGTCACCGCCTTTTTGATGCTCTGCCAGGTGATGGAGTCGCTGGAGGTGATGACGCGGCCGTTGAAGGCCGACATCATCGTGCCGATGTGCCCGATGTCGAACTCCGGGCCCATGTGGCGACGCAGGGTGTCCTGCGTCAGCGTGATCTCGTCTTCGCCCTGCACGCGCACGTACGCGCCGCGGTCGATGACCTCAATTTGGGTGTCGGGGTTGTCGTCTTCGATCGCGGCGACCACCTGTTCGACCTCGTCGCCCATGCGCAGCACTGGGCCCACCGGGTTCTTCACGACCGCGCTCCTTCCGGGATGTCGTACTCGACCGCGACGTGATCGAGCGGGCCGAAGCCGGCTTCGGCGACCGTGAGGTCATCGGGCAGCCGCACGCCGTTGTGGATGACGTACTTCGGGTAGGGCAGGGAGCGCACCCGTCGGCCTTCGACGTGGTGTGCTACGGCGGCGGCCACTTCGCGCATCGTGTTCGCTGTGGTGACCGGCACGAGGATCTGCACGAAGTCGCTCGCGAAGATCGCGTTGAGAGGGACGAGCTGGGGCGCGCTGTCCATGGCGTCTTTGACGGGCGCCGCGGCGGTCATGACGCTGCTCCGGCCAGGATGATGCCGTCGGTGGGACGGCCCGCGTAGTCCTTCGTCCAGGCTCCGTAGTCCGGGTCGTCGCCCATGGCGTCGGGCGTCATGCCCATGTAGCCGAGGATTCCGCCGACGTCCATCGGCTGGATTTGCCCGGCGAGGAACCGGTCGATCAGTGTCTCGTGGTTGACGTTGTCGCGGTCCTTCCAGAAGATCTGTCGGCACGCGTTGGTGCAGAAGTGGTAGGTCTTGCCGTCGTATTGCAGCGACCAGTCGCGGACTCGCCACGTGCCGTCGCGCGACTGGGTGGCGTTGCAGCACGGCAGGTGGCAGGTCGAGCACAGCCAGGGCAGGGTCTCGGGCAGCGTCGCCTCCATGTTGTTGGCGTTGACGTTGTCGATCAGCACGTCCCACTTGTCGCCGTAGACCTTCTCCCAGTTTGGGTACTTCTCGATCAGCCATGCGCGCTCGTCCTTGCTCACGCCGGCCTTCGGCCGCCACCACAGCGTGGGCCGCCAGTACCACAGCCCCATGTGCAGCCCGTGGTGCCAGGTGTCCAGGCCGCGCATGAACTCATCCCAGAACCACGGCTTCTTGAGCCCGTAGTCCTCGATCGTCTTGATGAACTGGTCGATGATCCACTCCTCCATGAACTCTCGGTAGGACTGCTTGCGGTGCTCGAGAGGGGTGTAGTAGTCCATCGCCGGACCGGTGAGGGCGGCGAATGCACGGGCCGATCCCCAGAAGCTCTTGTCGATGACCCACTGTGCGCGGACCGGGTCGTGCTCGACGAGGATCTCCAGCGTCGGGCCGCCCTGCTGTGAGTGCCGGGCCTCGTCGGTCTGGATCGAGGAGATCATGTTGGCGAAGTTGACGTCGCCGGCGCCGAGTGCGTCAGCCGCCAACGCCACGAACTGCAGGTTGGTGAAGCCGGTCTCGAAGGTCAGCGGCAGCTCGATGGCCATGTCCACGACGTTCGGCGCGATCATCATGCCGTCGAACAGGTTGCGCAGGCTGATCGGCACCCAGTCGTTGGTGTGGAACGTCTTCTGGGTCCAGTCGTACTGCGCGTCCTTGGCGACGAACTCGTGTCCGAAGAACGTGGTGATCTGCGCGTGCCGCAGTTCGTCGAGCTGACCGAAGGTCGCCATGTTGCGCCAGGCGCCGTTGAGGCCGAAGCGGGCCATCTTCAGCTCGCCGAGCACGGCCGCGTACTCGACGAGGGCGACTCCGCCGAAGTGCATCTTGGTCGCGGACTTCCAGCCCTCGTCGAGGTGGTCGAACGCCGACGAGCGCTGCAGGGCCGCCTTGACCGCGTAGGCCGAAGACTCCTTGTCGCGCTGCACGGCGACGTACTCGGGGTAGGAGATCTTGTAGGACTCCTCCCACGTGGCCCATGCCTCGCGGGGCACCTTCCCGGTGCCGCTGTGCCATTCGGGGAAGACCGCCTCGTCGTCGACGTAGCTGTAGGTCCAGTCCACGTCGCGGACGTAGCCCTGCCACTCCTCGCGCTTGAGCAATGCCATCTGCTGACTCCTTCAGTCGACTTCGGTGTGGCCGAGCTGCGTGCTGATCCCGGCGTTGTCCCAGTAGGCGGTGATGCTGTCGATGCGCAGGTCGTCATCGACGTGGAACACGAACAGGTGCGGCTCGCTGTAATGCTTGCCGGCCGGCGTGACGAAGCCCCACGGCAACTGCTGTGTGCCCCCGATGCTCACTTCGACCACCACGTCACCGTCGTCGTTGGCGGTGGCCGTGTGCACGCTGTTGGTGAGGTTGGGGAAGGAGTTGATCAGCCCGGTCCAGATGGCCTTGCCGACCGTGCCGACCTTCCCGTCGCCGCGCAGCACCCGCTGCTTGCCCCACATCTCGAACGGCACGTAGGAGAAGTCGGCGTTGATGCTGCACAGCTCGGCCATGCCGTTCACGTCGTGGGCGCGGTAGCGGTCGAAGAACTCGGTAACGACCTCGGTCGCGGTCTGTGCCGTACGAGCCTTCGTATCAGTAGTTGTCATGTCCCGAGCCCCTTCAGACGATCGCGATCTGGTCGAACCGCTTGACGGCCAGCCGGCGGTACAACTGCTGCTGGCACCAGTACGTGCTGATCGCGCTGATCCGGCCGTTCGTGACGGTGAACCGCCAGGCCTGGTCGAGGTCCAAGTGCTTCTCCTGATTGACCACGCCGGCGTAGTCGCGGGCCTGAGTGCCCTCGAACTTCACCAGCGCGGTGGCGACGTCCCCGGTGGTGATCACTCGCTGCACGGTCAACAGCAAATCGGGGAAGGCCGCGACCACCTCGTCGAGCACCGCGCGCAGGGCGTCCGTGCCGGCGCCCTGGACATGCAGCGGATGCACGGTGATGGCCGCGTCGCCTGCGACGAGCGCGATCGCTGCCTGAACGTCGCGGGCAGCAAACGCTGCCAGGAAGTCGTGCACGGTCTGGGTTGGGGTTCCGGTGAGTGTGGCGGTCATAGCGGTGCTCCTCACGCTGCGTGCCGGCCGGCGGCGCGCAGGACCTTGATGAACGCGTCGGCGGTGGCCTCGGTCGAACCGGGGTTCTGTCCGGTGATCAGGTTGCGGTCGACGACGACGTGCGAGACCCAGGCCGACGGTCCGTCGTCGAACACGGCGCCGGCGTTCTTCAGCGCGGTGTCCAGATACCACTCCATGCCGAGCCGGCCCGCGACGGTCTGGTCTTCCTCCTCGTCGGTGAAGCAGGTCATCCGGTAGCCGTCGAACAGCCACTGCCCGTCGGGCCGCTCCGGTGCCGAAAGCAGCAGTGCCGGGCCGTGGCACAGCGCCGCGATCGGCGCCCCCTTGCGCTGCAGTGTCACCAGCAGCCGAGTGACGTCCGGATTGCCCACCATGTCGACCATCGGCCCGTGCCCGCCCGGGGTGAAGACGGCGTCGAACTTGCCCAGTTGCTCGTCGGACAGGCTCGACAGGGCGACCGGATTCTGGAAGCCGGGTATCGCCTGCAGCCTGCGGTGCCGTTCGTCGGCGAGTGCCTGGCTGTCGGCGCGCTGCGCGTCAACCTCGGCCTGAAGCCGCTCGCGGCTCACGCCCAGCGCCGCGTCCTCGGCGAGAACGTCGACCAGCTGGCGGTCTTCGCGC
>DASQSE010000057.1:0-66993 GCA_035642535.1 Jatrophihabitans sp. | reverse complement strand
CGCGTCCTGCTCGGTTGTGGCGCGGCACGCCACAATCGAGGCATGCAGCGCACTGCCGTCGTCGCCCTGGGCGGGAACGCGTTCACACGCGAGGGCGAGCGGGGTACGTATGCCGAACAGGCCACCAATGCCCTGGCGATGGCGACGAGCACCTATGCACTCATCGAGGATGGGTGGAACGTCGTGATTGTCCACGGCAACGGCCCACAGGTCGGATCGCTCGCGATCCAGCAGGAGGAGGCGCTCTCGTTCGTGCCGGCGCAGCCGCTGTTCGCGCTCGACGCGATGACCGAGGCGCTGCTCGGCAGCCTCATCGCGCTCGCGCTCGGCCGGGCATCACGCGGCCAGGTCGAGGCGGTATGCATCGTGACGCACACCGTGGTGTCGGGCGACGACACTGCGTTCGCGAATCCGAGCAAGCCGATCGGCCCGTTCTTCGACACCGACCGCGCCACCGAACTGGCCGTCGAGCGCGGCTGGATCATGCACGAGGACGCCGGTCGCGGCTTCCGCCGTGTGGTCCCGTCGCCGGAGCCCGTCTCGATCCTCGAGGCCGCGGCGATCCGCACACTCGTCGAGGAGGGGACGATCGTCGTCGCCGCAGGTGGCGGTGGCATTCCGGTCGTGGCGGCCGACGACGGCTACGCCGGCGTCGAGGCGGTCGTCGACAAAGATCTTGCCGCCGAGCGTCTGGCGGCGTCGCTCGGCGCGCACGCCCTGGTGTTCGTGACCGGCGTCGAGCAGGTGTATCTCGACTTCGGCACCGGCAATCAGCGCGGCGTTGCGGAGATGACCAAGGCGGACGCGGAGCGGTATCTTGCGGAGGGCCAGTTCGCCGCGGGCAGTATGGGACCGAAGGTCCGCGCCGGCATTCGCTTTCTGAGTAACGGAGGTCGGCAGGTTGTGATCACGACGCCTGAACTCGCGGCACGGGCCATGCGACCGGGGCGGGAGCGCGTCGGGACCACGATCGTGCCGGAGGAGGCCAGCTGATGTCTCGTCGAGTCCTCGTCATGGGCGCCGCAGGGCGCGACTTCCACAACTTCAACGTCGCGTACCGCAACGACGACACCGTGGATGTCATCGCGTTCACCGCGACCCAGATCCCGTTCATCAACGACCGGATCTACCCGGCGAGCCTTGCCGGGTCGCGCTACCCGAACGGCATTCCGATCCACGACGAGAGCGAGTTGGACGAGTTGATCGCGCAGCAGCGCATCGACGACGTCATCTTCAGCTACTCCGACGTCAGCCACGAGTACGTCATGCACAAGGCCAGCCAGGTGCTCGCCGCCGGCGCGAACTTCGTGCTGCTCGGGCCGCACCAGACGATGCTGCCCGCTCGGGTGCCGGTGGTCGCGGTCTGTGCCGTGCGCACCGGCTCCGGCAAGAGCCAGACGACGCGCGCGATCGCGGACCTGCTGAAAGGCCTCGGCAAGCGGGTCGTCGCGGTGCGGCACCCGATGCCGTACGGCGATCTCGAGGCGCAGCGCGTGCAGCGGTATGCGACCGTCGAGGATCTCGACCGGTACAACACCACGGTCGAGGAGCGCGAGGAGTACGAGCCGCTCATCACGTCCGGCACCGTCGTCTACGCCGGTGTGGATTACGGCGCCATCCTCGAACAGGCGCAGGCGGAGTGCGACATCCTGTTGTGGGACGGCGGCAACAACGACCTCCCGTTCTACGTCCCGGATGTCCACGTCGTCGTTGCCGATCCGCTGCGCGCCGGGCACGAGACGAGCTATCACCCCGGCGAGGCGAACCTCCGGATGGCCGATGCCATCGTGATCAACAAGATGGACTCCGCCGTGGCGGAGCAGGTGGCCACGCTCACCGACACGATCGAGCGGACGAACCCGCGGGCAACTGTCGTCACCGCAAACAGCCGCGTGACCGTCGACGATCCGGGCGTGATCGCGGGAAAGCGGGTGCTCGTGGTCGAGGACGGGCCGACCCTGACGCACGGCGAGATGAAGTTCGGTGCCGGCGTGGTGGCCGCGCGCGCACACGACGCCGCGCAGATCGTGGACCCGCGGCCGTGGGCGACCGGGACGATCGCCGAGACGTTCGAGAAGTACGAGGTTGGCCCGGTGCTGCCTGCCATGGGCTATTCGGACGAGCAACTCGCCGAACTGCGTCAGATCATCGACAACGCGGACGCCGACGTCGTCGTGATCGGCACGCCGATCGACCTGCGCCGGGTGATCGAGATCTCCAAGCCCGCCGTGCGTGTCCGCTACGACCTGGACGTGCGGCCCGGATCGCCGACGCTGCTCGACGTGCTCAAGCCCGTCCTGACCTGACGATCGGCGAGTGGATCCAGGCGAGGATCCGATGCGCGATGACGTCCGGCTGGAAGATCGACCCGTGGTTGGCGCCCGGCACGATCTCCAGCCGCACCGGATGTCCCGCCGCGCGCAGCCGCTCGGCGAACGACGTGGCGAACGTCGGCGAGACCGTGGTGTCGTCGGTACCGTTCGCGAGCAGCACCGGCATGTTCGGCCGCTGCCGTACCCACGTGACCGGATTTGCTGTCCGCCAGTCGGTCGGGTCGGCGGCGGGCGACGCGCCGAACAGATGCTGCGCGAGCGTTTGCAGCGACATGATGTTGTACGGGCCGGCGAGGCCGATCACACCGTCGACGCGGGCAGGCGGGTACGAGCAGTGCGCCGCGCGGAAGCGCTGCCCGGTGAGTGCCGTCAGCATGGCAAGGTGTGCTCCCGCGGAGTGGCCGAGCGCGAGCACCGGCCCGGGAGTGATGCCGGCCCGTCGGGTGCGTGCGGTCGCGAAGTCGATCGCGCACTCGACGTCCGCCGCCGGCACGGGAAACCGGACGCCGTCGCTGGCAGCTTGGTAGGTTGCCGTCACGGCCACAATGCCGCGGCTGACGAGTCGCTCGGCCAGCGGCTGCAGACCACGGCGACCACTGGTCTGCCATCCGCCCCCGGGGATGAGTACGACCAGCGGGGCGCGCTGCACATGCGCGGGCAGGAACAAGTCGGCCCCGACACCGGGCAGGTAGTCCGCGGTTACGACGCGGTGGCGCTGCGGCGTCGTTTCGTCGGACCGCGCGGCCGCCGCCGCGAGGATCGCGACGAGCACCGCCGCAACCACCGCGGCAACGACCCAGCGCCGCATAGCCGAGACCTCCTGCACCTGGCCTTACCCATCGTCGCTGGAAATGCCTCGTTACGACGATGGAGACGTGTACACGTACGTGGTGTGGAGTGCACCGCATGACGGCCGGCAAGCCGCTGGTTCTCGTCGCGCCGTACCCGCAGCGCCGCGACATCGTCTTCTCGCCGGTGATCTGGGCTGCGCTGGAAACGGCGTTCGACGTCGTCGAGGTCGACGGTGCCGACCCGCGCTTCGACGAGCTCTTACCGGACGCGTTCGCGATCGTGGGTCAACCCGACCTGCCCATCGCGCGCATCCGGGCGGCGAACAAGCTGCGGGCGATCTGCAACGTCGAGGGCAACTTCTTCCCGAACGTCGACTACGCGGCGTGCTTCGAGCAGGGCGTCTACGTGCTCGGTTGCGGCCCGGCCTACGCCCAGCCGGTGGCCGAGTACGCGCTCGGCCTCGCGCTGGATCTGGCGCGTGGCATCAGCGCCGGCGACCGCGCGTTCCGGGCCGGCACCGAGCAATACACCGAAGCGGGCAACGTCGGCTCGATCCTGCTGCGCGGTGCGGACGTCGGACTCATCGGGCTGGGCAACCTCGGCCGGGCGCTGCTGCCGTTGCTGCGCCCGTTCGCGCTGCGCATCCGCGGCTACGACCCGTGGCTGCCGCCTCGCGCATTAGCTGCGCTCGACGTCGAACCCGTCGGGTTGGACGACCTGCTGCGCCGCAGCACCTTCGTATTCGTCCTTGCCACCTCGACCTCGGAGAACGCCCGGCTGCTTGATGCCGAGAAGCTCGCGATGATGCAGGAAGGGGCGCGGCTGGTCCTGGTCAGCCGGGCCGCAGCCGTCGACTTCCCGGCGCTGTACGCGCAGGTCGCGGCCGGGCGGCTGCGCGCGGCCGTCGACGTGTGGCCGGAGGAGCCGGTGGCGGCGGACGATCCCGCTCGCGCGCTCGACGGCATGATCCTCTCGGCACATCGCGCCGGCGCACTGACCACAGCGTTCGACGCGATCGGCGAGATGGTGCTCGACGACCTCACGCAACTCGCGGCCGGGCTGCCGCCGGTGCGCATGCAGCAGGCGGCGCGCGAACTCGTGACGCGGTATCGCAACAAGCCGGTGATTCGGTGACGAGCCGGACCCGCCCGATAGGCTCGCCGCCGTGACGGAACCGGCGATCGAACGCACCCTCGTCCTCGTCAAGCCCGACGGTGTCGCGCGCGGGCTGATCGGCGAGGTAATCCGGCGCATCGAAGCCAAGGGGTACCGCATCGTCGCGCTCGACCTGCGCGTCGCCACGCCCGAATTGCTGGCCGAGCACTACGCCGAGCACGCCGGCAAGTCGTTCTTCGAGTCGTTGGTGGAGTTCATGCTCTCCGGCCCGGTCGCGGCCATGGTCGTCGAGGGGCAGCGAGCCGTCGAAGGTTTCCGGGCGTTGGCCGGCGCGACCGATCCGACCACGGCGGCGCCGGGCACGATCCGCGGCGACCTCGGCCGGGACTGGGGCGTGGCAGTGGTGCGCAACATCGTGCACGGCTCCGATGCGCCGGACTCCGCCAAGCGCGAGATCGCGCTCTGGTTCCCCGATCTCTAGCGCGCCGCGAGGAGACCGCCGGCTGAGAGTCACACCAGCAACATCCGCACCGCGAGTCGCAGCCGGGTTTGAACTCACGTCGACCCTACGATCACAAGCAGGGCGTGCCGGCACGCCCTTGTTGGTCTGAGACGAAGGGCCTGCCGTGACGTCAACTGCGCTGGCGCGACGCGTATCGCGGCGCGGCAGCGGCATGCTCGGGTCGCGGGCTCCGTTCGGCGACCTGCTCGGCGGCGACCTGGCCATCGATCTCGGTACCGCGAACACACTCGTCTACGCGCGTCGGCGCGGGATCATGCTCAACGAGCCGTCGGTCGTCGCTGTCGACACGTCCTCGAACGCGGTCGTCGCCGTCGGCGCCGAGGCGAAGCGGATGATCGGCCGCACGCCCGACCACATCAAGGCGGTGCGGCCGCTGCAGGACGGCGTCATCGCCGACTACGACGTCACCTCCGAGATGCTGCGCTATTTCGTCCGCAAGGTGCTGCGCCGACGCGGCGCGTTCACGGGCCCGCGGGTGGTCGTGTGCGTCCCGTCCGGCATCACGAGCGTCGAGCAGCGCGCGGTGAGCGAGGCCGCCTACGCAGCAGGCGCCCGGCGCGTGCACACGATCAGTGAACCGATGGCAGCCGCGATCGGTGCCGGGTTGCCGGTGAACCAGCCCGCCGGGTCGATGGTCGTCGACATCGGGGGCGGGACGACCGAGGTGGCGGTGCTCGCGCTCGGCGGCATCGTTGCGTCGACGAGCGTGCGGGTCGCCGGTGACGCGCTGGACCTGGCGATCGTCGACTTCGTCCGCGCCGAGTTCTCGCTGCTGATCGGCGAGCGGACGGCGGAGGAGCTGAAGATCTCGGTCGGCTCGGCGTTCCCGGCCGCCGGGCCGAAGAAGGCCGAGATTCGCGGCCGCGACGTCGGCACCGGGCTACCACGCAACGTCTCGATCTCCGGCGACGAGCTGCGCCGGGCGATGGACCCGCCGCTGGCCCGCATCATCGCCGCGGTGCGCGCGACGCTCGATCGCTGCCCGCCCGAACTCGCCGGCGACCTCGTCAACGACGGCATCGTGCTGACCGGCGGCGGTGCGCTGCTGCGCGGGTTGGACGCGCGGCTGCACCACGAGCTCGGGGTGCCCGTCCAGATCGCCGAACGCCCGCTCGATTCGGTCGTGCTCGGCACCGCCACCGTCATCGAGCACTTCGACCAGCTGCAGAAGGTCGTCGTCGACGGCCATCGCCGCTGAGGGGTTCGATCGTGCGGCGGCTTACCCGGCGGCAGCGGATCGCGGCGGCCCTGCTGGCCGTCGTCGCGCTGTGCTTCATCACGCTCGACCTCGGCGGCGGCGCGCTGCGCGACGCGCACAGCGGCGTCCGCGGCGCGCTCGGCTCCCTCTACCGCGGGACGGACGTCGTCGTCGGGCCGGCCCGGCGCTGGATGGAAGGAGTCCCCTCCGCCGGTTCGCAGCAGTCGACGATCGATCAGCTGCGCGGCGAGAACGCGCGGCTGCGCGGCCGGATCGCCGCGCTCGAGGCCGAGCAGCGCACGTCCGGTCAGCTCGCCCGGCTGCAACGCGCTGCCGACGGCACCGGCCGGCGCCTGCTCCCGGCGCGGGTGGTCGGGTACGGGCCGGGCCAGGGCTTCGACTGGACGGTCACGCTCGACGCCGGCAGCAGCGACGGCGTCCGGGACGGCCAGACGGTCACCGACGGCGCCGGCCTGGTCGGTCGGGTGCTGCATGCGGATTCGGCCACCAGCGTCGTGCTGCTCGCGGCCGACCCCGGCTCGGGTGTCGGCGCGCGCGATCTGCGCACCGGTGAGATCGGCGTCGCCACCGGACTCGGCGCGGACGGGTTCAGCTTCCGGCCGCTGAATCCGGACGCCGTCGTCCGGGTCGGTGATCGGCTCGTGACGGGGCCGAACGGCGCGTCGAGCTACGTCTCCGGCATCGACGTCGGAACGGTGCAGTCGGTGCGCCGCTCCGCCGACGGGACGACCCGCGCCGCCGTCCACCCGACCGCGTCGCCGACTGCCGTCGACCTGGTCGCCGTCGTGCTGGCCGCGGACGCTGCGGGCAGCCTGGCCGAGCCGGGCAGGCGATGACGCGCGCCCGGGTCGCGGCCGCGGTGGCCGGCCTGACCACGGCGCTGCTGTTGCAGGCCACGCTCGTCGCGCCGGTGAGCGCGCCATGGCCGGTGAGCTTGCCGGCGGTGCTCGTCGCCGTGATCGCGCTCGTTGACGGCCCGCCGACCGGGATGGCGTTCGGCTTCGCGACGGGGCTCACCGCGGACCTCGGCTCGCAGCATCCGGCCGGGGTGCTCGCGCTCTGCTGGCTCGGCGTCGGCCTGCTCTGCGGGCTGCTCGCCGATCGGCGCGGCGTGCGGCGCGACGCCCTCGTCGCGGGCAGCGTCTGCGGTCTCGCGTCGGTGGCTGCCACTGTGCTGTTCGTCGTCGTACGCAGTCCGGGCTCGCTCGCGGACGCGATCACCTACGCGGTGCCCGCCGCGCTCGGCGACGCCCTGCTCGCGCTACTGCTGATCCCGCTGGTGCGCCGGATGCTGCGCACCGAGTCGCTGCGCGCCCCGCACCCCGTCTACACAGAACTGACTGTCGGAGCGCGGTATGGCTAGTCCGCCGCGCCGCCCGCGCACGCCGCGCCGGCTCGGCATCGTCGTCGTGCTGGTCATGTCGATGATGTTGACGTTGTTCGTTCGGCTCTACTACGTGCAGCTGCTCGACCCGCACAAGCCGGTGCAGAGCGCACACCTGCTGCACGACGGCGTGATCGTCGTGCCCGCGCCGCGCGGCCTGATCGTCGACTCCAGCGGCCGGCCCCTGGTGGCCAACACGTCCGCGCAGGTGATCACCGTCGACCGCGACTTCTTGCAGCAGCGTCCCGACCACGGCGCCGACGTGCTCGCCCGGCTGGCGCCGCTGCTCGGCCGCAGCGCGACGGAGCTGGCGAAGGAGATCACGCCGTGCTCGCCGACCGTGCCCGCGCCGTGCTGGACGGGGGAGCCGTATCAGCCCGTGCCCGTCGCGGTGAACGCGCCGACCCGCACGGTGCTCGCGGTGAGCGAGCATCGCGAGCGGTTCCCGGGCGTGGCGGTGCAGACGATCAGTCTGCCCAGCTATCCGTACGGCTCGCTCGCCGCGCAGATCCTGGGCTACACCGGCGACGTCACCGGGGCGGACCAGAAACGGAACCCGGATCTCGCCGACGCGGACACGATCGGGGTCAGCGGCCTGGAGGCGGAGTACGACGACGTGCTGCGCGGCGTCGACGGGCAGCAGATCGTGAAGCTCAGCCCGCAGGGTTACAGCGTCGGTACCGGGCAGTCGACGCCGGCGACGCAGGGCGACACGCTGGTGACCAGCATCGACCTCGACCTCCAGCGACTGGCCGAGCGCTCATTGGCCCGGCAGATCCACGACTCACGCGCATCGGGAATGCCGGCGACCGGCGGCGCAGTCGTCGTGATGAACCCGAACACGGGACGCATCCTCGCGGTGGCCAGCTCGCCGACCTACGACCCGTCGCTGTTCGTCGGCGGCATCTCGCAGCGCAACTATGCGAGCCTGACGGACCCGGCGGCAGGCACCCCGCTCGTCGACCGGGCGATCGCGGGCGATTACGCGCCGGGCTCGACGTTCAAGCTGATCACGTCGTCGTCGCTCGTCATGCACCACGAGATCAACACCTCCACCCGGTACGCCTGCCCCGGTTCGGTGACGATCGACGGCCGGGTGAAGACGAACTTCGACTCCGAGGTGCTCGGCGACATCACGCTGCGCGACGCGCTCGGCTATTCGTGCGACACGTTCTTCTACCGCCCCGCGGCGGACGAGTACTACCGCGACGAGGCGCGCATCGCCCGCGGTCAGAAGGCGCACGAGTACCTCCAGCGGATGGCCGCGGCGTACGGGGTGGGCCGGGCACCGCACGTCGATCTGCCGGCCGGCGAGCAGGCGGCCGGCAGCTACGCGGACCGCGAGACGCGGATGGCGCGCTGGAAGGCGAACCGCGCGACCTACTGCGCTGAGGCGAAGCGTGGCTATCCCGAGGTCAAGAACCGCGCGCAACGCGCCTACCTCACCCGGCTGGCGAGCGAGAACTGCACCGACGGTTGGCGCTATCACGCCGGCGACAACGCGGACATGGCGATCGGGCAGGGCGAGACCACGATGTCCCCGCTCCAGTTGGCGATCGCGTACTCGGCGATGCTCAACGGCGGCCGGATCTGGCAGCCGACGCTCGGCTGGGCCGTCGTCGACGGGAACGGCCACGTGGTGCACCGGATCCATCCGCAGGTGCGCGACCGGGTGCCCGTCCGGCAGCGGCTGTTCGACTACATCACCAACGCGCTGGACTTCAGCCGCGGTTGGGCGGTGTCCGGCGCGTTCGCCTACATCGGCTCGAGGTACCAGAACCGAATCGGCGGCAAGACCGGAACGGCGGAGGTGTTCGGCAGGAAGGACACGTCCTGGCTCGTCAGCTGGGGACCGACCGCCAAGCAGCACGACCACACCAAGGCGCCGCTGGTGATGGTCGGCATGGTCGAGCAGGCCGGGACGGGCGCGACGGCGGCCGGCCCGATGCTCAAGCGGATCTGGGACGGCATCTTCGGCGTGCACGGCAAATCGATCGTCCCGCCGGCCCGGCTGCCCAAGATCGCCCCCCAGGTGCGGACGGCCGGCAAATGACGCTCGTCGCCCGCGACCCGCGGGCACCATTCGTGCTCGCCTCTGCGGCGCAGCCGGTGGAGCGCCGCCCGCGTGGCTACGACGTCGTGCTCGGCGGCCTTGTCCTCGTGCTCGGCCTCTACGGTGCCGTCCTGGTCTGGGCGGCGACCCGCGAGACGAGCGGTGAGTCCTACCTGTGGCGCCACCTGCTCAACCTGGCGCTGGCGACGGGGCTGATGTTCGGCGCGGCTCGCCTCGATGCCCGGCTGCTGCGCCTGTTCGGGCCGGCCGTGTACCTGGCCAGCTTCTCCGGATTGCTGTTGGTGCTCGCGATCGGGACCCGCGAGAACGGCGCGAAAGCCTGGATCCGAGTCGGCGGCGGCTTCGAGTTACAGCCCTCGGAGTTCATGAAGCTGGGCCTGATCGTCGGCCTCGCCGTGCTCTTCACCCGGCGCGACGACCAGGATGACCACGCACCCCGCGCGACATCCGACGTGGTGCTGGCTCTCGTGCTGACCGCGGTGCCACTCGGGCTGATCATGATGCAGCCCGACCTCGGCTCCGCGATGGTGCTCGCCTGCGCGGTGTTCGGTGTGCTCGTCGTGGCCGGCGTGCGGGCACGGTGGACGGTCGGGTTGCTGGCCGTGGGTGTGCTGCTGGCCCTCGTCGCGATCCATTCGGGCGTGCTGCACGACTACCAGCTGGACCGCATCAAGTCCTTCGCCCATCCGAACGTCGACCCGCTCGGCGCGTCCTACAACGTCAATCAGGCGCACATCGCGATCGCCGGCGGCGGGCTCTTCGGCACCGGGTTGTTCAACGGTCCGCAGACGAACGGCGGCTACGTCCCCGAGCAGCAGACGGACTTCATCTTCTCGGTGGCGGGGGAGGAGCTCGGCCTGGTCGGCGCCGCGTTGATCATCGCGCTGTTCGCGCTGCTGTGCTGGCGCGGGCTGCGCATTGCTCGCGAGGCCGATCACGCGGGTCGCATCGTCGCCGTGGGCGTGGTGTGCTGGTTCGGATTCCAGGCGTTCCAGAACATCGGGATGAACCTGGGACTGACGCCCGTCACGGGCGTCCCGCTGCCGTTCGTGTCCTATGGCGGCTCGTCGATGTTCGCGCAGGGGCTGGCTATCGGCCTGCTGCAGGCCGTCCGCCGCCGCGCGCTCGACTGATCTTCCTACCGTTCTCGTGCAACACCGCGCCGCCGAGCGCGTCCTGACTATGTCAGCGCAGCATCGGCGGAAGGATCGGGATGTCGGGGAGGGGACGGTCATTGGTGGTCGACGAGCCAGGCGGCGTGGCGGCACCGAGCTTCGACCAGCTGTACCAGGAGCAGTGGTGGCCGATGCTCCGCCTCGCCACCGGCCTCGTCGATCACGTCAATGTCGCGGAGGACGTCGTCCAGGACGCCTTCACCGCGGTCTACCGGAACTGGGCCGGCATTCGCGATCCGCGCGCTGCGGTCGGGTATCTGCGGCGCAGCGTGGTGAACGCCTCGCGCAGCGCGCTGCGGCGCCGAATCACCGCCCGCAAGCACGAACGGGACATGCTGGAGGAGACGACCGACGGCGCCGACGCCGCAACGTTGCTCTCCGCAGAGCATGAGCTCGTCCGGCAAGCCCTCGCCCGGCTGCCGGAGCGACAACGCGAGGTACTCACCCTGCGCTACATCGCCGATCTGGCCGACGCCGAGATCGCGCTCGCCACCGGACTCTCGCCGGTCGGGGTCCGCTCCGCGTCCAGCCGCGGGCTCGCCGCGCTGCGCGCCGCGCTGGGAGGTCAGCTGTGAACGACTTCGAGACCAAGGTCAAGACGCTCCTGAACGAGGACGTCGACGCGCAGGTCGGGCCCCGGCGCACGCCGCCGCCGTTCGCCCCTTCGCCCGCCGCGCAGCGCGCCGCTCGCCGGTGGTTCGGCGCGGAGCGGGCGCCATGGGGACTGCCACTGCTGGCCGCGGCATGCGTCGCCGGCGTGGCGGGCGTGGCGGTCGGCGCCGCGGCGTTGCTGGCCGACAAGCACGCCGCACCTCCTGGAACACACAATTCCGGGGCCACCACAACCGCTCCGCAGCCGACGACATCCGCGCCGGATCTCTCGGGCACCGTCGATCTCGGCGGAGCGACGCTGACGCTGCCGTCCGGGTGGATGGCGCGTGATTACCGGCGCAATGCGACGCCGAACGCGCCACAGGTCTGGTGCCTGACTCCGGCGTCGCGCTCGACGGCCCCGGGGCGCTGCCCGATGACGTTCTCGACGGTAGACACGCAACACGCCGGGCTGGCCACCGAGATCGAGGGCGGCTTCGTAGCCAATCCGGAGTACTGCGGCCGCGAATCGACTGGGGGCGAGACGTTCGCGGCCGACACCCGCGACTTCGGCGGGCGCAGCGCGCAGTGGCGGCGGTGGGTGATCACCTGCCGGCCGACGCCGCGCACCTGGCGGATCGAGCAATACGTCGTGCCCACCGGCCCGGGGTTCGTCCTGTTCTCCGCGCAGGCGACCGGCGCGGTGCGCGAGGCCATGACATCGATCGTGGGCAGCGCGCAGCTGCCGGCACAGGTCGCGCCGCTGCGGCTGACGGACGTGGGGTACGTGCGCAGCGTCGCGCGCCGTCCCGACGGTGTGCACATCACGCTCGACCGGGTGGCGACGGACGGCGGCCGCAAGGTGATCAACCCGAGTACGCGAACCTACGCCTACGTCGTGCCCACGCGGCAGTTCGACAACGGCGGGTACAACGGTCCGCTCGGGGTGGGCTCGCGGGTCTACATCGGCTCGAACGGCACGCGGGTCACTTCGATCCACCAGGTCTGACCGGGCTCGGGCTCCGGGCGTAGTCGCCCAGCCCGTTCTCGAGCAACCCGAAGGCGCGGCGCGTGACGCGTCGGACGTCACGCGCCAATCGGTCCATGTGGTCATCACTGAGCACCCTGCGGCGCACGTAGTCGATCACCGCGCGGTGGACCCCGATGAGCGCGCTTGCGGCAACCGCCGCACTGACCGGGTCGCCGCTTCGGCCGAGGTCGGTCGCGATCAGCTCGGCGAGCGCATCGGTGGCCTGACTCATCGCCCGCCTCTCGCGGGCAAGCAGCGTCGGACTCTCGGCGATCATCCGGTTGATCGTCTGCAGCTGGCGAAGCGCATCGCGATCACCGGTCGCAACCTTCGCAAGCAGCCCGCCGCCCTGCAGGACCGCGCGGCGGAACGCGGTGAGCGCCGGCTCGCCCGCCGCGCGCGTGCGGACCGCATCGATCAGTTGCGCCTCATACTGCTCGAAGCGGAAGTAGAAGAGATCCTCCTTGGTGCGGAAGTAGTTGAACACCGTCGCCTCGGAAACCTCCGCCGCGCGGGCCACGTCGGCGACCGCGACCCGGTCGAAGCCCCGGTCGGCGAACAGCCGCCATGCAGTGTCGGCGATGAGCTGCCGGGTCCGTTCCTTCTTGAGCTCCCGCAAACCCATGTCGACCTCAATTCATTTAGCCACTTGAAATTTAGAGTGACTCTAATATAGTAGCAGCCATGAGAGTCAGCATCAGTGTTACGAACTACTCCTGGCCTTCCGGCGCGTCGCACCTCGCCGATGAGCTGACGCAGGTGGCGCGCGCCGCCGACGACGCGGGCGTCGACACGGTCTGGGTGACCGACCACCTCCTCCAGGCGGACCCGACCGCGCCGCCCGACGACAAAGACATGATCGAGGCGTACACCACGCTCGGCTTCGTCGCGGCGCGCACGCAACGGGTGCGGTTGGGCGCGATGGTGAGCCCGGTGACGTTCCGCGAGCCCGCCCTGCTCGTCAAGGCGGTCACGACGCTGGACGTGCTCAGCGGCGGGCGAGCCTGGCTCGGTATCGGCGCGGGCTATCACGGCGCCGAAGCGGAGGCGATGGGCCTCCCGTTGCCGCCCACCGCCGAGCGATTCGAGCGGCTGGAAGAGACGCTGCAGATCGCGGAACGGATGTGGTCCGGCGAGTCGAGTGCCTTCGACGGCACGCACTATCGGCTGGCCGACCCCTCGGGCGGGCCGGCACCACTGAGCCGACCGCGTCCGTCGATCCTGATCGGCGGGACGGGCGAGCAGCGCACCCTGCGACTCGTGGCCCGATATGCCGACGCGTGCAACGTCTTCGACATCCCCGACGGTGGCAAGACGATCCGCCACAAGCTCGACGTGCTCGCCGGGCACTGCGCGGACGTGGGCCGTCCCTACGAAGCGATCGAGAAGTCGCTCAGCACTCGGCTGAACCCGGATGAGTCGAGCGACCAATTCGTGCAGCGAGCGGGAGCCGCCGCGGAACTCGGTATCGAGCACCTGGTCGTCATCACGTCGGGCGCCTGGACGACCGCGTCCGTCGACACGCTGGCCGCGGCCATCCCGGCCGTCGGCAACCTCTGAGGAGACGAAATGGAAGCGACGATTGAGAAGCTGCAGGACTCGGTCAACACCGCGCTCCTGACCCAGGACTGGGCGACGCTCAACGAGCTCATTGCGCCCGACGCGCGCATCATCGGGCCGAAGGGGTTCATGACAGATCGCGACGAGTGGCTGCGCGTACACCGCGAGACCGGTTACGAACTCGTCCGCCTCGAACCGTTCGAGACCGAGGTGCACGCCTATGGCAACGCGGGTGTGCGGATCGACTCGGTCGAATCCGAGTGCGTGTACCACGGCGAGACGATCAAGGGCCGGTTCCGCGTCACGCAGTCATGGGTCACCGAGCACGATCGCTGGCAGTTGGCCGCGATCCAGTACACCGCGCTGCCTGCATGACGCTGCACCCGCCGGTCATGCCTCCGGTTGCGGACGCGGCAGGCGGCGCGCCATCACCGTGTTGCCGACGCTCGCCGCGATCACCATGACGAGCGCGGTTGCGAGGATCGCCGTCACCGGCTGGCCGAGCAGGATTACGCCGGCGAGCGCGGCGACGGCGGGCTCGAGGCTCATCAGCAGCCCGAACCCGTACGCGCTGAGCCGGCGCAGCGCAATCAGCTCCAGCGAGTAGGGGATCAGCGACGACAGCAGCGCGATGGCGAGCCCGCCTGCGATCACGGACGGCCACAGCAGTGCGTCGCCACCCTGGACGACACCGGCCGGGACGACCAGCAGCGTGCCGACGCCGAGCGCGATCGCCAGCCCGTCGAGCTGCGCGAACGCCGCGCCGACGCGCTGCGCGAGCAGGATGTAGGACGCCCAGCAGGCCGCCGCCACCAGCGCGAGCAACACGCCCGTCGTGTGCACGCCGTGCTCGTCGCCGCGCAGCGCCAGCAGCACCACACCGCCCGCCGCAAGCAGCACCCATACCCCGTCCAACAGGCGGCGCGAGCCGGCGACCGCGACCGCCAGCGGGCCGGTGAACTCGACCGTCACCGCCACGCCGAGCGGCAGCCGGCTGAGCGCCTCGTAAAAGCTCCAGTTCATGCCCGCCAGGACGACCCCGAAGGCGACCGCGGCGAGGACGTCCGCGCGCGAGCGACGGCGCAGCGTCGGCCGCGCGATCGCCAGCAGAATCACGGCCGAAAGGAGCAGCCGTACCAGCACGACGCCACCCGGGCCCGCCTTGTCGAACAGCTTGTCGGCGAGCGCCGCGCCGAACTGTACCGAGCCGATTCCACCGAGCACGAGCAGCTCGGGGGAAACAGGACGCACCCGCCCGATCCTGCCAGCCGCCGTAAGATAATTCGGCGTGCCTGTCGCTTCGCTGTTCGCCGACCTCGAGCCCTTGCTGCCGCGGGTCCGCAAGCCGATCCAGTACGTCGGCGGCGAGCTGAACGCGCGAGTCAAGGATTGGGACTCGGTAGCCGTCCGCTGGGCGCTGCTCTACCCGGACGCCTACGAGGTCGGATTGCCGAATCAGGGCGTGCAGATCCTCTACGAGGTGATCAACGAGCGCGCGGATGCGCTGGCCGAGCGCACCTACTCGGTCTGGCCGGATCTCGAGGCGCTAATGCGCGAGCACGGCATCAGCCAATTCACTGTCGACGCGCACCGGCCGGTCGGTGCGTTCGACATCCTGGGCGTCAGCTTCGCCACCGAGCTCGGCTACACGAACCTGCTCTCCGCGCTCGACCTGTCCGGCATCCCGTTGCAGTCGCGCGACCGGGACGAATCGCATCCGCTCGTCATTGCCGGTGGGCACGCCGCGTTCAACCCGGAGCCGATCGCCGACTTCATCGACGCCGCCGTGCTCGGCGACGGCGAGCAGATCGTCGGCGCGATCACCGACATCGTCCGCGACGCGAAGCGCGCGGGCGCGAGCCGTGCGGAGCTGCTGCTCCGCCTTGCCCGCACCGGTGGCGTGTACGTGCCGCGCTGCTACGACGTCAGCTACCTGCCCGACGGCCGCATCGACGCGGTCACGCCCAACCAGGAAGGCGTGCCGGCGCGGGTCACGAAGCACACCGTCATGAATCTGGACGAGTGGCCGTATCCGAAGGCGCCGCTCGTCCCGCTCGCCGAGTCGGTGCACGAACGGATGAGCGTCGAGATCTTCCGCGGCTGTACGCGCGGCTGCCGCTTCTGCCAGGCGGGGATGATCACCCGTCCGGTCCGCGAGCGCAGCATCGACGGCATCGGCGAGATGGTCCGCAACGGGCTCGCGGCCACCGGGTTCGAGGAGGTCGGCCTGCTGTCGCTCTCGAGCGCCGATCACTCCGAGATCGGCCCGCTCGCGAAGCAGCTCGCCGACCGCTACGAGAACGACCGGGTCAGCCTCTCGCTGCCCTCGACTCGGGTGGACGCGTTCAACATCGACCTCGCGAACGAGTTCTCCCGCAACGGCCGGCGCTCCGGGCTGACGTTCGCACCCGAGGGCGGTTCCGAGCGGCTGCGCCGGGTGATCAACAAGATGGTCAGCAAGGACGACCTGATCCGTACGGTGTCCGCCGCGTACGTACAGGGCTGGCGGCAGGTGAAGCTCTACTTCATGTGCGGCCTGCCCACCGAGACCGATGACGACGTCCTCGAGATCGCGGACATGGCGCACGACGTCATCCGCGCCGGGCGCGAGGCAGCCGGACATAAGGACATCCGCTGCACCGTCTCGATCGGCGGCTTCGTCCCCAAGCCGCACACCCCGTTCCAGTGGGCCGCGCAGGCCTCGCCCGAAACCGTCGACAACCGGCTGCGCAAGCTGCGCGAGGCCATCAACGCGAACAAGGCGCTCGGCCGCAACGTCGGGATGCGCTATCACGACGGCGAGCCGTCGCTCATCGAAGGGCTGCTCTCCCGCGGTGACCGACGTGTCGGCGCGGTGATCGAGCGGGTCTGGCGCGACGGCGGGCGCTTCGACGGCTGGACCGAGCACTTCTCCTTCGCCCGCTGGATGGCCGCCGCAACGGCGGTCGGCGTGGATGTCGGCTGGTACACCACCCGCGAGCGGGACGCCGACGAGGTGTTGCCCTGGGATCATCTCGACTCCGGCCTGGACAAGCAGTGGCTGTGGGACGACTGGCAGGACGCGCTCGGTGAGTTCGAGCAGGACGACTGCCGGTGGACGCCGTGCTTCGACTGCGGGGTCTGCTCCAACCTGGGCACCGACATCCAGATCGGCCCGACCGGCCGCGACCTGCTGCCGCTCGCCACGAAACCGTGATCACCGGGGTCAACTGTCGCCACGACGCCGGAGATCAACCGTAGGCTCGTCCAGTGAAGATCAGGACGAAACTGATCGCGCTGGCCGCCGTGCTCACGACGCTGGCCGCTGCGGGGGCGCTCGTCGACGCCTTCACCGGCACGGGGCATGCGGACGACGAGCAACTCTACGTCGCGCCGTGGGGGCGGGACAGCTGGCCGGGCACGCTGCAAAATCCGTTCGCCACGATTGCGCGCGCCCAGCGTGCGGTCCGCGAGCGCAGCGCGCGAATGGACGGCGACATCGTCGTCAACCTGCGCGGGGCCGCTACCAACTCAACCGTCCGCTTCGATTCTCATCGGCAGCGGGCGACAGCGGCACCGGCGGGCACACGGTCACCTACCAGGCGTACGGCTACGGAACGCCGCGGCGCGAGATGCCCGCGATCAGCGGCGGTCGACCGGTGACCGGGTGGCGACCGGCGACGGACGTGCCAGGGGCCCGGCAGGCGGATGTGGGTGAGCTCGAGACGCGCCACCTGTTCGTCGACGGCCGCCGCGCAGCCCGTACTGCGCTCGGACGCGGGCTGCCCGGCAAGGCGATCGCACTGCGGGCCGGCTTCGCCGTCCACAACACCGTGCCGCAGTCCTGGCGAGGTCCCGAGGACATGGAACTCGTATTCAACGGAGCGAAGGCTGGGCTGCCCTACTCGGAGGCGCGCTGTGGCGTGGCTTGAGTTCACGGTGACACCAAGTGGACGGTGGTCACCGTCGATCAACCGTGCTACGGCGATCTCAAGCGTGCCTACGCCGCCGATGTTCCCGGCGCGACTCCAGGAGCGCCCACGGATGTCGCGCCGATGCTGGAAACGCTGGTCGCGGGAGCGCCGTTGCATGACGTGGCATTCCGCGGGCTGACCTTCTCCTACGCGACGTGGTTTACGCCGGATCGGCCGCAGGGCTTCCCGCAGACGATCGGCAGCTGGTACTACGCGAACGGCAGCGCCGGATACCGGATGCCGGGCGCCGTCTCATTCCGCGGCGCCGAGCACATCGACGTCGAAGACAACCGATTCACGCATCTGGGCGGCACTGCGCTGGTCCTTTCCCAGGTGGGCTCAGCCAATGCCGTGGACGGCAACGTGATCGACGACGCGTCAGGTGGCGGCGTCGAGGTTCGCGGCCACGGTGGCAACAACCGCGTCGAAGACAACTGGATCCACGACATCGGCATCGATTACCGCGGCTCGATCGGCCTTTCACTCGAGGGATCGCCCAATGCGACCGTGGCACACAACCAGGTCGACGACGTGCCGTACTCGGGAATCTGGTGCGGGTCGCCGCATGGGCTGCACGTCGTAGGAAATCTGGTTTTCAACGCGGTTCGGACGGTGCCGGACGGCGGCGGGATCTAGCTGCCGTCCGCCCAAGGGACGTCCTTCGCCAATGGGTCGGTCGTGCGGGGCAACGTCGTGCACGACACCGGTGGCGTGGGTGTCTACGCGGACGTCGGTGCTGACTGGATCACGGTTCAACGCAACGTCGTGTACGGCGCGGACAACGCCGTGAGCGGCGTCAAACCACGACGGATCAGATTGATCGACAACTACTGGGACGACGATCAGCCGTTCTGGTGGCCGAAGGACACCGCGACGTCCCGCGTGACGCTCACCGGCAACACGGCGCTGCGGCGCTCCGACCCGCTGGCGCAATGCCGTGCGGTCGCCTCGTGCGCTCGCATCCTGACCGACGCCGGGCGGCGCGTGGGCGCGTGCTGCCGCCACGTCCGGGTGATGCGGCAGACTCGGACGCATGGCGCGCCGCGTTCCGACCGGGCCGCCGGCGGCGCCGGCGGTGCAGCGGATCCGGATCCGCTACGCAAAACGGGGCCGGCTCCGCTTCACGTCGCACCGGGATTTCGCACGCGCCTTCGAACGGGCACTGCGGCGGGCCGAGGTGCCGATGGCTTACTCCGCCGGCTTCACCCCGCATCCGAAGATCAGCTACGTGGGCGCGGCGCCGACCGGGGTCGCGAGCGAGGCGGAGTACCTGGAGATCGGTCTCGTCCGCGAGGTGGACGTGGCGGAACTGCGAGCCGCGCTGGACGCGGCCCTGCCGGCCGGCCTGGACATCGTCGAGGCGGTGCCGGCCGGGCCCGGCTCGCTCGCCGACCGGATGGACGCGTCCGCCTGGCGGATCGAGCTGCCCGGCGTGTCGGATTCGGCCGCGCTGGCGGCGATCACGCAGTTCCTGGCGCGCGACGAGGTCGGCATCGAGCGGCTGACGAAGAGCGGCCGGCGCGTCCTCGATGCCCGTGCCCCGGTCGTGCTCGCGCGTGTCTCGACCGCGCCTTCGCAGGGTGGCGACCAGGGGCATGCGATAATCGACGTGGTTGTCCGGCAGGTAACCCCAGCCGTACGACCCGACGACGTCGTCGCGGCACTTCGTGCCGTCGCCGGTCTCGCCCCGGCCGCACCGCCGCTAGCGGTGCGCCAGGCGCAGGGACCGCTCGGTGCGCACGATGTGATCGGAGACCCGTTGGCCGCCGATCGTGAACAACAGGCCGCGACGCCGAAGTAGGACAGGAGTACCCGCCGGGGCCGCGACATGCGACCCCAACGAAGACTTCGCGGGCACCGCGGTGCCCGCCAAAACCGCCTCTGTGCGGTCGCGGTAACACGCCGTGTCGTGGACGCGCCCGGAGGCCGAACGGAGTGACCCGAGCAAATGCTCGAACCTGACAACGAGAACACCGATGCGCCAACAGAGCTGGCGGCACCGCCGGTGAAGGCGGCGAAGAAGACCGTCAAGAAGACGATCGTCAAGAAGGCGCCGGCAAAAAAGGCGCCGGCAAAGAAGGCCGCCAAGAAGGCGGCAACCAACACGGAGACCAAGGCGCCCGCCAAGAAGACGACGAAGAAGGCTGCCAAGGCCGCTGCACCGTCTGCGCCGGAAGCGCCGGCGGAAACGGAGGCCACCGCCCCCGGCGTCCTGTTCATGGCGCCGGCCGAGGAGGCCCGCACTCCGCGCCGCCGGGCGCGCAAGGCCGCGGCGCCGCCGCCGAGCGACGAGCCGGCGCCCGGCGAGGTCGACATCACCGCGGCCGAGGACATCCAGGATTCAACCGCCGAGCCGGAGGACGTCAAGGAAGCCGCGATCGAGCAGGCCACCGGTGCCCGGCGCCGCCGCCGCCGGGGCCGGCGCGGTCGAGGTGGCGGCGGGGCGAAGAACGGCGAAGAGGCCGCGGCGGCCGAGACGACCGACGACGCGACCGCCGACGCCGAGGCGACCGAGCCCGAGGCGACCGAGCCCGAGGCCGACACCGAGAGCACCAATACCCGGCGCCGGCGCAAGCGGCGCCGCGCCGGCGAGGAAGACGCCGACGAGCCCGCAGATCCGAACACCGTCACCCACGTCCGGGAGCCGAAGGCTCCGGACGACGGCGTCCAGGCGGTGAAGGGCTCCACCCGGCTCGAGGCGAAGCGGCAGCGACGCAAGGACGGCCGCGAAACCACCCGGCGCCGCGCCCCGATCCTCAGCGAGGCGGAGTTCCTCGCCCGGCGCGAGGCCGTCGAGCGACTGATGGCGGTGCGCCAGACCGGTGACCGCACCCAGATCGCCGTCCTCGAGGACGGCATCCTCGTCGAGCACTACGTCACGCGGGCGAGCGCGACGTCCTACGTCGGGAACGTCTATCTGGGCCGCGTGCAGAACGTGCTGCCGTCGATGGAGGCGGCGTTCGTCGACATCGGCAAGGGGCGCAACGGTGTGTTGTACGCCGGCGAGGTGAACTGGGACGCCGCGGGGTTGGAGGGCAAGTCGCGGGCGATCGAGAACGCGCTCAAGTCCGGCGACACCGTGCTCATCCAGGTCACCAAGGACCCCATCGGGCACAAGGGCGCGCGCTTGACCAGCCAGGTCTCACTGCCCGGACGGTTCCTCGTGTACGTGCCGAGCGGCGGCATGACCGGCATCAGCCGGCGGCTGCCGGACAGCGAGCGGCACCGCTTGAAGGCGGTCCTGAAGAAGATCGTCCCCGAGGACGCCGGCGTCATCGTCCGCACTGCGGCCGAGGGCGCCAGCGAGGCGGACCTCACTCGCGACGTCGAGCGCCTCCAGGCCGAGTGGGAGGCCATCCAGGGCAAGGCCAAGCAGACGAAGTCGGCGCCGCTGCTCGTCCACGGCGAGCCCGACCTCGCCACCCGGGTCGTCCGCGACGTGTTCAACGAGGACTTCAAGTCGCTCGTCGTGCAGGGCGACTCTGCCTGGACGACCGTTTCCGAGTACATCGAGGCCGTGGCGCCGGATCTCACCGGCCGGATGTCTCGGCACAACGGAGGCGGCGATCTGTTCCGCGACCTGCGCGTCGACGAGCAGTTGATGAAGGCACTGGACCGCAAGGTCTGGCTGCCCTCCGGCGGCTCGCTGGTGATCGACCGCACCGAGGCGATGACCGTCATCGACGTGAACACCGGCAAGTTCGTCGGGGCGGGCGGCAACCTCGAGCAGACGGTGACCCGGAACAACCTCGAGGCCGCCGAGGAAATCGTCCGGCAACTGCGCCTGCGCGACGTGGGCGGAATCGTCGTCATCGACTTCATCGACATGGTGCTCGAGTCGAACCGCGAGCTCGTGCTGCGCCGACTCACCGAGTGCCTCGCCCGCGATCGCACCAAGCACCAGGTCGCCGAGGTCACCTCGCTCGGCCTGGTGCAGTTGACACGCAAACGGGTCGGCGAGGGTTTGCTCGAGGCGTTCAGCGAGACCTGCGAGGTCTGCAAGGGGCGCGGCTTGATCGTGCACACCGAGCCGGTCGACAAGGCGGGCGGGACGAGCGCGGACAGCTCGGACGGCGACCGGCCGAGTGGACGCTCGAAGCGCAAACGCGGCGGGCGCAGCTCGTCCCCGGAGCCCACCGAGCTGCCGCCGGCGGCGACGCAGGAGCAGCGCAAGGCCGCCAATGCCGCGATCTCCGCGATCCACAAGGCCGCGGCGAGCGAGCCGAGTGAGGGTACGGACATCACGGTTCTCGAGCTGGCCACCGACCTGCTCCACGCTGCGGCCTCCCAGTCGGCGAGGACGGAGGTCGACGAGTCGGCAGCCACGCCCGAAGCCGTCGAGCCCGAAGCCGTCGAGCCCGAGGCAGCACCCGCGAAGGCGAAGCCGGCTAAGCGCCGCCGCCGGGTGGCAAGCCGCCCGGCCGGACCGCCGGAGGTAGGCAGCGCGGCGGATTAGCTCAACGTGCGCTCGAAGCACAGCGAGGACGGCTCGTCGACGTAGTGCCCGAACCGGGGAATCGGGCGGTAGCCGTGCTTCGTGTAGAACGCGACAGCGTCCGGTTGCCCGTCGCCGGTCTCCAAGCGCAGGTGTGTCCAGCCGAGCGATCGCGCATAGTCCTCGAGCGCTGCGAGCACCGCGCGAGCCACGCCGCCGCCGCGTCGCTCGGGGACGACGTACATCCGCTTCACCTCGCCCGAGGTCGCGTCCAGCCGCCGCAAACCGCCGCAGCCGAGCGGCGTCCCCTCCGGGTCGGCGGCCACCACGAAGTAGGCGATGTCCGAGGCGGACGGCGGGGTGCCGGGCTCGGAGTCGGGCCGCCCGTAGCGCTGGGCGATTTCGTCCCGCTGCGCGGCACGCAACGACGCCGCGCCGGGGTCGTCCCAATGGACCGCGAAGATCTGCACCGGATCACCTTAATGGCCTAATGGCCGCGTTTTGGCGTCCAGAATCGCCGTGCCGTAGTCTGTAGGACGGCCCATCGCGAGGTGGGTCTTTCTACGAGCGCCCGGATCTACACCGTCGGATCGGGCGCACCAGATTGAGGAGTGGACGCAGCGATGTACGCCATCGTCAAGACCGGCGGCAAGCAGTACAAGGTCGCCGAGGGCGATGTCATCGAGGTCGAGAAGCTCGAGGCGGAGCCCGGCGCCGAGGTCGCGCTGTCGGCCGTGCTGCTCGTCGACGGCGAGGCCGTCACCCACGACGAAGCGAAGCTGGCCAAGGCGAAGATCACCGCGGAGGTCGTGGCGCAGACCAAGGGCCCGAAGATCCGCATCCACAAGTTCAAGAACAAGACCGGCTACCACCAGCGCAAGGGCCACCGGCAGCGGCTGACCCAGCTGAAGGTCACCGGCATCAGCGCGAAGTAAGGAAGGGCACGCCATGGCACACAAGAAGGGCGCGTCCAGCTCCCGCAACGGCCGCGATTCGAACGCGCAGTATCTCGGCGTCAAGCGCTTCGGCGGCCAGCAGGTCAAGGCCGGCGAGATCCTGGTCCGGCAGCGTGGCACCAAGTTCCACCCCGGCGCCGGCGTGGGGCGCGGCAAGGACGACACGCTGTTCGCCCTCGAGGCCGGCGCTGTCAAGTTCGGCAGCCGCCGCGGGCGCAAGACCGTGAACGTCCTCCCGACCGGGGCCTGAGGGTCCCACACCGACAGGGCGGCCCCGGGGCGACCGGAGCCGCCCTTTTGCTGTCTCGACCCGAACGGAGGTGCAGCCTTGGCGAGTTTCGTGGATCGCGTCGTGCTGCACCTGACCGCGGGCAACGGCGGGCACGGCGTCGCGTCCATCCACCGCGAGAAGTTCAAGCCGCTCGGCGGCCCGGACGGCGGCAACGGCGGGCACGGCGGCGACGTCGTCCTGGTCGTCGACCACAACGTCCACACCCTGCTGGACTTCCACCACCACCCGCACCAGCGCGCCGGCAACGGCAAGCAGGGCGCCGGCAGCAACCGCAACGGCGCGGACGGCGCGGAGCTCGAGTTGCGCGTCCCCGACGGCACGGTCGTCCTCGACGAGCACGGTGAAGTGCTGGCCGACCTGGTCGGCAGCGGCACCTCGTTCGTCGCGGCGGGCGGCGGCCGCGGTGGGCTCGGCAACGCCGCGCTGGCCTCCACTCGGCGCAAGGCGCCCGGGTTCGCCCTGCTCGGCGAGCCGGGGGAGGTGCGTGACGTCGTCCTCGAACTCAAGAGCGTCGCCGACGTCGGGCTCGTCGGGTTTCCGAGCGCAGGCAAGTCGTCGCTCATCGCCGCGATCTCGGCGGCGCGTCCCAAGATCGCCGACTACCCCTTCACCACCCTCGTCCCCAACCTGGGCGTGGTCAGTGCAGGCGACACGACGTTAACCGTCGCCGACGTCCCGGGCCTGATCCCGGGTGCCGCGGCCGGCAAGGGCCTCGGCCTCGACTTCCTGCGGCACGTCGAGCGGTGCGCCGTCCTGCTGCACGTGCTCGACTGCGCGACCCTCGAGCCGGGCCGCGACCCGATCAGCGATCTCGACGCGATCGAAGCCGAGCTCGGCGAGTATCGCGGCACGTTCGGTGAGCTGCTGGACAAGCCGCGGCTGGTCGCGCTCAACAAGATCGACGTGCCCGAGGCGCGCGAACTCGCCGAGCTCGTGCGCCCCGACCTGGAGAAGCGCGGACTCCGCACCTTCGAGATCTCCGCGGCCTCGCACGAAGGGCTGCGTGAGCTGACGTTCGCGCTCGCCGAGGCGGTGCAGGCCGACCGTGCGATCCGTCCGACGACCGACCGGCCGCGCATCGTGCTGCACCCGCCGGCGGTCGACGACGCGGGCTTCACGATCGCGGCCGAGGGGGACGGCTTCGCCGTGCGCGGCAGTAAGCCGGAGCGCTGGGTACGGCAGACGAACTTCGACAACGACGAGGCGGTGGGCTACCTCGCGGACCGGCTCAAGCGGCTCGGGGTGGAGGACGAGCTCACCAAGCTCGGTGCGGAGCCGGGGGCGGCCGTCACGATCGGCGACGTCACGTTCGACTTCGAACCGACCGGCGGCATCGCAGACGAGGCGTACATCCCGTCGCGGCGCGGCTCGGACGAGCGGTTGGCGTCGTCGACGCGGGCCAGGGCGGAGGACCGGCTGGCCGCGAAGAAGGCGCGCCGCGCGCACGACGACGACGAGGACGAGGACGCGTGACGCGAGAGGCGGTGGCCGCGGCGGCCCGCACGGTCGTCAAGGTCGGCTCCTCGTCGCTCACCTCGCGCGGCCTGCTGGACCCGCACCGGCTCGACGCGATCGTCGACGAGATCGCCGGCCGGGTCGCCGACGGGCAGCAGGTGGTGCTCGTGTCGTCCGGCGCGATCGCGTCGGGCATCGGGCCGCTCGGCCTACGGCACCGGCCGCGCGATCTCGCCACGCAGCAGGCCGCGGCGAGTGTCGGACAGCTGCTGCTGGCCGAGCGCTACGCGGCGTCGTTCGCCCGACATGGACTCCAAGTGGGGCAGGTGCTGCTCACCGCCGACGACTTGCACCGCCGCGGGCACTACCGCAACGCCGAGCGGACGCTCGAGCGACTGCTGTCGTTGCGCGTCATCCCGATCGTCAACGAGAACGACACGGTCGCTACGCACGAGATCCGCTTCGGCGACAACGACCGGCTCGCCGCGCTCGTCGCGCATCTCGTGCGCGCCGACGCGCTCGTGCTGCTGACCGATGTCGACGGCCTGTACACCGGCCGGCCCGGCCGACCGGGCGCCGTGTTCATCCCCGAAGTCGCCTCGCTGGCCGATCTTGCTGAGGTCGACGTCAGTCGGGCCGGCAGCCACGTCGGCTCGGGCGGCATGTTGACCAAGATTGACGCCGCGGCGATCGCCACCAGCGAGGGCATTCCGGTCGTGCTGTCGTCGTCGGCGCGGATCGCGGACGCGTTGCGCGGCCGCTCCGGCACGCTGTTCCATCCGGCCGGCGACCGCAGTGCGTCGCGGCTGTTCTGGCTGCGGCATGCCACCACACCGCGCGGCAGCCTGGTGCTCGATGCCGGCGCAGTCGCCGCCGTCGTGCAGCGCCGCATGTCGCTGCTGCCGGCCGGGGTCACCAGCGTCCGCGGCGATTTCTACTCCGGGGAGCCGGTCGACCTCGTCGGCCCGGACGGCGTGCCGGTCGCCCGTGGGCTCATCGGCTACGACGCCACCGACCTGCCGTCGCTGCTCGGCAAGCGCACCGGAGATCTGCCCGCCGAGTACCGCCGCGAGCTCGTGCACCGCGACGACCTCGTACTCCTAGCGCACAGCACGCGCAGCACGGAAAGATCGGCGCCATGAGCGGTCAGTACCCACCGCCGGCGCCGCCACCACCGGGTCCGCCGCCGCCACCGCAGCGCGGGCCGCGGCTCTCCGCCGGGCAGATCGCCGGTCTGTTGGCCCTCGTCCTCGTGCTGGTCTTCATCTTTGAGAACACGAAGTCCGTCGACGTGCGGCTGATCATTCCCGAAGTGAAGGCGCCGCTGTTCGTCGCGCTGCTGATCGCGGCCGTCCTGGGTGCGCTTGCGACGCTGCTCATTCAGTGGCGGCGGCGTTCCCGGAAGGAGCGATGAGCTCGCGCATCCGCTGCGCGGTCTCGACGTCGGCTGGATAGAACGACTCGATGGCCAGCTCGTCGACGGTGACGTCTGCCGCGGTCTCGACCGTCGCCGAGATCGAGAAGAACGACAGGTCGCGCGTCTCGTGCCGCAATCGCAGCGGCAGTACGACGTTGCTGGACGGCACGGACTTGTCGATGCCGCCCGGGTAGTCGATCAGTTCGTCGTGCAGTTCACGCAGCCGCGCATCGCCGGTCTGGCCGGCGCGGCGCCGGACCTGTTCGAGCAGGTGCGCCCGCCACTGGGCCAGGTTGACGATGCGCGGCGCCATGCCCTCCGGATGCAGGCTCAGCCGCAGCACGTTGACGGGTGGTTCGAGCAGGTGCGGCGCGCAGCCTGCGGTGATCAGGGAGACCGCACTGTTCGCATCCAGCAGCTCCCACCACCTGTTGATCACCACCGCCGGGTTCGGCTCGTGGCTCGTCAACACCAGGCGCAGCGCCTCGCGCACGCTCGAAAGCTCCGGCGCCTCCAGCCCGTGCTGCGGGTAGGCGGGCGCATACCCGCCGGCGAGCAGCAGCTGGTTGCGCTCGCGCAGCGGCACCTCCAGCTGCTCGGTCAGCTTCAAGATCATCTCCGGAGTGGGACGGGATCGCCCGGTCTCGACGAAGCTCAGGTGCCGCGTCGAGATCTCGGCCTGGATGGAGAGGTCGAGTTGGCTGAGCCGGCGCCGCTCGCGCCACTCGCGCAGCAGCTGGCCGACGGGGCGCAGTTGTGGGGCAGCGATCGTCACCGCGCCGACGTTAGCCGCCGCACGGACGCGCGGCGATTACCTCCGGGGTCATGACCGACCTGCCCCTCCGTTCATGATCAAGCAGGAATCGATGCCCTAGCAGCGATTTCTGCATGATCACGAGCGGGGGATGCCACGCGAGCACCCGACCGATGCGGCTCGTGCTGGCGGCGCGCGGCGATTACCTCCGAGGGAATCGACACGCGCCCGGCACCCGCTGACGATCGTCGCCATGACATCGACCCTTACCGCGAGCCCGCCGGTCGTTGCGCGGCCGGCCGCCACGAGTTGGGCACCGCTGTTCGTGGTGCTCACCGGCACGTTCGTCACCTTCCTCGACTTCTTCATCGTCAACGTCGCGCTGCCCGCGATCCACACCGACCTGCACGCCGGCTCGGCCGCGGTGTCGCTGGTCGTCGCCGGCTACGGGCTGACTTTCGCGGTCGGCATGATCACCGGTGGTCGGCTCGGCGACATCTACGGTCGGCGCCGCATCTTCGCGCTCGGCCTTGCGCTGTTCACGCTGACGTCGGCCGGCTGTGGGCTCGCGCCGGGCGCGGGCGTGCTGGTCGCGGCGCGCATGCTGCAGGGCGCCTCCGGAGCGCTGCTGACGCCGCAGGTGCTCGCGATCCTCGGCACCAGCTACGACGGGGAGCGGCGCGGCCGGGCGTTCGCCGCCTACGGCTTCGCGATGGGCATCGCCGGCGTGCTCGGCCAACTAGTCGGCGGCGCGCTGATCCACGCCGACGTCGCCGGGCTGGGCTGGCGGGCCATCTTCCTGATCAACGTGCCGATCGGGCTGGCCATGCTGCCGATGGTGCGCCGCGTCGTCCCGGAATCGCGCGGCGCCGCAGCTCGGCTCGACCTGACCGGCATGCTGCTCGGCTCCGCCGCGGTGACCGCCGTCGTCCTGCCGCTCGTCGAAGGCCGTGAGCACGGCTGGCCGCTGTGGACCTGGCTCAGCTTCGCCGCCGCCCCGCTGCTGGGCGTCGCGTTCATTGCGCACCAGCGCCGGCGCAGCGGTGCCGGACGTTCGCCGCTCGTCGACCTCACGCTGTTCCGGCTGCGGACCTTCGCGGTGGGCTCGCTCACGGCGATGACGTTCTCACTCGTGCCGCCCGCGCTGTTCTTCGTCCTCGCCCTCTACCTCCAGCAGGGACGCCAGTACTCGGCGCTGTTCTCCGGCACGGTGTTCATCGCGGTCGGCGTCGGCTACTTCGCCGCGCTGCTCATCGCCGTTCCGCTCGCGGCGCGGCTCGGCCACCAGGTGCTGGCACTGGGCGCGGTGCTCGTCGCGGCGGGCTGCGTCGTGCTCGCCGAGACCGCGCACACGTCGAGTGCGTGGGAGCTCACGCCGGGCCTGGCGCTGGCCGGCTTCGGCATCGGTGCGGTGCTCGTGCCGTTGGCCTCGACGGTGCTGGCCGGCGTCGATCCGCAGCACGCGGGTTCGGCGGCAGGCGTGCTCTCGACCGCGCAGCAGGTCGGCGGCGCGCTCGGTGTCGCGATCATCGGTGTGGTGTTCTTCGGCGCCGGCGCAGTCGTGCACGCCTTCGTCGTGAGCCTCTGGGTGCTGGCCGCGCTGACCGTGGCGACCGCGGTGCTGGCGCAGCTGCTGCGGCCGGCTCAGGACTGGAGATAGCGCAACACCGCGAGCACGCGCCGGTTCTCGCTGTCGGAGGGTGGCATGCCGAACTTCAGGAAGATGTTCGCGACGTGCTTCTCGACGGCGCGTTCAGAGATGACCAGCGCGGCGGCGATGCCCGAGTTGGACAGCCCTTCGGCCATCCGCTCCAGCACCTCGCGCTCGCGCGGCGTCAATGCGGACAGGATGTCACGGCGGCTCGCGCCGACCAGTTGGGCAACCACCTCGGGATCGAGCGCGGTACCGCCGGCGGCCACCCTGTTCAGCGCATCGACGAACTCGCGCACGTCGGCGACCCGGTCCTTGAGCAGGTAGCCGACGCCGCGCGCGGAGCCGGCGATCAGCTCGGCCGCGTACCGGGTCTCGACGTACTGCGAGAACACCAGCACCCCGACGTCGGGCTGCTCGTGGCGTACCGCGATCGCTGCGCGCAGCCCCTCGTCGGTGAAGCTGGGCGGCATCCGGATGTCGACCACGCAGACATCCGGACGATGCTCGCCGACGGCGTCGCGCAGCCCGTCCCCGTCGCCGACGGCCGCGACCACTTCGTGGCCGCGGTCGGTGAGCAGGCCGACGAGGCCGTCGCGCAGGATCACGTTGTCCTCGGCGATGACGATCCTCATTGCGGATTGCCACCCGCCCGCAACGGCACGTCCACGGTGACTGTCGTCGGCCCGCCCGCCGGACTGTGCACGGTGAGCCGGCCGTCGACGGTCGCCACCCGCTCGGCGAGCCCGGCGAGCCCGGTGCCCGCGCCGACCAGCGCGCCGCCGCGTCCGTCGTCGGCCACCTGGAGCACGAGCCGCCCTCCGGTGGTGCGTACGTCGATCCACGCCTGCTGCGCACCGCTGTGCTTGGCGACGTTGGTGAGCAACTCGGCGGCGCAGAAATAGGCCATCGTCTCGATCGCGGGTTCGGGCCGCTCGGTGATGACCGTGCCGAGTTGAACCGGGACGGCGCTATGCGAGGCGAGCGTCGCCAGCGCCGCGTCCAGCCCGGCGTCGAGCACCGGCGGGTGGATGCCGCGTGCGAGGTCGCGCAGTTCCACGAGCGCTTGCTTCGCCGTCGTGTGCGCGGTGTCGAGCAACTGCCCCGCCTCCTCCGGATCATCGCCCTCGGCCAGTTTCTCGCGGGCCAGGCCGATGTTCATCGCTACGGCTACCAGTCGGGCCTGGGCGCCGTCGTGCAGGTCGCGCTCGATGCGGCGCAGCGTGGCGGCGGAGTCGTCGACCGCCAGCGCGCGGGTGCGCTCGAGTTCGGCCACCCGGGCGGCACCTGTGGTCGGACCGAGCAGCGCGCGCATCGCGTGCCGGTCCACGAAGACGACGCTGCGCACCACCCAGGGCGCGGCGAGCAGCAGAACTACGCCCGCGATGCTCACGAGAAAGATGCGGAACGGAGTGTCGGCCTGCCAGTTGTCGGTGAACCCGATCGCCCGGTGGCACTTGCCGTCCGACGTTGTGTTGCAGGGAAGGAAGGGCTGGTAGATCGCGTAGGTGACGCCGCCGACCCCGTAGAGCAGGAACGCGGTCGCGGCGACGAAGCCGGCGATGCCCAGCGGCAACTTGAGCAGCAGGTAGAGCCGCGCCCGCCATGCCGTGCCGTCGGTAAGGCACGAGCCGATCCAGCCCAGCAGGCCGGGGTTGGGGCGGAATCGCTGCGGCGGCGGGATCTGCGCCCCGATCAGCTTGTTTGCGAAGACGCGCATTACGGATCCGAGTTGGCGCGAAACCAACCCGGTAATCGCGAGCAGCGGCAGCCCCACGAAGGTGACCGCGAGGAAGGCGCTGCCGGAGAGCGTGAATACGGTGAACACGAATCCGGCGACGCCGATGGGCAGGCCCAGCACCGCGAACAACGCCTCGGCCCAGGTGCGGCGCCGTAGCGGTTCGCTGAGTATGCGGGGCAGCCGATCGATCATCGAAGGTTGAGCCTGCCAGACCTGGCCGTGGCGCGGCTCGGATTCCGTCTTCGTCATACCTCGATCGTTGCCGCGCGCCATAGGCGAAACGATGGAGCAATCACCTGTCTTGTGGGTGCGGTTACCCGAACCGGCGACGGACGTACTGTGGCCGGTATGAGCAGTTCGTCCACGCTCCGCAAGCCCGGCGCCTTCGCGTGGGTCGGTGCGTTCACCGGCTTCTACCCGGCGCAGGCCGAGGAGTTCGGCACCCTCGACCCGCTAACTCGATTCCTGTACGCGGCGCGCAGCGTGATCCTCGTCATCTCCGCGCAGTCCGCGGTGATGGCCGGCTTGTTGGCGGCGACCGACCGTCGGTTCGCGGTGCTGCCGTTCGTCCTCGTGTTGGTCGGCTACGTCGTGTTGCACGCGATCAGCAACCTCTCGAACGACTACTTCGGCTACCGGCGCGGGCACGACACGGCCGACTCGCCGCGCCGCCGCTACACGCTGCACCCGATCGCCTCCGGCGCGGTGACGCCGCGGCTGCTCGCGACCGGGCTCGTCGCGCTCGGAGTGGTCGCGTTGGCGATCGCGGCGTACTTCGTCGCGCTGCGCGGCTGGCCCGCAGTGTGGCTCGCGGTCGCCGGCTTCGTGCTGCTGTACGCCTACGACGCGGCGCCGCGCGCGCTCAAGGAACTCGGCCTCGGCGAGGTGGCGGCGTTCGCGGTCTGGGGCCCGCTGATGATCGGCGGCGGGTACTTCGTGATCACCGGTCATTGGTCGGGTGCCGCCTTCGCCGCGTCCGTCCCGCCCGGTCTCGGCGTGATGTCGATCCTGGTCGGCAAGCACATCGATCAGCGCGGCTTCGACACCGAGCATCATCAACGCACCCTGCCGGTCGTCCTGGGCGAACGGACGACCCGCGCGCTCAACCAAACTGCGGTCGCGGGCATGTACGTCGCCGGGGCGGTGGCGATCGGCGCCGGGGCGCTGTCGCCGTTCATCGCGGTGGTCCTCGTCGCCGCCCCGCGGGCCGTCCGCGCGCTGCGCGTCATGGGCAGTCCGGCGCCCGCCGAGCCGCCGCCGGGCTACGTCGGCTGGCCGCTCTGGTACCACCGGGTCTGCCTCGTCCACAACCGCGCCTTCGGGTGGCTCTACGTCGGCGGGCTGGCGCTCGGCGCGATCTTCCCGCACGTCTCCGCCTGATCCAGCGAGTTGTCCGCCCCTCGGCACGCTGCGGCGTGACGTAGGACGGACAACTTTGCTGATTACTGCGGGGTAGACGAGACTTGCGCTACCACCCACGCTGGAGGACAGATGGCCTACTTCGTCACGGGCGCGACTGGCTTCCTCGGCCGATTCCTGGTCGCCGAGCTCCTCGAGAACCGTGAGGGGACGATCTACTGCCTGTGCCGTGCGGGTTCGCTCGACAAGCTGGACGCGCTCAAGGAGCGGCTCGGCGACGACGAGCGCATCGTGCCGATCGTCGGGGATCTTGCCAAGCCGCGGCTGGGCGTCGCGGAGGGCGACGTGGAGCGACTCAGCGGCACGATCGAGCACTTCTTCCACCTCGCCGCGATCTACGACCTCACCGTGAACGCCGACACGCAGCGCACCGCGAACGTCGAGGGCACCCGGCATGCGCTGGAGCTCGCCGCGGCGATTCGCGCGAAGCACTTCCACCAGGCCAGCTCGATCGCGGCCGCCGGCCTCTACCGGGGCGTCTTCACCGAGGACATGTTCGACGAGGCGCAGGACGTCGCGCACAACCCCTACTACCTGACCAAGCATGAGTCCGAGCGGATGGTGCGCACGGCATCCAAGGTGCCGTGGCGCATCTACCGCCCCGGCGCGATCGTGGGGCACTCGAAGACCGGCGAGATCGATAAGATCGACGGGCCGTACTACTTCTTCAAGACGATCCAGCGGCTACGCGGGCTGACCCCGTCGTGGTGGCGCGGCGTCGGGGTCGAAGGCGGTGAGATCAACCTCGTCCCGGTCGACTACGTCGCCAAGGCGATGGACTACCTCGCCCACCTGCCCGACCTGGACGGCCGGACTTTCCATCTGACCGACCCGGAGCCGCTCACGGTCGGCGCGCTGTTCAAGGCGTTGACCAAGGCGGCGAAGGCGCCGCAACCGACCGTCAACATCGACGCCCGCGCACTCGACGCGCTGCCGTTGCGGTTCGGTACGACGCTGTCCCGGCTGCCCGGTGCTCGGCAGGTCACCGATCTGCTGCTGGCCGAGCTGGGCATCCCGCGCGAGGCGTTCGCCTACCTCACCTACCCGACCCACTTCGACTCGACGAAGACCCGCGCAATCCTGCACGGCTCGGGCATCGAGGTGCCGCCGTTCGCGACCTACGTGCAGACGCTGTGGGACTACTGGGAGCGCACGTACAGCCCGGATCGCAAGAAGGACAAGCAGCTGGCCCGCAGTATCCGTGGCAAGACGGTGATGATCACCGGGGCGTCGTCCGGCATCGGCCGCGCGACCGCGCTGCGGGTCGGCGCGGCCGGCGGCCGGGTGCTGCTCGTGGCGCGCGGTGTCGAGCAGCTCGAGCAGACGAAGCGGGAGATCGAGGACCAGGGCGGCGAGGCGTTCGTGCACCGCTGCGACCTGTCCGACATCAGCGACATCGAGCGGATGGCGAAGGAGGTGCTCGAGGATCACGGCCGGGTGGACGTCCTCGTCAACAACGCCGGACGCTCGATCCGCCGCTCGATCGCGTTGTCCTACGACCGCTTCCATGACTTCGAGCGGACGATGCAGCTCAACTACTTCGGCCCGGTGCGGCTGATCCTGTCGCTGATGCCCATCATGCGGCAGGCCAGCCCGGACGGCCGTAAGGGCGGGCACATCATCAATGTCAGCTCCATCGGCGTGCAGACGAACATCCCGCGCTTCTCGGCCTACGTCGCATCCAAGGCTGCGCTGGACGCGTTCTCGCGCTGCATCGCTTCGGAGGTGATCGACGACGGCGTGCACCTCACGACCGTGCACATGCCGCTGGTCCGCACCCCGATGATCGCGCCGACCAAGATGTACGACCGCTTCCCGACGATGACCCCGGCCGAGGCCGCGGACCTGATCTGCAAGGCGATGATTCGCAAGCCGAAGTCGGTCGGCACGACGCTGGGCAACGCCGGCGCGCTCGCCTACCAGATCTCGCCGCGCAGCGTCGACGTCATCCTGAACGCCGGCTACAAGCTGTTCCCGGACTCGAAGGCCGCGCGCGGCGACGGCAAGGACGCCACGAAGGAGGAGCCGTCCACCGAGAGCGTCGCCTTCGCGCACATCCTGCGCGGCGTCCACTGGTAGGCGGTTTGCCGGGCGTCTGATTACCGTGGCGGCATGCTGTCGCTACGCCGTCCGAACCTGCTGCTAGAGCTCGACCTGACGTCGACACCGATCGAGGTCGAGCCCGACGACGTGCTCGGCAAGCTGCGCAGCCGGCACCGGCCGCGGCTGCGCGGGGTGCTGCGCGCGCTGCACGAGGCGGGCGACGACGCCAAGGTCCTCGGCATCGTCGTCAAGGTCGGCGGAGGCGTCCTGCCGTGGGCGACGATGCAGGAGCTGCGCGCCGGGCTCCAAGTCTTCGGCAAGAGCGGCAAGCCGGTCGTCGCGTGGGCCGAGACGTTCGGCGAGGGCGGCAACGGAACGGCCGACTACGCGCTCGCGACCGGCTGCTCGGAGATCTGGCTGCAACCGTCCGGCGAGCTCGGCCTGATGGGCGTCGCGGCCGAGACGACGTTCCTGCGCGGCGCATTGGACAAGCTCGGCGTCGAACCGCAGCTCGATCAACGCTACGAGTACAAGAACGCGGCCGACCGCGTCATGCGCACCGAGTTCACGCCGGAGCACCGGGAGGCGGTTGATCGGGTCGTCGCGTCGATCTGGGACGTCGCGGTGGACGCGATCGGCGCCGGTCGCTCGCTCGAGGCGTCTGCTGTGCGTGAGGTCAGCGAGCGCGCTCCGCTGTCGGCAGCGGAGGCCGTCGATGCCGGGCTCATCGACCGGCTCGGCTATCGCGACGAGGTGTACAGCGAGCTGCGCAAGCGCGTCGGAGACGTGCAGTTGCTCTTCGCCGACCAGTGGGCGCCGCGCCGCACGGCCGCCACCTTGGTGAAGCGGCAGCGCGAGTACGTCGCGCTCGTCGAAGGGCACGGCGAGATCGTGGTGGGCCGCTCGCGCGGCACGCCGCGCGGGCCGATCATGGGCGGCAGCACCGTCGCCGCTGCGCTGCGCACGGCCCGGGAGAACGAGCGGGTGCGCGCCGTGCTATTCCGCGTCGACTCGCCTGGTGGGTCGGCCGTCGCGTCCGACACGATCTGGCGTGAGGTGTTGCTGACGCGACAAGCCGGCAAACCGGTCGTCGTGTCGATGGCGTCCCTGGCCGGCTCGGGCGGTTACTACATCGCCTGCCCGGCCGACGTGATCGTCGCGCAGCCGTCGACGATCACCGGCTCGATCGGCGTGGTCGGCGGCAAGGTGGTGGTCTCGGAGCTGCTCGAGCGCCACCTCGGTCTCAACACCGGAGCCGTCGAGCACGGCGGCAGCGCGCGGATGTTCTCGCTGCGCCGCGGGTTCAGCGAGGACGAGCGGGCCCGACTGGGCGCGATGCTGGACCGCGTCTACGCCGATTTCGTGCAGAAGGTCGCGGACGCGCGGGGGATGAGCTACGACGACGTGCACGCCATCGCCCGCGGCCGCATCTGGTCCGGCGCGGACGCCGTCGGCAACGGGCTCGTCGACCTGCTGGGCGGCCTGCGCGATGCCACGGACATCGCCCGGCAGCGCGGTGGATTGCCCTCCGACGCTCCGCTGCGTCCCGCGGTGCACATCCCGCCGATCGAGCGGCTGCGCCGGCCGCGCTCGAGCGACGATCCGCGCGCTGCGGCGGCGACGACGGGCTGGGGTGATCTGACGGCACTTGCGGTGTCGCTCGGCCTGCCTGCCGCCGGTCCGTTGCGGATGCCGGCAGTCACCCTCCGTTGACTCCGGCCCGGCCCCGAAGCGGTGACCAGGTGGTCGGTGCTACGGGCGGACGGCGACGGTGAAGTCGGCGTCGTCGGACACCGGTTGCACCTTCACGTAGTCACCGGTGCTCGGCGCGTCGATCATGTAGCCCGCGCCGAGGTACATGCCGACGTGGTGCAGTTGCGTGCCGAACAGCAGCAGATCGCCGGGCAGCAACTCGTTGGCCTCGACGCGCTCGCCCTGATGAACCTGGTCACCGGTGTAGTGCTCGAGCGACACGCCGGCATGTCCCCACGCCCAGAGGGTGAGCCCTGAGCAGTCGAAGGTGGCGGGCCCGGCCGCATCCCAGACGTACTGGCTGCCGAGCTTCGAGAGCGCGGCGTCGACGGCGACCTCGGCGCGCAGCGGCTGGTAGCCGTTGCGATAGGGCGGCAGCACCGGATGGACGGTGCGTCCGTCCGGCTTGAGGAACGGAGCAGTGCCGCGGACCTTCCTGCCGACGCCGGAGTTCGGCCAGCCGTCCGTACTGACCGTGCCGTCGAAGTCGGTCAGGGCGAGCACCGGGCCGGCGCCGGTAGCGCCGGTGTAGGGCACGGTGCTCCCGAGATCCGGGGGCGGGCCCATCACGGCCTGCTCGTCGACCGGTGCGCCGGTCGTCGGTTCGTAGGTCGGGCTGCCTGCCGGCGGATGCTCCGGCAGATGCTTGGGTAGCTTGCGGACGCCGGCGGCCTGCTCGAGCAGCGCCCGGGTGCCGATCGAGATCACCTGTGCGGGTCCGGTCGCGATGGCGAACTCGCGAACGGTGGCCGCCTTGCTGGTGATTGCCTGCCCCTCGATCGCCGTCGCCGCGGCACCGAGCGAATCGGCGCTGGCTTCGATGGCGGCCTCGAGGTCGGCGGCGTGCAGTTGGGTGACCGTGTCCTGCGCGGCCTTGACCGCGTGTGAGGCGGCGACGAGCTGGTGCTGGGAGCGTGCTTCGGCCAGGCGCGCAGCAGTCACGGCCTGCTCGAGGCGCTGCCGTGCGGCCGCGGCGGCCGCCTGCGTGCGCTGCGCCGCATCGAGGATCCCGGCCGTCCGGTCGGCGAGGACCCGGCGCATCTCCAGCTGGTCGATGATCTCTCCGGGGCCACGCGCGACCAGCAGCCCGCCGGCGAATCCGGCGTCGTTGGCGCCCTCGTACTCCGCGGTGATCATGAGCGCGAACGTCGCATGCGCGCGCCGGGCGTCGACGGTGGCTTGGGTCGCGGCCGCGCGCGCCTGCACCACCTCGGTGGCAGCCTGCTCGGCGTCCGCCCGGGCCTGGTCGTAGAGCTGGTTGGCGACCTGGTAGGCCTCGTCGAGCTTGGCCAGTTTGTCGCGCGCAGCCAAGGTCTCGGCCGTGTCACCGGGCAGCGGCTTGGTCAATGACGGGTCGAGTGCGATCGCGGGCGGGACGTGCGCGGGCGCCGGCGCAGGGGGCGGCGCGTCAGCGGGCCCGGTGGCCGGCTGTGCGCCGGCCGGCGCGACGGCCAGCACTGCCGTAAAGGCAACGGCGACGACCGTCCCGAATACCCACGACACGGGAAGGTGCAGCCTCATTGCACGAAGATCGGCCGAAATGCCCGGAAGTTGAGCGACATAGTTCGATGGAACACCCCCGGAGTTAACGCCATGTGAGCTAGGCGCGTCCCCCGTCTTTGGTCCCGACTCGCAGGGCCGCAAGCACCCCTGATCTTGCACGTATGGGCAGTTATGGCGCCTATCGGTGCACGATCACGTTCGACGGGCGGCCGGAAGTGGAGCGACAGCTGTCATTGCCGCATGCACCGCGCGCGTCGTGCGCGTTCGGTCGCCCGTCGCGAGCAGGTCGAGCATCGCGCCGCGCAGCACGGCGAGCACGGCAGTGCGTTGGGCACGTCCCGCGGCCGTGTTGCGAACGTCCGCCGGCTGCGCCCGCGCCAACAGCGCCAGCCAGTCGCGGACGGTGTCGCGCGCGAAATCGGCCCACGGGCCGGAATCGACGCGCAAGGACGTCGCATAGCTCTCCGTCCACAGCTCGAGCAGACCGGCGTGCGTTGGCTCGGCCAGCCACTCCCACACGGCGTGCGCGACCGTCGTCAGGTCGCCGCCGGCAGGGAGGGTTTCGAGCATCGCGAGTTCGTCGGCTCGGGCGCGGTGCAGCACCGCATCGACCAGACCATCTCGTGATCCGAAGAGGAAGCGCAGCACGCCGGTGCTCGAACCGATCGCTTCGGCGATCGGGCGTAGCGAGACGTCGGCCAGCCCGTTGGCGAGCACGTACTCGTACGCGGCTTCGACCAACTCGGCGCGCCGCGGTGATCCGGAATTCACTTGAGCGATTCTGCCCTACTGATACAGTCGTGTCAGTGAGCATGATAATCCGCAGGATCGGGGAGCCGGGCGATCTGGGCTGGATCGTCCAGGCGAACGCCGAGCTGTACGCGCGCGAGTACGGATGGGACGCCTCGTTCGAGGTGCTCGCGGTGCGCATCGTGGCCGACTGGGCGAGCAGCCACGACGACGCGCGCGAGGCCGCCTGGATCGCCGAACTCGACGGCGCGCGCGTCGGGTGCGTCATGTGCGTCGCCGAGGACAACGAGACCGCCCGGCTGCGTCTCCTGCTCGTCGACGCGAAGGCACGTGGGCACGGCCTCGGCACCCAGCTCGTCGACACCTGCCTCGAGTTCACGCGCGCTGCCGGTTATCGACGGATGGTGCTCTGGACGAATCACCCGTTGACCGCGGCGCGCGCGGTCTACCTGCGCGCCGGCTTCGAGTTGGTCGACGAGCAGCCACATCACAGCTACGGCGCCGACCTGGTGGGCCAGACCTACGCGCGCGACCTTTAGGCTCGCCCGCGTGGCAGCACCATCATCGGCCGAGCGCTTCGACCAGTGGTACGCCGACATGGCGAACTCGCCGGCCCGCGACGAGATCGCGGCCCGGACGCTCGGTCTGCCGGCCGAGCTCGAATCGTCCAGCCTGCTGTCGTGTGACGGCATCGCGGACGTCACGGCGGCGCTGGCCGTCCGGCCGGGCGACGTGCTCGTCGACCTGGCGTGCGGGCGCGGCGGATACGGCTGGAGATCGCGCGGCGCACCGGTGCGAAGCTGACCGGCGTCGACTTCTCACAGGTCGCCATCGAACGTGCGCGGGAACGGGCCGCGGGGCGTGCCGATTTCCGGCTCGGCGAATTGACGGCCACCGGACTGCCCGACGCGTTCGCCGCTGCGGTGGTGTGCGTCGACGCGATGCAATTCCCCGAACCGTACGAGGCGGGCATCGCAGAGTGCGCCCGGATCCTCCGGCCGGGCGGCCGCCTCGTGCTCACCGGCTGGGAGGTGACCGATGTGGGTGGCGACACGGTCCCGGCCCGGCTGTGCCGCGACATCGGCGCCGCGCTGCGGGCGGGCGGATTCGTCGACGTCACGGTGACCCACATGCCGACCTGGCTCGCCGCCGAACGTGCGCATTGGGCGGCGGCCGTCGATCTCGACCCGGCCGGCGACTTGGCGCTCGAGTCGATGCGCAACGAAGGGCTGCGGGTGCGCGAGTGGCTGGACCGCGCCCGCCGCGTCCTTGCGATCGGTCTCGTTCGCGCGCCCTCGTAAAATCTCGATGCAGTCAGTGCCGACGGAATCGGCGCGCTTTGGGCGGAGGGTGGGGAGGCGGACGTGGCGCGGGTCGGGATCATGGGCGGCACGTTCGACCCGATTCACCACGGCCACCTCGTCGCCGCGAGCGAGGTCGAGTCGCTGTTCGGCCTGGACGAGGTGGTGTTCGTGCCCACCGGCGAACCGTGGCAGAAGGACGACCGCCAGGTCAGCCCGGCAGAACACCGCTATCTCATGACCGTCATCGCCACGGCGTCCAACCCGCGGTTCTGGGTCAGCCGGGTCGACATCGACCGCCCGGGGCCGACGTACACGATCGACACGATCCGCGACATCGCCGCGCAGCGCCCCGGTGCCGAGCTGTTCTTCATCACCGGCGCCGACGCGCTCGCCCAGATCCTGTCTTGGAAGGGTTGGCAGGACGCCGTGCAGTTGGCGCACTTCGTCGGCGTCACGCGCCCGGGCTACGACCTGTCCGCCGAGCACCTGCCGAGCGAGTCCGTGACGCTGCTGGACGTGCCCGCGATGGCGATCTCCTCCAGCGACTGCCGCGCCCGCGTCGCCGGCGGCCGGCCGGTCTGGTACCTCGTTCCGGACGGTGTGGTGCAGTACATCAACAAGCACAACCTCTACCGTTGACACCAAGATGACTGCTACCGAAGAGGCGATCGCGCTCGCCCGCGTCGCCGCCCAGGCCGCCGCCGACAAGCTCGCCACCGACATCGTCCTGATCGACGTCAGCGAACGGCTCGTGATCACCGACCTGTTCGTCATCGCCACCGGCAGCAACGAACGGCAGGTGGAGGCGATCGTCGACGCGGTCGAGGAGAAGGCGCACCGCGCCGGGCACAAGCCGATTCGCCGCGAGGGCCACCGGGACGGCCGCTGGGTATTGCTCGACTTCGGCGACGTGGTCGTGCACGTCCAGCACACGGAGGAGCGGATCTTCTACGCGCTCGAACGGCTGTGGAAGGACTGTCCCTTCCTGCCGTTCACGGACAGCGCGGCCGAGGCCCACCGGGCGGAGCGCGCCGCCGCCGGCGACGGCTGACGGTGACCGCAGAGCTCCGGCGGGTCGTGCTGCTCCGGCACGGCCGCACGGCGTGGAACGCGCAGCGCCGCTTCCAGGGCCAGGCCGACCCGCCGCTGGACGAGGTCGGCCGGGCCCAGGCGTACGAGGTCGCGGCATTGATCGCGGCGTTGCGGCCCTCGCTGCTCGTCAGCTCCGACTCGGCTCGCGCCGCGCAGACCGCCGAGATCGTCGGCGACGTGACGCAATTGGACGTGCACCTGGAGCCGCGCTTCCGGGAGCGCAACCTCGGCCACTGGGAGGGGCTGACCCGCGAGGAGGTGGCAGCCAAGTACCCGGACGAATACGCCGACTGGGCAGCAGGCCGCGACGTCAGCCGACGCGGTGGCGAGAGCCGGGCGCAGGTGGCCGAGCGTGCTCATGCCGCGTTCCTCGAACTACCGGACGTGGCGACTGCGGTCGTCGTGACGCACAGCGCGACCGCGATGGCCTTGACGAACGCACTGCTCGGCATCGCGCAGGAAATCCACCCGCTGGGCCCGCTGGCGAACTGCCACTGGTCGGAGCTGATCGTCGAACCGGCGTTCGACGGGCACCCGCCGTCCTGGCGGTTGCGCGGGCACAATCTCGGCACGCCGGGCACCGTCCTGCCGCTGCCCATCCGGCTGCAGGACGAGGACGCGTCCGACGCCGACGCGTAGCAACCCCCCGGGCGAGGGGCGGCGGGGCCGGGCGTGCACCATGACGCCGTGCCGTATTCTGTGCAGTATGCGCATGCCTCGACTGCTGCTTATGTAGCCGTGCTGATCGGCCGAAGCCCGACAGCACGGCTGAGCCTCTGCGAGTGTGCAGGGGCTCTTCGTATGTCAGAGCAGACCAAGAGGAGCGATACGGATGAGCACGGGTAGCGAGGCGGTCGACGCGGCAGAGGACGTCCCCCCGTTCCGGTACAACGCCGCACTCGCCGAAACCATCGAAACGGGATGGCAGCAGCGGTGGGTCGACGCGGGCACGTACAACGCCCCGAACCCGTCCGGGGCGCTGGCGGACGGCTTCGACCGCGTCGCGATCGGCCCGCACTCCTACGTCATGGACATGTTCCCGTACCCGTCCGGTGCGGGGCTGCACGTCGGCCACCCGTTGGGCTACATCGGCACCGACGCCTACGCCCGGTATCGGCGCATGAACGGCGATAACGTCCTGCACACCATGGGCTTCGACGCGTTCGGCCTGCCGGCCGAGCAGTATGCGATCGAGACGGGCGAGCATCCGCGCACCACGACGTACCGCAACATCGACACCTACCTGCGGCAGCTGCGCCGACTGGGGCTGGGGCACGACGAGCGGCGCCGCGTCGCGACGACCGATCCCGCGTTCTATCGCTGGACGCAGTGGATCTTCCTGCAGATCTTCAACGCGTGGTACGACACCGGTGCCGACCGGGCGCGGCCGATCGACGAGCTGATCGCGGAGTTCGACGAGGGCGTGCGGGAGCCGGCGGAGAGCACGAACCCGTTCGGCCGGCCGTGGTCGGAGCTGCACCCCATCGAGCGTCGGCAGGTGATCGACAATCACCGGCTGGCCTACCGCACCGAGTCGATGGTGAACTGGGCGCCCGGGCTCGGCACCGTGCTGTCGAACGAAGAGGTCACCCCGGACGGACGCAGCGAGCGGGGCAACGTGCCGGTGTTCCGGCGGCCGCTGCCGCAGTGGATGCTGCGCATCACCGCGTATGCGGAGCGACTGCTGCGCGACCTGGATCGCATCGACTGGCCGGACAAGGTGCGCACCATGCAGCGCAACTGGATCGGCCGCTCGTCCGGCGCGCATATCTCGTTCGCCACCGAGGCCGCCGGCGACATCGACGTCTTCACCACCCGTCCGGACACCGTGTTCGGCGCGACCTACATGGTGCTGGCGCCCGAGCATCCGCTGGTCGACGCGCTGACCACTGACGCGTGGCCGGACGGGACGCGGGCAGCGTGGACTGCGGGTGCGCCGTCGCCCCGTGAGGCGGTCAACGCATATCGCGCCGCCGCGTCGCGCCGCTCCGAGCTGGATCGGCAGGCGGGCGATCGCGCAAAGACCGGCGTGTTCACCGGCACGCACGCGCTCAACCCGGTCAACGGCGCATGGCTGCCGGTCTTCATCGCCGATTACGTCCTGATGGGTTACGGCACCGGCGCGATCATGGCAGTCCCCGGCCAGGACGAGCGGGACTGGGAGTTCGCGGAGACGTTCGAGCTGCCGATCGTCCGGACCGTCCAGCCGCCGGACGGCTGGGAGGGCAAGGCCTACCTGGGCGACGGGCCGGCCGTCAACTCCGGGTTCCTGGACGGGATGGACGTCGCGGCGGCGAAGGCGCACATCACCGAGTGGCTGGAGGACCACGACCGGGGCCGCGGCGCCGAATCCTACCGGCTGCGCGACTGGCTGTTCAGCCGACAGCGCTATTGGGGTGAGCCGTTCCCGATCGTCTACGACGAGACCGGCCTGCCCATGGCGCTGCCCGACTCGATGCTTCCGGTCGAGCTGCCCGAGACCGACGACTTCTCGCCGAAGGCTTTCGCGCCCGACGATGCCGAGTCGACGCCCGAGCCGCCGTTGTCCCGGCTGACCGAATGGGTCGAGGTCGAGCTGGATCTGGGCGAGGGTCCGAAGAAGTACCGGCGAGAGACCAACACGATGCCCAACTGGGCGGGGTCGTGTTGGTACGAGCTGCGCTACCTGGATCCGGCGAATCCCGAGCGGCTGGTCGACCCGGAGATCGAGCACTACTGGATGGGGCCGTCGGCCGACCGGCCACTGGGCGGCGTCGAGCTGTATGTCGGCGGCGTCGAGCACGCGGTGCTGCACCTGCTGTACGCCCGGTTCTGGCACAAGGTGCTGTTCGACCTGGGCTATCTGTCGTCGTCGGAGCCGTTCCACCGACTGGTGAACCAGGGCTACCTGCAGCTGCCCGCGTACTCGAACGCGGACGGGTTCTACGTGCCCGCCGCCGAGGTCGAGGAGAAGGACGGACGCTTCCTCTACAAGGGCCGCGAGGTCAAGCAGGAGTTCGGCAAGATCGGCAAGAGCCTGAAGAACGTGATCACGCCGGACGAGGTGATCACCGAGTACGGAGCCGACACGTTCCGGCTGTTCGAGATGTTCGGCGGCCCGCTCGAGCAGTCGCGGCCATGGGAAACGAAGGCGATCGTCGGCCCGTATCGGCTGCTGCAGCGCGTATGGCGCGTCGTTGTCGACGAGACGACCGGTGACACCCACGTGTCCGAGGCCGAGGTCCCCGACACGCTCAACCGGCAGCTGCACAAGGCGATCCGTGCGGTGCGGGACGGCTTCGAGACGTTGCGCTTCAACACGTGCATTGCGCGGATCACCGAGCTGAACAACGCGATCACGCACGCGTATCCGGACGGTGGGGCGCCACGCGCGCTGGCCGAGCCGCTGGTGCTGCTGCTCGCGCCGCTCGCCCCGCACATCGCCGAAGAGCTGTGGGCCCGGCTGGGCCACGCGACCCCGGTGGCGTGGGCGCGGTTCCCCGCGGCGGACGAGGCGCTGCTGATCGACGAGACTGTCCAGATACCCGTGCAGATCAACGGCAAGTTGGTGCGGCACGCGGTGCTGACGGTGCCGGCCGATGCTGATCAGGCGGCGATCGAGGCTGCGGCCCGTGCCGACGGGCGGGTCGCGGCGGCGCTGGCCGAACGTGAGACGCGGCGCGTGGTCGTCGTGCCCGGTCGGTTGATCAACTTCGTTCTCTGATGGATCGGGTTCGCGTCGTCACCGATTCGACGGCGTGCCTGTCTTCGGAGATGGTCGAGCAGTTCGAGATCTCTGTGGTGCCGCTGCGCGTCACGCTGGGCAGCCGGACGGCGATTGACGGCGTGAACGTCAGCAGCGCGGAGGTGGCCCGGGCGCTGCGCGCGAAGGTGCCGGTGTCGACGTCGCGGCCGACGCCGGCCGAGTTCGCGACGCGCTATCGGACGCTGCTCGATTCCGGCGCGTCGCACGTGGTGTCGATACATCTCTCGTCCGCGTTGTCGGGCACCTGGGAGTCGGCCGCGCTCGCCGCCCAGGACTTCCCGCACGGCGCGGTGCGAGTGATCGATTCTCGCTCGACAGCGATGGGGCTTGGGTTTCCGGTCCTCGCCGCCGCGCGGCGGGCCGCAGAGGGCGGCTCGGCGGCCGACGTGCAGGTTGTCGCGACAGCAACGGTCGACAGCACGCGCACCTACTTCTACGTCGACACGCTCGAGTACCTGCGGCGCGGCGGGCGGATCGGCAGCGCAGCAGCGCTGTTCGCGTCGACGCTCTCGGTGAAGCCGCTGCTGCAACTCGTTGAGGGGCAGATCGTCGGTTTGGAGAAGGTGCGTACTGCGACGAAGGCGCTGGCGCGATTGGTCGAACTCACGGTGCGCGCCGCCGGCCGGGACGATGTGGATCTCGCGGTGCACCACGTCGCGGCGGCCGATCGGGCCGCGGCCGTCGAGGCGCAACTGCGCGACCAGGTGCCGCGGCCTGGCGACGTGGTGGTTGCCGAGTTGGGGCCGGTGGTCGGGGCGCATCTCGGGCCGGGCGTGGTGGGGACCGTGATCGTCCGCCGCTGAGCGTGGGACTCACGCCGGCGAGTAGCACACGCGTCTGACTATTCGCGGCGCCGCGTACACAGCGGCGGCCGCAGTCCACAACTCGCGCGCATTGGGCGCCGGCGTTGCTGTCTGCTGCCTAGCGTCTGCCGGGTGCGAGGTGAGTCCCGGCGAGTGGCGGCGCGGGTGCGCGAGCTGCTCAGCGAGTACGACGCAGCGTCTCCGGGATCGCGGCCGCCGACTGGTACCCCGGCCGCCCCGCACGCCTCGGTGTGGCAGCAACTGGCCGCGCGGGTGCCAGTCCGGCTCGACCCGGGTCGGCGCGCTGCCGTGGCGGTCGGCACCGCTGTGCTGGTGGCCGCGCTGATCACCGGGCTGTGGGTCATGGCGCAACGCCCGCGGGCGATGAGCGTGTCGTCCACGGCGCCCATCAGGGGTGCGATCACCCCGGTTGGGACAGCCGTGTCGATCGGCTCCTTGCCGGCGTCACCGAGTGCCTCACCCGCGGCCACGTCGGCGCTGGTCGTGGTGGATGTGGCCGGCAAGGTTCGGCACCCGGGGCTGTACCGACTGCCGCCGGGCTCGCGTGTGGCGGACGCACTGGAGGCGGCGGGCGGCGCCCGTGCCGGCGTCAACCTCACGAGTCTCAACCTCGCGGCGATGGTTGCCGACGGGCAGCAGATTCTGGTCGGCGTCGCGGGTGGGGCTGTTGCGGCACCCGCCGGCGCGGCGACGGCATCGACGCCGGGCGCGACCGGGCTGGTCAACCTCAACACCGCCACGCTTGACCAACTCGACGCACTGCCCGGCGTCGGGCCGGTGACGGCTCAGTACATCCTCGACTGGCGCACCGCGCACGGCAGCTTCGCCACCGTCGAGCAGCTCGACGAGGTCACCGGCATCGGCCCCGCGAAGCTCGCCGAACTGCAGCCGCTGGTGACGGTGTGAGCGCAGCACCCCCGGTGGTGGCCGATCGCGCACCGCTCGATCTCCGGCTCGTGTGCGGCGGGTGCGCCGGATGGCTGGCGGTCGTGAGCTGCGTGCACCGCTCTGCCGCCTGTGTCGCGCTGGTCGGCGGCACGGCGGGCGTCACCGGGCTGGCGGTGCTCGTCGTGGCGCGGGCCCGGCGATGGGCCGCTGCGCTCGCGCTGGCGCTGTTCTGCATTGCCCTGGTGCTGCTGCCCCTCGCCGGCCGGATCGCTCGGGCGCATGCCTCGCCGCTGTTCGCGCTGGCGCAGGCGCACGCATCGGTCACCGCGATGCTGACGGTGACGGGCGATCCGAGGGTCCTCGCGGCGCAGGGCGTCGGGGGCGCGGCGCGGGTCGCCGTCGACACCTCGGCCAACTCGGTCGTGGCGGACGGGCGCCGGTTGCCGGCCGCCGGATCGGTGCTCGTCCTGGGTGATGCGGCGGCATGGCACGACATGCTGCCCGGTCAGCGCGTGCTCGTCGACGGGGATCTGCTGCCGGCAATCGATGGCGGTGCCCTGTCGGTGACGCTGTTCGCGCGCGGTCCTCCGGAGCGGCTCGGCGTGCCGCCGTGGTGGCAGCGCGCGGCCGGGCGCGTCCGCGCCGCCCTGCGCGATGCGGTTGCCGGCCTGCCCGAGCAGGAGCGCGGCTTGCTGCCGGGGCTTGTGGACGGTGACGTCGCGAACCTCGATCCCGTCCTCGCCGAGCGGTTCCGGCTGGCCGGGCTCACGCACCTGGTGGCGGTCAGCGGCTTCAACTGCTCGGTGCTGGTGGGTGCGGTGCTGCTGATGCTGCGCAAGGCTCGGGTGCGCCCGTGGCTGTGCGCGGCTGCGGGCGGTCTGGTGCTGATCATGTTCGTGATCGTCGCGCGGCCGTCACCGAGCGTGCTACGCGCGGCGCTGATGTCGGCGATCGCGCTCGTTGCGCTCGCTGCCGGCCGGCCGCGAGCCGCGCTGCCGTCGCTCGCGGCGGTCGTGGTGGCGATGGTCATTTGGCAGCCCGTGCTTGCCAGCAGCGCGTCGTTCGCGATGTCGGTGCTGGCGACTACGGCGCTGCTCGTGATCGCGCCGGGTTGGGCGCAGGCGCTGCGCCGACGTGGCTTCCCGGCCGGGGTGGCGGAGTCGGTCGCAGTCGCGGCGGCCGCACATCTGGTCACCGCACCGGTCATCGCGGCGATCGCCGGCCGTTTCAGCCTGGTGGCGGTGCCTGCCAACGTGCTCGCCGAGCCGGTCGTTGCCGTTATTACGGTAGTCGGTTTCGCAGCTGCGTTGTTCGCACCGGTGTGGCTCGGCGCGGGCAGTGCACTCGCGGAGGTGGCCGGTTGGCCGTGCCGCTGGCTGGTGGCCGTGGCCGACTTCTTCGGCGGCCTGCACGGGGCGACCATCGCCTGGCCCGGCGGCGTCGTAGGCGGGTTGCTGCTCCTGGCGACCGGGCTGGTCGGGGGTGCGGTCGCGATCCGGGCCGGGCCACGACGCGTGCTCGGGGCCGCGGCCGCGACGGCGTTGATCATCTTCATCCCGGTCCGCTCCGTCACATCGTCATGGCCACCGCCTGGATGGCTGTTCGTGGCGTGCGACGTCGGGCAGGGCGACGCGCTGCTGCTACCGGCGGGCCCGGGGGCGGCGGTCGAGGTCGACGCCGGACCCGATCCAGTGGCTATTGACAGATGCCTGCACGACTTCGGGATCACCCGCATTCCGCTGCTCGTAATCACGCACTTCCACCTCGACCACGTTGCCGGAATTTCGGGCGTGGCGCGCGGCCGCACGATTTCCCGCATCCTGGCCGGCCCGCTCGCCGACCCGACCTACGGTGTCGACATCGTCGAGGATGTCGCCCGGCCGCGCGGGCTGCCCGTCCTCAGCCCGCCGGTCGGCACGCACCTCGATGTCGGCGCCGTACACCTCGACGTGCTCGGCCCGGCGGCTGCGTTCCACGGCACCCACTCCGATCCCAACAACTCGTCATTGGTGCTGCGCGCCGAGGTCGGCGGAGTGCGCATCCTGCTGCCGGGTGATGCGGAGATCGAGGCCCAGCAAGCGCTGCTCGCCGCCGGCGTCGACCTGCGCGCCGACGTGCTCAAGGTCCCGCACCATGGCTCGGCCTACTCCGATCCGGCATTTCTCGCCGCGGTGCACGCCTCGATCGGCGTCATCAGCGTCGGCATCGACAACGACTACGGGCATCCGTCGCCGATCTTGCTCGGCGCGATGGCCAGGCTCGGCGTCCCCGTGTTCCGCACCGACCAGGACGGCGACGTCGCCGTGGTCGCCCGGCCCGGTCGATTGACTGCCGTGGTGCACGGGGTAGGCGCCAGCACGGTCGGATGGCGGCCGGGAGGAGTCGGTGTCCCGGCAAGCTCCGTCAGCCCCGGCCCCGGCCGGGCGTCGGCGGCGGGTGCTTGGATGGCGTCATGCCGGCGCGCCCGATCAGCCTCGACGACCTGCCCGACCCGCCGCCGCCGCTCGTCCTGCTCGTCGGCGACGAGGAACTACTCGTCGATCGCGCGGTCGGCGCGGTCGCCGCCGCGGCGAGGCGTGCCGACGCGTCGGTCGCCGAGACGCAGCTGACCGGCGCCGAGCTGCAGGGTCCGGAGCTGCACGAGATGCTCGGCCCGTCGCTGTTCGGTGAGTCCCGGCTGCTCGTGCTGCGCGCAGCGCACGAAATTCGGGCCGCCGCGGCTGCCTGTCTCGGCCCCTACCTCGAGTCGCCGGCCGACGGCACGGTGATCGTGCTGCAGCACGCTGGCGCGGCGAAGGGCAAGCAGCTGCTCGAGCAGGCTCGCAAGGCCAAGGCGGTCGAGATCAGCTGCGCCAAGATCACTCGGCCGGACGAGCGCGCGCAGTTCGTCCGCGCCGAGGTAGTCAGGTGCGGGGGCCGGATCGGCCCTGAAGCGGTCGGCGTCCTGCTCGACGCCGTCGGAAGCGACCTGCGCGAGCTCGCGGCAGTGTCGGCACAGCTGGTCAGCGACTCGGGCGGAGACGTCGACGTCGACATCGTCCGCGCGTATCACCGCGGCCGGGCCGAGGTGAGCGGCTTTGCGGTGTCCGACCTCGCAGTGGCCGGGCGCAGCGGCCAGGCGCTCGAAGCGTTGCGCTTTGCGCTGTCCGTCGGGGTGCCGCACGTGGTGATCGCCGACGCGCTCGCCGACGGGGTGCGTTCGGTTGCGCGCGTGGCAGCCGCAGGTCGGCGTGACGAGTACGCGTTGGCCAAGCAACTCGGCATGCCGCCCTGGAAGGTCAAGCGCGCGCTGGGCCAGTCCCGTGGCTGGACCGAGGGCGGCCTGCGCGAGGCGCTCGGTGTGGTTGCGAGCCTCAACGCCGACGTCAAAGGCGAAGCCGCCGACCCCGGGTATGCGCTCGAGCGGGCGGTCCGGCGCATCGGAGCCGTACGAGAGGCGGCGGTGCGCGCTCGCGCGACGCACGGGTGAAGTCCGCCCGGCACCGACGTGATCGCCCGGAACCGCGGCGCCAGCGGCCCGGTCCGCGTGGCATGGTGTCGCAATGCTCGATACGGATGCGGTACGCGTCGCGGGGCTGCGTAAGAACTACGCCGATGCCGATGTCGTGGCCGTCGCCGGAGTCGATCTGCGTATCGCCAGAGGAGAGGTGTTCGCGCTGCTCGGTCCAAACGGCGCGGGCAAGTCCACCACGATCGAGATCCTCGAGGGGTACCGGCACCGCGACGCGGGCGAAGTCTCCGTGCTGGGCCTGGATCCGAACCGCGAGCGCAAGCAGCTCAAGCCGCGCATCGGCATCGTCCTGCAGTCGACCGGCACCGACCAGTACCTGACGGTCGCGGAGACCATTGCCATGTACGCGGCGTACTACCCCAGGCCGCGCTCCGTGGGCGAGGTCATCGAGTTGGTCGGGCTGACCGAGAAGCGCGACACCCGAGTGGTCCGGCTCTCCGGTGGTCAGCAACGCCGCCTCGATGTGGCCATTGCGCTGGCCGGCGACCCCGAGTTGCTGTTCCTGGACGAACCGACCACCGGATTCGACCCGTCCGCCCGACATGAGGCGTGGGCGGTCGTGAAGGACCTTGCCGCGCTCGGGAAGACGATTCTGCTCACCACCCACTACATGGACGAGGCGCAGCATCTCGCCGACCGGGTGGCAGTCATCGCCCACGGCCGGATCGTCGCCGAGGGCAGCCCGGCGAGCCTCGGCGGTCGAGACGCGGTGCGGCCGCGCGTCCGCTACCGCCTGCCGGAGGGCAACACACCGCCGCCCGCGCTTTCCGGCCCGCCGTCCGCAGATGGCATCGTCGAGTTCGAGCCGGACGATCTGACGCGCGCGCTGCACGAGTTGACCGGTTGGGCGCTGGCGGCAGGGGTCTCCCTCGACGATCTGCAGGTCGTGCGAGCCTCGTTGGAGGACGTGTACCTCGAGCTGACCGACGGGACGCAGTCGTGAACGCGCCGCGCCTGACGGTGTTCCAGCTGCGCTATGTCAACAAGGCGTTCTGGCGCAACCCGGCATCGGCGTTCTTCACCTTCGCGCTGCCGCTGATGTTCCTGGTGATCTTCACGTCGCTGCTCGGCAGCGGGACGGTGCTGTTGCACGGCCACGAGGTCGACCAGTCAACCTACTACGTCGCCGAGATGGCGGCGTTCGCGGTGATCACTGCATGCTTCAACAACATCGCGATGGCGTTGACGTTCCAGCGCGACAGCGGCGTGCTCAAGCGTGCGAACGGCGCCCCACTGCCGGCCGCCGTGTACCTCATGGCCCGGGTGCTGCATGCGCTGCTGGTGGCCGTGCTGCTCGTGGCGATCACCGTGGCGTTCGGCAAGGCCGCCTACGGTGCGGCCGTCCCCTCCGGTGGCTCGCTCGCCCGGTTCGTCGTGATGCTGGTCGTCGGCGCCGCGGCTTTCTGCGGGCTCGGCGCGGCAATCACGGCGGTGATCCCGAACTTCGACGCGGCGGCACCGATCGTGAACGCCATGATCCTGCCCTTGTTGTTCATCTCCGGCGTGTTCATCCCGACCGACGACCGCACCGCGTCGTGGATCCCGAGCACCGCGCGGATCTTTCCGGTCAAGCACTTCGCGGACGGCATGCAGGCCGCGTACCTCGGCAACCCGTTCAGTTGGACGGACCTGCTGATCGTGGCGATCTGGGGCGTCGCCGGGCTCGGGCTCGCAGTCCGCTACTTCAGCTGGGAGCCGCGCTACTGACCGGCCGGGACGCGGCGTCACCGACCGCCGGCGCACTAGAGCGAGTTCGCTCGCTCCGCCATCGCCGACTTCTTGTTCGCGGCCTGGTTGGCGTGGATGACACCCTTGCTGGCGGCCTTGTCCAGCTGACGCGACGCGCTGCGCATCGCGTCGAGCGCTGCGTCGCGGTTTCCCGCGTCGGCCGCCTCGCGGAAGTGCCGGATCGCCGTCTTCAGCGACGACTTGACGCTCTTGTTGCGCAGCCGCGCCGCTTCGTTCGTGCGGTTGCGCTTGATCTGGGACTTGATATTCGCCACGTAGAAAGCCTCGACGTCCTTGACTGCGGGTGAATCTGCTCTGACCATCGGCACGCCGCAACCGGCGAGCAGACAACCGCGCCAGCCTACCAGCGGGCCAGGATCGTCCCAAAATCCAGCAGGATCAGCCGGATTTGGCCCGCACCGTGACCAGTTCGAACTTCGTGTACAGGTAGGTCCGGATGCCGTCGTCGCTGCTCGCGACGTCGGCGACCAGGTGGTCGTCCTCCGCGTCCTCACCGTAGATCATCGCCGCGCCCTCAGCGTTGAAGAAGACGCCGCCGTCGACCGGGGCGAGGTCGGTGAGCTGGACGACGACATAGCGCCCGCCCAGTGACTCGACCAGCGAGCCGATCTCGGTGCTCTTCGCGTCGCCGGTCTTGCGGAACACGCCGACGACCTCCTGCCAATCGTCCTCGCCCGGCGAGGTGTTCACCAGGTCTCCGGGGCGCAGGTCGATGGCGGGCACGCGGAACTCGGCGGCGGCGCGCGGGTCGCTCATGCCGCACATCCTGCCGGATGGCTAGGCACCGAACGGCAACTGGGGCTGGGGCGGCCCGTGCGTGGGGTCGACGCCGTCGAAGAGACTGCTGATCGACTCGCCGCCGTGGATGCGCGAAATCGCCTCCGCGAACAGCGGCGCCACCGACCGGATCGTCAGCAGCGGCCAGTCGTCCTTCGGCGCCGGGACGGTGTCGGTCGTCACGATTTCGCTCACCATCGGGTGGTCGTGCAACCGCTGTATCGCTTTGCCGGCGAACAGGCCGTGGGTGCAGGCGACGGCGACCTCCGGACAGTCCTGCTCGTCGAGCTTGTCGAGCAACTCGAGGATCGAACCGCCGGTGGCGATCTCGTCGTCGAGGACGATCGCCTTCTTGCCGCGCACGTCGCCGACGATGGCGTCGATGACGACGCGATCGTCGGCCAGCCGCTGCTTCGAGCCGGCCGCCACGGGCAGCCCGAGCAGCCGCGCGAACTGGGTGGCGGTCTTCGCATTGCCGAGGTCGGGCGAGACGACGACAGTGTCGTCGAGATCGTGGCTGCGAAAGTGATCCGCCAGCTCGCCGATCGCGGTCAGGTGGTCGACCGGCACCGAGAAGAAGCCGTGCACCTGCGGTGCGTGCAGGGTCATCGTCAGGACCCGGTTCGCGCCCGCGGTCGTCAACATGTCCGCGACCAGCCGGCCCGCGATCGAGATGCGTGATGCGTCCTTCTTGTCCGAACGCGCGTAGGCGTAGTGCGGGATCACCGCGGTCACCTGCGCAGCCGACGCGCCGCGCGCCGCGTCCAGCATGAGCAGCAGCTCCATGAGGTGTTCCTGCGTAGGCGCGACGAGCGGCTGGATCACGTAGACGTCGCGCTGCCGGCAGTTCTCCTGGAGCTGCACGTAGAGGCAGTCATTGCTGAATCGCTTGATCTCCACCCCGGAGAGCGGCACGCGCAGGTGGTCGCAAATGCTGGTCGCGAGTGGCCGGTGGGCGCTGCCGGACAACACCACGACCTCCCTCACACCAGCAGGCTAACGCGAAGTTGTCCGCCCTTCATGACGTCCCGGCGCGGTGTGGGGCGGACAACTTCCGGCGGCGGACGTGTAAAAATGGGGTACGTGACTTCCGCCGGCCGGACGGATCCGGCCCGGATCCGGAACTTCTGCATCATCGCCCATATCGATCACGGCAAGTCGACGCTTGCCGATCGGATGTTGCAGCTCACCGGTGTCGTGGACCCGCGGCTGATGCGCGCGCAGTACCTCGACCGGATGGACATCGAGCGCGAGCGCGGCATCACCATCAAGGCGCAGAACGTGCGAATGCCGTGGAAGAGTCGCGACACCGGTGTCGAATACGTGCTGCACATGATCGACACACCCGGGCACGTCGACTTCACCTACGAGGTGTCCCGTTCGCTCGCCGCGTGCGAGGGTGCGGTGCTGCTCGTCGACGCCGCGCAGGGCATCGAGGCGCAGACGCTCGCCAACCTCTACCTCGCGCTCGAGAACGACCTGCACATCATCCCCGTCCTCAACAAGATCGACCTGCCGGCCGCGCTGCCCGACGAGAACGCCGACGAGATCGCGCGCATCATCGGCTGCGCTCCGGAAGAGGTGCTGCGCGTCAGCGCCAAGACCGGCGAGGGCGTCGAGGAGTTGCTCGACCTGATCTGCCGGGACGTGCCGCCGCCCGTCGGCGTCGCGGACGCGCCGCCCCGCGCCCTGATCTTCGACTCCGTCTACGACATCTACCGGGGCGTGATCACCTACATCCGCGTCGTCGACGGGCACTTCATCCCCCGCGAGCGCATCAAGATGATGTCGACGGGCGCGACCCACGAACTGCTCGAGATCGGGGTGATCTCGCCGGAACCCAAGCCCACGGACGGGTTGTCCGTCGGCGAGGTCGGCTACCTGATCACCGGCGTGAAGGACGTCCGTCAGTCGCGGGTCGGCGACACCGTGACGGACGCGGCGAAGCCGGCGCGGGAGAGCCTCGGCGGATACCGCGACCCGAACCCGATGGTGTATTCCGGGCTCTATCCGATCGACGGCTCCGAGTATCCGCTGCTGCGCGACGCGCTCGATCGGCTGCGCCTCAACGACGCCGCACTCGTCTACGAGCCCGAGTCGAGCACCGCGCTCGGCTTCGGATTCCGGTGCGGCTTCCTCGGCCTGCTGCACCTCGAGATCACCCGGGACCGGCTCGAGCGGGAGTTCGACCTGGATCTGATCTCCACCGCGCCCAACGTGGTGAACCGCGTCATCCTCGAGGACGGCACCGAGCACATCGTCACCAACCCGTCCGACTGGCCGACGGGCAAGAAGATCGCCGAGGTGTACGAGCCCATCGTCAAGGCGATGATCATCGCACCGAGCGACTACATCGGTTCGATCATGGAGCTGTGCCAGGATCGGCGCGGCGCGCTCGACGGGCTGGAGTATCTGTCCGAGACGCGCGTCGAGCTGCGCTACACGCTGCCGCTCGCCGAGATCATCTTCGACTTCTTCGACCAGCTGAAGTCCCGGACCCGCGGATACGCGTCGCTGGACTACGAGCTCGCCGGCGAGCAGCTGGCCGAGCTGGTAAAGGTCGACATCCTGCTGCAGGGCGAAACCGTCGACGCGTTCTCGGCGATCGTCCACAAGGACAAGGCCTACGCGTACGGAACTTCGATGACGGGCAAGCTGCGCAAGCTGATCCCGCGCCAGCAGTTCGAGGTGCCCATCCAGGCGGCGATCGGCTCGCGGGTGATCGCGCGCGAGAACATCCGGGCGCTGCGCAAGGACGTGCTCGCCAAGTGCTACGGCGGCGACATCACCCGTAAGCGCAAGCTGCTGGAGAAGCAGAAGGAGGGCAAGAAGCGGATGAAGATGGTCGGCCGCGTCGAGGTGCCGCAAGAGGCGTTCATCGCGGCGCTGTCGACCGCCGACGTCGTCGAGGCGAAGAAATAGCGGTGCCCGAACCCACGGCGTTGGTGCTGCTGACCCCGGAGCTCGATCCGGCGGTGGACGGCTGGCGGCGGCGTTACGACCCGTCGGCCGCGTGGGGCGTGCCGGCGCACGTCACGGTGCTGTATCCGTGGAAGCAGGTCGAAGAGGTCACCGCCGACGACCGCACTGCGCTGGGCGAACTCTGCCGCGACCTGCCCGCCCTCGAACTGGTCTTCGAACGCATGGGTCGCTTCTCCGAGACGCTCTGGCTCGATCCGCAGCCGACCCAGCCCATCCGCGCCCTCATTGACGTTGTCGGCGCGCAATGGCCGCTGTATCCGCCCTACGGCGGCATGTTCGACGAGGTGATCCCGCACCTCACCGTGGCGGACGGGCACCAGCCCGGCGCTCTGACTGCGCTCGTCGGCGACCTCGAGCGGCAACTACCGCTCCGGACCTCGGTCGGCGCGCTCACGCTGATGCGGTTGGCCGGCGACCGATGGGTCGTCGACTCGGCCTTCCCGTTCGGCGGCTGATCGACGGCCAGTCGCTGCTCAGGTGGTGCGCGTCAGGGTGTCCGCGTGACGATCAGTCGAGCGCCATGGCTGCGCTTGCGACGCGGCGGCGATTCGTGGTGGGGCGTCGCAGGGACGCTGGCGGCGCTCGTCGCGACGTCGGTTGCCGCGGCTGCGTTGCTGCTGCACCAGATCGCCACCCCATGGAAGTGGACGATCGCCCTTACCGCGTTCAGTCACCAGCTGATGTGGGCGGCGCCCGTGGGCGTGTTAGCGGCGCTGCTCGCGCGGCGCGCGGCCACCGCGATCGCGGCGTGCATCGCGACGCTGCTCGTCGGGGTGATCCAGCTACCGCCCTACTTCGCGCACGGTGTCGGCGCGCGCGACGGACGCGAGATCGTCGTCCTGCAGGCGAATCTCGAGATCGGCAGCGCCGATCCGGTACGACTGACCGAAACGGTGCGCGACCGGCACGTCGACCTCCTCGCCACCGAGGAACTCACGATCGACGAGCAGCGGCGGCTCGGCGACGCGGGTCTGGCTACCGTCCTTCCGCACCGGTATACGGTGCCGTTGCCGGACGGCGGCGGAGGTATCGGGATCTGGAGCCGCTTCCCGCTCTCCGACACGCATGACCTGCCGGGCTACCAACTCGGCGTGCTGACGGTCCGCGTCGCGGTGCCTGGCGCGCCGCTCACGTTCGTCGCGGTCCATCTGCTGCCTCCGGTCCTCGAATCGGCAGGCGTCTGGCGTACCGAGATCGCGAATCTGAAGACCGCGCTGCACGGGATGCGGGCGAGCCGGGTTCTTGTCGCAGGGGACTTCAACGCGACGGTCGACCACGCCCAATATCGCGCGCTGCTTCATAACGGGTATCGAGATGCCGCGGAAGCCACCGGCGCCGGATACCTGCCAACCTATCCGACCGATCGTTGGTACGGCCCGCTCATCGGGATCGATCACGTCCTGACGAGAGGCGCGGCTTCGCCGATCTCAGCAGCGACGATGGAGCTGCCCGGGTCAGATCATCGCGCACTACTCGTTCGCGCGGTCCTCACTTAGCGGCAGGTGCGCGATGTCGCCGCGACCGCCAACGAGAATGACCGCGAGCGCGTCGACGGCGCCGCGGATCGGCTGATAGTGGTCGCGCACGGTCTCCTGCACGTCGCGCAGCAGCGGCTTCGCCACCCGCGTCGCCAGCGTCAGATGCGGGACCCAGAGCTTCGGCGCGCTGCGCTCCCCGAATGCCGACGGCCAGCCGGCCTGCTTGAGCGAGCGGTAGACGTCGCGCTGCAGCGCCGGCAGCCCGCGGTTCGGCGCAGGCCCGAGCCACAGCGCCCCGGCCCGTCCGAAACGGCCGACCTCGGTCAGGACGAGCGGCACCGGCCGGTGGCGCGCCGCGACCTCCGTCGTGACCGTGACGACCCGATCCAACTCGTCGCCTCGCTGCACGCGCGCGGCGGCGAGACTGAAGTGCGGCCGGTGCGGTGGCCGCGGCGGCAGCGGAACGCCCGACTCGCGCACCACCTCGCGCAGCGCGTACACCGCGTCGTCCAGCGCCGCGTCGAAGGCCGCACACACGACCGCGGTGACGGTTCCCATCGCACGTCCTGCGTTGAGTGGTCAGTTCGGGCTCGCGTGGTCAGTTATAGCTGACCAACCGGCGCGTAAGTGACCACGCAACGATGAGGTTCAGAGTTCCAGGACGATCTTTCCGACGAGCTCGCCGGCCGCCATTGCCGCGAGGCCGTCGGCTGCCTGCTCCAGCGGCAGCGTCCGGTCGATGCGCGGCCGGACACCGCTTGCGCGCAGGAACGCGATCAGGTCGCGCAGCTCGTCGCGGGTGCCCATCGTCGAGCCGACCAGCTCCAGTTGCAGGAAGAAGAAGCGGTTGAGCTCGGCCGGCGGATTCGGCCCGGAGGTCGCGCCGGAGATGACGATCCGCCCGCCCGGCTTCAGCGACTTCGCCGAGTGCGAGTACGTCGCGGCGCCGATCGTCTCCAGGACGGCGTCGACGCGCTCCGGCAGCCGGGCACCCGACGGGAACGCCTCGTGCGCGCCGAGTTCGAGCGCCGCGGCCTGCTTGGCCTCGCTGCGTGCGGTCGCCCAGACGCGGAAACCTGCCGTGCGCGCCATCGCGATGCACGCCGACGCCACTCCGCCGGACGCGCCCTGCACGAGCACCGTTTGCCCGGGACGCAGGCCCGACTTCGTGAACAGCATCCGATAGGCAGTCAGCCAGGCAGTCGGCAGACACGCCGCCTCGGCGAACGACAGCTCGGCGGGTTTGGGCAGCACGTTCCGGGTCGGCACGACGGCGTAGTCGGCCAACGAACCCTGATGCTTCTCCGAGAGCAGCGTGCGGCCGGGATCGACGGTGTCGTCCCCTGTCCAGCCGGGCGTGTTGATGACGGAGTGCACGATCACCTCGTCACCGGTCGACTCGTCCACGCCCGCGGCATCGCAGCCGAGGATCATCGGCAGCTGCTCTTCCTTGATGCCGACGCCGCGCAGCGTCCAGAGGTCGTGGTGGTTGAGGCTCGCGGCCTTCACCTGCACCCGCGTCCAGCCGGCGGGCGGGTCCGGGTCAGGTCGCTCGCCGACGACCAGTCCCTTCAGCGGCTCATCGGGGTGGAACGATTCGCAGTAGACAGCGCGCACCGTCCGACACTATCGAGCGGGCGCGCTGGCCAAAGCCTGCTGGATGGCGTCCACGAGATCCCGCGCCGTTTCCTCGGTGAGTTCGAGCGCGACGCGCGCGGCGGGGCCGCGGGCCGGGGCGGTTACGTCGATGTTGAGCGTGTGCTCGGCCATCGCGTGCACCGGATGATCGAAGTAGACCGTGGCATCGGTGACGTGGAACCAGGAACCGTTCGGACCCTTCGCGCTGCCCTCGACGGAAGTGGTCACGGTGGCGTAGGTGCACATGGCGATCAGCTCCCGAGGTGCTTGGCGAAGAACTCGGCGACTCGCTCCCAGCCGTCGTTTGCCGCGGCGATCCGGTAGGACGGCCTGTCGACGGCGAAGAACCCGTGTCCGGCGTCGTCGTAGCGATGGAACTCGTAGCTCTTTCCGTTGGCTTTGAGGATCTCTTCGAACTCGTCGACGTGCTGGGGCGAGGGTGTCTTGTCCTCGTTGCCGAACAGCCCGAGCGCCGGGCAACGCAGGTTCGGCAGTTGGTCGACGAGATTGGTGATCTTGAGCGGCCAGCCCTCCGGAGGCGTGCCGGTGACGAACGCGCCGTAGCAGTCGACCGCGGCGTCCAGGTCGAGGTTGCAGCCGGCCAGGATGCTCTGCCGGCCGCCCGAGCAGTAGCCGATCACACCCACCTTGCGGTTCGACGTCGGCAAGGCACGCAGCTGCGCAGCGCCGCCGCCGACGTCGCCGACCAGCCGGTCGTCCGGCACACCGCCCTTCGCGCGCGCCGCGGCCGAGGCGTCGTCCGGCGCGGCTCCCGGCGCCTCCCGGTAATGCAGGTTCGGGCAGATCGCGTCGTACCCGAGCTCGGCGAAGCGGCGGGTGATCTCCTTGCTGGCCCGGTCGTAACCCGGCATGTGGTGGATCACCACCACTCCGCCGCGCGGCGTGGGCTCCGCGGGCTGCGCCAGATAGGCCTCGATCTCGTCGCCGCCGTGTCCCGTGATCATGATCGTGCTCGCTGTCAGCGAATCACCCATCCGTCGATCGAAGCACGGCCGTACGGTCAGGTGCATGGCAGGGAGGCTCTGGCGGCACCGCGACTTCCTGCTGCTGTGGGGCGGGCAGACGATCAGCGACATCGGCAGCGCGGTGAGCATGCTCGTGCTGCCGCTGATCGCGGTGGTCTATCTGAACGCCAGCGGCTTCGAGGTCGGCGCGTTGAACGCGGTGCAGTGGCTGCCGTCGTTGCTGATCGGGCTGCCCGCTGGCGTCTGGGTCGACCGCTCCCGGCGGCGCATGCTGATGATCGGCGCCGATGCGGTGCGCGCGGTGCTTCTCGCCAGCGTTCCGGTCGCCGCCGCGCTGGGCGCCTTGGGGATCGGCCAGTTGTTCGGCGTCGCGTTCGGAGTCGGCGTCGCCAACGTCGTCTTCCAGGTCTCGGAGCAGGCGTACCCGCCCAGTCTGGTGCCCTCCGAGGATCTGCCCGAAGCGAACGCGAAGCTGCTCGGCAGCAGCTCGGTGGCGCAGGTTGTCGGGCCGGGCTTCGGCGGCCTGCTCGTGCAGGCGGCGCGTGCGCCGTACGCGCTGCTCGCGGACGCGGTCAGCTACGTGGTGTCGCTCGTGTCGTTGCTGCTGATCCGCGCGCGGGAGCCGAATCCGGCGCGGATCGAGCACGAGAGCGTCCGGACGGCCGTGGCCGCGGGTGCGCGTTTCGTGCGGCACGATCCGCTGCTGCGGACCATGACGATCGCGCCCGCGGTGGCGAACCTGTTCCTCTGCGGTTACGAGGCGATCGCCGTGCTGTTCCTGGTGCGCTCGGTCCACCTCGCCGCGTCGACGGTCGGCTTGCTGATGGCGCTGGTCAGCCTCGGGTCGGTCGCCGGCGCATTGGTGGCCCGGCCGCTCGGCCGGCGGATCGGGACGGCGCGCGCGATGTGGCTGTCGAGCGCGGTGACCACGCCGGTGAGCATCCTGGTGGCGTTCACGTCTCGCGGTGCCGGCCTGGTGTTCTTCGTCGTCGGCAACGTGGCGCTGTTCTTCGGCATCCTGATCTACAACGTGACGATCACCGCCTTCCGGCAGGCATACTGCCCGCCCGAGATGCTCGGCCGGGTCGTGGCGTCGATGCGTTTCGTGCTGTTCGGGACGATTCCGGTGGGCGCGCTGCTCGCCGGCGCGTTGGCCAGCGCCGTCGGCGCCCGCCAGGCCGTGCTGGTCATGATGGTGGGCGGAATGCTGTCGAGCGTCCTGCTGTGCGCCTCGCCGCTGCGGACGATGCGCGATCTGCCCGCCCGTTCCGCGGGTCGGGCGAGCGCGACGCCGGCCGCAGCGCACACTTGATCTGTGCCACCTGCGCTTCCGCACGGTGATCGGCCGCCGCCCGACGGCCGGCTGCCGCAGCACGTCCTCGACCAGGCACGTGGAGTGCCGTTCGGCGTGTACGTGCACGTGCCGTTCTGCGAGACGCGCTGCGGGTACTGCGATTTCAACACCTACACCGCAACCGAACTCGGGCCGGGCGTCAGCCGCGGTACCTACGCCGACACGCTGCTGGCCGAGCTCCGCCTGGCCGCGGACGTGTTGGGCGACGGCGACGTGCTCGGCGATCGCATCCCGCCGGTGTCGACGATCTTCTTCGGTGGCGGCACGCCGACCCTGCTACCGGCCGAGCACCTCGCGCTGGTGATCACCGAGATCGGCGAGCACTTCGGGCTGGCCGGAGACATCGAGGTCACTACGGAGGCGAACCCGGAGACCGTGACGCCCGGCTACCTGGCGAAGCTGCGCGAGGCCGGCTTCACTCGCATCTCGATCGGCATGCAGTCGGCCGTGCCGCACGTGCTCGACGTACTCGACCGCCAGCATCGTCCTGGCCGACCCGAGGAGGTCGTCGCGGAGGCGCAGGCGGCCGGGTTCGAACACGTCAACCTCGATCTCATCTACGGCGCGCCGTACGAGACAGACGCCGACTGGCAGGCTTCGCTCGACGACGCCATCGGCGCCGGGCCCGATCACATCAGCGCGTACGCGCTTGTCGTCGAACAGGGCACCGCGCTCGCCCGGCAGGTGGCGAGCGGTGTCGTGCCGCCTCCGGACGAGGATGCGCAGGCCGACCGCTATGTGATGGCCGACGAGGCGCTGCGCGCCGCCGGCTTCGAGTGGTACGAGATCTCCAACTGGGCGAGCAGCGACGCGGCGCGCTGCCGGCACAACGAGCTGTACTGGAGCGACGCGAACTGGTGGGGGGTCGGGCCGGGCGCGCACTCACACGTGAGCGGAGTGCGGTGGTGGAACGTCAAGCACCCCGTCCGCTACGGCGCACTGGTGGACGTCGGCCGCAGCCCGGCCGCCGGGCGCGAGACATTGGACGAGCGCGCGCGCTTCACGGAGCGGGTCATGCTCGGCGTGCGGCGCCGGGACGGCCTCGCGATGGACGAGTTGCCGCCACCCGCCCGGGCCGTGGTGCCGCAACTCGCAGGTTGGGGTCTGGTCGATCAGCTGTCGTTGCAGCAGGACCGGCTCGTCCTCACCCAACGCGGCCGGCTGATGGCCGACGCCGTGGTGAAGGAACTGCTCACCGCCGCCTGAGCATCAGCTCGCCGAGCGCAGCGAGTCCAGGTCCAGGATGCGGACGTGCAGGGTGCTGCGGCCCTGCAGCGCGGCGCGCAGTGCGCGGTGCAACCCGTCCTCGAGGTAGGTCTCGCCGTGCCACGCGACAGCGTGCGGGAAGAGGTCGCCGTAGAACGTGGAGTCGTCGTCGAGCAGGTGGTCGAGCTCGAGCTGTCGCTTGGTGGTGGTCAGCTCGTCGAGGCGGATGGTGCGCGGCGCGACATTCGCCCAGTCGCGTGCGGACAGGCCGTGGTCCGGATACGGCCGTCCGTCGTGTACTGCCTTGAATATCACCGTTTTCCTCCCCGCTCGACTCTATTGTCAACGAGGCCCGTACCCACCGCCCAACTAGACTGGGCAACGCAGAGTTCACCTCGGAGGGAGTCGGTCGGGTTGGGCGTCGAGGAGCGCAAGCTCGCGGTGCTGCGCGCCATCGTCGAGGACTACATCGTCACGAACGAGCCCGTAGGCAGCAAATCCCTTCTCGATCGGCACAATCTCGGCGTTTCGTCGGCCACGATCCGCAACGACATGGCTGCGCTTGAGGAGGAGGGGCTCATCGCGCAGCCGCACACCAGCGCAGGCCGCGTCCCGACCGACGCCGGCTACCGGGTGTTCGTCGATCGGTTGACCGAGATCAAGCCGCTCTCCGGTGCCGAGAAGCGCGCCATCGCGACGTTCCTGGAAGGCGCCGTCGACCTGGACGACGTGCTGCACCGCGCCGTGCGCGCACTCGCGCAGCTGACCCGGAACGTGGCCGTCGTCCAATACCCCACGCTCGCGCGCAGTCGCATCCGGCACCTCGAACTCGTGTCGATCTCCACCACTCGGCTGATGCTGGTGGTCATCACCGACACCGGCCGGGTCGAGCAACGCCTCGTCGACCTGCCGCGGCCGGTGGCCGACGAGCACGTCTACGACCTGCGCGCGTCGCTGAACGCGAAGCTGCGCGATCATCCGCTGTCCGAGGCGCCCGGCATCGTCGGCGAGATGCCGGGGCACATCGAGCCACAACTGCGCGGCATGCTCACCACGCTCACCTCGGTGTTGCTCGAGGTGCTGGTCGAGCCGACGAGCGACCGCATCGTGCTGGGCGGCACCGCCAATCTGAGCCAGACCGTCGACTTCCCGGCGATCCGGCCGGTGCTGGAGGCGCTCGAGGAGCAGGTGGTCCTGCTGCGGCTGCTCGACCAGTCGGTCTCGTCGAGCAAGGTCCTCGTCCAGATCGGCAACGAGACGCGGATCGAGGGGCTGGCCGGTGCGGCGGTCGTGTCGACTGGCTACGGCCTGCACGGCGCCGCGGTAGGGGCTGTAGGCGTGCTCGGACCGCGGCGGATGGACTATGCGCACACCATGGCGCGGGTGGCCGCCGTCGCGCGCTACGTGGGGAACCTGCTCGAGGATCGCTGAGTCTTCCGAGCCGATTGAGCCGGAGGCCGGAGGCCTACACTGGATGCATTGGCACTCAATAATCTTGAGTGCCAGCGTTTTTCGAGGACGGACGGTTCGTGGCTGAAGCAGCGCGGGACTACTACCGCATGCTCGGCGTACGCAAGGACGCGACGCCTGAGGAACTCAAACGTGCCTACCGGAAGCTGGCGCGCGAGTTGCACCCCGACGTCAATCCCGATCCTGCCGCGCAGGACCGGTTCAAGGAGGTCACCACCGCCTACGAGGTGCTCTCCGACCCGGAGAAGCGGCGCATCGTCGACCTCGGCGGCGATCCGCTGTCGCAGGCGGGCGCGACCGCGGGCGGCAGCCCGTTCGCCGGCTTCGGTGGGTTCGGGGACGTGTTCGAGGCGTTCTTCGGCGGCGGCGGCCCGATGGGCGCCGGCCGCGGGCGCCGCAGCCGGGTGCGCCCCGGCGCGGACGCGCTCCTACAGCTGTCGCTGACCCTCGAGGAGACCGCGTTCGGGGTGCGCCGCGAGATCACGGTCGACACCGCGATCGTGTGCGAGACCTGCCGCGGCGCCGGCTGCGCGCCGGGAACCTCGCCGCGCACGTGCGTCACCTGCGGCGGGCTGGGCGAGATCCAGTCGGTGCAGCGCTCGTTCCTCGGCCAGGTGATGACGACCCGTGCCTGCTCGGCGTGTGGTGGCACCGGCGAGCAGATCCCGTCCCCGTGCCCGACCTGCGGCGCAGACGGCCGGGTGCGCGCGCGGCGCACCAAGGTGGTCGACGTCCCGGGCGGCATCGAGGACGGCATGCGCATCCGGCTGGCCGGGCAGGGCGAGGTCGGCCCCGGCGGCGGCCCGCCCGGCGACCTGTACATCGAGATCTCCGAGCAGCCGCACGAAACCTTCACCCGCGAGGGCGCCGACCTGCACTGCACGATCGCGGTGCCGATGACCTCCGCCGCGCTCGGCAGCGATCTCGTCCTGACCACGCTCGACACCGAGGAGAAGATCGAGATCCGCTCCGGCACGCAGAGCGGGACGGTGTTGCACCTGCGCGGCAAGGGCGTGCCGAAACTGCGCAGCTCGGCCCGCGGTGATCTCTACGTGCACGTCGAGGTGCGCACGCCCACCCGCCTCGATGACGAGCAGGAACGGCTGCTGCGCGAGCTTGCCGAGTTGCGCAGCGAGGATGTCGCGGTCACGACGAAGCAGACAGGTCTGTTCGGCAAGGTGCGCGACGCCTTCCGCCAGGCATGACGCCGCCGCTGTTCCTCGTCGACGAACTCCCCGGCGGCGACGAACTACAACTGACCGGCGACGAGGGCAGGCACGCGGCGCGCGTCAAGCGGATCGGTGCCGGTGAGGCGATTCTCGTTTCGGACGGCAGGGGCGTACTGCTCGACTGCACCGTGGCCGCAGTGACCCCCGACGGTCTCACCCTGCATGTCGATCGACGCCGCTCGGTCGCTGCGCCTGAGCCGCGGATCGTGGTCGTCCAAGCACTTCCGAAGGGGGAGCGGGCCGAACTGGCCGTGGAGCTACTGACCGAGTTGGGCGTGGACGAGATCGTGCCGTGGGCGGCCGCGCGCTCCATTGCGCAATGGCATGGCGCTCGCGGCGACAAAGCGCTGGAAAAGTGGCGGCGCACGGTGCGCGAAGCGGCCAAGCAGAGCCGGCGCGCCTGGGTGCCTGTCGTGTCTTCGCCGGCATCGACCGATGACGTCGTCGCCCGGCTGGCCGGCGCGTCGGGCCTCGTCCTGCACGGCGCGGCGACCACGACGCTGGCGGCCGCGCCGCTGGCCGGTGGCGACGTCGTCCTGATCGTCGGCCCCGAAGGCGGCGTGGATCCGGCTGAGCTGGCGGCGTTCGAAGCAGCCGGGGCGTGCGCCGTGCGGCTCGGGGAGACAGTGCTGCGCACCTCGACTGCCGGAGCCGCCGCTCTGGCCGCACTCTCGCCGCGCCTCGGCCGGTGGAGCTGAGCTGCCGGCGGGTCGGGCATGCTGAGGCACATGGAGCGCGACGTTCTGCAGGCATGGATTGAGCGGTACGAACGGGTGTGGCGCACGCCGGGCACCGACCTGCTGGGCGAGCTGTTCGCCGACGACGTCGGTTACCTGCCCTCGCCGTGGGCGGAGCCGATCCGCGGGCTCGCGGCGCTGGCGCAGTTCTGGGAGGCCGAACGGGACGGCCCCGACGAGCAGTTCACGATGACGGCGCAGGTCATCGCGGCCGAGGGCGACGTGGGCGTGGCGCGGGTGGAGGTCGACTACGGCAGCGGCGATCGCTGGCGCGACCTGTGGATCGTCCGATTCGGTCCGGACGGCCGCTGTGTCGCGTTCGAGGAGTGGCCGTTCGCGCCGGAGCAGCGCGCCGGCCACGGCTGAGCCGATCAGGGTTTCGCCTTGCCCAGTAACGTCGGGGGCATGGCCGACTGCTTGTTCTGCTCGATCGTCTCCGGCGACGTCCCGTCCACGAAGATCTACGAGGACGATCACACCTACGCGTTCGAGGACACCAACCCGCAGGCGCCCACGCACGTGCTCGTTGTCCCGAAGGAGCACTACACCGACCTCGCCGACGTCAGCCGCGATCCCGACGCTGCGGCGGGCTACCTCGCCGGCATCCGCAAGCTGGCCGAACAGCAGGGCCTCGACAACTTCCGGACCGTGTTCAACACCGGCGCCGGCGTCGGGCAGAGCATCTTCCACGTCCACGCGCACGTCCTGGCAGGCCGGCGGATGGCCTGGCCGCCCGGCTGATCAGCTTTCGAGCGGCAAATCCGGCCATCTCGCCGGTACAGTGGAGGGGTAACCGCAGCCGACCAGAAGGCGCAAGTTGACCGGACAATCCGACCCTTCACATACCTCGGATCGCGTCTCCACGACCCTGGTCGTGCCCGGTGAGCAGGCGATGGTCGCGCTGCTCGGCTCGCGCGATCAGTTGCTGCGCGTCGTCGAGGCCCGCCTCGACTCCGATATTCACGTGCGCGGCAACGAGATCACGATCACCGGCAAGCCCGCCGACAACGCGATCGCGATCCGGCTCTTCGAGGAGCTGCTCGAGCTGATCAAGTCCGGTCAGAACCTCACGCCGGACGCCGTGGCGCGCGCGCACGGCATCCTCACCGCCGACACTGGCGAGCGGCCGGCCGAGGTGCTGAGCCTGAACATCCTGTCCCGGCGCGGCAAGAACATCCGTCCCAAGACGCTGAACCAGAAGCGCTACGTCGACGCGATCGACGCGCACACGATCGTGTTCGGCATCGGTCCGGCGGGCACCGGCAAGACCTATCTCGCGGTCGCGAAGGCCGTGCAGGCGCTGCAGGCAAAGCAGGTCACCCGGATCATCCTGACTCGTCCGGCGGTCGAGGCGGGGGAGCGGCTCGGCTTCCTGCCCGGCACGCTGTTCGAGAAGATCGACCCGTATCTGCGCCCGCTGTTCGACGCGTTGCACGACATGCTCGACCCGGATTCCATCCCGCGCTTGATGCAGGCCGGCACGATCGAGATCGCCCCCCTGGCGTACATGCGGGGCCGAGCGCAACCGGTCGCCACCCCGGTACTGACCCCGGACGGCTTCCGGCCGATCGGCGAGGTGACCGTCGGTGACCTGGTCATCGGGTCCAACGGCGAGCCCACCCCGGTGATCGGTGTGTACCCGCAGGGGGAGAAGGACATCTACCGGCTCACTACCCAGGACGGCGCCTCGACGCTGGCCTCGGGTGACCACCTGTGGGCCGTGGCCACTCGCGACGACCGCCGCCGCGGCAAGCCGCTCCGGGTCCTCACCACCCGGGAGATGATCGGAAACCTGCGCGCGAATCACTACCACCGGTACGAGCTTCCGCTGCACAGCGCGCCGGTCCGCTTCCCGTACCGCGAAATCCCGCTGGACCCCTACGCGCTCGGTCTGCTGCTCGGCGACGGCTGCCTGACCGGGAGCACCACCCCGGCCTTCGCCACCGGCGACCCGGAACTCGCCTGGGAGCTGCAGCTGCGTCTGCCTGGCATCCAGGTCCGGTCCGCAAATGGACCCAACTACCAGCTGAATCAGGTGACGTCGCCAGGAGATGTCATTACCCTGGCCAACCCAGTGACCGCCGCGGCGCGCCGCCTCGGCTTGA
>DASQSE010000056.1:0-83504 GCA_035642535.1 Jatrophihabitans sp. | reverse complement strand
CGTGCCCGCCGGGAACCTGGGCGAGGATCGAGAGCACGTCGTTCGCGAGGGAGAGTTGACCGCCCGCGCTCGCCGGGTAGCCCGGCTCCAGCTGGCTCGCCTGCCAGACGAAGTTGCCGGTGGTGTCGCCGTTCGCCAGCGTCCAGGCGTACTGCGTCTCGGCGACCACGATGTCCTTGCCGAACTGGGTCGCGAGCTTGTCGACGTTGTCGCGCAGCGCGGTCACCGGGCCGTGCCAGAACGGGTAGTAGGACAGCCCGATGACGTCGAACTGCACGCCGCGCTCGACGAGGTTGTGGAAGAACGTGTAGCTGTCGGCGTTGTCGCCGCCCTGGTCGAAGTGCAGCATGATCCGCAGCGGATGACCCGGCGGGTTGCCGTTGTGCGCGCCGGCGACGCCGGCCTTCAGCAGGGTCGCGAGGTTGTCCCAGCCGGTGTTCGCGGTCCAGTCCAACTGGCCGGTCGGCCAGAGGAAGCCGTTGCGGATCTCGTTGCCGATCGACACCATGCTCACCGGCGTGCCCTGCTTGGCAAACGCGGCGATCACGTCCCGGGTGTATTGCCGGACGGTGTCCGCCAGCGTCGCGAGATCCTGCCCCTGCCAGGCGGCCGGGGTGTCCTCGTGCTGCGGGTCGGCCCAGAAGTCGGAGTAGTGGATGTCGAGGTAGATCCGCATGCCGGCCGCCGCGACTCGGCGCGCCAGCGCGAGGTCACTTGCGAGGTCGCTGTAGCCGGCCGGCGGATTCACCCACAGCCGCATCCGGACGTAGTTGCCGCCGTGCGCGCGCAGGATCTGCACCGGTGTCGCAGTGCGCCCCTGGTCGGTGAACTTGGTGCCGGCGGCGAGTTCCTGCGGCCCGAAGGACAGGTCCGCGCCGAGCATCATGTCGTTCGTCTGCGCGCTGTGGCCGAACAACCGGAACTCGCCGATGCAGGCCGGGGAACCGTCCCCGGTCGAGGCGGTCAGGCGTGCATAGCGCACGGTCTGCGGGCCATCGAGCGAAATGTAGGACGGCGTGTTGCCCTCCAGGACGATGTTGCGCGCGGACGGCACGGCATGCCAGTTGCCCGCGGTACTCGCCAGCTCCACCGAGGCGTTGGCCGAGAACGCGCCGGCCGCGGCCGTGACGCCGAGCCCGGTCACGGTGCGCGGCGCGCCGAGGTCGACGGTGAGCGTTCCGCTCCATTGCGTCGCGCACCATGCGGTCGAGGCGGAGCCGTCGATCGCGGCCGACGCCGGTTTGCCGTCCGCGGCGCTCGTGGCGCTCGCGCTCGCGCCGCTCAGCGCGAGGTTCACCGCCAATCCGGCGGCTCCGCCGGCCGGCTGCGCGCTGCCCGTCGAAGCGGACAGCACGCCGACGACAAGGACGGCCACGGTGGCAAGGGCAGCACGGGCAGGCAGGCTCATCACAAACCCCCAAATCAGCGCAAACGACGCTGGGATGAGCGTGCTACGACCAACAGAAAACGTCAATAAGCGACGAAAGATCACATAGCGGTACTGGCTAGCTGCGGTGCAGCCCGAAGTACTGCCGCCGCGCGGCGTAGGAGAGGGCGCTGCCCAAGCCGACCAGCACGAGAGCCGCCAACGTGAGCAGGCTGATGCGCGCTCCGGTCGAGGACAGCGTGCCGGCGTCCGCGTGGTGCGGCGGGTCGGTCGCCATGGCCGGGCTGACGCGGAACGTGCTCGACGCCGCGACGACGGGCGCGAGCTCCGACGCGGTAGGCGAGTCCGATGAGCTGGCCACCTGGCAGCTGGTGTGTGCGGGATTGCCCTGGCCGACGCCATGGTTGCGATCGCACTCGTAGCCGGCGTTGGGGTCCGACCCGTTCGGCAGCTGGCCCGGCGGGTTCTTGGCATCGGCGTTTCCGACGCAGCCGGCGCACGGCTTGCCGACCGCCCGGCCGCCTCCGTTGCCGTTGTCAGCGGACGCGCCCGTCGTCGTCGGGTCGTACGGACCCGTGGTGTTAGCACCATGGCCGTTCGCGTGTGCGGCCGCGGAAGAGGCGGCCGTCGAGTGCGAGGGGGTCACCGGCACCGAGGGCGTCGCCGGGTCTTGGGCCCAGGCGGGCAGGGCGATCGCAAGCAAGCCGAGCGCGACAACGGCGCACGACAACCACAGGCGAACGCGGCGCATTGCAGGCATAGCCATCCCAACATGTCTCGCCGGGCAGGCGGCGCCGGCAACCGCGACCCGAGGCAGGCACGACGAAGGTCCGCGACAAGCTGCCGACGTGCCACGGACCCCTCCGGCGAGAAGCTATCAGCGAATTGATGATGAAAGCCGCGAAGTTACCGAGAAGTGATCTTCAGGATTATTCGGACAGCGAATCAGCTCGTCGGCAGTCCGTGCAGATAGCCCTTCCGCTGTATGCGGCTCGCGATGCGCCAGCCCGCCGCGGTGCGCACGAACTCGTCGAGGTACCAGAGCCCGACGTACAGCGGCGGCTGCGCAGCGTCGGCGAACCACATCGGGTTGTGGCAGATCGAGCGCGCCGCGGCGGTGTCACCCTCGAGGTGAACCTGAGTCGTCGCCACCAGATGCTGGTGCCCGCCGAAGTGGACGAGCACCGATGCGAGCCAGTCCTTGATCTGCGGCAGCGGTCCGGCGATTCCGCCTGTCGCGGTGAAGTCGAGCCTCGCATCGGGCGTGAAGATCACGTCCAGGTCGTCGAACTCGCGGAAGTCGATCGCGTAGCTGTACGCGGTGATGAGGTCCTCGATCTCGAGCCGATCGGACAGCTCCTGCTGAGACTTCATTCGATGACCGACGCGAATCGGCGCCGGTGCACGGCCGGCGAGCCGAGCAGTGCGGCACTGCCGTGCGCCCGCTTGAAGTACAGGTGCGCGTCGTGCTCCCAGGTGATCGCGATGCCGCCGTGCAGCTGGATCATCTCGCCGGCGATGGTCTGCAGCGCCTCAGAGCAGTAGGCCTTCGCGACAGCGGGATGCACGCTGCCTTCGGCGGCGGCGTACGCGGCGCAGCGCGCGGCTTCGAGCAGGACGTGCAAGTCGGCCATTCGATGCTTGAGGGCTTGGAAGCTGCCGATCGGACGGCCGAACTGGTGGCGCACCTTCGTGTAGCCGACCGTGATCTCCAGCGCGGCGCCCGCCGCCCCGACCTGTTCGGCGACTAACGCGACAACCGCGTCGTCGAGCGCCGCGCCGAGGGCCGCGCGTGCATCGGCCGGACCGATCCGTCGCCCCGGCACGGCGTCGAGGCGCACCCGGGCCAGTCGCCGGGTGAGATCCATCGTCGGCGTGTGCGTCCGTCCAGCGACCGCCGGATCTACTTCGTACACGGCGCCGTCGGCGACGACCAGCAGGATCTCGGCGAGATCCCCGTCCACCACGAAGTGCGCCGCACCGGTCAGCTGATCATCGGCAACCTCGAACGCGCCATCGCCCCAGCGGCCATTCGCATCGGCCCACGCGACGGCCGCAACTCCGCCGGCCGCGACGCGCGGCAGCAGGCGGGCATTCGCGTCCGCGTCATCCAGCGCGACGAGCAGCGCGGCTGCGATAACGGAGCCGAGCATTGGTGCGGGCGTGAGCGTCCGGCCCAGCTCTTCGAGCACGATCTGCACGGTGCGGCGGTCCGCACCCACGCCGCCGAACCGCTCCGGGACAGCCAGCGCAGCGACGCCGATCTGCTCGCAGAGCACCCTCCACAGTGTCGGGTCGTAGCCGCCCGGCTCGGTGATCGCGCGCCGGACGGCAGTGCTGTCGGACCGTTTGCCGAGCAGCGTGCGCACTGCGTCGCGCAGGCTGCGCTGCTCGTCGCTCAGTTCGATCATCCGCCTATCGCCCTCCGAACCCGGTCGCGGTGCATGCGTTGCGTCCCCCACGCGAAGGTCAGCGCCCGCACCTTCGTCAGCCAGAGCGCGAGGTCGTATTCGGCGGTGTAGCCGATCGCGCCGTGTACCTGCAGCGCGGTGCGCGCCGCCCGGTACGCGGCGTCGCTGCAGGCCACCTTGGCCGCCGACACGTCCCGCTCGGCAGTTGCCGAGCCGAGCGCGATGGCGGCGCCGAACAGCAGCGGGCGGGCGAGTTCGAGCGCGACATATGCATCGGCCAGTTGGTGTTTCACGGCCTGGAAGCTGCCGATGGGCCTGCCGAACTGGCGCCGCGCCGTCGCGTAGTCGGTCGCGCGGTCGAGCAGCGCCGCACCGGCGCCGAGGAGCTGGGCGGCGGCGGCCAGCGCGCCGCGCCCGAACGCCGCACTCGGGTGAACCTCGGCCACCTCCTGCGCCGGCTCGAGTTCGGTGAGCAGCCGCGCCCGGTCGACCGACGCCTTCGTGGCGACGGCCGAAGCCGTGCTCAGCGTGCTGCCGCGCAGCAGGTAGACCGCATCGGCGACGCACCCGTCGACTGCGAACGGGACGTGCGGCGGCATCGCGAGCGTGGCCATCGTGTCAGCGTCGATCGCGATGAGCGCCGGTAGGACGGCGACCGACTCGACATACGGGCCGGGCACGGCGGCGCGGCCCAACTCCTCGAACGCGAGGACCAGCCCGACCGCATCCGCGGCCATCTCCGCGACGCCGAGCTCGGCCAGCCGCGCCCACAGCTTGCGGCCCGGCGCGGCGTCGCCGGCCGCCCAGGCACGCGCCGCGACCGGGACGTCCGACGAAGCGAACAGCTCGCGCAGCGCCGTAGCGAAGGCCAGCTGTTCCGGCTCGGGCGTGAACCTCATCGCGGCAACCCCAACAGCCGCTCGGCGACGACGTTGCGCTGGATCTCGTTCGTCCCGGCATAGATCGGCCCGGCGAGCGCGAACAGGTAGCCGCTCATCCAGTCGCCGGCCAGCTCTCCGTCTGCGCCGAGCAGGTCGAGCGCCGTCTCGTGCAGCGCGACATCGAGCTCGGACCAGAACAGCTTGCCGATCGACGACTCGGCGCCGAGCCGGCCGCCGTCGGTCAACCTGGTGACGGTCGCCCAGGTGTGCAGTTGGTACGCGCGGGCGCCGATCCACGCGTCGACCACGCGATCGGTGAGCGCGGTGTCGGCGCAGTCGCGCGACAGGTCGACCAACCGGCACGCCGCTGCAACGAACCGGCCGGGGGAGCGCAGCGACAGACCACGCTCGTTGGACGCCGTCGACATGGCGACCCGCCAGCCGTCGCCGACCTCGCCGAGCACGTCTCTATCCGGAACGAACACATCGTCGAGGAAGATCTCCGCGAAGCCGGGCTCGCCGTCCAGCTGCGAGATGCCGCGGACGCTGACACCGTCGGCGTGCAGGTCGAACATGAAGTACGTCAGCCCGTGATGGCGCTCGGCGGCGAGGTCGCTCCGGAAGAGCCCGAACGCACGGTCGGCGTAGGTCGCGCGCGTCGACCAGGTCTTCTGCCCGGAGAGCAGCCAGCCGCCTTCGGTCGGCACGGCGCGCGACCTGATCCCCGCGAGATCGCTGCCCGCCTCGGGCTCCGACCACGCCTGCGCCCAAACCTCGTCGGCGCGCGCCATCGGCGGCAGGATCCGCCGCAACTGATCCGGCGTCCCGTGCGCGAACAAGGTCGGCGCGAGCAGGAAGATCCCGTTCTGGCTCACCCGGAGTGGTGCCTGCGCCGCGTAGTACTCCTCCTCGAACACGACCCACTGCGTCAGCGACGCGTCCCGGCCACCGAACTCGCGCGGCCACGAGACGACCGACAAGCGCGCGTCGGCCAGGGTGTGCTCCCACGCGCGGTGCGCGGCGAACCCGTCGGGCGTGTCCATCGACGGCAGCCGCGGTGCCACACGCAGGAACTCGCGCACCTCGTCGCGGAAGGCCGTCGTCTGCTCGTCGAGGTCAAGATCCACCGGCGGACGCCTTCATCGACTTCGCGTCCATGCCGCCGAGCGAATCGGCGCCCACCTCGGCGTTGTGCGCATGCGCGAAGTGGTGCAAGCCGAACACCGAGTCCATCCCGCCGCGCATGCCCATCGCGTCCTCGCACTGGTTCACCGCGCGCTTGGTCAGGGCCAGCCCGAAGCGCGGCATCTCCGCGATGCGCGTGGCGAGCCCGAACGTCTCGTCCTCGAGCGCTGCGCGCGGGACGACCCGGTTGACCATGCCCCACTCGTACGCGCGCTGGGCGCTGAACCGGTCGCCGGTGAACAGCACCTCCTTCGCCGCGCGCGGCCCGATGACCCATGGATGCGCGAAGTATTCGACGCCCGGGATACCCATCCGCACGACCGGGTCGGCGAAGAAGGCGTCGTCCGACGCGACGATGAGGTCGCAGACGAATGCCAGCATGAGTCCGCCGGCGACGCAGGCGCCCTGCACCATCGCGATCATCGGCTTGGGTACCTCGCGCCAGCGGCGGCACATACCGAGGTAGACCTCCATCTCGCGCGCGTAGCGGAGGTCGCCGCCCTCGCGCCCGACGTGGTCCCACCAGATGACCGCCTCGTTCGGGTAATGGACGTCGACGTCGCGCCCAGGCGTCCCGATGTCGTGGCCGGCGGAGAAGTGCTTGCCGGCGCCGGCCAGCACGATCACCTTGACGGCGTCGTCGTCCACGGCGCGGCCGAAGGCGCGATCGAGGGCGTAGGTCATCCGCGAGTTCTGCGCGTTGCGGTAGTCCGGGCGGTCCATCGTGACGACGGCCGTCGAGCCGCGCACCTCGTACGCGACCGGCTCATCCTCGGACATGTGCGTACTCCTCTCGGAGGACGGTCTTCAACACCTTGCCGGCGAGGTTGCGCGGGAGGGCGTCGACGAACTCGACGCGGCGCGGCACCTTGTAGTTGGCGAGCCGTTCGCGGCAGCACCCGAGGACGTCCTCGACCGTCGGTTGCCCGTTCGCCTTGGGCACCACGAGAGCCAGCCCGACCTCGCCGAGCCGATCGTCGGGCACGCCGATCACCGCGGCGTCGGCCACGCCATCCAGGTGCGCCAGGGTTTGCTCGACCTCGGCGGGATACACGTTGAAGCCGCCGCTGATGTACATGTCCTTGAGCCGGTCGGTGATGCGCACATAACCGTGCTCGTCCAGCGTGCCGACGTCGCCGGTGTGTAGCCAGCCGTCGCCGTCGATCACGGCCGCTGTCGCCTCCGGGTCGTCGAGGTAGCCGAGCATCACGTTCGGACCGCGCAGCAGCACCTCGCCGTGGTCACCGATCCTGGCCTCGAAGCCGGCGACGGCGCGGCCGCAGGTGTGCGCCACAACGTCCGGCGGATCGTCGCGCCGGCACATCGTCGCGACCACCGCCTCGGTCATGCCGAACGCTGTCAGGACGATGTCGAAGCTCAGCTCCTTCTGCATCCGCTCGACGAGCGCCACCGGCACGACCGCAGCGCCGGTCACGGCAAAGCGCAGCGAGGACAGGTCGTACTGCTCGCGTGCGGGGTGGTCGAGGATCGTCTGAAAGATCGTCGGCGCGCCGGGCAGCACGGTGATCCGCTCGTCCTGGATCAGCCGCATCGCCTGCTCGACGTCGTAGACGGCCTGCGGGACGATCGTCGCGCCGGTCAGCAGGGACACAACGATGCCGGCCTTGTAGCCGAAGCTGTGGAAGAACGGGTTGACGACGAGATAGCGATCGTCGGCGTCGACCCCGCCGCACTCCGCCCAGGCCCGCGCCACGTCCACGACCTGCCGATGCGCGGAGCGCACGCCCTTCGAGCGCCCGGTCGTCCCGGACGTGAACAGGATGTCGCTGACATCGTCGTCCCGCACCGCGGCCGCGCGCGCATCCGCCTGCTCGGCCGGCACCTCGGCAGCGCGCGAGCCGACCTCCGACCAGCCGGTTGGTAGCTGGACGACGGTGCGCAACTGCGGTGTCTCGCCTGCGGCGCGCAGTTGCGCGAGCCGGTCCGTGCCGAGGAACTCGTCCGCGACGACGAGCGCCGACGCCTTGGTACGCAGCAGGATGTCGAGCGCCTCGTGGCCGGTGAACCGGGTGTTGATCGGCACCAGCGTCGCGGCGGCGTACTGCGCACCGAGCGCCGCGCTCACCCAGTGGTGCGTGTTCGGCGCCCACACCGCGACCCGGTCGCCCGGCTGGATCCCCGCGGCGACGTAGCACCTTGCCGCGGTACGCACCTCGTCGAGCAGGTCGCGCCAGCTCAGCCGCACCTCGCCATCCACGAGCGCTTCGGCGTCGCCGAACTTGTCGGCGGCCCGAATCAGCGCCTCGGGGATGGTGGTCACCGCAACTCCTGCTGAACCTAGCAAGTGCTTGGTAGGGTACTTTACCGTGACGGATGCCGCGTTCCGAGCCAAGGTGCGGGACTGGCTGGAGGCCGCGCTCTCGGGCGAGTTCGCGAACGTGCGCGACACCGGCGGGCCCGGCCGCGAGCACGAGTCCTTCGAGGCGCGGCTCGCGTGGCACCGGCATCTGGCCGACGCGGGCTGGACCTGCCTGGGCTGGCCGACGGAGTACGGCGGCCGCGCGGCGACGATTGCCGAGCAGGTGATCTTCCACGAGGAGTACGCGCGGGTGAAGGCGCCGCGCAGCGTGAATCACCTGGGCGAGGAGCTGCTCGGCCCGACGCTCATCGCCTTCGGCACCGACGAGCAGCAGGCCCGCTTCCTGCCCAAGATCAAGGCGGTCGAGGAGCTGTGGTGCCAGGGCTACTCGGAGCCCGGCGCCGGCTCCGACCTCGCGGCCGTGTCGACCGCGGCGAAGCTCGTCGACGGGCAGTGGTCGGTGACCGGCCAGAAGGTGTGGACCTCCTTCGCGCACGTCGCCGACTGGTGCTTCGTCGTCGCGCGCACCGAGCCCGGGTCGCGGCGACACCACGGCCTCTCGTACCTGCTCGTCCCGATGCGGCAACCAGGCGTGGACGTCCGGCCGATCGTCCAGCTCACCGGCACCGCGGAGTTCAACGAGGTGTTCTTCGATGACGCGCGCACCGACGCGTCGATGGTGGTCGGCGCGGTCGGCGACGGCTGGCGCGTCGCGATGGGCACGTTGGGTTTCGAGCGCGGCATCTCGACGCTGGCGAATCAGGTCGGGTTCCGTCGCGAGTTGGACGCGGTCGTCACGCTCGCGAAGGGCAGCGGCGCCTACGACGAGCCGATCGTCCGCGACAAGCTCATCCGGTCACGCGTCGGCCTCGAGGTCATGCGCGCGCACGCGGAACGTACGCTCGCGAGCGTCTCGTCCGGCGCACCCGGCACCGAGACGAGCGTCGCGAAGCTGCTGTGGGCGCACTGGCACCGCGAGCTGGGTGAGCTCGCGATGGAGGTGCGCGGCGCGGCATCGATGGTCGAGGGTCCGGACGGGCTGGACGAGTGGCAGCGGCTCTACCTGTTCAGCCGGGCGGACACGATCTACGGCGGCTCGGACGAGATCCAGCGCAACATCATCGCCGAGCGCACCCTCGGCCTGCCGCGGGAACCGCGCCCGTGATCCCGAGCTACCCAGAAGGGCACGCGCTGCTCGCGGGAAGGGTCGTCGTCGTGACGGCGGCCGCGGGCGCGGGCATCGGCCATGCCGCGGCGCGTCGCTGCCTCGAGGAGGGCGCGCAGGTCGTCATCAGCGATGCGCACGAGCGCCGGCTCGGCGAAACGCTGGACGCGCTCAAGGCCGAACACGGCGGCGCGGTCGCCGCCCTGCCCTGTGACGTGACCGACGAGACCCAGGTGCAGCGGCTCGTCGGCGGCGCCGTCGCGACATTCGGGCGGATCGACGTCGTCATCAACAACGCGGGACTCGGCGGCACCAGGTCGATTCTCGAGATGGCCGATGACGAGTGGACGCGCGTCCTCGACGTGACCCTCAACGGGACGTTTCGCTGCACCCGCGCCGCGTTGAAGCAGATGGTCGCGCAGGGCGGCGGGGGAGCGGTCGTCAACAACGCCTCGGTCGTCGGCTGGCGTGCCCAGGCCGGCCAGGTGCACTACGCCGCCGCCAAGGCAGGTGTCATGGCGCTGACCCGCTCCGCAGCGCTCGATGCGGCGCCGCACCAGATCCGCGTCAACGCGGTCGCGCCGAGCCTGGCCATGCACCCGCACCTGGCGACGGTCACCAGCGACGAAGTGCTCGCCGAGCTGACCGAGCGCGAGGTGTTCGGCCGCGCAGCACACCCGTGGGAGGTGGCGAACGTGATCGTGTTCCTCGCCAGCGACTACTCCTCGTACCTCACGGGCGAGGTCATCTCCGTGAGCTCGCAGCACCCATGAGCGCCGTTCCGTCCACCGACCGACGCGGTGAGCTGCTCGACATCGCGGCGCGGCTGTTCGCCGAGCGCGGTCTGCGCGCGACGACGGTGCGCGACATCGCCGACGCAGCGGGCATTCTGTCCGGCAGCCTGTACCACCACTTCGACTCGAAGGAGTCGATGGTGGACGAGATCCTGCGCCGCTTCCTCGACGCGCTGTTCGAGCGCTACCAGGCGATCGTCGCCGAGGAGCTCGGTCCGCGCGGCACGCTCGAGGCGATCGTCACCGCGTCCTTCGAGGCGCTGGACGAGCAGCACGCCGCGGTGGCCATCTACCAGGCGGAGGCGCGGCGCCTCGCGAGCCAGCCGCGCTTCGCGTACATCCCACAGCGCTTAACCGAGTTCCGTCGCATGTGGCACGACGTGCTCCGGGCCGGCGTCGCGGACGGCAGCTTCCGCCCTGATCTGGACGTCGAGCTCTCCTACCGGTTCCTGCGCGACACGGTCTGGGTCGGTGTCGGGTGGTATCGGCCGGGCGGCAAGCTCGGCATCGCCGACATCGCGCAGCAGTACCTCTCGATCGTCCTCGACGGCATCGCCACCAAGGGAGCAAGGCGTGGCTGAGGCCTACCTCGTCGACATCGTCCGCACTCCGGTCGGGCGCAGGAAGGGCGCGCTCTCGCAGGTGCATCCGGCGGACCTCGGCGCGCACGTGATCACCGCGCTGTTCGACCGCAACCCGAGCGCCGACCCGGACGCGGTCGACGACGTCATCTTCGGGTGCACGGACACGCTCGGCCCGCAGTCCGGCGACATCGCCCGCACATGCTGGCTCTCGACCGGGTTCTCGGACGAGGTGCCCGGGGTGACCGTCGATCGGCAGTGCGGCTCCAGCCAGCAGGCCGTGCACTTCGCCGCGCAGGCCGTGCTGAGCGGGACCGCCGATCTCGTGGTGGCCGGCGGCGTGCAGAACATGACCGCAGTCCCGATCTCCTCGGCGATGACGATGGGCCGACAGCTCGGCTACGAGACGCCGTTCAGCGGCGCCGTCGGCTGGGCGAAGCGGTACGGCGATCAGGAGATCTCGCAGTTCCGCGCTGCCGACCTGATCGCCGAGAAGTGGGACATCAGCCGGCGGGCGATGGAGGAGTACGCGCTCGAGAGCCACCGCCGCGCCGTGGCCGCGATCGACGCCGGCCGGTTCGCGAACGAGATCGTGCCGTTCGCCGACGTCGCGATCGACGAGGGTCCGCGCCGGGACACCTCGCTGGAGAAGATGGCCGCGCTCGAGCCGCTACGCGACGGCGGCCGGATCACCGCCGCCGTCGCGTCGCAGATCTCGGACGCGGCCAGTGCCGCGCTCGTCGCGTCCGCGGACGCCGTCCGGCGCTTCGGATTGACGCCGCGCGCACGAGTGCACCACCTCTCCGTGCGCGCCGACGACCCGGTCTACATGCTCACGGCCCCCATTCGCGCCACGCAGCATGCGCTGGCCAAGGCCGGCATGACGCTGGACGAGATCGACCTGGTCGAGATCAACGAGGCGTTCGCGCCCGTCGTGCTCGCCTGGGCGAAGGAAACCCGCGCCGACCTGGCGAACGTGAACGTCAACGGCGGCGCAATCGCACTCGGTCACCCGATCGGCGCGACCGGGACGAAGCTGATGGCGACGCTGCTCAACGAGCTCGAGCGCACCGGTGGCCGGTACGGCCTGCAGACGATGTGCGAGGGCGGCGGCCAGGCGAACGTCACGATCATCGAACGTCTCTGACCGCCGCACTTCCGAGCGGCTACTTGCCGAGCTTCGGCCCGTACAAGTAGTTGTGGATCGGCGTGATCTCGACCTTCGGCTCGGGCACGCCGACCTCGGCCGCGATCGGGCCGAGCAGCTCGGTCGCGAACTTCTCGAACGCCTCGGCGGAGGTCCACACGTCGACGACGCGCAGCCCTTCAGGCCCGCCGATTGCGAAGTGGAACAGCGCGTCCGGATGCCCGGCACCCCGCGGGGGATAGCCCAGCTTCCCGCATACCTGTTCGTACTGCTCGAGCGTCGCGCCCTCGAACGCCATCTCCACTGCAACTGCCATGACTTCCCTCGCATGTCGCCGGATAGTTCGGTCACGGACTCTTCGTCACGTGCCTGCGATCGGATCACCAGAAGCGGGCGGCGTCGGCGCAAAGTCGTCCAAATTTGTGCCAATCCGTGGTGATCCGCGGACCCTTACGAAGCGAATAAGTTCCGTGAGGACCAGGCTCGGGACGCGGATTCGGCGTAGCGTTCCGCGCGTGGAGGAGGGGGCAGCTCCGGAGGCCATGCTGCTCGCGCGCATCCGCGCCGGCGATCAGCGTGCGCTCGGGATGATCTACGACCAGCATGCCGCGCTGGTCTACGGTCTCGCGCGCCGCGTCACCCGGGATGAGATGCTCGCCCAGGACGTCACCCAAGAGGTGTTCACGTACCTATGGGAGATGCCCGATCGCGTCGACCTCGCCCGTGGGTCGCTGCGCTCCTACCTGGCGGTCGTCGCACACCGCCGCGCCGTGGACGAGGTGCGCCGCAGCGAGCGGCGCAGCCGGACCGAGACCGCGCACGCCGCTCCGGACCTCCAGGATGGGCCGGAGAACGACGTCGTGGACGCGGCGGCGCAGGAGTGGAGCCGGCAACGGCTCGCCGCCGTCCTCACCCAACTTCCCGATGACCAGCGCGCCGCCGTCGGCCTCGCGTACTACGAGGGCCAGACCTATGCGCAGGTGGCGCGCACGCTCGGCATCCCGGAGGGCACCGCGAAGTCGCGGCTGCGCTTGGCGCTCGCGCGGCTGAGGGTGCTGCTCGGCGACGAACTGCGGACGGCGATCTGATGACCGGTCAGAACCCCATTCCCGAGGACGAGTTGGCGGCCTTGCTCGCCCTGGACGCGCTGCCACCCGACGAACAGGCCGACGCGGAACTGCGCTTCGGCACCTTCCCCGCCGGGCTGGCCGATGTCGTCGCGACCCTCGCGGACACGACCGCGGCGCAACCGCCCACTGACCTGCGTGCGCGGACGATGTCCCGCGCGGTGGAGCGCCGCGCGGCCGGCCGGCGCAGCGGCCGGGTCGAGGCGTGCACGCCCGCGCAGGCCTTCGACCGCACCGTCGGCGAGTTCGCCGACTTCCTGGCCACTCTCTCCGCCGCTGACTGGGCGACCCCGGCACACGACGAGCACGGCGCGGTGCGTGCTCTCGTCGCGCACCTCGTCGGCGTCGAGCGGCTCAGCGTCGGTTGGCTGGATCCGAATGCGCCGCCGCCGGTCGATCCGCACGTCGACCACGTCACCGCGACCCGCCCGGTCGTCGACGAGTTGGCGCTCGCGGACGGTCCCGAGGTGACACGTCATTGGCACGCGGCCGCGCGCGCCGTCGCGGCGGCTGCGGCGATGGGCGATCCGGCGCGGCCGGTGTCCTTCCACGACCTCGAAACCACAGTCGACGGACTGCTGGTCATCCGCACCTTCGAGCTGTGGGCGCACTGGATGGACGTCGCGCTCGCGACCGGCCGGCCGCTGCCGATGCTCGACGCGTCGCGAATGGCGCTGCTGTCGGCGACGCTCATGGACTTCGTCCCGCAGGCGCTGGCCTATCGCGGCGCAGTCCCGCGCGGTACGGCCCAGTTCGTGCTCCTCGGCGAGGCGGGTGGGACGTACACGGTGCGGCTGGATGCGCAGCTTCCGGCGCCCGCGCCGCAGGAACCGGACGTGACGATCATCGCCGACGCGATCGGCCTGTGCCGGCTCGCGGCGCGGCGGCTGACCCCTGCCGACCTCGGCGCCGCCGTCGAGGGTGACGTGGACCTCGGGGCCGCGATCCTGGCCGACCTCGACGCCCTCGCCCGCGACTGACCGCCGGCTGGTCGCAAGCAGTGAAATCTGATTCACTGCTTGGATGGCGTACCGGCGCACCCCGCGGATCCAGGCGCGGATAGACGCACAGCGCACGGCGATCGTGGACGCCGCGGCTGCCGTCCTCGCCGATGCGGGCTACGGCGGATGCACGATCTCGGCCGTGGCGGCGCGGGCCGGAGTGGCCGCCGGCACCGTCTACAACCACTTCAGCGGCAAGGTCGAGTTGGTGGCAGAGGTGTTCCGCCATCTCGTCACGCGCGAGGTCGAGGTGGTGCGCGCCGCCGCAGACTCCGGCAGCGCCACCGAGTCGACGGTCGCCGTGCTGGAAACGTTCGCGCGGCGCGCACTGAAGTCGCCGCGCCGTGCGTACGTGCTGCTCGCCGAGCCCGTCGACCCGGTCATCGACGAGCTGCGCCTCGAGTTCCGGCGCGCGTTCCGCGATGTGCTCACCTCCGCGATCCGCCGCGGGGTCGCGGCCGGCGAGCTGCCGCCCCAGAACGCTCCCGTCGTCGCGGCGGCGCTGGTGGGCGCGCTCGGCGAGGCGCTCGTCGGGCCGCTCGCTACCGGCGCCGACGACGCCGACACCATCCCCGCGTTGATCGAGTTCACGTTGCGAGCGATCGGAGGACGCGTCCATGCCGACGCATGAGGTCATCAATCAGGTCCCGCCGCTGGTCGGCACCGACATCACCAGCCACCCGGCGCTGTTCGAGGGCCTGCAACGCGAGGGCGCCGGCTGGGCCGAAGCGGAGGTCCGGGCACTCGGTGCGCTCGGCAACAGCGAGCACTACCAGGAGGCCGGCCGGCTCGCGAACGAGCATCCGCCGGTACTGCGCACGCACGACCGGTACGGCAACCGCGTCGACGAGGTCGAATACCTGCCGCAGTACCACGAGCTGATGCAGACCGCGGTCGAGCACGGGCTGCACGGGGCGCCGTGGGCCGACGACCGCCCGGGCGCACACGTCGCCCGGGCCGCGGAGGTCATCGCGTGGGGAGTGGCCGACGCCGGCCACTTGTGCCCGATCTCGATGACCTACGCCGTCGTCCCGGCGCTGCGCGCCAACGTCGAGTTGGCGCGGCAGTTCGAGCCGCTGCTGACCAACCGCGAGTACGACTTCGGATTGCGCGCGCCGCTGGCCAAGCGCGGGCTGATCGCGGGCATGTCGATGACCGAGAAGCAGGGTGGCTCGGACGTGCGCGCCAACACGACGCGCGCGGTGCCGACCAATGACGGCGGCTTTCGGCTTACCGGCCACAAGTGGTTCACGTCCGCGCCGATGTCGGATCTGTTCCTCACGCTCGCGCAGGCGCCCGGCGGGCTGTCCTGCTTCCTCGTGCCGCGTGTCCTGCCGGACGGCGCGCGCAACGCTTTCTACTTGCAGCGGCTGAAGGACAAGCTCGGCAACAGGTCGAATGCGTCCGGCGAGGTGGAGTACGACGGCGCGCTCGGCTGGCTGGTCGGCGACGAGGGCCGCGGCGTCTCGACGATCATCGAGATGGTCAACATGACTCGGTTGGACTGCGCACTCATGGCGGCCGGCGGCATGCGGGTCGGCACCGCGCACGCGCTGCACCACGCGACACACCGGCGTGCGTTCGGCAAGGCACTGGTCGATCAGCCCGCGATGGCGAACGTGCTCGCGGATCTCGCGCTCGACTCCGAGGCGGCGACGACGGTCGTCATGCGCATCGCCGGCGCCGTCGACCGCGCGACCCGTGGCGACCCAACCGAGCAGGCCTTCCGCCGAGTCGCGCTGGCCGTGACCAAGTACTGGCTCTGCAAGCGGCTGGCATCGCACACGGTCGAGGCGCTGGAGTGTCTCGGCGGCAACGGCTACGTCGAGGAGTCCGGGATGCCGCGGCTGTATCGCGAGGCGCCGCTCGTCTCGATCTGGGAAGGCTCCGGGAACGTCGCGGCTCTCGACACGCTGCGCGCAATGGCCAGGGAGCCGGAGACGGTGGAGGCGTTCTTCGCCGAACTCGACCTGGCGACCGGCGCCGACGCCCGCTACGACGACGCGCTGGCGATGCTGCGCAAGCAGTTGTCCGACAGCGAGGAGCCGCAGTTCCGGGCACGCCGGATCACCGAGCAGATGGCGCTGCTGCTCCAGGCCGCGCTGCTGCTGCGGCACGGCCCGCAGCCCGTTGCCGACGCGTTCGTCGCATCGCGGCTCGCGGGCGATTGGGGAGTGGCCTACGGGACGCTGCCGCCGGGCACGGACACCGATGCGATCCTCGAACGCGCCCGGCTCGAGCGATGACACAGCCCTGGCAGGCGGGTCTCACAGATGGCGACGACTCGTTGTTCGCCGGCCGGCCGATGCCCGCAGACGAGGCGACGTACGCCACGCTGACCTATGAGGTCACCGGCCGGATCGCGCGGATCACCTTCAACCGTCCGGAGCACGGCAACGCGATCACGCCGGACACGCCGATCGAGCTGGCGCACGCGGTCGAGCGCGCGGACCTCGACCCGCGGGTGCACGTCATCGTGGTCTCCGGGCGGGGCAGCGGGTTCTGTGGTGGCTACGACCTGTCGCTGTTCGCCGAGCACGATATGTCGCAAGCACGCGGCGCCGCGTCCGAAGAAGAAACAGCCGGCACGGTGCTCGACCTGACGGTGCAGGGCCGCAACCACGAGCCGTCGCGGGCGTGGGATCCGATGGTCGATTACGCGATGATGAGCCGGTTCAACCGCGGCTTCGCGAGCCTCCTGCACGCGGCGAAGCCCACCGTCGCGAAGCTGCACGGCTTCTGCGTGGCCGGCGGCACGGACATCGCGCTGTTCGCCGACCAGATCGTGGCCGCCGCCGACACCAAGATCGGCTACCCGCCGACGCGCGTGTGGGGGATTCCGGCGGCCGGGATGTGGGCGCACCGGTTGGGCGACCAGCGGGCGAAGCGGCTGCTGTTCACCGGCGACACGATCACCGGCACGGAGGCGGCCGAGTGGGGGCTGGCGGTGGAGGCGCCGCCGGCGGATCAGTTGGACGAGCGGACGGAGATCCTGCTCGCCCGGATCGCCCGGGTGCCGGTCAATCAGCTGATGATGGCCAAATTGGCGCTGAACTCAGCGCTGCTCGCCCAAGGGGTGGCCACAAGCGGGATGCTCAGCACGGTGTTCGACGGGATCGCGCGGCATACGCGCGAGGGATATGGATTCGTGGCGCACGCTGCGCAGCACGGATTCCGCGCGGCGGTGCGGGAACGAGATGAACCGTTCGGCGATGCGGGAAGGACGGTCTTTCGCGGCTAGCTGGCGCGGCGGTGCGGGGCGGCCAGGAGCAACTCGCGGGTGCGCGAGTCGGTGTGGTGCCCGTCGGGCAGGATCTCGCCGAAGTCGTCGAACACGACGACGCCGTTGCACAACAGGCTCCAGCCCTGCTCGGGGTGCGCCGAAAGCACGTGGGCCGCATCGCGGTCGGCGGCGTCAGCGGGTGGGCAGGCCGGCACATGGCTGCACAGGCGGACGACCGGGGTACCGGCGTCTTTGTCGATCATGGCGTGTCCTGTAATCGCTTTCGGTGTAGCTGCGGTCAAGTGTGCTCGAAAATGTTCAGACGTCAAGCAAACTCGCGAGGCTGTGCATCAAGAGTTATCAGCAGGGCGACTTGATACGTGTGAAGTTTCTGTCAATTGTGACCTTACTGTGACCTCACATCAGGACACAACGGCTATCCGGTCTCATCCATTCTGCGGAACGTCCCCGAGTGGAATTTCGAAGGTCCCGGGCGGCGGATAATGCACCAGTGCGTTTCATCGGCCCGGATCCATCGTTCGAACTGACCTACGACGACGCCTTCATGGTGCCCGTCCGGTCTCATATCTCTTCGCGATTCGACGTCGATCTCGCGACCCACGACGGCACCGGGACGACGCTACCCCTCGTCGTCGCGAACATGACGGCGGTGGCCGGGCGCCGGATGGCCGAGACCGTCGCGCGCCGTGGCGGGCTCACCGTGCTGCCCCAGGACATCCCGCTTCCGGTGGTGCAGGACGTCGTCCAGTGGGTCAAGGGCCGGGATCCGGTCGTCGAGACGGCGCTGACCCTCGGGCCGGACAGCACGGTGAGCGAGACCCTGGCATTGCTGCCGAAGCGGGCGCACGACGCCGTCATCGTGGTCGAGGACGGCCGCCCGGTCGGCGTCGTCACCGAATCCGACTGCGCCGGCGCCGAGCGGTTTGCGCAGGTGCACCAGGTCATGACGCCGGACCCGCTCACGCTGACTGCGCCAATCGACCCGGTGCACGCCTTCGACGTCCTCGACAGCACGCGCCGCAGGCTCGCCCCGGTCGTCGACGCCGACGGGCGGCTGGTCGGGCTCCTCACGCGCACCGGCGCGCTTCGCTCGACGATCTACCGGCCGGCGGTCGACGCGTCGGGACGGCTGCTGGTGGCCGCCGCGATGGGCGTGAACGCGGACGTCAAGGCGCGCGCGGCGGAGCTGTTGGAGACAGGCATCGACCTGCTCGTCATCGACACTGCACACGGTCACCAGCAACGGATGCTCGAAGCATTGGCGGCGGTGCACGCGCTGGATCCGACCGTCCCGATCGTCGCCGGCAACGTGGTTTCCGCCGCAGGGACGCGGGAGCTGATCGAGGCCGGCGCCGACATCGTCAAGGTGGGCGTGGGCCCGGGCGCGATGTGCACGACGCGCATGATGACCGGCGTCGGACGCCCGCAGTTCTCCGCAGTCCTCGAGTGCGCGAGCGCGGCGCGCGAACTCGGCAAGCACGTGTGGGCCGACGGGGGAGTGCGGCACCCGCGCGACGTCGCGCTCGCGCTGGCCGCCGGCGCATCGGCCGTCATGATCGGCTCGTGGTTCGCCGGAACGTACGAATCCCCGGGCGACCTGCATGTCGCGGCCGACGGCCGCCTCTACAAGGACAGCTTCGGCATGGCGTCGGCGCGGGCAGTGGCAAGCCGGACAACCGGTGACAGCCCGTTCGAACGCGCCCGCAAGGCACTGTTCGAGGAGGGCATTTCGACCGCTCGGCAGTACCTCGACCCGGATCGGCCGGGCGTCGAAGACCTGATCGACACGATCACTGCCGGGGTCCGCTCGGCCTGCACGTACGCGGGCGCGGCCACCATCGAGCAGTTGCACGAGCGGGCGGTCGTCGGCGTGCAGACCGCCGCGGGATTCCACGAGGGCCGCCCGCTGCACTCCGGTTGGTGACCGACCCCGTCGTATTGTGTGACCCTTGGAGTGTGAGCAGCGACCACCACCACGGGGGCGACCGGCGCTGGCTGCTGGCCGCACTGGGCGTCGTGGTCGTCTTCATGGTCGCCGAGGTGATCGCCGGGCTGCTCGCCGGATCGCTCGCACTCGTCGCAGACGCCGGGCACATGCTCACCGACGCCGCCGCCCTGCTGCTGGCCGTGGTGGCGTCCCGGCTCGCGGAGCGCCCGGCTCAGGGCGCGTACACCTACGGGTTCGCGCGCGTGGACGCGCTCTCCGGCCAGGCGAACGGCATCACCCTGCTGCTACTCGCCGTGTGGTTCGCGGTCGAGGGCGTCCGCAGGCTCGTCGATCCGCCCGGCGTGCACGGCGGGGTGGTCGCGCTCGTCGCTGTCGTGGGCGTCGGCGTCAATGTGCTCGCCACCTGGCTCGCCGGCCGGGCCGACCGCGCCAGCTTGAACGTGCGGGGCGTGCTGGCGCACCTGCTTACCGATCTGTGGGCATTCGCCGCCACCTTCGTCGCCGGGCTGGTCGTGCTGTGGACGGGCTGGTCGCGCGCCGACGCGGTGGCGTCGCTGGTCATCGCCGCGCTGATGGTGTGGACCGGCGCGCGCCTGGTGAGGGCGGCCGGCCGGGTGTTCCTCGAGGCCGCGCCGCAGGGCGTGGATCCGGCCGCGCTGGGTGCGGAACTGGCAGCAGTGCCGGGCGTCGCCGAGGTGCACGACCTGCACGTCTGGACCCTTGGTTCGAGCGCCGCGGCGATGTCCGCCCACGTGCTCGTCCAGCCCAGCTTCGACTGCCATACGGTTGCCGAGACGCTGCGCACCCGGTTGGCCGACGGACACCGCATCGACCACGTCACGTTGCAGGTCGACCACGCCGAGCACCAGGTCCACGACGCCGACAACTGCGCAGACCCGCACGGCGTCGTATTCGGCAGCACCGCCGGCGTCGACCCGTCCTCGCGGGGCTAGGTCGGTCGCGGCCGCCGGCCCTGCTTCGGCTGCGGCCCGGCGCCCTGCCTCGGCTTCGGGCCGCCGCCTTGCTGCGGCCGTTGGTTGCCGCCTTGGGCGGGACGCGGGCGGTTCCCGGGCTGCTTGGCCCGTTGCTGTGCTTGCTGCTGGGCCTGCTGGTCGTCGACGAAGCCCTTGAGCTTGTCCGCAGCCTGATCGATCTGCGTCTCGTGGCCGAGCCGGTTGCCGGCGACGTCGGCGAGCTTGTCGATACCGTCCTCGACCTTGTCGCCGTGCTCGCCGAGCAGCTTCTCGGCCTTGTCCCTCAGGTCGTCGAAGTCGACCATCGTCTCCCGCCTCCCCGCATTGTTGCGGCCATCCACACAGACGTAACCACGACTCGACTACAACGGTCCAGCCCGCGAGGATCGAGGAATGCTCCTGCCGATGCCGCCGACCGACTCGCTGTTCCTGCTCGGCGAGTCGCGCGAGCACCCGATGCACGTCGGGAGCCTGCAGCTCTATGTACCACCCGACGGGGCCGACGCGCTCGATGTGCGCAGCATGTTCGAGGAGGCCATCGCGCAGGACGAGATCGCGCCGCTGTTCCAGAAGCGGCCACGGCGCTCGATCACGTCGCTGGGCCAATGGCGGTGGGAGGTCGACCGCGCGTTCGACCTCGAGCATCATGTCCGGCGCAGCGCGCTGCCGCGCCCCGGCCGGGTCCTCGACCTGCTGGCGCTGTGCTCACGTCTCCATTCGACGCTGCTCGACCGGCACCGGCCGTTGTGGGAGATGCACCTCATCGAGGGACTTGCGGACGGGCGGTACGTCACGTACTTCAAGGTGCACCACTCGCTCGTCGACGGAGTGTCGGCGCTGCGGCTGCTCTCGCGGATGCTGAGTCCGGATCCCGACGAGCACGGCATGCCGGGGCCGTGGGCGCTGCGCTCGCAGAAATCGCGTGGCGCGCGCGGCGATGCCCGCCGGTCCGATCCGGTGCGGGATGCGATCAGCATGCTGGGCGAGACGGCCGGGCTCATCCCGGCACTCGGACAGACGGTGCGGCGCGCGATCGCGGAGCAGAGCGGCACGTTGTGCTTCTCGGCGCCGAAGTCGATCTTGAACGTACCGATCACCGGCTCCCGGCGCTTCGCCGCGCAGTCGTGGCCGATGGAGCGGATCCGCAGGGTGGGCAAGGCGACCGACGTGACGCTGAACGACGTCGTGCTGGCCATGTGCTCCGGTGCGCTGCGCACCTACCTGTCGAGCATGGACGCGCTGCCGGCCACGCCGCTCATCGCGATGGTCCCGGTGTCGCTGCACGGTGACGAGACTCGTTCGCGCGACGGCGGCGGCAACGCGATCGGCACGGTCATGTGCAACCTCGGCACCAACGCCGGTGACCCCGCGGCGCGGCTCGCCACCGTCCATCAGTCCATGGAGGAGGGCAAGGCGGCGCTGCGCTCGATGACGCCGATGCAGATCCTCGCGATGAGCGCGCTCGGTGTCAGCCCGCTCGCGATCTGGCCGCTGCTGCGGCTGACCGGCGCGGTGCGCCCGCCGTTCAACCTCGTCATCTCGAACGTGCCCGGGCCCCGCCAGCCGCTGTACTGGAACGGCGCCCGGCTCGACGGCCTCTACCCGCTGTCGATCCCGCTGGACGGGCAGGCACTCAACATCACGTGCACCAGCTACTCCGAGTCGGTTGCGTTCGGGCTGACCGGCTGCCGGCGCACCGTCCCGCATCTTCAGCACCTGCTGACCTACCTCGACGACGAACTCGGCGCGCTCGAGGAGGCGGCCGGGATCTGACGTTGCGCCCCGCCGGGGGAGGAGGACAGTGGGAAGCATCCGCCACGGAGGCGGGAAATGAGAGAGAGGAATCGCCGTGCTCATCGCGGTGATCGTGCTCGTCGTCGTGCTGCTGCTCGCGTTCGAGCTCTTCATGTCGTTGCACAAGATCGGGGCGAGCGAGGTCGGGCTCGTCACCAAGAACTTCGGCCGCCGGCTGCCCGAGGGGAGCCTCATCGCGCGGCACGGCGAGGCGGGTTACCAGCCGGACCTGCTCATGCCCGGCTGGCGGATGAAGCCCTGGCCGATCTACAAGGTCACCACCTTCCCGTGGGTGCAGATCCCGCCCGGCGCGATCGGCGTCGTCATCGCCCAGGTCGGTGCGCCGCTCGACGCAGGCGCGAAGTCGGCGCACTACAGCCCGGCGATCGGCGACTTCAGCAACCTCACGCAGTTCGTCGAGAACGGCGGGCAGCGCGGCGTCCAGCGCCCGGTGATGCAGCCGGGTGTCACCCTGCCGATCCACCCGATCGCGTTCGTGGTCGCCACACTCGGGCAAACGTTCGGCGTGACGGTGTCCGACAGCACCTCCGACATGATCGCGTCGCTCTCGACCGCCGACCTCAGCGTCACCTACATCAACCCGCAGAGCGGGCGGGGCAGCGGCGCGGTCGACGTCATCGGCATCGTGACGACGCTGGAGGGTCCGCCATTGCCGTCCGGCGACATCGCCGGCCGGATCGGCGGCTTCGACGACGTGCGGGAGGCCGAGGAGGCCGGCACCGAGGCAAACGAGATCATCCAGCTGCTGCTCGGCAACAAGAACGACAAGCACAACAACTACCAGGACTTTCAGGCGTTCCTCGACAGCGGCGGGTGCATCGGCCTGCAGCACGATCCGCTGCTCTACGGCGCGTACCTGATCAACCCGTTCCTGGTGCGCGTCGAGATCGTGCCGATGCTGGTGGTCAACCAGGGCGAGGTCGCGGTTATCAAGTCCTACGTGGGGCTGCCGACGATGGACACCTCGGGCGACGAGTACCGGTTCGGCTCGATCGTCTCGCCGGGGCACCGCGGCATCTGGTCCGACCCGCTGCGCACCGGCAAGTACCCGCTCAACCCGCGCATCTACACGCCGGACGTCATCCCGACGTCGATCCTGACGCTGAACTGGGCAGCACAGTCCAGCGAGGCGCACGACCTGGACACGCGGCTGTCGTCGATCGACGCCAAGAGCAAGGAAGCGTTCAACTTCAAGATCGACCTGCAGGTGCAGATCCACGTCCCCGACACGCGGGCACCGAAGGTGATCGGCATGGTCGGCACGATGCAGAACCTGGTGAACGAGGTGCTGCAGTCGGCGGTCGGCAACTACTTCCGCAACAAGGTGCAGGGGCTCGCCGCCACGGAGTTCATCCAGGGCCGTGACATCGTGCAGGAGGCCGCAGAGAAGTACGTCACCGAGTACTTGCGCCGGTACGACGTCGAGGTGCGCGGCGTCTACATCCAGGACGTCGTGTTCCCGCCGGAGTTGGTCGAGGTGCTCACCAGGCGGGAGATCGCGCGCCAGGAGAAGGCGACCTACGCGGCGCAGCAGGACGCGCAGCAGGCACGCATCGCGCTCGAGGCGCAGCGCGGCGAGGCGGACATGCAGCAGGATCTCGCCAAGTCGCGAGTGTCGATCGAGATCAACAAGGCGAACGCCGAAGCCGCGGTCGCCGCTGCCGACGGCACCGCCCAGGTCACCCGCAAGACCAGCCAGGCCGAGGCGGACAAGATCGCCGCCATCGGCAAGGCGAGCGCGTCGGCCACCGAGGCGATGGGGCTGGCCAACGCGAAGTCGACTGAGGCGATGGGGCTGGCCAACGCGAAGTCCGCGGAGGCGCTGGGCTTGGCGAACGCGCAGGCGTACACGGCACAGAAGGAGGCGATCGGCGCCGAGCAGACGGCAGTCGTGGCGATCGTCGAGGAGGTCGCGAAGAACGGCCTCAAGATCACGCCGGACGTGCTGGTGGGCGGCAACGGGGACGGCCAGGGCGGCATCGGTGCGTTGGCCAGCCTCGTCCAGCTCGCGCTGATGAAGCAGGTCTCGCCGGTCGCGGAGAAGGCGCTGTCGAACGGCGGCCCGGGGACGAGCGCCGACGCCGAGGCCAGTGCCTGAGCCACGGCGTCCGCGGTTCGACGGGTTGCCGCCGCACGAGGAACTCGATCAGGACACCGAGTCGCTGATCCCGTATGCGCGGATGCTGCGTGACATCGTGTACCGACGGCTCTACCCGACAGGGACGACGGAGTTGGTCGCGCCCAGCGAGGACGCGTTGTTCGACGAGGCGCTGCGGGTCGTGCTGGAGCGGATGCTCGGCGACCGGCTCGCCGAGTTGACGCCCGCGGAGTTCGCCGCCGCGTATCGCTCGGTGCACAGAGACGCCTCGTTTGCGGAGGCGTTGGAGCGGCTCGCCGAACTGCAGCGTCGCGACATCGATCGGCGCATTCGGCTCGAGCGGATGGCGCAGGAGGCGCGCGTGTCGGGCCGGCTGCTGCTGGCCGAACTAGGTGCGGGGGAGGTCATCACGATCGGCCTGTTCGACCCGGCGCGGCCGGACCTCGCCGCCAAGCGGTGCACCGACAACCAGCAGGTGCGTCCGCTGCATCGGGTGCTACAGGTGCGCATCGTCGATCCGGCGCGCGGCGAGGTGGAGGTGCTGCGCGACACCTGGACCGGCCCGGTGTGGGCGGAGCAGCTGCGCACGACGGCCGCCGACTCGCACAGCCGCGGCGTGCTGGGCACGGCTCCGGACGCGGACGCTCCGATCACGCCCGCCCTGAGCCTGCACGCGCCGCTGACGTTCCGGCCGAGTGCCGGCGCGCCGGTCAGCCCGCCGCAGATCGTCGGCTACGTCGAGACGCTCGATCAGACGCGCCTACTGGATGGCGGTTAGAACTTTCCGATCCAGCCAAGCCGCCAGGTGTTCGGCCCGATGTAGCCGTTCGGGACGAGCCCGTTGAGGCGCTGCAGTCGCTTGACCATTCGCAGCGTGAGTGGCCCGTACTCGCCGGTGCCGGGCGGGAAGAAACCGCGCTTGTGCATCTGGTCCTGGAACGTCTTGATGTGCCGGTTGTCGTCGCCGTAGTAGTACCAATGCGAGCCGCCCGGGAACGTCGGGATCGCCTTCACCCGGGTGCCGGGTGCCGCGAAGCGGCCGGTCCAGGCGAGCCGCCAGGTGTTCGGGCCGATGTAGCCGTTCGGGACGAGCCCGTTGAGGCGCTGCAGTCGCTTGACCATCCGCAGCGTGAGCGGCCCGTACTCACCGGTGCCCGGCGGGAAGAAGCCACGCTTGTGCATCTGGTCCTGGAATGTCTTGATGTGCCGGTTGTCGTCGCCGTAGTAGTACCAATGCGAGCCGCCCGGGAAATCCGGGATCGCGGTCCGCGTCCGGGTCCGGCCGATGTGGATGTCCCCGGTGCGGCCCGACCGCGCGTCCGAGTCCGGCCGCAGGCCGAGGATCCGCGCGCATTGCCACGGCTGCCAGCCGCGCTCCCGGTAGAGCATCAGCGCGCGGGCGTCCTGCTCGGCCTTCGACGCGCGATAGGGATAGCCCCGGCCGCCGACGCTGCGCCAGGTGGGCAGGTCGAACTGGTACGCGCCGTAGTGCCCGTTGCCGGTGTGGATGCGGTAGTTGTCGCCGGACTCGCACACCCGCAGCCGATGCCAGGTGTGCGCGGACGGGTCGGCGATCGCCCCGCTGCCGGGGATGACGAAACCCGCGGTCAGCGCGCCGACGACCACGGCGGCGATGCCGCAGACCCGGGCGCGCGCTGCGCGACGACGCCGCTCCGGCGCGTCCCGCCACGACTTCGCGGCCGCGTTCTCCCGCGTCCATTCGGCGAAGAAGGACCCACTCGGCTGATTTCGTCTCACGAGCACCAACCGTCACACAAGAACCGTTGATAAACAACCGAAACAGGGAAGTAATCCGCTCGGATGTCGGCGTGGCGCCGGGCAAATCGGCCGATTGCGTGCTACCGGCGCCGACTCTGGCCCGATTAGAGCCCGACGACGAACTCGCGGATGACCCGCGCGACGAGCTCGGGCCGCTCGCTCACGACCCAATGGCCGCCGGCGATCCGGCGCACGGTGAGATCGGCGACCCAGCGTGCCGGCGCGCCGATCGCGAGTTCGGCCGTCGCGAACGGGTCGTCCTCCGGCACGACGACCTGCACCGGTATCGACTTGGGCACCTCGAGCGAAGCTGCGCGCCGGGCGAGGAAGTTCGCGCGATACAGCCAGAGGCCGTTGAGCTTGTCGGCCGCGCCGCGCGGCGGCTGGGCGCCTTGGCTCGCGCGACGCAGTCCTCGGTCGAGGACGCCGAGCCGAACGGCCGCCTCGGGCAGCCAGGGGAGCTGGAAGAGCGCGATGTAGTAGGAGTGGGCGAGCTGGCGCAGCGCCGCCCTCGGGTACTGGCGCCCGTCGCGCAGCCAGGCCCGGGCGTGGTCGAGCGACGGCCCGGATATCGAGGTGAACGAGGCGATCCGGTGCTCGAACCGTTCGTCGGCGACAGCCGGCCAGGTCTGGATCGATCCCCAGTCGTGCGCGACCAGGTGCACCGGCGCGTCCGGGCTGACCGCGTCGAGCACGCTGGCGAGATCCGCGACGAGCTGCGGCATCCGATACGCGCTGCGGCCGCTCGGCTTGTCCGACTCGCCGGCGCCGCGCACGTCGTAGGCAACGAACCGGAAATCGCGGGACAGCAGCTCGGCCACGCCGTCCCACCCCGCGTGATTGTCGGGGTAGCCATGGACGGCGACGACGACCGGCGCGTCCCGCTCGCCGGATTCGTAGACCGCGAGCCGAGTCCCGTCGGTGGACGGCACCCATTGCATCGACGTCATGGCTTCGGACTGTACCTGCTACAGAGCGTCTCGGATAATGGAGTAGTGTCCCGAGGCATGGCCAAGGGCCTGTCGTCAGCGGTGACCGTCGCCTTGACGTCGGCTTGCGTGCTCGCGTTGCCCGCGCCGGCAGGCGCGTCCGGCCCGCCGCTCGACGTGCCGGGTTCTGCACTGGGCCGCGCACTCGACTGTCACGGTGCGCTCGGGGCGCGTGGGCCGACCCCGGTGCTGCTCGTGCGGGGCACCACGCTCACGCCGAACGTCAACTTCAGCTGGAATTACGAGAAGGTCTTCAGCGCTGCGGGGCGGCCGTGCTGCGCAGTCGATATTCCTGACCACGGCATGGGGGACGTGCAGGTGGCCGCCGAGTACGTCGTGTACGCGTTGCGCACGATGGCTGAACGCGCCGATCGACGGGTGTCGGTCGTCGGGTACAGCCAGGGCGGCATGTCACCGCGGTGGGCGCTCAAATGGTGGCCGGACACGCGTGATCTGGTCGACGACCTCGTCTCGATCGACGGCTCGAACCACGGCACGCTGGACACCGTGGCGACGTGCGCACTTGCCTGCGCGCCGTCGCTGTGGCAGCAGGACCATCGCTCACGGTTCCTGGCGGTGCTCAACGCCGGGCGAGAAACGTATGCCGGCATTTCGTACACGCAGCTCTACTCGGATCTCGACGAGATCGTGGTGCCGAACTTCGGACCGGCTGCCAGCACCGCGCTGCACACGGGGCCCGGCGAGATCAGCAACGTGGCCGTGGAGTCCGTGTGCCCGCTGCACGTCGCCGAGCACGTCACGATGGGCACCGTCGATCCCGTCGCGTACGCCCTCGTCGACGACGCGTTGACGCACCCGGGACCAGCCGACCCGCACCGGATTCCGCGGTCGGTCTGCAGGCAGGTCCTGATGCCGGGCGTGGACCCGGTGTCGGCTACGGCAGGGGAGTTACGCGTGGTAGCCCAGGCCGGCACCCAGCTCGGGCTGTACCCGCACGTTGCGCACGAGCCGCCGCTTGCGAGGTACGCGCGGCCGTGATCACGAGGTCGTCGCGTTCCCGACGGAGCAGCGCCCGATCGCGGACCGCAGCAGGCGAGGGGAGCTCAGCTCCGAGTTGTCGATCAACACGTCGGCGCGCCGTTGCGGATCGCACTCGGTGAAGTAGCGCTGCGACGCACCGACGTACCGCTCGATCGGCCTGGCGCCGTCGCGCTGCGCAAGGCGACGAGCGGCGACGGGGAACGGCACGTCCAGGAAGATCACGAGGTCGAACCGGCCGGCCAACTCCGCGCGGAGGAGGAACAGCCCGTCGATGACGACCACCACAGCGGGCGGCGCGGCGAGCCAGAACGGGGCGAGCTCGGTGTCGGCCGCCAGGTCGTGCGCCTTCGGCCGGTAGCGGCCGGACGTGCGCAGCGGATCGAAGACGTCCGCGATCAGTCGCGGGTAGTTGAACGCGTCGAGCCAGAAGCCCGCGGCCGAGTCCCGACCGCGCGGGTATCGGAGCGCGCACGTTGTGGAAGTCGTCGACGCTGATCCGGATCGTCGGGCGGGCGATGGCCGCCGCCAGCTCGTCCGCGAAGGTCGTCTTGCCGGCGCCGTCCACACCGTCGACCCCGACGAAGACGCAGGCCGCGCCACGGTGGGGCACCTGCGCCGCGACCCGCGCGACGACCTCAGCTCGCGCCATGCCTGCCGCGCAGGAACGCCACGATCAGCGGGTTCACCACCTCGGGCGTTTCGAGAGGCAGCAGATGCGTCCCGGGCAGCACGGCCAGCCGCGCGTCCGGCAACGCCGACACGACCTCGAGCGAGTGGGCGATCGTCACCTCGTCGCGGTCGCCCTGCAGCACCAGCGTCGGCGCGGCGACAGCGCCGACCGTCGCGAGATCGATCTCCGGCTCGGTCGCGAGCATGTGCATCGTCTTCTCGTAGACGACCGGAAAGTGCTCCGGCCCGTCGGGCGAGACCGGGTCGTAGCTCGCCCGCATGAACTGCATCGCCTCCGGCGTCGCCAACATCGCGTCCAGCTCCGAGTCGGGCACCTTGCCCGCCGAGTTGTAGTACTGCCCGATCAACACCATGCGACGGACGAGTTCGGGACGCCGCATCGCGACCAACAGCGCGACCACCGCGCCGTCGCTCCAGCCGACCAGTTGCGCGCCACTCGGCAGCTCCTGCGAGAGGTAGGCGATCGTGTCGTCGGCCATCACCGAGTACGTCAGCGGCCCGGGCAGGTCCGGAGTGTGCGCGTGCCCGCGCCGCTCCGGTACGTACACGCGAAAGCCCGCGGCGACGAACGCCGGAGTCTGGTTCGCGAACGAGGACGCTCCCGAGAAGGCGCCGTGCAGCAGCACCAGCGGATCGCCGGCACCGGACACCTCGTGCCACACACGCTGCCCAGCCACCTCGATGTAAGGCACGCAGCCGATCCTGCCAGTGCCACCTCCTCAGGGCAGTGGCATCGGGGCGCGCAGTGCCTTCACCCACCGGGTGCCGACCGCGATCACGGCGGTGAGCACCGGGACGACGGCGAGCGCGGCCGGCAGCGACATCGCTTCGGCGAGCTGCCCGATGAGCGGCGGGCCGAGGACGAAGCCGGCCCAGCCGAGCCCGGACACGGCTGCCACGCCGACCCCGGGGTGCAGGCCGGGCAGTCGCCCGGCAGCGCTGAACGCGGTCGGTACGACAGAACCCACGCCGAGACCCAACAGGAAGAACGCCGCGATCCCGGCCGGCACCGCGTCGATCAGCAGCGCGACCGCGAAGCCGACGGACGTCGCACCGGCGAGCGCGGGCAGCAACACGTGCGCCGGGAAACGCTCGAGCAGCCGGTTGCCGAAGAATCGGACGAGCACCATCGCAGCCGCGAAGCCGGCGTAGGCCAGCCCGCTGCTCGCCTTGTTGCCGCCCAGCGAGTCACGCAGGTACACCGACGACCAGTCCGCCGCCGCGCCCTCGCACAGCATCGACGCGAACGCGATGGCTCCGAGCAGGAGCACCGCACCGGAGATGCGCCGCTCGCCCCGCGTGGCGCGGGCTTGGGCGGCGTCGTGCGGCGGATCGGCGAGCTGCGACATCGTCGACCAGCCGACGATCGCGACCACGATGGTGCCGAGGACGAGCAGCTGCGGGGAGAGCCCGAGCCCGATCGCCACGCTGAGCGCGCCGACACCTGCGCCGGCGAACGCGCCGACGCTCCACGACGCGTGCATGCCGTTCATCAGCGGCCGGCGGCGGACGCCCTCCACGGTGATCGCCTGCGTGTTCATTGAGATGTCGAGAGTGCCTTGGAACCCACCCCAGAAGAGCAGCGCGGCGAACAGCGCGGCTACCGACCCGGCCAGGCCGACGAACGGGCCGGCCACGCAGTAACCGAGCAGCGCGATCTGCACGACGCGCCGACTGCCGAACCTGGGCACGAAGTACGCGGCCAGGCCGATCGCAACCACGGAGCCGATCGGCATGCCGAGCAGGGCGAGCCCCAACGTCCCGTTGCCGATCTCGAGACGCGACTTGACGTGCGGGATATGCGCTGCCCAGGAGGCGACGAGCAGCCCGTGCGCGAAGAAGACAGCGGCCACCGAGAGCTGCGCCCCACGCACCTGGCGCGTTGTCGCCGTCGTGGTCACCATCTGAGGCTACGGCCTGGCAGTCACAGGAAAGTCCGCGATGATCTCGGCCATGCGGACGCTGGCGCGGATCGCGGTCCACCGGCGCTGGTGGGTCATCGGCGCCTGGATCGCGTTCATCGTGCTCGCCCAGGCGCTCGCGGCAGCGGCGGGTGGCTCGTCCTACAAGAACGTCTTCACGCTGCCGCACACCGAGACCCAGACCGTCCTCGACCTGCTCGAGGCGAACGGCCAGGGCGGACAGGCCGGTCAGGCCGGTCAGGCCGGCACGGTCGTCGCCTACGCCAAGACCGGGACGCTGGATCCCGCGACCGCGCCCGCGGGCCTGCTCCCGGCGCTGCGCAAGCTGTGCGGCGATGACTACCACGTGGCGCTGCTGCGCTCGCCCTGGCAGACCGTGCAGTGTGCGGCCCACGGCACGGCAGCGATCACTCCGACGCGCGGCGCGCAGCGCAACCCGCTGCTCAGCACGGACGACAAGGTCGGGCTGATCGCCATCACCTGGGAGGTCGACGAAACCGACGTCGGCAACTTCACCGGCGTACACGACGCGCTCGACGGCCTGGCCGGCGACGGGGTCGGCTACGAGTTCACCGGCACGGCGTTCGCCAACCTGGCGCAGGCGCAGAAGGGCATCCCGCCCGAGGCCTTCGGCTTCGTCGCCGCGCTGATCATTCTCGCCATCGTGTTCCGCACGGTCGGGGCTGCGGCGCTGCCACTGCTCAGCGCGGCCGCCGCGCTCGGCAGCGGGCTCGGGCTGCTCGCCCTGCTCAGCCACGCGACGAACGTCGCCACGTTCGCGCCGCAGCTGGCGCAGCTGATGGTCATCGGCGTCGGGGTCGACTACGCGTTGTTCATCGTCACGCGGCATCGCCGCAACCTGCAGCGCGGCATGCCCATCGCCGATTCGATCGTCCTCGCGGTCAACACCTCCGGCCGGGCGGTGCTCTTCGCGGGCGCCACGGTCTGTGTGGCCGTCCTGGGTCTGCTCGCACTCGGCGTGAGCTTCCTCTACGGCGTCGCGCTCGGCACCGCGATCACGGTTGCGCTGACGATGCTCGCGTCGCTGACGCTGCTGCCCGCGGTGCTGTCGCTACTCGGCCACCGCGTGCTGCCGCGTCGCGTGCGTCGCGCGATGCGGGCCGGTACATATCGGCCCGACGAGCGCCACACGCGATGGGCGCGATGGGCGCGGTTCCTGTCACATCACAAGCTGGCGCTCGGCACCGTTGCCACGGGTCTGATCGTGGTGCTGGCGATCCCGTTCTTCGCGATGCGGCTCGACCGCGCCGACGCGAGCAACGACCCGGCCGGGTCCACGACGCGCAAGGGCTTCGAGCTGATCGCCGCCGCGCCCGGGTTCGGCCCCGGTTACAACTCGACACTCGAACTGGTCGTCGACGGACCGGGCGCCTCCGACTCCGGCTACCTGCGCAGCGTCACCCGCAGGCTGGCCACGCTGCCCGACGTCAACCCGAGCAGCATCGCGCCGGTGCCGCTCGCCGACGACCTCACCCTGGTCACGTTCAAGACGCGGACGGCGCCGCAGGACGCCGCCACGACCGACTTCGTCAAGTCGCTGCGCAGCGCCGTCCCGACCCTGGAACGCGGCACCCCGAACCAGGTCTACGTCTTCGGCCAGACCGCCGTGTTCGTCGACTTCGCCCGGGTGCTGGCCGCGAAGATGCCGCTGTTCTTCGCCGCGATCATCGGCCTGTCGTTCCTGCTGCTGATGCTCGCGTTCCGCAGCGTCGTCGTCCCGTTCACGGCCGCGGCGATGAACCTGTTCGCGGCCGGCGCGTCGTTCGGCGTGGTGGTCGCGGTGTTCCAGCGGGGCTGGCTGTCGGACGCGCTCGGCATCGGCAAGGGCGGGCCGATCGAGCCGTTCCTGCCAGTGATGTTTTTTGCGATCTTGTTCGGCCTGTCGATGGATTACCAGGTGTTCTTGGTCAGCCGGATGCACGAGGAGTGGCTGCACACTCACAACAACGGACGGTCGGTGCGCGTCGGGCAGACCGAGACCGGCGGCGTGATCACCGCTGCGGGGCTGATCATGATCGCGGTGTTCGGCGGGTTCCTGCTCGGCGACGAGCGCACGGTCAAGATGTTCGGCCTCGGCCTCGGCAGTGCGATCTTCATCGACGCGTTCGTGTTGCGCACCGTCCTCGTGCCCGCGCTGATGCACGTGCTCGGCAAGTCGAACTGGTACTACCCGAAGTGGCTGGAGAACATCACTCCGCAGGTCTCCGTCGAGCCGCCGGAGGACGGGTGGACTCCGGAACCGGGCGACGAGGAGGAGAAGCAGTTCGCCGGTGTCTAGCTCCCGGCGAGGTCGCGGCGGGCGAACGCGGCCAGCCCGGCCAGCGCAGCGACCAGGCCGAGCCCGATCAGCCAACTCGCCGAAGCCCAGTCCGGCGCCGCCGCGGGCGCCGGCGCGATGTGCAGCAGGGGAGAGGTGTCGCGCAGCCAGTGGTTCGAGTCGGTGATCGCGGACAGCACCTCGACGAGGTAGGACCAGATCACGACACCGTAGGTGAAGGCGATCGAGATCCGCGGCACGACGCCGAAGGCCAATGCCCCGACGCCGAGGACGAACACGCCGGGCGGGGCGACGTTGAGCCCGGCGCGGACGAGCTCGCCGAAGCCGACGTCGCTGTGCTGGCTCACCGCGCCGATCCACGCCGCGACCCCGGCCAGCGCGCTTGCGAGGAGCACCAACGCCAGCCCGACGCCCACGCGCACGCCCAGCCACTGCCCGCGCGCAACCGGACGAACGAGCATGTTGTCGAGGCGGCCGGCCTCCTCCTCGTTGCGGATCGCCGAGATCTGCCCGGCCACCGCGATCGCCACCAGTCCCGCCGCCACGACGAAGACGTAGCCGAGGTAGAGCACCGCGCCCGCACGATCGCCGCCGAGCCGGCCGAGCACTCGCTCCAGCGTCGGTGAGCCCTTCAGCGCGGTGCCTGCGGATTGCGTAACGAGGCCCATCGCAAGTCCCGTCGCGCCCAGCGCGAACAGCCAGCCGAGCACGGCGGGCCGGGTCAGGCGGACGGTCAGCCCAGCCTGCCCACCGAGCAGCGCGGTCCTGGGCCGCGGTCGGTCGCGGCCGCGCATGGCGCTCGCTCCGAGATCGCGGCGCCCGGCGAGCACGACCGACCCTGCCGCGAAGGCCGCGGTCAGGCCGAGGATCGGAAGAAACGCGATCGGGTGTGACCCGGTCAGCGGGCGCAGTTGCTCGAACCAGCCGAGCGGGCTTGCCCAGCGCAGCCAGGCCAGCCCGGACCCCGAGTCGGCGACCATCCGCAGCAGGTACGCGGCCGCGATGACGCCGGCGCCGATCACGTTGGCGTGGTGTCGGCTCGCGGCAAGCTGCCCGATGAACATGCCGATCGCCATGAACATCGCGACCACGGACACGACGGCCGTCGCGAAGTAGACGCACGCGCTCGCGTCGATGTCGACCTTCGAACTGCGCCCGGCCGCCATCGCGAGGACGGCCGTCGGCACCCAGAGCACGGCCAGCCCCACACCGAGCCCGAGCGCGGCCTGCCACGCGGCGCGCGCACGCGTGGTCAGGCCGGAGAGCAGCAGCTCCCAGCCGCCGGTGTCCTCCTCGCCACGCTGCACCCGGGTCGCGATGAGCAGCCCCCAGATCGCCCCCAGGATGATCAGCGTCATCGACACCTTGTAAGCCGTGTAGCCGGCCACCGTGTCGATGTGGTGGATCGGGCCGAACAGCGCGCTGAACGCGACATTGCCTTCGGTGACCGCGACGAGATCCGCCCGGGATGCAGCAGTCGAGAAGGTCGAGGAGTACGACGCCATCGTCGCCGCGATCGTCGCGCCGAACACCAGGCCCCAGAGCGCGGCCGGCCGGGCAACCCGGCGGGCCGTCGTCCGCGCGACTGCGCTGGTCGCGTGCCGCTCCGTATAGGCGTCCGTTCCGCTACGCCGCATCGGCCGACCGCTCCGCACCGGACCCGTAGTGGGCGAGGAACAACTCCTCCAGCGACGGCTCACGGCTCGTCAGGTGCCGCACGCCTGCGGCCGCGAGCGCGGCGAGCAACGGCTCGATCGAGCCGGTGACGTGGCAGCGCAGCCGGTTGCCGTCGACGTCGACTGCCGACACGCCAGGCAGGCGCGCGACGTCCGGCACGCCGCCGTCCATCTCCGCATCGATCTGGAGTGCGGACAGATGCCGCATCTCGGCGAGCGTCCCGACCTCGACGAGACGGCCGTCGCGCAGGATCGCGACGCGGTCGCACAGCGCCTCCACCTCGGCGAGGATGTGTGAGGAGAGAAACACGGTCTGCCCGCGCTCGCGAGCCTCGGCGACACACTGCTGGAAGGCCCGCTCCATCAGCGGATCGAGGCCGCTGGTCGGCTCGTCTAGCAGCAGCAGCTCGGCGCGAGTCATCAGCGCTGCGATCAGGACGAGCTTCTGCCGGTTGCCCTTCGAGTAGGTGCGCACCTTCTTCGCCGGGTCGAACTCGAATCGCTCGAGCAGGAGGTCGCGGTAGGCGACGTCGACGGAGCCGTGCACCCGGCCGAGCAGGTGCAGCGTCTCGGCACCGGTCAGCGACGGCCAGAGGCTGACGTCTCCGGGGACGTACGCGACGCGGCGGTGTGCGCCGACCGGATCTGCCGTGCAGTCGGTGCCGAAGATCTCTGCCCGCCCCGCGGCGGGCCGGATCAAGCCGAGCAGCAGGCGGATGGTCGTCGTCTTGCCCGCTCCGTTCGGGCCCAGGTAACCGATGATCTCGCCCCGCGGGACCTCGAGATCGAGCCCTGCCAACGCGGTGGTCGCGCCGAACGTCTTCGTCAGGTCCGCGGTGCGGATCGCGGCGGCTTCAGCCATGTCGTGCTCCTCGAACAATCAATGGTTTCAGGATACACTGAAAGTTCTGAGACAAGCCGAGGGGGTTCCGATGGCACGAGGCGGCAAGACCGCCTCCGATTCCGCAGCCGTCCGAGGTGTGGAGGAACGCCACTTCGCCGACGAGCTCGGATTCTTCTGGGAGAGCGCCGGCGGTACTCGCATGGCCGGCCGGGTGCTCGGCGCGCTCCTGTTGGCCGACCCGCCGGAGATGTCCGCGACGGAACTTGCCGCGTTTCTCGGCGTCAGCAGCGGCTCGATCAGCACCGCGACCCGCGAGTTGGTCCGACCCGGGCTCGCGCAACGGGTGCGGGTGCCGGGGGAGCGGCGCGACTACTTCCGCGCGACGATGGGCGGGCCTGCGCTGAGCCAGTTCCTCCGGACCCGCATCCAGCTGTCCCATCAATGGGTCGGGCTGTTGGGCCGCGGCGAGCACCTCGCGAAAGGCAAGGACGCCACGGTGCGCAGGCAACTGCAGGACGTGCGCGAGTTCTACGAGTTCATCGAGCAGGAGCAGAACCTGATCCTGGACCGGTGGGAGCGGCGACGTCGGTAATTTGCCGGGCAGCGCCGGATAGCCTGCACGAATTGGTCGAAGGGACGCATCGTGCAGCTTGCCAACGGTCTCCATCGGATCGGGTCCGACGTCGTGAACAGCTACCTCGTGGTCGACGGCGACGAGGTCACCGTCATCGACGCCGGCCTGCCGGGGTACTGGAAACTGCTGCTGCGGGAGTTGGCCGCGCTGGGCCGTTCGCTCGATGACGTGCGGGCGCTGATCCTCACGCACGGCGACAGCGACCACATCGGTTTCGCCGCGCGGCTGCAGCGCGAGCGGGGGATTGCTGCCTACCTCCACGCCGACGACGACGCCCGCGCGAGGCTGGAGATCAAGAAGCCGAATTCGGGCTGGGGCCCGGTGAAGGTCGGACCGCTCGCCGGCTTCCTCTGGTACTCCGCGCGCAGGGGCGGGCTGCGCATCCGGCCGGCGACCGAACTACAGGCGATCACGGACGGGCAGGTCCTCGACGTGCCGGGTTCGCCGCGCATCATCCACACGCCCGGGCACACGCCGGGCAGCGTGGCGGTCCACGTTCCGGCCGTCGACGCGCTGTTCGTCGGCGACGACATGACGACGCGCAACGTGCTGACCGGCGTCAAGGGCCCCAAGCCGGCGCCGTTCACGCTCGAGCCGGAGCAGGCGATCGCCTCACTCGACCGACTCGCCGGGGTGGACGCCACTTGGGTGCTGCCCGGTCATGGTCCGGCGTGGGACGGCGGCGCCTCCGAGGCGGTCCGGCTCGTTCGCGAGGCGGCACCGAACAGTGGAAAGTCCTGATCGCCTTGGCATGGTGATGCACCACGACCAGCTCACCATCACCGTCGCAACGGTGCGTCGCCTCGTCGATGATCAATTTCCGGAGTGGCGATTGTTGCCGGTGCGCGAGATCTCTACAACGGGCACCGTCAACGCGATCTTCCGGCTCGGGGAGGAGTTGACCGCCCGCTTCCCACTGCGCCCGCTGGATCCGATCGCGATCCGCGAGTCGTTGCGCGCGGAGGCGGCGGCCATGGCGGAACTCGCCGCCGCGGCGACGGTGCCGACGCCGCTGCCGGTCGCGGTCGGCGAGCCGGGCGAGGACTACCCGTCGCCGTGGAGCGTCCAGACGTGGCTGCCGGGACTCGATGCGACGGCCGACGACCCGTCGGCGTCGAGTGCATTCGCAGCAGACCTCGCTGCCCTCATCACCGCACTGCGCGCCGTCGACACCCGCGGCCGGAGCTTCGACGGCGACAACCGCGGCGGCCACCTGCCCGATCACGACGAGTGGATGGAGTCCTGCTTCCGGGAGAGCGTCGGCCTGCTGGACATAACGCGCCTGCGCGCGATCTGGGCCGAGTTGCGCACCCTTCCGGAGGTCGAGCCGGACGTCATGTGCCACGGCGACCTGATTCCACCCAACGTGCTGGTACATGGCGGCCGGCTCATGGGTCTGCTCGACGGCGGCGGCTTCGCTGCGGCCGACCCGGCGCTCGACCTCGTCAGCGCATGGCATCTGCTCGACGCGGCGCCCCGCGCAACTCTGCGCGAAGCACTCGGATGCAGCGACGTGCAGTGGCTGCGCGGCATGGCCTGGGCGTTCGAGCAGGCGCTGGGTGTCGTCTGGTACTACGTCGAGTCGAATCCGGTCATGAGCGCTTGGGGACGACGCACCGTCGAGCGCCTCCTAGGTGCGAACCTCGCGTGACCAGCGGATCCCGAAAGAGGGGGCCACACCCGCTCAGATTGACATAATGTGCATTATCGGCTTATTGGATCGGGGCAAGAAACGGAGCTCGTTCGAACGATCCGCTCTCGGACCGATCGCAATAAGATCTTGGTCACCGCGGACTGACACGTACTCGATTTGCTGGTCGCAGCCAAGCGCGGAACGTCGCGGCGCGCAGTTCGCCGTCAGCGCGCCTCATGGCGACGTATTTGCCGGTCCCCTGAACCCGTATCCGCTCGACCATGGGCTGACATAACGTGCGCGGTTGGTCATGACGACCGCGACGCCGCCACCGCAGCCTCGCCGAGCGCCGTCAGGACGGCGGCCGTGGCGGGCGGGTCGGGCGGCTCGCCGTAGGTCGCGGCGTAGATGTGTCGCTCCCAGCCGGGCAGTTCGGTCGCGACGACGCCGTCGATGTGGTGGGCGCGCAGGGACAGGCCCGTCTGGGTCGCCACGCCGAGCCCGGCGGCGACCAACGCCTGCATCACGACCATGTCGTCGGAGCTGTAGCCGATGCGCGGATCGAACCCGGCGTCGGCGCACATGGAGAGCAGGTGGCTGCGGCAACGCTCGCAGCCGGCGATCCACGTCGCGTCGCGCAGCGCGGCCAACCCGCGCTCGCGACGCAGGGACAGCACGTAGACCGGATCGTCGAGCAGGTGATGCAGGCGGACCCCGGCCGGCTCGGGCTCGGTCTCCTCGTAGCGAAAGACGACCGCCACCTCGACCTTGCCGGTGCGCAGCAACTCGATGGCTTCGGGCGGATGCGCGTCGGTGAGGCTGATCTGCAATCCGGGGTGCCGGCCCGCCAGCGTCGCCACAGCCGTCGGCACGAGTGATCCGATCGCCGAGGCGAAACCGGCCAGGCGCACCCGGCCCGCGGTCAGCCCGACGTAGGCGGACAGCTCCTCGCCGGCGGCATCGATCCGGCCGATGATCTCCGCCGCACGCTCGGCCAGCAGCTCCCCGGCCGGGGTCAGTCGGATTCCTCGGCCCACCCGCTGCAGCAGCTGTGCGCCGGTCGCGGCCTCGAGCCGAGCGAGGTGATGGGTGACCGACGGCTGGGAGTAGTGCAGCTCCTTCGCCGCCGCGGTGACCGATCCATGGCGCGCGACGGCGTCGATGACGCGCAGTCGATTGATGTCCAGCACGCATCAACTTTATCGATGGGTCAGCACGAAAGTTGGCATTAGACGCATCAAGCGTCCAGCCACCAAGCTGGACGACATGACCGCGACCCAGCTCCGTCCCGCCGGCCGGCTGGCGCCACTCGTCGCCGGCGTCCGCACCGCCGTTGCAAGCCAGGCCGGCTGCACGGAGACCGCGCACCTCGTCGCCGACCAGCTGCGCCTGCACCTGCCCACGCCGGACGTGCTGACCGCTGCGCAGCGCCTCGGCTCACCCGACGACTACTGCGCCCACAACCTTTACGTCGAGCCGGACGGAGCGTTCTCGATCGTCGCCCTGGTCTGGCGGCCCGGGCAGCTGACCCGCATCCACGACCACATCACCTGGTGCGTCTTCGGCGTCATCCAAGGCGTCGAGCACGAGGAGTTGTTCGACGCCGACCTGAACCTGGTCGGCCGCAACGACAATCAGCTCGGCGACGTCAGCGGCTTCGCGCCGCCCGGCGACATCCACCGCGTGCGCAATGCCGGCGAGACGACGGCGATCTCGATCCACATCTACGGAACCGACATCTCCCGCACCGGCTCCAGCGCCCGCCGTTACTACGACTGAGGAGCAGCCATGTCACTCGCCTGCGTCCAGCAGTTCGCCATCTCGCTCGACGGCTTCGGCACCGGCGAAGGCCTGACCCTGGACGCGCCGTTCGGTCACGCCGGCGAACGGCTGCACGAATGGATGTTCACCACGCGGGCGTGGCGGCCCGGCGGTAGCGGAGGCGTCGACGACGTCTTCCTCCAACGGCACGATCAAGGGATCGGTGCGGAGATCATGGGGGCCGGGAAGTTCGGCTACCCCGGGTGGCACGAGGATCCGGACTGGAAGGGGTGGTGGGGTCCCAACCCGCCGTTCCACACGCCGGTCTTCGTCCTCACCCATCACACGCGCCCGTCGATCGAGATGGAGGGCGGCACGACCTACCACTTCCTCGACACGTCGCCGGCCGAGGCGCTGGAGGCGGCCCGGAAGGCCGCGGACGGCAAGGACGTGCGCATCGGCGGCGGCGCCACCATGATTCGCAGCTTTGTCGCCGCCGGGCTCGTCGACCATATGCACATCGCGGTGGTGCCGATCCTGCTCGGCCGGGGCGTGCGGCTCTGGCACGGGCTGGAGGGTCTCGAGAACGACTACCGGATCGAGGCCACGTCCTCGCCCAGCGGAGTCACGCATGTGACGTTCACCCGGGCGGCCAGCTGATCCGAACCTGGCACCTCGGTCTTCCGCCTCCCGGCGGGGACGCTCAGCCGACTGCCTGAGCGCCGCGGCGAGCTCTGCCGGATCGAACGGGACTGCGTACCTCGTCAGACACATCAACGGGCCCCTTTCGCTGCGAGTTGATCGATCGGTGCATCCGCCGCGCGTGCGCGAGACGCGCGACCGAGGACGGCCAGTGCCGCGATCGGAAGCAGCAGCAGGGTGAGCACCCCGGACAGCGCCAACCCGCCGGTTGTTCCGGAGATCTCGACCAGCGGGCCGCCGGCCGCCAGCCCGAGCGGGGCGGCCACCATCGAGCCGGTCGTCCACAGCGTTACGACCCGCTGCTGCTCGTGCGGCTCCACGTCCGACTGCAGGAAGCTGTAGGCGACGGGCGTGAACGGCGCCCACACCAGCCCACCCAGCGCGAAGACGATCATCGCGACGGGAAGCGTCGAGACCAGGGCGAGCACGATCGGGCACACCGCCCACAACCCGATGATCGCGATCAGCACCTGCCGCTGCGGAAGGTTGCGCAACTGGTTGACCAGGGTCGCGCCGATGAACGCGCCGACGCCCAACGCGCCCCACATCAGACCCAGGGCCGATGCGCCGGCGTCCAACGTGCCGCGCACGTACAGCGGCAGCGCCACCTCGATCGGCATGTAGAAGAAGTTGAAGAAGAACACGACGACCAGCAGCCGGGCGGCAACCGGACGGCGGCGCAGGACGCGCCAGCCCGACTCCCCCGCGCTCGTGCGGTGCACCACGACCGCGCGCGGGACGGACATCAGCACGGCGGCCAACAGGATCACTGCACCGCATGCATCGGCGAACAGTGCTCCGCCGGCGCTCGTGGTGGCGACGATTACGCCGCCGAGCACCGGGCCGACGATGTAGAGCGCGAATGTGGTGTTGAGGCCCAGCAAGCCGTTGACGGCGAAGCGCCCCTCCTCCCCCGCCATCGAGGTGGCCAGCAACCGCCGACTGCTCGATCCGGCGATCCGGAAAGTCGCGCCGAAGAGCAGTCCGACGATCAGCACCTGCAGCGTCAGGTTGTTCGTGACAGCCAGCACGCCCAACGTGGCGAAGGTCAGCGAGCGCAGCACGCAGTCGCTGATCAAGATCGTGCGCGGCGGTACGCGCACGCGGCCCAGCCCGATCGACAGCGCGAGCACCGTCGACAGTACGAACGGCGCGGCCTCGACGAGCCCGATCGCGATCGCCTTCGGGACGTTCCCGTGGATCGAGAGCGTCTGCACGGGCATCGCGACGATGATCATGCCGGTGCCGACGTTGGCCAGCAGGTCGCCCAGCAGCAGACCCGCGACGTGCCGGTCGCGCAGCACTTCGCGATACGACTGATTGCCCGCGGACATCGTTCGGATGTGTCGGTTGTGCGGTCAGCGCAGTTCTTGAATGCGGACCAGGTTGCCTGCGGGATCGCGGAACGCGCAGTCGCGAATGCCGTAAGGCTGTTCGGTCGGTTCCTGGACGACCTCGGCGTCCGTGGCCTGGACGCGCTCGAAGGCCGCGTCGAGGTCCTTGGTGGCCAACAGGATCCACCCGTAGGTCCCCTTGGCCATCATCTCGGCGATGGTCCGGCGCTCGTCGTCGGTGATCCCGGGATCGGCCGCAGGCGGCGCCAGGAGGATCGAGGTGTCGGGCTGCCCCGGCGGACCGACGGTGATCCAGCGCATCTTGCCCTGGCCGACGTCGGTGCGGACCTCGAAGCCGAGCGCGTCTCGGTAGAACGCCAGCGTGGTATCCGGGTCGTCGTGCGGGAGGAAGCTGGCGGAAATCGTGATATCCATGGCGATCACGCTAACTGCGGCGCGCCGACCGGTGCTTCTCGATTCCTGATCGGTCTGGTCACTTGCTTCGCGATGCAGGCCGGCATGGCCGACGTCACGTGCGCCCCGTCGCGGCGGTACGTACTCGGCGACACCCCGACCAGTTCGGTGAAGCGGGTGCTGAAGGTGCCCAGCGACGTACAGCCGACCGCGAAACAGATGTCGGTGACGCTGAGATCGCCGCGACGCAGCAGCGCCATCGCCCGCTCGATACGCCGGGTCATCAGGTAGCTGTAGGGCGACTCGCCATAGGCGAGCTTGAACTCGCGGCTCAGATGGCCGGCCGACATGTGCACGCCACGGGCGAGCGCCTCGACGTCCAGCGGCTGCGCGTAATCGCGGTCGATCCGATCGCGGACCCGGCGCAGCCGCGCGAGATCGCTCAGGCGCTGCGTCTCGGCGGGTCTGCTGGCCACACGCAGGATCGTGCCACACGCGGTGGTGTGCAATGCACGACGAATTGTCGGGGCGTCAGTCGAGCTGGCCGGCCAACCGCTTCGGTGCCCGCAGCCGATAGCTCTCGGTGATCAGTTCGACGATCTCGTCCCAATCCGTGTCGGGAGCGAGCACGACGCCGACGTCGCTGCGTCCCCAAAGCGGCCCGAAGAAGGGCGTGCGGCCGCGCACCAGACCGGCCAGCTCGACGTCCGTGCTGCGGAAGGTCAGCACGGTTGCCGGCCCGCCGGTCGAGGCGGCACGGGCGTAGGACGGCGGCCAGCCGTCGACGATCTCGAGGACGTGCGCGAAGGTGTTCCCGCGGATCTTCCACCGGGTGCCGACCCAGGCGAGTTCCTCTCGCACCTCCGGCAATCGCGCACACAGGGCGCGGAGCCGAGCGAGGCTGTCTTCGAAGACATCCACCTGCACATGGTGCAGGCGGGGTACGACAGGGCCCCGAATCCCCTATCGATCGCGGCGCCAGAAGTGCGTGTAGTACTTCCACGCGAGGACGAGGAACAGCACCGTGGCGCCGAACGCGATCAACACCCGGACCCACAGCGGCCCGCCCGCGTAGATGATCAAAACCTGGCCCTTTTGTTCGTGCGTCGCCGCCCGAGTGTCCCACACATCTATTTGCAAAGGATTATTTGCCAATGTATCTTGCGATACATGGCCGTTCGGCGGATGGAAATGGATGCGCCCTCGCTCAAGGCGCTCGCCCACCCGATGCGGGTGCAGATCCTGCGGATCCTGCAACTGCGCAAGAAGGCCAGCGTCACCAGCCTGGCCGAGGAGCTCGGCGAGACGACCGGGGCAACGAGCTACCACCTGCGCCAGCTCGCGAGGCACGGGTTCGTGGAGGAGTTCGAGGACGCCGCGGCGAGTAACAAGCGAGCCGGGCGCAAGCAGCGCTGGTGGCGGATGGCGGTCGACCAGATTCACCTCAGCGGCTTCGACTTCATGACCCGCGAAGACACCCGCGAGGCGGTCGCGTTCCTGCTCCGTGAGTACGAGGCGGACCGGAGCAGGCGACTCGCCAACTGGTACGCGACCGCGACGCAGTGGCCCAAGGAGTGGCAACTCGCGTCGAGCGACGCGGACGGCATGCTCGACCTGAGTCCGAAGCAGGCGCGTGCCCTCGCCGACGAGTTGTCCGCAGTCGTTGCCAAGTACCGGGACGCGAAGCCGGGCCGCGGTGCGCGTCAGGTTGACGTCCAGTACGCAGTCTTCCCCTCGGACACCGGGAAGCGGCCGTGAGAACACCGAAGCTCGGCGCGGCCTTCTGGCGCATGTACGCGGCGACCGCGTGCTCGGATCTCGCCGACGGCATCGGCCGCACCGCACTCCCCCTCGCCGCCGCGTCCTACACGCGTAACCCGGTCGCCGTCTCCGGCCTCGTGACGTTCGCGTTCCTGCCCTGGCTGCTGTTCGCGCTGCCCAGCGGAGTGCTCGTCGACCGCCTTGACCGGCGCTATGCGATGGCGGGCGCGAACGCGGCGCGCGCTGTCGCGGTGGCCGTACTCGCCGTACTGCTGGTGGCACACGTCGGCAATGTCGCCGTGCTGTACGTGGTCGCGTTCGTGCTCGGGGTCGCCGAGACGGTGTACGACAGCGCGGTCCGCGCGCTGCTGCCGCAGCTCGTCGAGCGCGACCAACTCGACAAGGGCAACAGTCTGGTCACGGTCGAGGAGTCGCTGGGTCAGACGTTCGTCGGTGCGCCGCTCGGCTCGGTGGTGTTCGCGGCCGCGATCGCCCTGCCGTTCGTGCTCAATGCCGCAGGCTTCCTGCTCGCCGTGCTGCTCATCCTCACGGTGCGCGGCAGCTACCGCCCGGTACGCGCCGAGCGCACGTCCGTCCGTACCGACATGGTCGAAGGCGTCGGCTGGCTGCGCCGGCACGGTCTGCTGCGCGGGCTCACGTTGATATCGGCCGGCTGCGCCTTCGCCTCAGCAGGCTGCACCGGCGTGCTGGTGCTCTACTCGCTCGAGGTGCTGCAGCTGCCGTCCGGCGACTTCGGTCTGTTGCTCGTGGTTGCCGGCATCGGCGGGGTGCTCGGGAGCTTGGTCACTCCCCGACTCGCACGCGCACTCGGCCGCCGGATCGTCGTCAGCGCCGGCGGTGTCGTCTCCGGCGCAGCCACCGCGGCCATGGCCCTGACCCACAACGGCTACCTCGCCGCCGCGTTGTTCGGGGTAGCGTCCGCGGGCGTCATGACCTGGAACGTCCTCACCATGTCGCTGCGCCAGGCGCTGATCCCGCACCACTTGTTCGGTCGGGTGCAGGGCGCGTATCGCACGCTCGTCTGGGGCGTCATACCCCTCGGTGCCATCCTCGGCGGCTGGCTGGCGGATGCTCTGGGCATTCGCACCGTGTTCGCGGTCGCCGGTGCGGTCTCGGTCGCGATGGCGCTCGCGCTCGCTCGGCTGATGGGCCACTATCCACGTGAGCTCGCCGATATGCAGCAGGACCCGGCTGCGATCGGCGCCGACCTGACCCTGCCCGTCACACGCCGATCAGGATGCGCGCGTGGCGCGCCGGACGCAGCCAGCGCAGCAACCTGACCAGTTGGCCTTCCGCGACCGAGACGCACCCCGCGGTCGGCGCACCGACCGTGACGTGCAGGAAGAACGCGCTCCCCGCGCCCTGCACGACGCCGGTCGACGAGTTGCGCGTGTTGTAGTCGATGACGACCGCGAACCGGTAATACGGCTGCGTGTAGTACAGGTGCTCGTTCGGATCGCCCTGCGTGAATGAGCAGTTCGACGCGCAATGTTGCAGCGTGTTGTACAGCGGGCCGGCCTGGCTGATCCACCAGTCGGCCGGGGTCGTCCGACGGTACGGCAACGCCGTACCCGGATCGGCGTTGCTGCCGAACGCCCTCGTCAGCGTGAAGCTCCCGATGGGTGTGGCGCTGCGCGTCTCGCTCGGCTGCGCGGTGAGCCCGTCGCTGCCCAGCCAGGCATGCACGGCGGGCCCGACCCGGCGCCACCCGCCGGGGACCTTGCGCCACGCCTGCAGCTGGCCCTGCGTGCTCGCCCTCGACGGCGCGACGACGGTGATCACCTGGCGCGCCTTGGCCGTGCGGAAGTGCAGCGGTAGCGCGGCGGCGTGCGGCCGGGCGGGCGACGACCTCGTCGGCGACGGCGTTGCTGCCGCGGGATGCTTGGTCCGTCGATGCGTGTTCGGTCGGGCTCGATGCTTGGCCGGGGTCGACGGGTCGCTCGTCGCGCTCGACCGAGATGTCGGCGTCGGCGACGCAGTCGTGCTGGGCGCTGCCACCACCGGATCGTCGGCGACGTGGTGTGCCGACGATCCGCTCGTGCACGCTGCAGGCAACGCCAGCAAGGCGATGGCGGCAGCCGTCCAGCGCCGTCGCATCGTCTGCACGTGCCCAGCCTGTCACGTGCGCGGATGGGGACGGCACGCCCACCCCGACCGAGCGGAGCGGCCGCTGAGCGCTAGCCGACGCCGATCAGGATCCTCGGGTGCGCGGCGGGCCGCAGCCAACGCATCAGGCGCACCAGCTTGGGCTGCCCGATTGCGACGCAGCCGGCGGTCGGCCCGGTGCCGGCCGGATGGACGTGCAGGAAGAACGCGCTGCCGGCGCCCGGCACGACGCCGGTGCGCGAGTATCGGGTGTTGTACTCGATCACAACTGCGTAGTTGTAATACGGCGTCGTGTAGTAGAGATGCTCGTTCGGGCTGCCCTGCCGGAACTGACAGCCGGACGAGCAGCGCTGGTGCGTGTTGTACAACGAACCGGCTTGGCTGATCCACCAATCAGAGGGTCGCGTGCGGAAGTAGGACAGCCGGGTGCCGGGATCCGCCTTGCGCCCGAACGCGCGCAGCAACTTGAAGCTGCCGACCGGGGTCGCGCCGCGGCCCTCGCTCGCGTGCCGGCTCACGCCGTCCGAGCCGACGTGCGCGATCACCGCCTTGCCGCGCTCGAGCCAGCCGCCGCCGGACGCCTTCGTCCACGCCTGCAGCCGCGCCGTCGTGCTGCGGTGCGAACGGGCCGTCACAGTGATGACCCGCGTCGCGTTGTGGGTGCGGAAACGTAGCGGCAGCGCGCGGCCGCGCACCGCGGAGCCAGCCGCGGCCGAGCTGCTCGCCTGCACCGGCGCCGATTCGCCGGCAGCACCGGGCACGCCTACTGCGACGCCGACAAGGAGCACGGGCAACGCGAGAAATGCGGACACGAGCCGCCCTGCAGACATGTGGCTAGTGTGACAGATGAGTATCGAGTTACTCGGCGGCCACGGCCTCGAAGAGGTTTCCTGCCGGGTCGGCGACGATCGCGTTGAACTCGCCCGGGCGATAGAGCACCCAGCGCCGCGGTGCCGAGTGCTCGGTGGCGCCGGCCCCCAGCGCGGCGCCGTGAAAAGCCTCCACCTGAACTCGAGAGTCAGCCCGCAGCCGGGTGTGTACGCCGCTCGTGGCCGGCTCACCGGTCACGAGCCAGATGATGCCGAGACCGTCCGCCGCCCCCCACGCAGCCGCTTCGACAGCCGGCTCCTCCTCTTCCTCGTCGACGAGCTCGACGACGCGACGCAGGCCGAGCGCGCCGAGCGCGGCATCGTAGAGCGCGAGACGCGCGGGAAAGTCCGCGGCGTGCACCGTCAGCGTCACGTGGTCGAGCCGCGTCATATCGGCCAGGCGTCTTCGCGCCAGGCGGCATCCCAGAACATCCACTCGTAGCGGGCCGTCGCGACGAAGTGCTGCTCGGCGCGTCGCGCGTCGTCGGTGCCGAGCGTCGGCCCGACGCGGTCGGCAAGTGCCAGCACCTGATCGACGACGGCCGCGAACTCCTCGCCCGCGTAGGTGTCGATCCAGCGCTGGTAGCGCGGATCGGGCGAGCCGCGGTGCACCAGCGCCTCGCCGACGCGCTGGTAGATCCAGTAGCAGGGCAGCACGGCGGCCAGTCCCTCCGCGAACGACCCGCCGTAGCAGGTCGCGAGCAGGTACGAGGTGTACGCGGTCGTCGTCGGTGACGGCGCGATCGCGTCCAGGGTCGCGACGTCGACGCCCAACTGCGGCAGCAGCGACTCGTGCAGCGCCATTTCGACCTCTGCCGTCTCGGCCGCGTGCCGGCCGAACATCGCGGCGTCGGCGTGCGTCGGCGCCTTCGCTGCCACGACGGCGAGCGCGCGTGCGTAGTCGCGCAGGTAGTGCGCGTCCTGCGCCAGGTAGTACGCGAACGACGAGTCGGGCAGCGTCCCGTCCGTCAACCCGGCCAGGAACGGATGCGCGAGGATCGCCGCGTAGATCGGTTCGATGGTGCGCCACAAGCGCGCCGTCCAGCTGTCGGCCACGGCGCTACACCCTGCCACGGACCAGCCGGTCCGCGAACGCGCGGGCCGCGGCGCCCGGGTCCTCGGCTTCGGTGATCGCGCGCACCACCACGACCCGGCGTGCGCCGTGCGCGATCACCTCGTCGAGCCGGGCAAGCGATTCGATGCCACCGATCGCGAACCACGGCCGGGCGTCCTCGTGCGCGGTTGCGTGGTCGAGCAGCTCGACACCGGCGGACGGGCGTCCCGGCTTGGTCGGCGTCGGCCACGTCGGCCCGCAGCAGTAGTACGCGACGCCCGGTTCGACCCGCGCCGCGTCGGCCTGCGCCGGACTGTGCGTCGAGCGGCCGATGAGCACGTCCGGGCCGACGATCTCGCGCGCGACCTCGGTCGGCAGGTCGTCCTGGCCCAGATGCAGGACAGGCGCCCGGACGGCGCGCGCCACGTCGGCGCGGTCGTTCACGACCCACAGCGCGCCGTGCCGCTCGGCCGCCTCGGCGAATACCCCGAGCAGGCGCAGCTCCTCCCGCGCTTCGAGTCCCTTCTCCCGCAGCTGCACGATGCCGACCCCGTTGCGCAGCACTTCGTCGAGGAAGTCGGCGAGGTCGCCCTGCCGCCGACGGGAGTCCACGCAGAGGTATAGCCGGGCCGCTTGCAGGTCGCGCACGTCCGCGAGCGTATTCTGGCAATTGCACGGGAGCCCCCAATGGGCTGAGAGGGCGCAAGCCGACCGTCGAACCTGATCCGGGTAATGCCGGCGCGAGGGAGCAATGGCCCAGAACACGGCCGACGTCACCGTCATCGGGGCGGGCACGATCGGTGCCGCGATCGCCTGGCGCTGCGCGCAGCGCGGCGCCGCGGTCACGCTCGTCGACCCCGAGCCGCAGCGCGGTGCCTGGAACACCGCGGCCGGGATGCTCGCACCGATCACCGAACTGCATTACACCGAGACGCCGCTGCTCCGGCTCGGTCTGGACTCGCTCGCCCGCTACCCCGCGTTCGCCGCCGAGGTGACGAAGGAATCGGACCTGCCCGTCGGCTTCGTCGAATCCGGCGCGGTGCTCGCCGCCTTCGACGGTGCGGATCTCGCCACGCTGCAACGGCTGCGCGCCTTCGCGGCCGGGCTCGGCGTGCGCGCCGACTTGCTCACCGGGCAGGACCTGCGTGAGCTCGAGCCGGCGCTCGCGCCGGGCCTGCCCGGTGCCATGTACGCGCCGGGCGACCACCAGGTCGATCCCCGCCTGCTGCACGCGGCACTGCTCACTGCCTGCCGGCAACGCGGCGTGCAGATCGTCGAATCGGCCGGTGCCGTGCTGACCGATCAGGGCCGCGTCCGTGGTGTCCGGGTGGCGGGTGGTCATGTGCTGGCCAGCCGATACGTCGTCGTCGCGGCCGGCACCTGGTCCGCGCAGGTCGACGGCATGCCGGCGGAGGTCGTCCCGCCGGTTCGCCCGGTCAAGGGGCAGACGCTGCGGCTGCGGCTGCCCGGCCGGCCCCGGCTGAGCCGCGTGGTTCGCGGGCTGGTCAAGGGCACGCCCGTTTACCTCGTGCCGCGGGCGGACGGGCGCATCGTGGTCGGTGCCTCGTCGGAGGAACAGGGCTTCGACGTCGCACCCCGCGCCGGTGCGGTGTACGAGCTGCTTCGCGACGCGCAGTCACTGATGCCCGAGATCGGCGAGGCCGTCCTCGAGGAGATCAGCACCGGGCTGCGCCCCGGCTCGCCGGACAACGCCCCGATCATCGGCCCGACCGCCGTCCATGGGCTCGTGCACGCCACCGGGCACTACCGCAACGGCATCCTGCTCACGCCGGTCACCGCCGACGCCGTCGCCGACCTGCTGAGCACCGGCGCGCTGCCGGAGGCGCTCGCGCCGTTCAGCCCGGCCCGCTTCACCGACCTCAGTTCCGCTTCGGGGCCGAGATGATCAAATCTAGGGCCCGATTCTGGTCATCTCGGCCCCGAAGCCGGTCGTTAGCTCGGACGGTGACGAGATGACGATCACCCTCAACGGCGAGCTGCGCGACGTCGGCGACGGCACGACGCTCGGGGCGTTGATGACCGAACTCACCGGGTCGACGCGAGGGAGCGCCGCGGTCGTGGACGGCGCGGTCGTGCCGCGGCGCGAATGGCCGGAGTTCGCGCTGCGCGACGGGCAAGTCGTCGAGTTGATCACCGCGGTGCAAGGAGGCTGAAGGATCGTGGACAACCAATTCGTGATCGCGGGCGTCGAGCTCGCGTCCCGGCTCATTCTCGGCACCGGGGGCGCACCCAGCCTGCACGTCGTGGACGAGGCGCTCGTCGCCTCGCAGGCAGCGATGTGCACCGTCGCGATGCGGCGCGTCGACCCGGCGACCACCGGCTCGATCCTCGACGTCCTCGACCGCCGCGGAGTGCGCATCCTGCCCAACACCGCCGGCTGCCGCACGGCACGGGAGGCCGTCCGGACCGCCGAGCTGGCGCGAGAGGCGCTCGAGACGGACTGGATCAAGCTCGAGGTCATAGCGGACGAGCGCACCCTGCTCCCCGACCCGATCGAGTTGCTGGACGCGGCCCAGCACCTCGTCGCCAAGGGGTTTCAGGTGCTGCCCTACACGAACGACGACCCGGTGCTCGCCCGTCGGCTGCAGCAGGCCGGCTGCGTCGCCGTGATGCCGCTCGGCTCGCCGATCGGCACCGGACTCGGCATCGCCAACCCGCACAACATCGAGTTGATCGTCAGCGAGGCGACGGTGCCCGTGATCCTCGACGCCGGCATCGGCACCGCGTCGGACGCCGCACTCGCGATGGAACTCGGCTGCGACGGCGTGCTGCTCGCCTCGTCGGTCACCCGCGCAGAGGACCCCGCCGCGATGGCGACGGCGATGGCGCGCGCCGTCGAAGCCGGCCGGCTGGCGCGACTTGCCGGGCGGATCCCCAAGCGCTTCCACGCGCAAGCGTCCTCCCCCACCGAGGGGATGGCTGTTCTGTAAACCGACCGCCGCGGGAGCTCGCCAGGGCTGAGAGGGCCGAAACGCTCGGCCGACCGCCAGACCCGCCGGGTAATGCCGGCGCAGGGAGACAGGATGACGACAACCACTGACCGGACCGCGAGCACCGCGCACACCGACGGCCGCGCCGAGGCGCCGCTGACGCTGGACCAACCGGCGCCGCGTGCGCTGCGGCTCGTCGATCAACTCGGCCTCTGGGGCAACCTCGGGGTGAGCCTGCTCGGCTTCACCGGCGCGATCTTCGTGCTCTATCCGGGCGCGACCGCCCTCTCACTCGCGGCCGCGCTCACCGCAGTCGTCGTCGGCACGCTGCTCGGCACCGCCGGCCTGGCCGCCGCCGCGGTGCCCGGAGCGCGCACCGGCGCGCCGGCGATGGTGCTGCTGCGCGGGCTGTTCGGGACGCGTGCCTCCTACCTGCCGACGGCGCTGAACATCGTGCAGCTGATCGGTTGGACGACCTTCGAGCTGGTCGTCATCGGGGCGGCGCTGCACCAGATGACGGACTCCGTGCCTAAGTGGGTGTACGTGCTCGCCGCAGGCGTCATCACCACCTTCCTGGCGTTGCGCCCGCTCGGCTGGATCCGGGTCCTGCGCAAGTACGTGACGCTCGTCGTGCTGGTCGCGCTGACGTACTTCTTCGTGCAGATCCTGCGGCACCCGCTGCCGGGGTGGAACGACGGGTCGTGGCACGACTTCTGGATCGCCGTCGACACGGTGATCGGCGTGTCGGTGTCCTGGGTGCCGCTCGCATCCGACTACTCGCGGCACGCGCACTCGGCGCGCGATGCCGCGGCGGGCGCGTTCTTCGGTTACTCCGCCACGCAGATCGCGTGCTATGCGCTCGGCCTCTTCACCCTGGTGACGGTGGCGCACGGCCACGAGACGCAGATCTTCAGCGCCTTCCTCGCCGTCCCGGTGGGTGGCCTGGCCTTCGCGATACTTGCGATCCGGGAGCTCGACCAGTCCTTCGCCGACACGTACTCGACAGCAGTGTCCGTGCAGAACCTGCGCCCGAAGTGGGATCGCCGGGCGCTAGCGCTCGTCATCGGCACGCTCGCCACGGTCGGCGCGCTCGCGCTGAACATCCAGGACTACGAGAACTTCCTGCTGCTCATCGGCTCGGTGTTCGTGCCGCTGTTCGGCGTGTTCGTCGTCGACTACTTCCTGGTCGCGGGCGGCCGCTGGGACATCAGCGAGGCCGCGCCGGCACGCTGGGTGATGGTCGTGCCCTGGCTCCTCGGCTTCGTCGCCTACCAACTCGTGAATCCGGGTTACATCGGCTGGTGGTCGCGGATGTGGGGCCGCATCGACGGCTGGCTGCACTTCGCGCCGCCGAACTGGATGAGTGCGTCGATAATCTCCTTCCTCGTGGCCGCCGTCCTCGCAGTGCCGCTCGGCGTGCTGAGTCGACGAAGGGAAACTAGGTGCTGATCCATCCCGAGGTGGCGAGCGCACTCGTGGCGCACCGCCCCGTCGTCGCGCTGGAGAGCACGATCATCAGCCACGGGCTGCCGCGCCCGGACAACCTGCGCATCGCGCGCGAGATCGAGGACGCGGTGCGCGCAGGTGGCGCGGTGCCGGCGACGATCGCAGTGCTGGACGGCCGGCCGCGGATCGGCTTGGACGACGACGCGCTCGCGCGGGTCGCAGGCGAACCGGCGCCGATCAAGGTCAGCGCTCGGGATCTGGCGATGATCACGGCGTTTCGCGGCGCAGGCGCCACCACGGTCGCGGCCACCGCCCATCTCGCGGCGCAGGCCGGTATCCGGGTGTTCGCCACCGGAGGCATCGGCGGCGTCCATCGGGAGGCACGCGAGAGTTGGGACGAGTCGGCCGACCTCAGCGCGCTGTCGCGCACGCCTGTGCTGGTCGTGTGCTCCGGCGTGAAGTCGATTCTCGACGTCGGTGCGACGCTCGAACGCCTCGAGACGCTGAACGTCGGCGTCATCGGCTATCGCACCGAGCGCTTCCCCGGCTTCTACCTGCGCGAGTCGGGCTATCCGGTGCCGTGGCTGGCATCGAACCCGCAGCACGTTGCGGGCATGCTGCGCGCGCAGGAGGAACTCGGCACCGCGGTCTACGGGCTCGTCCTCGCCAACCCGATCGACCCCGCCGACGAACTGGACCGCGAGCTGCACGACCGCACCCTGCATGCCGGCCTCGCGGCGGCCGACCAGGCCGGCGTCCGCGGCAAGGACGTCACGCCGTTCCTGCTCGACTTCTTCCACCGCGAGACCCACGGTGCGTCGCTCGCTGCCAACGTTGCCCTCGTCCGCTCGAACGCGCGGCTCGCCGGCGAGGTGGCTGCGGCGTACTGCGCGCAGCCGTGACGCACATCGTCTGCGTCGGCGACGTCATGGTCGATGTGCTCGCGCAACTGCCCGGCCCGCTCGCGGTCGGCTCCGACACTCCCGCACCGATCAGCTTCCGCGGCGGTGGGGCTGCCGCGAACGTCGCCGCCTGGGCCGCAGCGGCCGGGGCTACGGCGACGTTCGTCGGCCGGCTCGGCGACGATCCCCTCGGCCGGCGCGTCGCCGCAGAACTCGGCGGGCTGGGCGTCGACGTCCGGGTTGTGTTCGACGGCGAACGGGCGACGGGCACGTGCATCGTGCTCGTCGACCCGTCCGGAGAGCGGACGATGATTCCCTCGGCCGGCGCGAACGACGCACCCGTCGAGCTGGCCACGCTGCCGCCGACGGCCGACTGGCTGTACCTGTCGGGCTACGCGCTGTTCGCGGCCGGCGCGCGCCAGGCCGCGCGGGACGCACTTGCGGCCGCCCGCGAGCGGAGCTGGTCGATCGCCGTGGACGCCGCGTCCGCCGCGCCGCTGGCCGCCGTCGGAGCCGACGCCTTCGTCGACTGGCTGGGCGAGGACATCACGCTGTTCGCGAACGAGGACGAGGCGCACGTGCTCACCGGCCTGGCCGAACCTGACGCAGCAGCGGGGGCGCTCGCGCGCCGCGTCGGGCAGGCGGTGGTGAAGCTCGGCGCGGCGGGTGCGATCTGGTCGGACGGTACGCACTCGTGCCGTTCGGCGGCGCTGCAGGTGCCGGTCGTCGACACCACGGGCGCCGGCGACGCATTCGCGGCCGGCTACCTCGGCACGCCGGGCGACCCAGCTGCGCGGCTGACCGGCGCCGCCCAGCTCGCGGCGCGCGCCGTCGGCACCGTCGGCGGCCGCCCATCAGGCGGCGAGTTACGCGGTGATGCGTAGCAACGCGTTGCCCAGATGAATCGACAGGCCGCGGGCGTGCGCGATCTCCGTACTCGGCCACCGGCGATGAGTCCGATGCAGGAACTCGAGAACGCCGATGCGCTGCTCGCCCACGGCGAGCGGCACCATGAGCAGGCTGGCGTGCCCCATGTTGCTCAGCAGCGCGCATTCGGCCGGATCGGCGTCGGGGTCGTTCACGTGCACCTCGACGGGGACTCCGGTGTCGATCACGCGGCGCGTCGCCGGATAGTCGGCTATCGCGTAGGCGCGGGTGTCTATCGGGTCACCGGTGGAGGTGATCTCGCGCAGGACGCCGTCCTCGTCCAAGACGGAGACCGCGATGCCGTCGACGCCGAGTTCGGCCGCGGCCTGCGCGGTCGCGACGTGCAGCGCGGCCACCTCGGTCGCCCGGCCCAGCGCGCCGGTGACCGCGTGCATGACGTGGGTACTCGAGGCGGCTGGTGCGACCGCGCCGTGCCGCTGGAGCATTTCAGCGCGGGCCTGGTGGCACATCGCGACGACCTCGGACGGAATCGACTCGACGGCCGACGAGGGTCGTCCGATCGCCCAGCCCTGCCCGTAGTCGACGTCGAACTGGACGAGCATCGCAAGATCGTCGAGAGTCTCGACGCCCTCCCCCACGACCTTCGCCTCGATGCGATGCGAGAACGCCACGAGCGTTTCGACGATGGCGCGCAGCGCCTCGCTCTCCCGCGCACCACTCACGATCGTGCGGTCCAGCTTGACGTAGTCCGGTCGCAGCGTGGCGAGCCGGACCAAGCCGGCGTAGCCCGAGCCGACATCGTCGACCGCGATCGCGGCGCCGCGGGCGCGCAGCCGGGCGAACTCGGCGAGCGCCAACTCGTTGTCGGCCAAGTGGTGCTCGGTGACCTCGACGATCACGCCGTGCAGGTCGGTCTCCCACATGTCGCGGACGTGTCGGCTGAGCAGGCCGGCCGGGCTGACGTTCAAGGCGAGCCGGACGCCTTCGGGCAGTTCGCCGCGGCGCGCGAACGCGGCGCGCAGGCAGGCCGCTTCCAGCGCGTGGCCGTAGCCGGCCCGGTGTGCTGATGCGATCGCGGCATCGGCGGCCAGCACCGGACCGCTCCCGAATCGGGCCAGCGCCTCGTAGGCCCACAGCGCCCCGGTGCCCACGTCGATGATCGGTTGCAGGTAGATCGCGAGACCTTCGATCGAGGCAGCCAACGCCTCAGCCGACGGCGTCTCCACGTGCACGGATCTGGCACTCATTTCATACTTTCCAGAAAATAGGGGTCGCACAAACATTAATCTCACATCCCGCCGGACACGCAATAGGCGGGTCCGGAGTGTTGCAAAACTGCACCCGGCGAACGCGGACAACTCGCCGAAATCGGCCACCCGCTACCTGGAATACGCAAGATCATGTCCGGTGAGTTCGAGGGTCAATCCGCTGTCGTCCACGGCGAGGCGACGGACGCGGACGTCGAAGCGTACCTGCTGCAGCGGGATGTTGACGTCGAAGACGTGATTGAGCGCGGCGGACACGGCAGCGCTCAGTGCGCCCGCGTTCTCCACCGTCGTGCTCGTGAAGGAAAGCGCGCCGTCGGACAGCGTCGGCCGGGTCGTGACGGCTGCCTTGGCCGAGGCGCCGGCGAGGGTGAACGTCTTGCTGGCGCGGACGCGTCCGCCGCCGGCGTAGCCGACCTGGATGCCCAGCGCATCGCTGAGTTCGGCGTAGGTGACGGTCGCCGTCGCGTCCGCGCTGTCCGCGTGGAACTTGTGGAAGTTGCGCGAAACGGTGAGCGTGTGCAGCACGACCTGGACCTGCGACACGTCCAGCGGAACCGCTGCAGTGCCGACCGACACGTCGTGCGCGGTAACGGTGATCTTGTCGTACTTGCCGGTGACGAGCTGGTTGAGGAAAGGGAAGCCGGCGATGTTGACGTCCGGCCGCGAGTTGAGGTCCTGCGCGGACTCGATCGTGTCGCCGGCGAGCCGTTCCGCGACGTAGTCGCCGCCGCGGTCGATCACGAGGAGCAGCACGAGGACCACCGCGACGACGATTGCGGTCACCCGCACGGCTCGTGTGCTCATCAACCCGATCCAAGCATGTCGGAGTCGCGAGGCAGACTTTGCTCTCGTGACGGGCTCAGGACGGCGCAATCTGCTGCGCGAGCGCATCGCACGGCACGGCTTCGCCGACCGGCCCGGCGCCTCGCCCGTGGGCGCGACCGCGCTGACGACGGCGCTCCAGGCGCAGGACAACCTGGCGTCCCGGCTCGGGATTCGGGCTCGCGCCGCAGGCATCACCGATGCCGACGTCCGGCATGCGATCGAGGTCGACCGGACGATCGTGCGCACGTGGCTGATGCGCGGCACGATCCATCTCGTCGACGCGCGCGATCTGCGCTGGCTGGTGGGCGTGATCGGCCCGGTGGTCGCCCGCAAGTTCCGCACCCGGTGGCGGCAACTCGGCCTCACCGACGACGTGCTCGACCGTTGCATCGAGCTGCTGCCCGAGCTGCTCGCCGACGGGCCGCTCAACAGGCACGAGATCCGCGCCGGCCTGGCCGAGCAGGGCCTGACCCTCGACAGCCCGGATCCGCAGGTGCACACCCACGCGCTCGTCTACGCGAGTACGGCGGGGCTGGTGTGCCGCGGCCCCGATCGCGGCCGGCACAGCACCTTCCTGCTCATTGACGACTGGCTGCCGGACGCGCCGTCCGGGCCAAAGGGCGACGATGCGCTCGCCGAGCTCGCGCGCCGCTACTTCGCGGCGTACTCGCCGGCCACCGCGGCCGACTTCGCGGCGTGGTCGGGGCTGCCGTCCGGGCCGGCGGTCGACTTGATCCGCGACGAGTTGCAGGACGCCGACGTCGACGGCCGGCCCGGCTTCCGGCTCGGCGAGGCCGAGCCGCTGCGCGGGGTACGGCTGCTGCCCGCGTTCGACAACTACCTCGTCGGCTATCGCGACCGGGCCGCGCTCCTCGACCCGGCGCTGCACCCGCACATCTACCACGGCGGGATCATCCGCCCGACCGTCCTCGTCGACGGGCAGGTCGTCGCCATGTGGGCACTCGACCGCGCGAAGGGCCGGATCACGGTCACGCCGTTCGGCGAGCTCGACGCCAGGACGAGACGCGCTGTCGACGCCGAAGTCGGCGACATCGGCCGCTTCCTCGGCCGCGAGGTCACCCTTGCGTTCGCCTCGACGGATTGAGTTCCAGCGCTCGCGCGATCGGGACACCGGGCCGGTATGCCAGGTGAAGCCGACTGGGCGCGTCGAGCACGGTCAGCTCGGCGCGCGCACCCGGCGCGAGGTGCCCGACGTCCGCACGATGCAGCGCGCGGGCGCCGCCGACGGTGGCCGCCCACAGCGCCTCGTCCGCGGTCATGCCCAGTTCGCGGACGGCGAGCGCGATGACGAACGGCATCGACGAGGTGTAGCTCGTCCCCGGGTTGCAGTCGGTGGCGAGGGCGACAGTGACGCCGGCGTCGAGCAACCGACGCGCGTCCGGGTACGGCCCGCGCGTGGAGAACTCGACGCCGGGAAGCAGCGTCGCCACCGTGTCGCCACTCGCGAGCGCGTCGACGTCCGGCTCGGTCAGATAGGTGCAGTGATCGACACTCGCCGCACCCAGCTCAACCGCGAGCCGGACACCCGGGCCGGCCGAGAGTTGGTTGCCGTGTACCCGCAGCCCGAGGCCGCGCAGCCGTCCGGCTTCGAGCACTGCACGCGACTCGTCCGCGTCGAACGCATGCGGGCTGGCCGGCTCGCAGAAGACGTCGATCCAGCGCGCGTGCGGCGCGCAGGCGTCGAGCATCGGGCCGGCGACGAGGCGGAGGTACTCGTCGCGCACCGCGCCGGTCGGGACGACGTGCGCGCCGAGGTAGGTCGTCTCGGACGTCACCTCGCCGGCCAGGCGCAGCGCGTGCACCTCGTCGTCGAGGCGCAGCCCGTAACCACTCTTGATCTCGACCGTGGTCGTGCCCTGAGTGCGCAGTTCGGCGATCCGGGCGCGCAGGAGCGCGCGGAGTTCGTCCTCCGACGCCGCTCGGGTGGCAGCCACGGTCGATGCGATGCCGCCGCCGTCGTAGGGCGCACCCGCCATCCGCGCCGCGAACTCGGCGGCCCGGTCGCCGGCGAACACCAGATGGGTGTGCGAATCGACGAAGCCCGGGAGCACGGCGCGGCCGGCCACGTCGACGCGCTCGTCGGCCGCCGGGGCTTGTCCCGCCGTGCCGACCCATGCGACGGCGCCGGCATCCGCGACCACTGCTGCGTTCTCGACGATGCCGAGTTCCGGGTCGTTGGTGACGAGCTCCCCGATCCCGGTGATCAGGGTCGCCATGCGTCTTCGATCGCCGTCGCCAGCAGGGCGCCGATGTCGCCGAGTTCGTGCTTGCCGTCCCGCACGACGGCGTGCCCGTCGACGATCACCGTGTCGACGTCGACGGCGCTCGCGGCGAACAACACCTGGCCCGGTTCGCAGCCCGCGGTACGTACCGAGTCGAGCCGGACGGCGACGAGATCCGCACGCCGGCCGGTGGCGAGTTGCCCCGCGTCCGGCCAGCCGATGCGGTCGTGCCGGGTGAGCATGTCGAGCAGTTCGGCCGGCCCGAACCGACCGCGCCGGTGCGAGGCGAGCCGCTCGTGCATTTCGACGGCGCGCGTTTCCGCGAACAGGTCGACGACCGCGTGCTGGTCGGAGCCCACCGAGAGCGGGACGCCTGCCTCCGCCAGCTGACCGGCCGGGCCGATGCCGTCGGCAAGGTCCTGCTCCGTCGTCGGGCACACGCACACGGTTGCGTGAGAGGTGGTGAGCCGCTGCACGTCGTCGCCCGTCAGGTGCGTGGCATGTACTGCAGTCGTGGCCGGCGTGAGAATGCCGGAGTTGTCCAGCAGCGCAGTCGGCGTCACACCGTAGTGCGCGCGGCACGCCTCGTTCTCCGCCACCTGCTCGGATACATGCACGTGCAGCGGCCGGGCCGGCGCGACGTGCCGAACGGTGTCGAACGCCGCGCGCGGGACGGCGCGAACGGAGTGGATCGCGGTGCCGACCCGGGTGTTGGCGTCTTCGCGCAGCGCCGCGACCCGGTCTGCCCAGCCGGCCGCGTCGCCGTCGGAGAACCGTCGCTGTACGACGTCGAGCGGACGGTGGCCGTCCGCGTCGAGGCCGCCGGTCAGGTAGCACGTGTCGAGCACGGTCAGCCGGATCCCCGCATCGGCCGCGGCCTGGCGCAGCGCCTCGGCCATGACGTTCGGGTCTGCGTACGCCCGGCCGTCCGGTGCGTGGTGCAGATAGTGGAACTCCCCGACGGCCGTCACGCCGCTCAGCGCCAGCTCGGCGTAGATCGCGCGGGCCAGCGCGAGGTAGCGGTCCGGGTCGAGCCGCGCGGCGAGCTCGTACATCCGCCGACGCCACGTCCAGAACGTGCCGCCGTCGGCGTGCGTGCGGCCGCGCAGAGCGCGGTGAAAGGCGTGGCTGTGGCAGTTCGCAAAGCCGGGCAGCACCACGCCTGGCAGCCGCATCGCGCCCTCCGCCGTCGCATCGGGTGCCACGGACACGAACCGCCCGTTCGCCACGTCGAATCGCACATTGCGCGCCGGCCCGCCCGGTAGCAGCGCATGGTCGGCGAACCATGACTCGTTCACCTGGCGAGCTCTTCGATCACCCTGGCGAGCGAATCGACACCGGCGATGCAGTCGGCGTGCTCGGCGAATTCGGCCGGCGCGTGTGATACGCCGGTGGGGTTGCGGACGAACAGCATCGCCGCCGGCACCCCGGCGCCGGCGAGGATGCCCGCGTCGTGCCCGGCGCCGGTGTCGAGGACGGGAGCGTCCTCCAGCAACTCGGCGATGCCGGGCGCCTCGGGAAAGGTCGTCGTGTCGCTCCACGACTCCTCCTCGAGCGTGCCGCCGAGCGCGAGGGCGACCGCGCCGACGTCCGTCACCGCCGCGCGGACCTGCGTCGCCGTCGGTGCCCGGACGTCCAGCCACACCGCCACGTGCGACGGGATGGCGTTGATGCCGTTCGGCGCGACGTGCAGCTTGCCGCAGGTGGTGAGGGCGTCGTGCCGCTCCGCAGCCGCGCGCGCCGCCAGCACGATCTGCGCGGCGGCGAGCATCGCATCCTGCCGATCGGCGATCGCCGTCGTCCCGGCGTGGTTCGCCTCGCCGGGCAGCTCGATTCGCCACCGGCCGTGCGGGCGGATCGCACTTGCCACTCCGATCGACCGTCTGACGCGCGCCAGGTGATAACCCTGCTCGACGTGCAACTCGACGAACGCGGCCACGCGACGCAGCGTGGCGTTGTCGGCGCCGAGCCAGGCGGGATCGTGGCCGGCCTGCCGGAACGCTTCGGCCATGGTCACGCCGTCGGTGTCGGTGAGGCCGCGCGCCCGATCGCCGCTGAGCGCACCGGTGAGCAACCGGGATCCCGCGCAGGCCACCCCGAACCGAGCGCCCTCCTCGTCGCAGAAGTTCACGACGCCGACGGGACGGTTCGGCGTGAACCCCCGCTCCCGCAGGTCGTCGAGCGCGGCGAAGGCGGACACCACGCCCAGGGGTCCGTCGAACGCGCCGCCGTCGGGCACGGAGTCGAGATGCGAGCCGACGACCACGCCCGGCAGCTCGTCCGGATCGCCGTGCCACGCCCACTGGTTGCCCGCCCGATCGACCGACAGCGTCAATCGGCGGGCGGCCGCCTCACCGGCGAACCACTCGCGCAGCGTCGCGTCCTCGCGCGTCCAGGCGAAGCGGCGGTACCCGCCGGTGCGCCGGTCGCGGCCGATCGGCTCGAGCGCGCTCCACATCCGGTCGAACGAAGTGGCCGCTGAGGCGACCGGTGCGGCGGCCCATTGACGTGGCGACGGACCCGTCAACGGTCTGCAGCCATCGGAATGCGGACGCCACGCTCTGCGGCGACCTGCTCGGCCTGCTCGTAGCCGGCGTCGACGTGCCGCATCACGCCCGTCCCCGGATCGTTGGTCAGCACCCGCTCGATCTTCTGCGCGGCGAGCGGCGTGCCGTCCGCGACGCACACCTGCCCGGCGTGGATCGAGCGCCCGATGCCGACGCCACCCCCGTGATGGATCGAGACCCACGACGCGCCGCTCGCGACGTTGACCATCGCGTTGAGCAACGGCCAGTCCGCGATGGCGTCCGAGCCGTCGGCCATGGCTTCGGTCTCGCGATAGGGCGAGGCCACCGATCCGCAGTCGAGATGATCGCGGCCGATCACGATCGGCGCGGTGATCTCGCCACATGCGACGAGGTCGTTGAACGCGACGCCTGCTTTGTCGCGCTCGCCGTACCCGAGCCAGCAGATGCGGGCGGGCAACCCTTGGAAGTGCACCTTCTCCTGCGCCATCCGGATCCAGCGCATGAGGTGCTCGTTCTCCGGGAACAGCTCGATGACGGCTTGGTCGGTGCGCGCGATGTCCTTCGCGTCGCCGGACAGCGCCGCCCAGCGGAACGGGCCCTTGCCCTCGCAGAACAGCGGCCGGATGTACGCCGGGACAAAGCCCGGGAAGTCGAAGGCTCGGGTGAAGCCCGCTTCCTTGGCACCGGCGCGGATCGAGTTGCCGTAGTCGAACACCTCGGCGCCCTTGGCCTGGAACTTCACCATCGCCTCGACGTGCCGCGCCATCGAGGCCAGCGCGCGGCCGGTGAACTCCTCGGGCTTGCGCGCCGCGTAATCGTGCCACTCCTCGAACGTGACCCCGATCGGCAGGTACATCAGTGGATCGTGGGCGGAGGTCTGGTCGGTGACGATGTCGATCGGCGCGTCCTTCGCGACGAACTGCGGGACCAGCGACGCCGCGTTGCCGAGCAGCCCGATCGAGAGCGGCCGGCGGGCATCGCGCGCCTCGGTCGCGAGCCGCAGCGCCTCGTCCGCTGACTCGGCCTGTACGTCGAGGAAGCCGTGGTCGAGCCGGCGTTGGATGCGCGACGGGTCGCAATCGACGCAGATCGCGACGCCGCCGTTCATCGTGACGGCGAGCGGCTGTGCGCCACCCATCCCGCCGAGGCCGGCGGTGAGCGTGATCGTGCCGGCGAGCGATCCGCCGAACCGCTTCGCGGCCACGGCACCGAACGTCTCGTACGTGCCCTGCAAGATGCCCTGGGTACCGATGTAGATCCACGAGCCGGCCGTCATCTGCCCGTACATCGTCAGGCCGAGCTGCTCCAGCCGGCGGAACTCCGCCCAGCTCGCCCAGTCCGGGACGAGGTTCGAATTGGCGATCAGCACCCGGGGCGCCCACTCGTGCGTGCGCAGGACGCCCACCGGCTTGCCCGACTGGACGAGCATCGTCTCGTCCTGTTCGAGGGTGGTGAGGGTCCGGACGAGTGCGTCGAACGCCGGCCAACTGCGGGCGGCCCGCCCGGTGCCGCCGTAGACGACGAGATCGTCCGGACGCTCGGCGTTCTCCGGATCAAGGTTGTTCATCAGCATGCGCAGCGGCGCCTCGGTCTGCCACGACCGCGCACTCAGGCTCGTGCCGCGCGGCGCCGTCACCACTCGTGCTCCGTCCACCGCCTCATTCCACACCGGCAGTCCGGTCGGTGGCTACACGCAGCGCTCGGCGGCGCAGAAAACGGCTGCGGCACGAGCCTGTGTCAGCGCCCGTGCCGAAGCCGATCGTGGGCGGTCGTCGGACGCACTGAGCCGGGTCACCGTGTCGGCGAGACTGCAACGGTACGTCCTGCCGCCCGAGTCCAAGACTGCCCGGTGCGGCCGTGCGGAGAGAGAGGCGAAGGTCCGGCGAGGACCCGGCCGAGCGACAGCATTCGGGTCAGGACGGAAGTTCGGAGAGAATTCGGTCCTTCGGGCCGCGCCCCCGTAGTTGCAGGGCTAGGACGTGTCTCCCGGCTCCCGCGCGCGACGAGCGGGACCGGGAGACACTTCCTAGGTGCGCGGCGCGAACGGCGCGCCGTGGCCCGGGATGATCAGCGCCGGCTGCTCGGCCAGCACCTTGGCCCGGTTGGCGTGCAGGAGCTCGAGATCCTCGGCGCGCGGGTCGTCCGGTGGACCGTCGGCGTGCCACCACAAATGGGTGAGCACGACCAGGCCGCGGTCGGTGTCGGCGAGCGTCGAGATGTCCTCCGCGGTGTGCCCCGGCGTGGCCATGAAGCGCACCGCCGGGCTGAGCTGGTAGCCGTCGGCATCCCGGTCGTCCCAGCGGTCGTCCTGGTAGATGGCCCAGAAGTCGTGGAACCGCGCGTTGGGGAACAGGGCCGCGTTGAGCGTGTGATCCGGATGGTGGTGACTGAAGACCACGTCGGTGACCTCGCCGACCTGCACGCCGAGCGCCGCGAGCGGGTCGAGGATCGCGCTGCGGCTGGCCACCATGCCGGGGTCGACGACGATCGTGGCGTCGCCGTCGCGGAGCAGCGTCACGGTGCTCGCGACCCGATCACCGGCGTAGCCCGCGGTGAGGACGTCTAGTTGTGCCGTCATCGGCCGACTCCGGCTGCGTCCATGCCGCGCAACTCCTTCTTCAGCTCGCCGATCTCGTCGCGCAGCCGGGCCGCGACCTCGAACTGGAGCTCACGCGCGGCATGCAGCATCTGGTCGTTGAGCTGCTGGATGAGGTCGGCCAGCTCGGCGCGCGGCATCTCCGCGAGATCCAGTCCCCCGCCGGCGTGCGCGCCGACCCCGACGACGCCACCGGAGCGACCGCCGCGACTCCCCTTGCCGGGCACCGCGGACTTGCCGCGCGACTGCGAACGCCCGGAGCCACCTACCGGCACACCGCCGAACAGCTCGTCGGTATCCGCGGCTTCGCGCGCGATGCGGTCGGTGATGTCCGCGATGCGCTTGCGCAGTGGCTGCGGATCGAGCCCATGCGCGCGGTTGTAGGCGACCTGCTTCTCGCGGCGCCGGTTGGTCTCGTCGATCGCGTTCCGCATCGAGGGCGTGACCGTGTCCGCATACATGTGCACCTGGCCGGACACGTTGCGCGCCGCCCGCCCGATCGTCTGGATGAGCGACGTGCCGGAGCGCAGGAACCCCTCCTTGTCGGCGTCGAGGATCGACACCAGCGACACCTCGGGGAGATCCAGCCCTTCCCGGAGCAGGTTGATGCCGACCAACACGTCGAACTCGCCGGAGCGCAGCTCGCGCAGCAGTTCGATCCGGCGCAGCGTGTCGACCTCGGAGTGGAGATAGCGCACCCGCACGCCCTGCTCGAGCAGGTAGTCCGTGAGGTCTTCGGCCATCTTCTTCGTCAGCGTGGTGACGAGCACCCGCTCGTCGCGGGCTGCGCGCTCGCTGATCTCGTGGACGAGGTCGTCGATCTGGCCCTTCGTCGGCTTGACGACGATCTCCGGATCGACCAGGCCCGTCGGCCGGATGACCTGCTCGACGAACTCACCGTGCGTGCGCCCCATCTCGTACGGACCGGGCGTCGCGGACAGATAGACCGTCTGCCCGATGCGATCGACGAACTCCTCGAACTTGACCGGCCGGTTGTCGCACGCGGAGGGCAGCCGGAACCCGTGCTCGACCAGCGTGCGCTTGCGCGACATGTCGCCCTCGTACATGCCACCCGTCTGCGGCACCGTGACGTGCGATTCGTCGATGACGAGCAGGAAATCGTCCGGGAAGTAGTCGAGCAGGCAGTTGGGTGCGCTGCCCGGCTCGCGGCCGTCGATGTGCAGCGAGTAGTTCTCGATGCCCGAGCAGAAACCGACCTGGCGCATCATCTCGATGTCATACGTCGTGCGCATTCGCAGCCGCTGGGCTTCGAGCAGCTTGTGCTGGCCTTCGAGCTCGGCGAGCCGCTCCTCAAGCTCCTTCTCGATGCCGCGGATGGCCCGCTCCATCCGCTCCGGACCGGCGGCGTAGTGGGTGGCCGGGAAGACGAACACTTCGTCTACTTCACGGACCACCTCTCCTGTTAGCGGGTGCAGGTAGTAGAGCCGCTCGATCTCGTCGCCGAACATCTCGGCCCGGATGGCCAGCTCCTCGTACACCGGGAAGATCTCGACGGTGTCGCCGCGCACCCGGAAGGTGCCCCGGGTGAACGAGAGGTCGTTGCGGGTGTACTGGATCTCGACGAGCCGGCGCAGCATCGCCTCGCGCTCGATCTCCTGCCCTATCCGCAGGCGCAGCGACCGATCGACGTACTCCTGCGGCGTGCCCAGGCCGTAGATGCACGACACCGTCGCCACGACGACGACGTCGCGGCGGGTCAGCAGCGACATCGTCGCCGAATGCCGCAGCCGCTCGACCTCTTCGTTGATCGAGCTGTCCTTCTCGATATAGGTGTCCGTCTGCGGGACGTAGGCCTCGGGCTGGTAGTAGTCGTAGTAGCTGACGAAGTACTCGACGGCGTTGTGCGGCAGCATCTCGCGCAGCTCGTTGGCCAGCTGTGCCGCGAGAGTCTTGTTCGGCGCCATGACGAGCGTCGGGCGCTGCAGCCGCTCGATCAACCAGGCCGTGGTCGCCGACTTTCCGGTGCCGGTGGCCCCGAGCAGCACGACGTCCTGCTCCCCCGTCCGTAACCGCCGCTCCAGGTCGTCGATGGCCGCCGGCTGGTCGCCGGACGGCTGGAATTCGGAGACGACCTCGAACTTGCCCGAGCTCGGCGTGATGTCGCTGCGCACCCGCATACCACCAAGGTACGAGACCGCTCCGACAAGGACGTGCGATCGCCGACGAGCGCTCCGGACGGGCGCGGCCGCCAGGCACAACGGACATACCGGGCGGCCGGCGCCGGCATTGCGGAATCTCGGGACTTCAGGCTCAGGAATCGCGGCGTTCCGAGTGTCAAACTCGCGCCGTGGTCGAGATCGAGTTCTTCCTGACCGACGGGCAGCCGGACGGGCTCGGCCAGCGCGAGGAGATCGGCGGCGGCGCCCGGATGGCCCGCAATCTCGCCATCGACCGGCATCGGGTGGGTGCGATCGTCATGTTCGCCGCGGCCGCTGCGCTGGCCGTTGTGGCCTCGTTCCAGCGGGTATACACGGTCCGTGAGGTCGTCGGGCAGCGCCAGCCGTCGTACTGGGTCGACGGCTGGGGACGGCTGCGCACCAGTGACGGAGATCCGATCCCAGCGGGGCTGCACGAGACGCGCTGGGGTCTGGCGCTGTGCGTCTGCGCCGCCGTTCTCGTCGTGCTTGCGTTCGCGGTCGCCGGCTCGGCGGTGCCAAGGTTCGCCGCCCGCATCTCGCCCCGCGCGGCGACCGGCGTCAGCGTCGCCGCCATCGCGATCGTGGGCGCGTTCGCCGGATTGCTCGCCGCCGCCGCGCTGCAGGTCAACGCCGTCTCGGACCGGCTGCACGCCTCGACCGGTGTCGGCGCCGGCCTCGGCCCGCCCGCCGTCCAGTACGACGTGCCCGTCGGCGGATTCCTCTGGTTCGGCCTGGCCGGAGTGGTCGCCGGGGTGCTCGCCATCGCTGCAACCCAGCATTTTCGGCGCTTGTAACGTCGCGGCACCGTCCCTGGCAAGCTGAGCGGATGGAAATCTGGCCCGGGACGCCGTACCCGCTTGGCGCCACTTACGACGGCTCTGGGACCAACTTCGCGCTGTTCAGCGAGGTTGCCGACCAGGTCGAGCTCTGCCTGTTCGACGCGCGCAACAAGGAGAGGCGCGTGCGTCTCCCGGAGGTCGACGGCTTCGTGTGGCACGCGTTCCTGCCCGGCGTCGAGCCGGGCCAGCGCTACGGCTATCGCGTGTCCGGCCCCAACGACCCGAAGCACGGGCTGCGCTGCAACCCGAACAAGCTCCTGCTGGATCCGTACGCGAAGGCGATCGACGGCACGATCGAGTGGAACGAGTCGTTGTTCGGCTACCACTGGGGCGACCCGAACAGCCAGAACGACGACGACTCCGCGACGCACCTGCCGAAGTGCGTCGTGATCAGCCCGTTCTTCGACTGGGGCAACGACCGACCGCCGAGCCGCCCCTATCAGGAGAGCGTCATCTACGAGACGCACGTCAAAGGCATGACGCAGACCCATCCGGAGCTGCCGAAGTACCTGCGCGGCACCTACGCCGGCCTTGCGCACCCGGTGATCGTCGAGCATCTGACCCATCTCGGCGTCACCGCGGTGGAACTGATGCCCGTCCACCACTTCGTCAACGACTCGACGCTGGTCGACAAGGGCCTGGCGAACTACTGGGGCTACAACACGATCGGTTTCTTCGCGCCGGACCACAAGTACTCATCCAGCACCTCCCCGGGCGGGCAGGTGCAGGAGTTCAAGGCGATGGTGCGCGCCCTGCACGAGGCGGGCATCGAGGTCATCCTCGACGTCGTCTACAACCACACGGGCGAAGGCAACCACCTCGGCCCGACGCTGGCCTTCCGCGGCATCGACAACCCCGCCTACTACCGCCTCGTCGACGACGATCCGCACTACTACACCGACTACACCGGCACCGGCAACAGCCTCAACGTCCGGCACCCGCACGCGCTGCAGCTGATCATGGACTCGCTGCGCTACTGGGTGATCGAGATGCACGTCGACGGGTTCCGGTTCGACCTCGCCGCGACGCTGGCCCGCGAGTTCTACGACGTCGACCGGCTCTCGTCGTTCTTCGACCTCGTGCAGCAGGACCCGGTGGTCAGCCAGGTCAAGCTGATCGCCGAGCCGTGGGACGTCGGGCCGGGCGGCTATCAGGTCGGGAACTTCCCACCTCAGTGGACGGAGTGGAACGGCAAGTACCGCGACACGGTGCGCGACTTCTGGCGCGGCGAGCCCGGCACGGTGGACGAGTTCGCGTCCCGGCTCACCGGCTCGTCCGACCTCTACGAGACATCGGGGCGGCGCCCGGTCGCGAGCATCAATTTCGTCACCGCGCACGACGGCTTCACGTTGCACGACCTCGTCGCCTACAACCACAAGCACAACGAGGCGAACCAGGACGGCAACCGGGACGGCACGGACGACAACCGGTCGTGGAACTGCGGCGTCGAAGGAGAAACAGGCGAGACCGACGTGTTGGCGCTGCGCGCGCGGCAGCGGCGCAACTTCCTCGCCACCCTGTTCCTGAGCCAGGGCGTGCCGATGCTCTGCCACGGCGACGAGACCGGCCGCACCCAGCGCGGCAACAACAACGGGTACTGCCAGGACAACGAGTTGAGCTGGATCGACTGGGCACACGTCGACGTCGACCTGTTGGCCTTCGCCCGCCGGGTCACCGCGCTGCGCCGTGACCATCCGATCTTCCGCAGGCGGCGCTTCTTCGACGGCCGCCCGACCCGCCGCGGCGATCGGCTGCCGGACATCGCATGGTTCACGTCCGACGGCCGGCACATGACCGAGGACGACTGGGAATCCGGCTTCGGACGCAGCATCGCGGTGTTCCTCAACGGAGAGGGCATCCCCGATCTCGACAACCGCGGCCAGCGGATGACCGACGACTCGTTCCTGCTCTGCTTCTGCGCCCACGACGAGGCGATCGACTTCGTGATGCCCGGCGAGGACTACGCCGCCGCGTGGGAAGTCGTGATCGACACGACCTCCGACGATCCGGACGGGAAGGTGATCGAAGCCGGTCACAGTGTGTCAGTCGGGCCGCGCGCTCTCGTCGTACTGCAGCGGACCGCCTGATGCCGCAGCCGACGTCGTCGTACCGGCTCCAGGTACGGCCCTCCTTCGATCTGTACGCGGCTGCCGACGTGTGCGACTACCTGGCGACGCTCGGTGTCGGTGCGGCGTACGTCTCGCCGCTGCTGCCGTCCATGCGCGGCTCCGAGCACGGCTACGACGTCGTCGGCTACGACACCATCGATGCGCAGCGCGGCGGAGTGGACGGCTGGACGCGGCTGCTCGTCGCCGCGCGGGCACGCAGCGTCCGCATCGTGGTCGACATCGTGCCGAATCACACCGGTATCGCGGACGCCGCACAGAACCGCGCCTGGTGGGACGTGCTCAAGCTGGGCCGCGACTCGGTTTACGCACGCTGGTTCGACATCGACTGGACTCGCGGGCGACTGCTGCTCCCCGTCCTCGGCGACGACTTCACCGATGACCAGCTCGAAGTCGTCGCCGGCGAACTGAGGTACTTCGAGCATCGCTTCCCGCTCGCGCCCGATACCGGCCCGGCGCCGGGCGAGTCGGCCGCCGACGTACACGCGCGGCAGCACTACGAGCTCGCGAGCTACCGCCGCGCGGACGCAGAGCAGAACTACCGGCGTTTCTTCGCGATCACCGCGCTGGCCGGACTGCGCGTCGAGGACGATCTCGTCTTCGATGCCACGCACACGCAGATCGCCCGCTGGATGCACGGCGACGGCATCGCCGGGCTGCGCGTCGACCACCCGGACGGGCTCGCCGCGCCGCTGCACTACCTCAGCCGGCTGCGCGGACTTGCCGGCGAGGACGCCTGGCTGGTGGTGGAGAAGATCCTCGCGACGGGCGAGCGGTTGCCGGACGAGTGGCCGGTCGACGGCACAACCGGCTACGACGCGCTGGCCGAGGTGGGCGCGGTGTTCGTGGACCCGGCGACCGAACCCGTCCTCGACGCGCTCTATCGCGAGCTGACCGCGGATCCGCGCAGCTGCGCGGAGCATGTCCAGGCCGGCAAGCGGGACGGCGTCACGTCCATTCTGCGGGCCGAGGTCCGTCGGATGGCCGCGCTTGCGCAGGTCGTGGAGCGGGCCGACGAGGCGCTGGCCGAACTGCTCGTCGCGTTCCCCACCTATCGCTCCTATCTGCCCGAGGGTGCCGACCGGCTCGCGACGGCGCTCGAACGGGCCCGCGCGGCGCGCCCCGAGCTGGCCGAGTCGATCGACGCGCTCGCGCCGCGGCTGGCCGACCCCGCGGACGAGCTGTGCACCCGCTTCGAGCAGACCTGCGGCGCGGTGATGGCCAAGGGCGTCGAGGACACCGCGTACTACCGCTACTCACGCTTCGTCGCGCGGAACGAGGTCGGGGACGACCCAGGGCGGTTCGGGCTCGGCCTGGACGACTTCCACGCAGCCCAGACGCTGCGGCAGCAGGTCGCCGCGCGCGGCATGACCACCGTGTCGACGCACGACACGAAGCGCAGCGAGGATGTGCGTGCCCGGCTCGCGGTGCTCAGCGAGCTGCCGGACGAGTGGGCCGCGCTCGCCCGCCACCTGATGTCGGCGGTGCCGCTTCCGGACGCGCCGTTCGGCTACCTGCTGTGGCAGACCTTCGCCGGCGCGGGGTTCATCTCGCGCGCCAGGATGCACGCCTACGCGGAGAAGGCGGCCCGGGAGGCGGCGGTCTCGACATCGTGGCGCGACCCGGACGCCGAGTTCGAGGCCGCCGTACGTGGCCTCGTCGACGCCGCCTACGACGAGCCGGCCGTCCGCGAGCCGTTGAGCGCCTTCGTCGATCGCATCACGCCCTACGGGTGGACGAACTCGCTCGGCCAGAAGCTGGTCCAGCTGACGATGCCCGGCGTGCCCGATGTGTACCAGGGCACCGAGTTCTGGGACGACTCGCTCGTCGACCCGGACAATCGGCGGCCCGTCGACTTCGAGGCACGCCGGGTGCTGCTCGACAAGCTCGACGCCGCGAACGAAGCGCCGCCCGTCGACGCCTCCGGCGCGGCAAAGTTGTGGCTCGTCTCGCGCACGCTGCGGCTGCGCCGCGACTGGCCCGACCTGTTCGACGACTACCGACCGATCGTCGCGACCGGCCCGGCCACCGATCACGTCGTCGCGTTCGACCGCGGCGGTTCGGTCACGGTCGCGACCCGGCTGCCGGTCGGCCTCGAGCGGGACGGCGGCTGGCGGGAGACGTCCGTGGATCTCGGCGGCTCCGCCACCGACGTGCTCACCGGCCGCCGGGTCGCTGCCGAGATGCCACTCGCCGAACTGCTCGACATCTACCCGGTGGCACTGCTCGTCCGCTGATGCTCGGCCGTCGTCGGCAGAGTGCACCCGTGGATGCGGGCCGGGATTCGGGCAGGGTGGAGAGCGTGGCTGCAATCAGGGTGTGGGCGCCGGACAAGACGACAATCCTCGTCCGGACGGGCGGCGCGGACATCTCGCTGCAGCCCACCGACGGCGGCTGGTGGTCGGGACCGGACCTCGCGCCCGGCACCGACTACGCGTTCCTGATCGACGACAGCGACCAGCCCGTTCCCGATCCCCGCTCGCGCTGGCAGCCACAGGGCGTCCACGGCCCGAGCCGGGTCTACGACGACGACCGCTACGAGTGGCACGACCAGGACTGGCCCGGACGTGATCTCTCGGCGGCGGTGATCTACGAGCTGCACCTCGGCACGTTCACCCGCGGCGCGAGCTTCGACAGCGCGATCGAGCGGCTGGACCACCTCGTCGACCTCGGCGTCACGCATGTGGAGGTGCTGCCCGTCAACGACTTCAACGGGGTGTGGAACTGGGGCTACGACGGCGTGCTGTGGTACGCGGTGCACGAGCCGTACGGCGGGCCGGACGGCTGCAAGCGGTTCGTCGACGCGGCGCATCAGCGCGGCCTGGCCGTGCTGCTCGACGTCGTCTACAACCACCTCGGTCCGTCCGGGAACTACCTGTCCCGCTTCGGCCCGTATCTGAAAGACGGCCGCAGCACGTGGGGCGCGCTCGTGAACCTCGAAGAGGCCGAGGTGCGGCGTTACGTCGTCGACAACGCGCTCATGTGGCTGCGCGAGTACCACCTGGACGGGCTGCGCCTCGATGCCGTCCACGCATTGCACGACGGCTCCCCGACGCACATCCTCGCCGAGGTGTCCGCGGCGGTCGACGAGCTGGCCGGCACCCTCGACCGGCCGCTCAGCCTGATCGGCGAGAGCGACCTCAACGACCCGGTCACGATCACCCCGCGCGAGCTCGGCGGCTGGGGGCTGACGGCGCAGTGGGACGACGACGTGCACCACGCGTTGCACGCAATGCTGACCGGCGAGCGGCGCGGCTACTACTGCGACTTCGGTCCGCCGGAGGTGCTCGCGAAGACGTTCACGCGTGCCTTCCTGCACGACGGCACGTACTCGACGTTCCGCGACACGATCTGGGGCAAGCCGATCGACCGCCATCGGCATCGTGGCGAGCAGTTCGTCGCCTGCCTGCAGAACCACGACCAGGTTGGCAACCGCGCCCTCGGCGAGCGGCTTCCCGAGCTCGCTCCGCCCGGAATGCTCAAGGTGGGCGCCGTGCTGCTGCTCACCTCACCGTTCACGCCGATGCTGTGGATGGGCGAGGAGTGGGCCGCAACCACCCGGTGGCCGTTCTTCACGTCGCACCCCGAGCCCGATCTCGCGGCCGCCACCGGCGCGGGCCGGCTCGCCGAATTCGCCGAACACGGTTGGGACACCAGCAAGCTCATCGATCCGCAGGACCCGAAGGCCTACTACTCCGCGATTCTCGACTGGCCGGAAGCGTCGGCTGACGGGCACGCGGATGTGCTCGATCTCTATCGCCGCCTGATCGAGCTGCGGGCGGCCGAACCTGAGCTGCGCGACGGCGACCTGGAGCACGTGGCGGTCGACTTCGACTCGGACGCCCGCTGGCTTGTCATGCATCGCGGCGCGTTCGACGTGGCGGTGAATCTGGCCGCAGCCGCGCGGCCGATTCCGGTCCCGCCCGGCAAGGTCGTGCTCGCGACCGCGGCAGCCGAACCGGGTCCGCACGGCCTCCTGCTTGCCGCGGAGTCGGCGGCCATCGTGCGCGCTCGCTAGGCGAGCCGATCGCGCTCCCAGCGCGTCGCCCACGACTCCAGCGGCGCCAGCTCGCGCACCAGGGCCTGACCGTCCAGCGTGAGCCGGTAGCCACCGGCCACGTCGGCCACCAGCCCGGCTCCGAACAGCTCGGTGAGCCTGGTGACGAGCACGCTCTGACTCATCCCGCCGACGGCGCGCCGCAAGTCGTTGAAGGTGAGAGTCCGATCGCGCAGCTCCCAGAGGATCCGCAGCGTCCAGCGGCGCCCGACGAGTTCGAACAACTCGGCGAGCGCTTCGATAGTGGTCGAATCCCGGTCGGCTCCGGTCATGTCAACCGCGAATTTAGTACCAAGCGCGGCCCGAACTACTGAATCTCGCCGACGACGACACCAGGAATCGGATCCTCGACGCGGACGACATTGACCTGCGGCGCTTTGCCGGACTCGACCCGCCACTGCTCAGTGAGGGCGTTCCCGCACTGCTGCGCAGTGTCGTAGTCGTCGAACGGACCGACCGCGCGCGGCCCGACCAGCTGTTGCCCTTCGTCCGTCAACACCACCACGAACATTGGTCACCTTTCCGTCAATTGCCGCACAGAACCTATCAATCCGCAGCGGACGGCCCGACGTCCACGACGCGCGGCGGGAACGCGCTCGGTGCCGGGCCGAACGCGCGCCGCGCCGCTGCGATCGCTCCGCGCGCGAGGGCCGCGTTGCCACCTGCGCCGATGGCCGCGCCGATACCGAGCGGCAGCGCCCGCCCGGCGAGCAGCACACCGTGCCGGGTGCCCATCCGGCGCAGCAGCAACCGGCCGAGGTAGCTGTTGGCCGCCGTGATCTTGTCGCGCGGCGTCGCGCGGGCCAGCACGTGTGCCCAGTGCGCCTCGGCCGCGGCGGCGCCCTCCAGCGCCGCGATGCCACCTTCGCCCACCAGCACCGACACGACCAACGCGCGCCGTACCTCCGGGTCGCTGACCGGAATGCCGTGCAGTTCCGCCAGCGCCAGCACGTAGAGCGTGGAGGCCGAAACGAACGCCGTCACCTCTGCCGCTCCGGACGCGATGGCGGCGGCGGTCCCTGCCCCGGGCACTGCCGCGGACGCGCCGGAGGCGCCGCCGATGCCGACGACCGCGGCGAGGTAACGGCGCTCGAGTTGGCGCACCAGTTGCGCAGCCGTCAGCTCCGGATGCCGACGCCGTACGCGGTGCAGGTAGCCCTGCACCGCCGGGCGTTGGATCGCGAGCGCCTTGTCCAGGGCGCGGTCGAGCGCCCGCTCGACACCGGCAGGCACCTGGACGCGACTACTCGCCACACCACCTATCGTTCCCCCATGCGCGCGCTGCTCCCCACCCAGGCCGATGACGTCGACCTGCACGCGTTCTACGCGGCCGACTGGCTCGACAGTGGCGGCTTGCGGGTCAACTTCGTCAGCTCGGTCGACGGCGCCGCCCAGGCCTTCGGCAAGTCCGCGGGGCTGCAGACGGCGGGCGACAACGCGGTCTTCGGGGCGCTTCGGGATCTCGCCGATGTGATCGTCGCCGGAGCCGGAACGGTGACGATCGAGGGCTACCAGGCCGTCGTCGTCTCGGACGAGCGTGCCGAAACCCGCCGCAACCTCGGGCTCCGCGACACGTTGCCGACGGCGGTCATCAGCCGCAGCCTGCGCCTCGATCCGGCCTCGGGGCTGTTCACGGACGCTCCGGCGCAGGCCCGCACCATCGTCCTGACCTGCGAGGCCGCACCCGCCCAGCGCCGCGTCGCGCTCGAGCAGGTTGCCGACGTGGCCGTCTGCGGAGGCGAGATGGTGGATCTCACGCTCGCGCGGGCCGCCCTCGAGGAACGCGGCCTCACCCGGATTCTCTCGGAAGGCGGCCCGACCGCCTTCGCCCAGCTTGCCGACGCCGGTGTCGTGGACGAACTGTGCCTGAGCTTCACGCCGATGCTCATCGGGCCGGGCCCAGGTCGGATCACCGCCGGCTCCGACTTGTGGGGGCAACAGGTCGGACTGCGCCTGGTCGGCCTCCTTGAGGAGGACGGCGCCCTGTTCCTCCGATACCGCACGGGCTAGTGCTAAATCTTCGCAGTCGAGCAGTCAGAATGAGCCGATGAAGCTGCCCGTGATGCCGCCCGTCGCCCCGATGCTCGCCAAGGCGGTTGCGACGATCCCGCCCGGCATGTCGTATGAGCCCAAGTGGGACGGATTCCGCACCATTTGCTTCCGCGACTCCGACGAGGTGGAGTTGGGCAGCCGCAACGAGCGGCCGATGACCCGCTACTTCCCCGAGCTCATCGCTGCCATCAAGGACGAACTGCCGGAGCGCTGCGTGGTCGACGGCGAGATCGTCATCGCGGCCGACAAAGGTCTCGACTTCGACGCGCTGCAACAGCGCATCCACCCGGCGGTATCGCGCGTGACGATGCTGAGCGAGAAGACGCCGGCCTCCTTCATCGCCTTCGACCTGCTCGCCCTCGGCGACGACGACTACACGCGGCGCCCGTTCGAAGAACGCCGCGCCGCGCTCGCTGACGTGCTCGCCGGCGCGGGCCGATCGGTGCACCTCACGCCGGCCACCACAGATCTCGACCTGGCGCAGCGATGGTTCACCGAGTTCGAGGGCGCGGGGCTGGACGGCGTGATCGCCAAGCCGCTCGACGGCGGCTACGTGCCGGACAAGCGTGTCATGTTCAAGATCAAGCACGAACGCACGGCCGACTGCGTACTGGCCGGCTTCCGCTGGCACAAGACGTCCACCGCGGAGCAGCCGCTGATCGGCTCGATGCTGCTCGGCCTTTTCGACGGTGAGCACCTGCAGCACGTCGGAGTCATCGGTGCGTTCCCCGCAGCCCGGCGGGCCGCGCTGGTCGGCGAATTGGAACCGCTGCTACTGACCGAGGGCGAAGACCACCCGTGGCGCGAGTGGGCCAACGCCGAGGCGCACTCCGGCGGACGACGACTGCCGGGGGCGGTGAGCAGGTGGAACGCGACGAAGGACCTCTCCTTCATTCCGCTCCGGCCGGAGCGCGTCGTCGAGGTCAAGTACGAGCACATGGAAGGCAATCGCTTCCGCCACCTCGCGCACTTCGTCCGCTGGCGCCCGGACCGCGAGCCGCAGTCGTGCACCTACGAGCAACTCGAACTGCCGGTCACCTTCAAGCTCAACGACATCGTGCCGGGGCTCGGCACCCGATCGTGAGTCGTGCCGCCGGAGCAACCTGGCTGCGTGCGTTCACTATCCTCGACCGGACTGTCCACCGACCCGGGAGTTGACGTGGCCGCGACCCGCCCCAGCCCGCGGCCGCCGTCCGCCGACGCACCCGGCCAAGGCAGCCGCGGCTCTGTGGTGCGCGCCCAGCAGGCCACGTCCACGCAGTTGGTCGCCAGTGCCGGAAGCGCGATCGTGAGCGCGGCCCGGGTCGGCCGGATCCTTGGCCGGTCGGGCTGGCGAATCGCCCGGCAACTGCCCGGGGCCAACATCGTGGAGCAACAGGCGCAGCGAATCGGGCACGTGGCGACATCCGAGCTGCGCCGGCTGCTCGACGTGCCGCAGCAGCTCCGCGGCACGGCCGTCAGTCCTGAGGAGCAGCGCGTCATGATGCTCGTCCGGGACGCCGATTCCGACCCGGCGCCACTGCGCACCGCGATGTCGGAGTTGCTGAGTCGGGCGGGCGAGTCCACCGCGGGCAAGAGCCGCGAGTACCTGTTCGGCACCATCGTCAGCCAGCTCGTGCCGGACGAGGCCCGGGTGCTCGCCGCGTTGGCGAGTGGCGAGCGGTATGCGGCCGTCGACGTCGTCGCCAAGCACCTCGGCCGGTCGGCGACCCGCACCGTCTTCGCGAACGCCTCGTTGATCGGCGCCGCCGCCGACGTGACCCCCGCGCGCAACGTGGCGACGTATCTGAGCCGGCTTGAAGCGCTCGGACTGGTCGAGTTCGGCCCGGCCTCCGACGACCTCGACGAGGAGTACGACCGGCTCGCAGTCGACCGCGCGGTGCAGGACGCGCGGGCGCGAATCGGCCGCAGCCGGATGGGCAGCGCGAAGCTGATCCGCAAGTCGGTGGCGCTGTCCGCGCTGGGGCGCGAGTTCTGGGCAGCCTGCGCTCCTGAGGGCGGTGCCTTCAGCCGGCACTAGGTACCGTGCAGTGTGCTTTCAGCGAACCCGCTGCGCGCGGCCGCCATGGTTCTCGCCGTGCTCCTGCTCACGGCCGGCTGCACGGGTTCACTGGTCAGCGGCAGCGGCAGCATCACCCGCGGGCCGGCGTCGTCCGGCAACTCCGGGTCGCCGAGCAGCACCACGCCCCCTCCACCGGAGCAACCGGCCAACTTCTTCGACTGCAGTCAGAGCATCAACATCAAAGCGCTCGGCCTCCCGCCCGGCCGAGCCGGCAAACTCGGTTTCGAGTGCGCCACCATCTCGGTGCCCAAGGACTACTCCGATCCGACCGGCGAGACGCTTGACCTGCAGCTCGTCCGCGTCCACGACAGCGACGACACCAACCCGATCGGATCGCTGCTCGTCAACCCGGGCGGACCGGGCGGTTCGGGCGTCAATCTCGCCCTCGGCCTCGCCGGGCAGGTGTCGGATCGGCTGCTGCAGCACTTCGATCTGGTCGGCTTCGACCCGCGGGGCGTCGGGTACTCGTCGGCGATCCATTGCCTGACCGATGCCGAGAAGGACCGGTTCAACGCGGCCTCGCCCGACGTCAGCACCGCCGCAGGCTTCGCGCAGGCGAAGCGGCTCGCCGCGGAGTTCGCCGCAAAGTGCAAGGCGAAGTACGGCGCGGACCTCGCCGAGTACAACACCGTGCAGACGGCCAAGGACATGGATCTGATCCGGCAGGCCGTCGGCGACGCGCAGATGAATTATCTGGGCTTCTCCTACGGCACCGAGCTGGGTGCGCAGTACATCCACATGTTCCCCGGCAAGGTCCGAGTAGCGGTGCTCGACGGCGCGGTCGACCCGTTGACCGGCGACATCAAGTCGTTCGCCGACCAACTACAGGGCTTCGAGGATTCGTTCGACCAGTTCGCCGCATGGTGCCGGACGCACAGCCCGTGCAGCCAACTTGGCGATCCGCGCCAGGCCGTCTACGAGATCGCGGCGCAGGCCCGGCGAGCGCCGATCCCGGCCGCCGGGGACACCCGCAAGGCGACGAGCGCGCTCGTGTACACGGGCGTGCTGTCCGCGCTGTATTCGCGGTCGCGTTGGCCGACGCTCGGGCAGGCGCTGCTCGACGCCCGCGGCGGCAACGGGAAGGGCCTGCTGTCGCTGGCCGACCAGTACAACGAGCGCTTCAATGGCCACTACACGAACATCGCCGACGCCAACGCGACCATCAACTGCAACGACTCGAAGCCCGGTCCGTCGGACGCCACGATCCGGGCCACGACGAAGTCGTGGGAGCGGCGCTTCCCGATGTTCGGCCTGTGGTCCGCGGCGTCGTTGTTCTCCTGTCAGCAATGGCAGCCGGACCGGACGGTGCCCCCGCTGCCGACAGCGCCGGACACGCCGCGCAAGGTGCTGGTCGTCGGCAACCTGCACGACCCCGCAACGCCCTACCAGGGCGCCAAGGACCTCACGCACACGCTCGGCAACGCTGAATTGCTCACCTGGAACGGCGAGGGTCACACGTCCTACCTCGAGGGCAGCTCGTGCATCGACAATGCCGTCGACAGCTACCTGATCGACGGCACGCTGCCGCCCGTCGGCACAACGTGCCAACGATGAGCTCCGAACCCGTGCTCGACGTCACCGTGCCGCCGGGTGAGGTGCGCGCGGTGGCGCTCGTCCTGCACGGCGGCCGGGAGGTCGGCACCACGCCGGTGCGCGCGAGACAGCTCGCGGTGCTGCGGATGGCGCCGTTTGCGACCGCGTTGCGCCGTGCCGGACGCGACCAGGCGCTGGCCGTAGCCCGGCTCCGGTACGTCGTGCGTGGCTGGAACGGGGCGGCGCGCTCCCCGGTAGGAGACGTCGAATGGGCACTCGGTCGGCTCGCCGAACGCTTCGCGCACGCACCGATCGCGCTGATCGGCCACTCGATGGGCGGCCGGGCGGCCGTGTACGCGGCGGGACACGAGTCGGTCCGTGCCGTCGTCGGCCTCGCGCCCTGGCTGGAGCGGGACGACCCGTCCGCGCAGCTCGCCGGCAGACATGTCCTGTTCGCGCACGGCCAGCGTGACCGGGTGACGAGCCCGAAGGCGACCGCGGCGTGGCTCCGGCAAGCGGACGGCCGCGCCGCGTCCGCGAGCTTCGTGGCCGTCAAGGGCGAGGGACACGCGATGCTCCGGCGGGCGCCGCTCTGGCATGCGCTGACCGCCAGGTACGTCCTGGCCGTACTGTGCGGCGTCCCACTGCCGGACTCCCCCAGGTCGGTGGGTACAGATGTAGCAGCGAAGGTACTTGCGGGAGACGCGTCACTCGTCGTGTGATTCGAGGTGACGTCACGGGAGATGAGATGAGCCACCCCACGAAATCGCTCCACAAAGAACGCTCCGCTATTCCGCGCGGAACCCCGGCCGCAACCCGAGGATCGAAGGTCGTGCCGTTTGCCCGCCGGGTCGACGCGGGTCGCTGGCCGGACATCGCGGCCGTGCCGCACCGACCCCTGCGGGCCGGGGCCGCGCGGCAGCTGTTCCGGCGCGCGACGGCGCGGATCGCGCTGCGCGTGGCAGAGAGCGACCGGCATTGGTACGGCGGCGGGACGGGCACGGATCCGGTCATGCGACTCGTCCGGCCCGACGCCTTCTATCACCGGCTCGGCGACAGCGGGACCATCGGTTTCGGCGAGGCCTACATGGCCGGCGACTGGACGACTGAAGACCTGCCCGGTGTGCTGGCCGCCTTCGCGGCAAACCTGCACAGCGCGATACCGCCGGTGCTGCAGCGCTTCCGGCATGCCGTCCTGAGCCGCCAGCCGCGCCACCACGACAACACGATCGAGGGCGCGCGGGCGAACATCCACCAGCACTACGACCTGTCCAACGAGCTGTTCAAGGTGTTCCTCGACGAGACGATGACGTACTCGTCGGCGATCTTCGCGGGCGATCCGGCGCATTCGACCGACAGCCTCGCGGATGCCCAGCGACGCAAGATCGACCGACTACTCGACGCGGCCGGCGTCGGCGAGGGAACCCGGCTGCTGGAGATCGGTACCGGCTGGGGCGAGTTGGCGCTGCGGGCGGCGGCGCGCGGCGCGGACGTCACGACCTTGACGATCTCGACCGAGCAGGCCGACCTCGCCGACGAGCGCATCGCCGCCGCGGGTATGACGGACCGGATCACCGTGCTGCTCCAGGACTACCGCGAGGTCCGCGGCCGCTACGACGCAGTCGTCAGCGTCGAGATGATCGAGGCGGTCGGCGCGGACCATTGGGCGGAGTACTTCGCAGCGATCGACCGGGTGCTCGTGCCGGGCGGTCGGGTCGGCTTGCAGGCGATCCTGCAGGACGACCGCACCGTCCGCGCCACCAAGGACACGTACACGTGGATCCGGAAGTACATCTTCCCCGGCGGGCAGTTGGCGTCGCTCGAAGCGATCCAGCGGACGCTCGCCGCGCATACCTCGCTCTCGATCGCCGACCGATACAGCTTCAACAAGCACTACGCGCAGACGCTGCATCGCTGGCGGATGACGTTCGAGGAGCACGCGACGGAGGTCGCCGAGCTCAGCTTCGACGAGACGTTCCGCCGGATGTGGTCCCTTTACCTCGCGTACTCCGAGGCCGGCTTCCGTACCGGCTACCTCGACGTCCAGCAGATGACCTTGGTGAAGTAGCGTCGCCGGATTTGGGCTCGGCACCGGCGGATACGCTGCGGTGTGATCACCGTCGTCCTCGGCCTGACGGCCGCGATCCTCTATGGGGTCGCGGACTTCGCCGGCGGCGTCGCGTCACGCAGGCACACTGCCCTCACGGTGCTGCTGATCAGCTACCCGATCGGCGCCGTCCTCATGACGATCATGCTGCCGTTCTTCGGCGGCCACAACGACACCCGCGTCACGATCTACGGCATCGCAGGCGGGGCCGCCGGGCTGGTGGGCGTCGTGCTCATGTACAGCCTGATGACGGTCGCGCCGATCAACATCATCTCGCCGGTGACGGCCGTCCTCGCCGCGATCGTTCCGGTAGCGATCGGCGTCGGACTCGGTGAGCGGCCGCACATGTCCGCGTGGTTCGGCATCGCGCTCGGGCTGGGCGCGGTCGTCCTCGTGAGCCGGACCACCGAAGATCACCCGCACGGACGGATCGGCGTCCGGGTGCTCGCTCTCGCCCTGGTATCCGGCATCGGCTTCGGGATGTACTTCGTGTTCCTCGCGCGCGCCGGCGACGACTCCGGCCTGTGGCCGCTCGTCATCTCGCGGTTCTCCTCGGCCGTGCTCATCGTCCCGCTCGCGCTGGCGCGCGGGGCCGTCACCGTCGTCCGCGGCCGGATGCTCGGTGTCGTCGTGATCGTGGGTGCGTGCGACGCGCTGGCCAACATGTTCTTCCTTCTGGCCGCACGGCACGGCCTGCTCTCGCTCGCCAGCGTCCTCACGGCGCTCTACCCCGCGACCACCGTCATCCTCGCCGTGTGGCTGCTGCACGAGCACACCAGTCCCACGCAGCGGCTCGGTCTGGCGCTCGCCGGCGGATCGATCGTCCTGATCACCGTCTAGCGTCATACTTAGGCCCATGGTGGTCGCGATCGTCATCGGCGCCGTCCTCGTCCTGCTCCTCCTCGTGATGAGGTGGGCTGACAAGCGCGATCGGGCCAAGGGGCACGTCAACCGCGGCATCGGCGAGATCCGGTCGTCCGTGCGCAACGAGCGCCTGAACATGCTGGGTCGGCGCCACGGCGGTGCCCGCGCCGGCATGCCGACCCCGCAGGAGTACGCGAGGAAGCGCGACCGGTTCCACCGGCGCTAGGGGTTTCGCCCCAGTTCGCCTTGTTCATGCGCGAGGGCTGCATGTGCGGCGGCTCGCCTTCCTGCTTGGGTAGTACTGGGCACCGGGGCGTCCGCCGCCGCAGACAAACGAGGCATATGGGTGGATCTCACGCACGATTAGCACGCCGAATGGCGTGGCAGCGGCAGTTCAATCTTGAGCGGGCAAATGATCTAGTCGAAGATCGAAAACGCGGGTGAGAACTGCGAACTGATGCCGGACAGTACGTAGTGTGGACACGCCGCAGCGCGAAGCACGGTTACGGAACCTGTTCGAGGACACCTCCGTCCGGGTGTTCGCGTATGCGTGTCGGCATGTCGGTCCGAGCGCGGCGCAAGACGTCGTTTCGGACGTGTTCCTGGTTGCCTGGCGCCGCATCGACGAGATGCCTGAAGACGCGCTGCCGTGGCTGTTGGTCGTTGCGCGGAACACCATCGGTAACCGCCGCCGAGGAATCGCCCGGCAGCACCGGCTCACCGACGAGCTAGCGAATCTGGAGCGGTCGAGCACGGCGTCCGCCGGCGCGGACGAGGTCGCGATCGGGCGCCGGGAAATGCTCGCCGCGCTGGCCGGGCTATCGCTCGCCGAGCGCGAGGCCGTGCTGCTCACCGGCTGGGACGGACTTTCGGTGACTCAGGCGGCCGAGGTCGCCGGTTGCACCTACCGCGCGTTCCAACTGCGCCTGAATCGGGCGCGCAGGCGCCTGCGACGCGTGCTCGCCACCGAGGAACAGCGACCCTCGCACGCGTCCGCCCGTCCTTCCATCACGAAGGAGACAGCATCATGACCTTCGACCTCGACGAACGCCTCGCCGACCTGCGCGGTGCCGCGCACTGGCCCTCGGACGAGCGGGCCACCGTTCTGGATCAAGTGCTGGCCGCCGATCACCGCCTCCTCGCCGCGCATCCGCACCGGCGGCTCCGCGTCGTCAGCCTCGCGGCGGCCGGGCTCGCCGCCGCAGCCTGCATCGCGGTGCCGACCCTCCTCCCGCCGGGCAGCCCCGGTTCGGCCGATGAGGCCGCCGCAGTCCAAGCGCTGCACCACCTGGCCCACGTCGCCGCGGCCAGCCCGAGCGATCATCTGGGGCCGCACCAGTACCTGCACGTCGTCGAGGTCGACCACCAGAACGCGCTGGCCGGCGGGGCCGCGGACAACAGTCGGTTCGAGGAGTGGATCCGCGCCGACGGGCTCACCTACCAGCTGCGCACCGAGACCACCCCGACCGACCCGGCGCACGTCGAGGTGTGGCTGCTGCCGGCCGGCCCGCAGACCATCGACGGCATGACCGCGCCGGTCTACCTCGACCAACTACCCACCGACCCAGGAGCGCTCGAAACCTACGTCCGGACCCACACCGTCGGTTCCACCTCCTCGGACGAACGGGTCTACGTCGCGGTCGCCGACATCGTCCGACGCAACCTGGCTGGGCCGAAGCTTCGCTCGGCCGCGATCGACATTCTGGCCAGGCTCGGGCACGTGCGACTCGGCGACCAGACACAGGACTCGCTCGGTAACCCCGTCCAGGCCTTCGAGTTCGTCGACCCGGAGGGCCGCCCGGACGACGTCCGGGTCGTCATGTTCGACAGGCGTACGGCACAGATCACCGAAGAGCAGGAGTACTTCCACGGCAAGCTTCTCTTCACCAGAACTGTGCCCGTTTTCGACGTCGTCGACTCCGTGCCGGCCGATGTCCGCGACCACGCCGTTGTGCAGAAGTGAGCGTCAAGCTGAGTTCCCGGACCACCCCAACCAGACGCATCGCAAGTGTCGTCGCCGGCGGCTTGGCGGTGTTGGCACTGGCCGCGCCAGCGCTTGCGAGTGAGCCGGGAGCCGTCCTGAACACGGCCGCCGCGGCCACCGCGGCGAGCACGCGTGCCCAAGCCGCAGCTCAGTCCGCTGCTGAGGCGGGCGTCAGTCGCCCAGAGCGAAGAGTGCTGCTGCCGACCGGCGAGCAACTCGCCGTCACCGACGTCGCGGGTCACACCACGATTCGGGTGCAGTTCCGCCCGCCCACCGGGATCAGCGGTGCACTGACTATCCGCCGATTCGGCGGCCACACGCTGGTGATTCCTCCGGAGGCCGAGCACTACCTGGGCGTGCTGGACGAGTCGTTGTTCGACATCGATCGATTGCCGGATCCCCTGCAGACGATCCCGGTGACGTTCACGGGCACGGGTCAAGCGGTGCCAGGCGTCGCGATCAGCACGCACGAGGTCGGCAGCACAACCAGGGGGTACTTGACCGCA
>DASQSE010000055.1:0-10102 GCA_035642535.1 Jatrophihabitans sp. | reverse complement strand
CTGGGTAACCACATGTACGTGCCGGGCCAGGACGGCTACCAGGACAACGTGACCAGCACCGGTCAGGGTTCGGGTGACGTCGCGAAGGCGAAGCAGATCCTGACCGACGCCGGCTACAAGGGCGTGGGCAGCAGCCTGATGGCGCCGGACGGCAAGCACGTGGCCTTCCGCTGCACCTACTCCGAGGGCAACGCCTACCGGCTGACCGAGTGCCAGATCGCGCAGCGCACGCTGAAGGAACTGGGCATCGACGTCACGCTGAAGACGACCCCCGACCTGGGGGAGCTCGGCACCGGCGACTTCGACATGATCGTCTATGCCTGGGTCAACGCGCCGTACGTAGTGAGCGGCGCGCAGCAGATCTACACCCTGCACGGCGGTGGCGACTACGGGTTCAACAACGACCCGGCGGCCGAGAAGCTGATAGACGAGGCCCTCCGGACGACTGACTCGCAGACCATCCAGGACAAGATGAACCAGGCCGACAAGCTGATCACGGCGGACGCGTACTCGCTGCCGCTCTACCAGAAGCCGACGTTCATGGCCGCGTACAACAACATCGTGAACCTTCGCGATAACGCGACGTCCTCCGGTCCGCCGGTGAACATCCAGGAGTGGGGTATCAAGGCCAGTTAGGCCGATCAAGTGGGCCCCCGGGAGCAACCGTTCCCGGGGGTCTGCCACGGCCGGGCCGACGGGTGCCGAACTTGGCTGCGTGACCACATTTGGTCTGGCAAAACAGGTTGTTCTTGGATCTGTCGAGTAATCCATTCGACACATACGCTGGCGTTCGGCCGGTTGTATCCGGGCGCGACAGCGACGCGTTGGAGGGCGCGGTGATCTATCTCGAGCTGACCGCGTCCGACGTGATGAAGATCCGATTCGCGACCGACGCTGTTTGGGAAACGGTCGCGAGTTTGCACGCGCTGCGGCCACGAGGGCGTCACACCCCACACGCAGAGCTACGAAATCGCCTCCCCTCCGTCGTTCGGTTCAACCTCGGGCTGCTGCTTGATCTGACTGCGGATCGAGCATGGTTGCCGCGGATGCTCACGCCCATCCCGTCGACCACCCAGCGCGAGCCACTGGATTGCATCTGGCGAATCGCGAAGACGGACACGGCAACGGTTGCCGATGACATCGAGGAGTTACGGCGACGGGTGCCGAACAGCCCGGCGAGTCGGATGACACCCGCGGAGCTGGCCGAGCGAACGGCCGACGCGCTCAGCAGCTACTGGTGCGCCGTGCTGGCATCCGTTTGGGAACGCGTCGACGCTCTCCTCAACGCTGATCTAGGTGCCCGCGCCATGTCGTTGAGCAGGAACGGCTACGGCTTCGTGCTGCGCGAGTTGCATCCCGGCCTGGTGATGCACGGGGATTCGTCACTGCTCGCGCGCGTGCCGGGCGTGGACGAATACGTTCGGCCGGCCGGTGTCGGACCATGCTTCGTACCGTCCGTCTTCCGCTGGCCCGGCCTGGTCGTTTCGAAGGAACCGGTCGTCGTGAGCTATCCGGTGCCGGGCGCCGTACGGGTCTGGGAGGAAGAGGCTCGCCAGGACGTCGACTGGCTCAATGCCCTCCTCGGGCGTTCTCGCGCAACGATTCTGATGAATCTCGGCGTGCCGCGGACAACGACCTCGCTGGCATCACGACTCGGCTTCGCACCGGCGACAGTGAGCGCGCACCTTGCGTGGCTGACGCGTACTCGTTTGGTGTCCGCGCATCGGGACGGGCGGCGCGTGCTGTACTCGCGGACGGAGCTGGCAGAGTCCTTGCTCGATCACGACAGCGGGCAGGCCTGCGAGGCCGGCTAGCCGGCTCAGGGCCGGGTTCGCACGCTAGGGTCCAGATGGACTGTGGCACAGGCCTAGGCTTGTCGATTCCGACCCAGCCAAGTGGGGCGATCGCGTGACCCTCTTCATCGACCCGGACAGCGACCAAACCCTGACGCGCCAGCTCTACGCGCAGCTGCGCGACGCGATCTCGGAGGAACGGCTGAAGCCAGGTGATCGCCTGGTGTCGACGCGGGTGATCGCGACGGAGCTCGGCGTGTCCCGGTCGACAGTGACGGGCGTCTACGAGCGGCTGCGGGCCGAGGGGTATCTGGAGGGGCGAGCGGGCGGCGGCAGCGTGGTATCCGACATCGCTGCGAGTAACGGTCGCACCAACCGCGCGGCTGCGCTCCGGCCACATCCTCGGATAGCGCAGCTCCGGCTGTTCGACGGCACTCCGACCGGCCGTCCCCGATTCGACATGCGCCCCGGCGTTGTTGACGCAAGCCTGTTCCCAACCGCTGCTTGGCGGCGTTGCGTGCGACTTGCCGCCGACCGCGGAAACCAGCACTACGGCGACCCATCCGGCAGCCCCGAACTACGGGCGGTTCTTGCCCGCTGGCTCATGCGATCCCGAGGCGTGAGCGCTGACCCTGGTCAACTCATGGTCACCAGCGGGTCCGGTCACGCGATCGACCTGACGGCGCGCGTGCTTCTCCAGCCCGGTGATCTCGTCTGCGTCGAGGAGCCGGGTTACATCGCGGTCTCCAACCTCCTGCGTGCGCAGGGCCTCAACGTCGTAGGCGCACCGGTCGACTCGGCGGGAATCGTCGTCGACGCGATTCCGGTGCGGGCCCGCGCCGTGTATGTCACGCCCTCACATCAGTACCCGCTCGGCGTCGTCATGAGCCGCGCCCGCCGGCATCAACTACTTCGGTGGGCGGAGCAGCACGATGCGGCCGTCATCGAGGATGACTACGACACCGAGTTCCGTCGAACGAGTCGACCGCTCGAACCGCTGCAGTTGCTCGACAACGGCGGCCGCGTGATCTACGTCGGGACGTTCTCGAAATCTCTGTCGCCGGGCCTTCGCCTCGGCTTTCTCGTGGCTCCCGGATCACTCATTCCGTCGTTGCGCGCAGTGCGACAGGCAATCGACTGGAGCCCGCCCGGTGTCATCGAGGTCGCGCTCACCCACTTCATCGCCGAGGGGCACCTCGATCGGCATCTGCGCCGCGCCCGAATCGCGTATCGGACTCGTCACAAGCACGCGTGGCAGGCTCTCACGCAGTTGCTGCCGGCGGGCTATCAGGCGCTGCCTTCGGACACCGGCCTGCACATCACCATCACCGGGCCGGCGACGCCGCCGGACGACGTCCTGCACGACGCCGCGCAGCGCAAAGGCATATTCGTAGGTCGGCTGCGCCTGGCGTACCAATTCACGCCGCCCGTCGGTGGCCTGATCATCGGCTACGGCGGCATTCACGAGGACCAGGCCCGCACCGCCATTCGGGTGCTGGTCCGGGACGTGCTCGGCGCCTCGTCGTAACCGTCCCGATCCGCATGCGGACTGTCGCTGTCGAACAGCTCCCATCTGCCGGCCCGCAACCTCGGCAAGATCGTGCTCACGTCGCGATTGTGCCGAACGGCCGACGTCAGCCGCGGCACCAACCCAGGCACCCCGAGGACGATCCCGCCCACAACCTTGCCGTCGCGAAGGACGAGCTTTCGGTAGACGTGCCGTGCCGCTTCCTCCCCGACGATCACCTCGTCGCCCGCGCATCCGTCGATCCGCCCGGCGGCGGCGAGATCGATCCCCACACCCTTGAGAATGGCGACCGGCTCGTAGGGCTCCAGGTGCCGCTCACCACCGACGACGTTCGCGGCGGCTACCTCGGCCTGCGAGACCGCGACCGGCCAAAGCCCGTGGACGGCACCGAACACCTCGGCCACGTCGCCGACCCCAAAGACATCCGGCGCACTCGTCCGCAACGTGTCGTCGACAACGACCCCGCGATTGACCACGATCCCCGCCGCTGCGGCGAGCTCGGCGTTCGGCGTGATGCCGGCGGCGACAACGAACACGTCCGCGGGTAGTTCTTCGCCGCTGTCGAGCGTGACCGCATGGCACTGTCCGTCACCGCTAACTGATGCGGCGGTCCGCTCCGTCCGCACCCGGATGCCCGCGTTGGCGAGAAACGACTGCAGCAACTCCGACGTGCGCGCGTCAACGAACCGGGCAAGAAGGCGGTCGCCGCGCTCGACAACGGTCACCTGCAACCCCAACTCGACGAGCGCGTGCGCCGCTTCCAGACCGAGTAGCCCGCCGCCGGCGACAACTGCACTCCGGGCACCGGTGCGTTGGACGTGCGCCCGGATCCGGATGCCGTCGTCCGCCTCGCGAACGACGAACGTCCCGGCTGTACCGAAGCCGGGCAGGGCGGGAACAAACGCACTGCTCCCCATCGCGAGGACCAATCGGTCCCAGGACAGCCGCTCGCCGGTGCCGAGCACGACGACCCGCTTCGCCAGTTCGATTCGCGTCGCGATGGTATTCAGCCAGCAGGTGATCCGGTGCTCCTCGCACCACTCCTCGGGAAGCAGGTAGAGCCCATGCATCGCCGATCGCCCGTAGATGAGCCGGGAGATGCCCATCCGGTTGTAAACGGCGTGCGCCTCGCGCCCTACGACGTGGATTTCGCACTCCGGGTGCATGCGCCGGACGAAGTCGGCTGTGGTGATTCCCGCGACGCCGCCGCCGATGACGACAACGCTTTTCACGTCCTGGGAGTACGGCGCCGACGAAAGAACTCCCGCGCCGACTTCCGCCTTCGTGGCCGTAAGTGAAACGCGGCAGTCGCCCAGCACGCGGGCCGAACAGGCCATGCGGCAGTCGTCGGCCAGCCCGAGTCGGCGCAGCGTGTTCGCCTCGTCCTCCTCGACGGGCGACAACCGGTCGATCCCCTCCACCACGGTGACCGGGTCGGCGCCACAGACGCCGAGCCGGCAGCCCGCCTCGATGGGCAGCCGGGCACGTTCGGCGACCTCGAGCAACGTCTCCCCCGCCTTGACGACCAGCTGTTCACCGTCGGGTTCGAACTCGACCACCGGCTCGGAAGAGGACAGTGCCACGGAAGCAGTCCTCCGGCGCAGCGAGGCCGGATCGACGCGCACCTGGCCGGCGGTGGCGACGGTCGCGATGTATCGGCGGCGCAGTTGGACCGTTCGCACGAGCCACACGACGGTGAGCGCCGTGACGACACCGCGCACCAGCCACGGCAGCCACGCATGGACATCGGCGCCGAACACGACGGAGATCGCCGAGGCGGTGATGTGTGATCCGTACCAGTAGAAGAGATTGATCGCGGCCGCGCCCCACAGGGCTGCGAGAAGACTCGTCGGAACGGGGAGCAGCACGTCGGCCGCGAAGAGCAGCCCTGAGGAGATCAGCACCGATGCGCCGAGGTGCACCAAGAACCGGCCGTCGGAGACCTGCGGAGGCGCCGACAACGTGAAGTAACCGATGACGAGACCGGGGAAGACGCCGGCGAACAGCTTGCGCGCGGCCGACCACTTCGCGTCGTCGTCGGTCATGTCGGCCTGGTAGGCGACTCGCGGATTGAAGTCGTAACAGTTCTTCGCGCAGCCGACGCACGGCTGGCAGTGCGCGTTGGGCACGAGCACGAGTGGTGTTTGACCGTAGATCCGCTGCACCGGCAGCAGCGGGCAGATGCTGCTGCACCAGCCGCTCTTGCCCTTGAGCAGCACGCCACTCGCGAAAGCGGCTGCGATCGTGACGAGCAGCAACACGCCGAGTGCCGTCCCATTGGTGTTGAACAGCAACTTGCGGACGGCGACGATGCCGAGGAACAGCGACACCGCCGCCACGTAACCCCGCTCGCGGACAACCCGCGGCGGTTTCAGCGCCTTGGAGAACTGCAGCACCCGCGGCGTCTGATTCGCCGCGGCCAGCGGACAGATGTTGCGCCACAGACCGGGAGCGATGAAGAACAACAACGGCAGCACCGGGACCGTCACGGACCAGAAGGCGAACAGCCCGCCGGCCGGGCGCACGAACGCGCCGATCGCTATCGCGAGGTAGGCCGCGATGCTGACGACTCGGATCGGCCACCAGGCCCAGACCGGAATGCGGCGCCGGGCCTGCAGATAGTTGGGGAACGGCGGAGAGCTCACCCGCTGCCCTCCGCCCGCTCCGCGCGGATGAGCCGACCCGCAAGCACCCGCCCGAGGTCGAAGACGATGCGTTGAGCCAGGTGCGGATCTTGCGCAGCCAGCATGTGGAACTCGTCGAAACGCAGACGGAGCAACTCGGTGTCTTGCCCGGCGACGACCGATGCGGTCCGCCGCCCGCCCGCGAAGAACGCGATCTCACCGAACACCGCTCCCGCGCGCATAGGCTGACCGGCCCGACGTGCGCCCTGCCGGCCGACCCGTACCGAGGCGCTGGCCTCGCCGGACAACACGATGAAAAGGTCGCGGCTCGTGTCACCCTCGTCGATCACGACCTCGCCGGCGCGGTAGCGGCGGATCTCCGAGTGCTCGCGGATCTGCCGCCAGTCGTCGTCGTCGAGTCCGGAGAGCACGACGTCGAAATCGTCCGGCGCCGACCGCTGATCGGCAGTGCCGGCACCGTCGTAGTCGAAGAAGCCCGTCATCCGTCGATCACCGTTGTCCCAAACGCGTGGGCATGAGCACCAAGCGTGCCGATCGCGAGCAGCTGCGACGTCTTGAGTACCTCCTCACCGTCCGATCACGGCGCGCATGCGTTCGGGTCGTCGAAGTGTCCCGGCGTGGACGGGAACGCGCTGCCAGTGCCATGGGAGTTGTTGTCCGACTGGTACGTGAGCGCCAGCTCGTCGAACGCCGACGTGCCCGGCGTGGTCACGTTCGCCAGCACCTGGCCGGCACCCGTGCCCCACGCGAACCGCTGCAGGAACGACTGCATATCGGGGCTGAACTGACGGACGTCGTTGTAGCCGCCGTATGCCGCGTTGCAGTGGGTGTACAGGTTGTATGCACCCGTCCAGTCCAGCATCCGGTCGCCCTGGTTCGGGCCGTTGTCGGCGACGTCGCCTTGCAGGATGTCGCGGTCCCAGCCGCCGTACATCCAGTCGATGCCCTGGTGATGCTGGTTGTCGGCAACCGTGGCGTTGTCGAGCTCGGTCATCACGAACCAGGTGCACGGGTCGATGCTGATCGGCGCCTTCTTCGTCCCGCCCGTCACCGGCGCCGGGCTGCTCGTGCACGTCGTACCAGGCGTGTCGTAGCTGCCGCGCGGATGCCAGTCGATGATGTCCGCGCTGAGCCCGCCGCTCGGATCGGTCGGGTCGTTGCCCGGCCCGCCCTTGCCGCCGAACAGGTAGTCGACCATCCGGTCGTTGGTGCCGCGCGCGTTCGGGTCGAACTGGCCGGCGGCGTAGCAATCCGGCGAGAGTGCCTGGGTGTCGACATCTGCGTCGCACCCCTTGCCGCCCCACAGGATATCGGTTCCGTCATCGCCGTAGACGATGTCGCCGCCGCTTTCGCCGTTCATGAGGTCGTCGCCCCAACCGCCGTGCATCGAGTCGTGGTCCCGGCCACCGAACATCTTGTCGTTGCCGCCCTCGAGATCGCCGCGGTGCGGCATCACTGCGCCGGTGACCAGGCTGTCGCCGTTGACGACATGCTGCAGGTCGACCTGCCGGGTCACCGTGCCCGCGACGAATCCGTCGTAGTGGATCTGCGGCACCTGGTTGTCGTCCACGGTGAAGTGGTTGCTTCCGTCCTGGTAGACGTCGACGACGCCGCCGCGGTCGCCGACCATGGCGTCCTCGCCGTACTCGCCGAACACGACGTCGTCGCCGAGGCCGCCGTACAGGTCATCGTCGTTGCGCCCGGATGCGGAGACCGCGCCACCGTCATCGACGCTCACCAGCGGCGTGCCGACCGGCTTAGCCGTCGCGCCGGTGTCGCCGTAGATGTGGTCGCCGCCGTCCTGGCCGTAGACCGTGTCCTGGCCGGCGTCGCCCCACAGGTCGTCGGCACCCGACGAGCCGCTCGGCTCACACGCCGCCTGCGCGGTTGTGCAGAACTCGACGCCGGCGCCGTTGACACCGTGCCGGACGTACGCGGCGCCGGCCGGCACATTGGCCGGGTCGTAACGCTTGACGTAGATCCGGTCGCCGAGCCCGGTGAGACCCTGCGCGTCGGCGACAGTGGTCACCAGGGTGCCCTGCGCGTCGACGATGTCGCGGACCGCAGTGCCGCCGTCACCCAGGATCAGATCCGCTTCCCCGTCGCCGTGGACGAAGTCGTTCGCGTCCCGGAACACCTGGATCGAGCTGCCACCGATCAGATCGTCCTGACCGTCCGGCGAGCCGTCGTCGGCCTCGCCGCTCGAGCTGCCCGGCCAGCCGGTGCCCGGTGGTGTAATCGTGTGCCCGATGTCGGCGAAGGTGCGGTCGCCGTAGATCGTGTCGGTGCCGCCGTTGCCCTCGGCGTAATCGTCGTCAGCTCCGCCGGAGATCAGGTCGTTGCCGTCCTGTCCGAACACGACGTCGACACCCGCGCCGCCGGCCAGTTCGTCGTCGCCGGCGACCGTACGGCTCGGTGGCGTCAGGTAGTTCGCGCCCCACTTGAGGTCGAGCAGCCGCAGCGAGCGCTGGGTTTCCAGCGTGCCCCCACTGCCGATCCGGAACAGGTACGGGCTCGGTGTGCCGACGCGATCGGTCACCGCGTTGTCGCCGGTGATGAGATCGTCACCGGTACCGCCGTAGACCACGTCGCCGATGTCCCGCTGGCCTTCCGCGGCGTCGCCGGTCGTGCCGTCCCTGATGATCGAACTGCCGCCGACGAGGTCGTCGTCGCCCGCGTTGCCCTCGATCCAGTCACGGTCCGGCCCGCCTTCGGCATAGTCGTCGCCGGTGCCGCCCAGGGCGCGGTCGTTCCCACTCTGTCCATAGCTGACGTCCGCGCTGCCGTCGCCCTCGAGGTAGTCGTCGCCGGACGTCCCGGCGTGCGGAGCGGTCCCGAAGTCGAGGTCGTACGCCTGTACATGCCGCTCCGTCATACCGGCGCGGCCCTGCGTCGTCGGGCTCGGCGAGTTGACGCGGTCGATCACGCCGTTGTCTCCGAGCGCCACGTCGGCGTCGTCGCCACCGTAGATGAAGTCGCCGGTGTCGAGCTGGCCGCTCGTAGCCTGCCCGCTTCCGGACTCGGCGTAGAGCGAGCCGCCGACGAGATCATCCTGGTCGGCGTCGCCGTAGAGGTTGTCGACGCCCGGGCCGCCCTCGGCGTAATCGTCGCCTGCGTTGCCATGGACGGTGTCGTTCCCGCCCTGGCCGAAGACCACGTCGCTGTTCCCGCCGCCGCTGATCGTGTCGTCGCCGGAGTTGGCGGCGTCGGGCGAGTAGCCCAGATCGAACAGGACCACCTGCCGACCCACGGTCATGCCGCGTCCCTTCATCACGTCGTCGCCCGCCGCCACCGCTGCGGTGTCGCTGATCGAGGAGTTGTCGCCGGTGATCACGTCGTCACCACTGCCGCCGTCTATGACGTCGCCGACATCCTGGTAACCCGCCGCGTCCTTCGCCGCCGGGTCGCCCGGCGTCTGGCTGCTGCCACCGATGACGTCGTCGGCGCCGTCGTTGCCGAAGATGGTGTCCTTGCCGGGGTTGCCTTCGACGTAGTCGTCCTCGGTGCCCGCGTCGACGTAGTCGTCGCCGAGCCCGCCGTAGATCGAGTCGCTGTCACTGCTGCCGTACAAGTGATCGCCCTCGCCGAACGTCGAGCCGACCTGATCCAGGTCGTAGACGACGCCGACCCGCTTGCCGGCCGGATCGTCGCCGGCTGCCGCGGCGCCGTTGTCGCCGATGATCAGGTCGCGGCCGGTGTCGCCGTAGATCGTGTCGCCGGCGTGTCCTGCGTCGGTGTCGTCCTTCGCCGCCGACCGGCTGCCCCCGACGATCGTGTCGTTGGCGTCACCGCCGAACAGCGTGTCCTTCTGGTCGTTGCCCTCGATCACGTCGTCGGCTGCGCCGCCGTAGATCACGTCGTCGTCGGCGTTGCCGTAGAGGTGGTCGCCGCCGTCACCGCCGTACGCGAGGTCCGCGCCGGTGCCGGCCCACGCCTTGTCCGCGCCGTTGCCGGCGTCGACGGTGTCGTTGCCGGCACTGCCGCAGGCATAGTCGTCGCCGCCCTTCGCGAAGACGGTGTCCGGCCCGCCGCCGGCGTTGATGTCGTCGACGCCCTCGCCGCCATTGATCAGGTCGCTCGCGTCGTCCGCGCCGACGTTCTGCTCGGACGGCGGGTCGGAGGACGGATCGGCCCCG
>DASQSE010000054.1:0-7115 GCA_035642535.1 Jatrophihabitans sp. | reverse complement strand
GCGCGACGCCGACTCGGTCGCCGCCGCGATGCTCGCCCAGATGGCCCAGCTACCCACCCATCTGCGCCGCTCGCTGACCTGGGACCAGGGCCACGAAATGTCCCGCCACGCCCAGATCAGCACCGCACTCAACATGCCGATTGAACCGCCCCGGCTATTCCGGAGACCGGGCAGCCGCCTCGCTGATGGACAGGCGCTGCTGGACGACGGACAACACGATGACCCGCGGTTTCGACATGCCGCCGAGTCGTCAACAATCACCCGACTCATCACGTCAGGCGCGCCGTCAACGAACACGCGACCCAGGTGTCAACGATCTCGTGAACCCGGACACCACCCGCCCCACTCTCCTCGTGTTTGCCTTCGCCTTGAGGGCTCCCGGCTCATGCGGAAGTTGTCGGTGGCTGAGCAGCTGTACGCGACGAAATCTGGGCGCACACGTCACCCTGCACGGGTGCTACTTCTCCCAAACCGCAGTGGCGGTGATGGTGATCGTGACGTGGTCGGTTAGCGACGCTCCGGGCGGCGCCTCGTCGCTGGGGCCGAGCAGATCACCGAGCGTGGCGGGCTGCAAGTCGCTGCAGGTGACCGTCGGCCGGTTGTGGTTGCCGTGGCTGCCGCCCTTGACCTCGGTGCCGTCGAAGATCGCCGCCTGGATGGTGTCGTCGAACGCACTGAAGTCAAAAGTCGTCGGGATCAGCGTCCCGGAGCCGCCGGAGACGACCTGCACAGCTCCCCAGCCACCCATGTCGCTGCTGTTGTTGACGTTCGTCAGGACCGTGATCTGCTGGCCGTTGTCACAGCTGAGCGGCTGCTCCTGCAGGCCGCCTGGTGCCGCCTGGGCGACGCATGCGTCGATCAGCAGCGCGCTGGCCGTGCCGGCGAGCGTGGCCACACCGACAAGTGCCGGCTTGTTCATGTTTCCCCCCGTTTGGGACTCCGACGATGGACGAGGCCGACGCTATGGAGCCCGGCTACGGCTAGATCCCTCATCTACGCCATGCCTTGCAAACCAACCTCGAGGCCGAGAAGACGATCACGCAGCCGACATGTGCGCCGAAGGCGAACGCGGGTCTGATCCGAACCCGCTCGGCGTTGCTTGTTGCGGCAAAGCGGACACGCGCGAAAACTACATTTGTGGGGTTCGGCCACGAGCCGGTGTCGGCCTCGCCACTATTCGATGCGCTTTCGTCTACGTGGCGTGTACCTGTCGTGCCTCTGATCACGACCGCGCTGCACGAATTCCTTCTTAGCCGCATTACCGAGGACGAACGCCGGGTGCGCGATCTCGGCGGCGGCATGACAGACGCAGACGCGCCGATGAACCCTGCCCGGCTGCTTTACGAGTGCACGGCCAAACGGATGATCGTCGCCGTCCACTCCATCAGCCCGGCCGCACCCACGACCGATGGGGCTGCGCGGCAGCGGGAACGCTGCGCCCATGACGGGACCGTTTACCCATGCCTGACGCTGCGCGCGTTGGCGCTGCCCTACGCCGACCACCCGGACTTTCGGGTGGAATGGCGGGCCTGACGGCAATCGAGGTAGCTGTCCGGGTGTAACAGATTTCGCCCGGCCGACGTAGATAGCACCGACATACCATCCCGCCGGGCTGGCCAGGCGAGCATGGGCATAGTCTGCATCACCCGTACCCGACACCGCCCCGACGCGCCGGCCGGAAGCTGCGTCGATGTGTCCGCGGCGGTCACCCAGGAGGTGGGATGAACCGTCCGAGCAAGGCTCCCAAGCCCGCGTCAACAGAACAACCGCCTGAACCCGGCCGGGCCCGAGCGAAACCCACGGCAGATATGTCGGATGCCACCATGGAGTTCTCGCGGCCGCGGCTCAACACCGACCCGCTCAACACCGACCCGCCGACCACGATCACCCCCGATTCCGGATTCCGGCGCGGGTGGCGGGGCTACGACCGGAGCCAGGTCGACACGCAGCGGGTGAGGCTGGAAAGCGAACTCGCGAACGCCCGGCTCAGTTACGAGCATGCGATGCGCGCGCAGGCGCAGCTCACTGAGCGGCTGCAGTCCAAGGAAGTTGAGCTCGCCCGGCTGCGCAGCCAACTGGGCAACAGCCCGACTGCGCTGTCCGACCGGCTGCGCGAGATCCTGGATATCGCTGAGGCGGACGCCGATCAGACCCGGGCAACCGCGCAGACCGAGGCCGAGCAGATCCGGGACGCGGCACATACGGATGCCGAGGAGATCCGAGACGCCGCGCGGAGCGAAGCCGATCAGCTGCGCGTCGATGCCGAGGCGCTGGTGAAGCGGGCCGAGGACGAAGCGAGCGCGAACGCCAGCCACGCGGAAGCCGAGCTACGGCAGCGCAGGGTTGATTTCGAGTATGAGCAGCGCGAGGTCCGGCGGCAGCTGGCCGAGGCCGCCGCCGCAGCCGAGCGGACCCGCGCACAGGCCGACTCCGAGGCCGCCGCGCGCCGCACGCAGGCCGACTCCGAAGCCGCCGCACGCCGCGACCAGGCCGACGAGCACGCCCGCGTGCGGCGCGAGCGGGCCAACACCGAGGCGGCCACGCAGTTGCACGAAACGACCGAGCAACTCGCCAAGCTGAGTCACCGGCGCGACGAAGCGCTCGTCTCGCTGCGTGGCATCAGCAAGGATCTCGTCCAGCTCCTCGGCCCGCAGACGGATAGCGAGGCGCCCTCCAACTCCTCCTGACGCTGCGAGCCACGCCGCTTCCCGTCGGCCGCGGTTGAAATCTCCGCGCGAGATCAACCAGCGCTGACGGGAAGACGGCGGGCGGGTGGTCGGGACTAGTTGTAGCTATACGCTCGCCACGTGCCGACCGTAACGATCTTGGACGACTTTCAAGGCGTCGCGCTGAGCAGCGCCGACTGGTCGGCCGTCCAGGATCGATTCACGGTCGAAGTCCTCCGTGAACACATCGCGGACGAGACGGAACTCATCCGCCGCCTGGAGCACAGCGAGGTCGTCGTCGCGATGCGCGAACGCACCGCATTCCCCTCGACCGTTCTGGCGCGACTGCCTGCCCTGCGACTGCTCGTCACGACCGGCATGCGGAACGCCGCGATCGATCTCGCAGCCGCGCGCGAGTACGGCATCGTGGTCTGCGGCACGACGGGCAGCACGACTGCGGTCCCGGAGCTGACGATCGGGATGATCATCGCGCTGTGCCGGAACCTCGCGGCAGAGGACGCACAGCTTCGGGCTGGTGGCTGGCAGCACACCGTCGGGCGCGGGCTCGCCGACAGCACGCTCGGCATCGTCGGGCTCGGCCGGCTCGGCGTGCCGGTCGCACGACTGGCCCAGGCGTTCGCGATGTCGGTCATCGCGTGGTCGCCGAACCTCACCGCCGAGCGGGCGCGGGAACACGGCGTCCGGGCCGTCGACAAACGCACCCTGTTCACCGAGTCGGACGTGGTCACGATCCACATGCCGCTGTCCGACCGCAGCCGCGGACTCATCCGCGCCGACGAGTTGGCGCTGATGAAGCCGACGGCCTACCTGATCAACACCTCGCGCGGCCCGATCGTCGACGAGCCGGCGCTCGTGGCAGCGCTGCGCGAACGGCGGATTGCGGGCGCCGGGCTGGACGTCTACGACGTCGAACCGCTCCCGACCGATCACGTGCTGCGCTCGCTGCCGAACACCCTGCTGCTGCCGCACATCGGGTACGTGACCGTCGAGGCCTACCGCGGCTGGTACGCCCAAATCGTCGAGGACATTCTCGCCTGGGCCGGCGGCTCACCCATCCGAACGATCTGACCCGCGTCCGGCATCTTTGGGACAAAACGCCCACTCTTGTCGAAATGGCACATTCCAGGCATGCTGTGACCACCGTGAGAGACCAGGAGGCGCCATGAGCCGCACTCGATTCATTACCCGCCTGGCTACCGTGCTCGCCGCCGTCGGCGTCACGATCGCCGCCCTACTCCTATCTTCGCCGGCCCAGGCGAACACCGGATCCCAATCGCTGTCCGGCGCTCTGCAGCGCCTCAACAGCTCGATCCCATACGCCGGCACCGCGTGGGGTGTCGACCCCGCCACGCATCAGGTCGTCGTCAGCGTCGACAGCACTGTCACCGGACACCGGCTCGCCGCGGTCCAGGCCGCTGTCGACCGCCTCGGCGACAGCGCCCGGCTCCAGACGGTCGCCGGCCGCTTCCACACCGACATCTCCGGCGGGGACGCGATCTACGGTTCGCGATACCGCTGCTCGCTCGGCTTCAACGTGACCGGTGGATCGACGCACTACTTCCTGACGGCCGGCCACTGCGGCAAGGCTGAGCCGCAATGGTGGACTTCGGCCAGCCACACGACATTCCTCGGCAACACCGTCGCGGCCACCTTCCCGGGCAGCGACTACTCGCTGGTGCAGTACACGCCGTCGTACACCAACTACCCGAGCACGGCCGGTAGCCAGACGATCACACACGCTGCCAACGCCTTCGTCGGCGAGTCGGTCACCCGGCGCGGCAGTACCACCGGCGTCCACAGCGGCACGGTGCAGGCGCTCAACGTGACCGTCCGCTATCAGGGCGGCGGCACCGTCCACGGCCTCATCCAGACCAACGTCTGCGCGGAGCCCGGTGACAGCGGCGGGCCGCTCTACGACGGCACCGCCGCGGTCGGATTGACCTCCGGCGGCAGCGGTGACTGCACGACCGGCGGGACGACGTTCTTCCAGCCCGTCACCGCCGCGCTCGCCACCTACAACGTGACCATCCCGTAGTTCGAAGATCTCCAAATTGACACGCTCCAGCGGAGCGGCGACGCTGCCGTCGTGCCCGACGAGGCCGCTCTGCTGGAGCGTGACCATGAGCTGACCGAGCTCACCCGCGCCGTCGCAAGTGCGGCCGCCGGCGACGGCCGATTGGTGATCGTCGAGGGTGAGGCGGGAGTCGGCAAGACCGCGCTGGTCGAGGCGACCGGCGCCGTCGCCCGCGCGGCAGGCATGCAGGTGCTCGCCGCGCGCGGCTCGGCACTCGAGCACGACTTCGCGCACGGGATCGTCCGGCAGCTGTTCGAGCTCCCGGTGCTGGCGCTGGGCAGCACCGAGCGCCGGGCGGTGCTCAAAGGACCGGCGGCGGTGGCCGCGGCGCTGCTCGGCTGGGACGAGGCGGCAGGCAGTCCACCTGCGCTCACCGATGCCACCTTCGCGGCCGTGCACGGCTTGTACTGGCTCGCCGCGAACCTCGCGTCCGGGACTCCCCTGCTGCTCGTCGTGGACGACGCGCAATGGGCGGATGTCGCGTCGCTGCGGTGGCTCAACTATCTCGCCCACGGCCGCCTCGGCGGGCTCCCGATCTGCATCGTCGTCGCATGGCGGACGGGCGAGCCCGAGGCTCCGGAGGAGCTGCTTCGCGCGCTGCGTTCCGAGCCCGGCGTGCAACGCCTTGCCCCGCGCCGGCTGTCCGAGCCGGGTTCGGCCGAGCTGCTGCGCCGCGTCCTCGGCACGGACGGCACCGACGACGCGCTGTGCGCGCTGTGCCACGACCGCACCGGCGGTAACCCGTTCCTGCTCGTCGAGCTGGCCCGCGCATTGGCGAGCGAAGGCAGCAACAGCACCGGCGAGTGGTTCCGCCTTGCCGCGCGGTTGGGGCCGGAGAACATCCGGCAGACGATGCTGCTGCGTCTGGCGCCGCTGCCTCCTGAAGCCGCGGCGCTGGCGCGCGCGGTCGCGGTGCTCGATTCGGACGCGGCCAGTCGGCATGCCGCCGGGCTGGCCGAACTGTCCTCCGCACAACTTGCTGCGCATGCCGCGCGGCTCAGTGCCGCCGGGCTGATCACGCCCGGCCCGACGCTCCGGTTCGCCCATCCGATCTTGCGCACCGTGATCTACGAGGACATGACGCCGCAGGCGAGGGCGATCGCGCACCGGCGGGCGGCGGACCTGCTTGCCTGCGCCGGCGCCGCCGACCAGGCGGCCGTCCATCTCCTGCAAACCGAGCCCGCCGCGGACGCGGCGACGGTCGAGCTGCTGCGCCACACTGCCCGCCGTCACCTGGCGCAGGGCGCGCCGGACGCCGCCGTCCCGCTGCTCTCCCGCGCGCTCGCCGAGTGCCCGGCCGGCGCCGCCGACCCCGAGCTGCGCTACGAGCTCGGGCACGCCGAGATGATCGCGGGCAACGCCGATGCGGTCGTGCAACTGCGCGCGGCGCACGATCACGCCGCTGATCCGCAACTGCGCAGCACGGCGGCGCGTGAGCTCGCCGGCGCGCTCGCGGCGAGCGGCCACGCGGACGAGGCGCTGGCGCTGCTCTGCGCACTTGCGGACGAGCTGGCCGGGTCGGAGCTCGCGCTCGCCGTCGAGGCGGACGCCGCCGCCGTCGCGCAGGTGAGTGGCCGGTTGCGCGCGCAGCACACTGAGCGGCTCGGCCAGGCTGCGGAACATGCATCGGGCGCCACCCCGGCCGGTCGTCGATTGCTCGTCGCCTACGCCTACAGCGGGGTGGCCGACGCGACGATGACGGCAGCGCAGGTCGCGACCTTGATCGACCGCGCCAGTGCGTCCGGCGAAGTCTTCGCCGACGACGAGGCATCTCTCGCGCTCTCACCCTCGCTGCCGTGGGCTATTGCCTGCGAGGTCGCCGTCGACCGCCTCGATCAGGCCGCGCTGCACGCTCGTCGGGAGCTGGAGCGCGGGCGGGCGCGCGGCGCCCCGCTGAGCGTGCTGACGTGCGCCGGCTATCTCGCCCGGCTCGCCTACCTCCAGGCGGACGTCCGCACCGCCGAGGTCGAGGCCCGCGTCGCGCTGCAGGCGGCGGAGGCGATCGCGCCCACGTACTACCTCGATTGGCCGGTGAGCCAACTCGCGCTCGCGCTCGTCGAGCTGGATCGGCCCGCCGAGTCGCTGCAGTTGCTGGAGCGGTACGGCTTCGCGGCCGCCACGCTGCCGCGCGGGCTGTTCGCCGCGCACTTCCTCGCCGAGGCCCGGCTCGCGACCTGGCTGGCGCTCGGCCGCCGGGATCGCGCCGCGGTCGACGCCGATCTGCTGCGCAAGCTCGGGCGCGGCGCCAGCTCGCCGCTGCTCGCGCGACGCGGCCTCGTCGCGGAGGCGCTCCTGACGGCGGGCCGGCGCGCCGACGCGCAGGCAGTAGCCGAGGCGGAGCTGGCGGCGGCCGC
>DASQSE010000053.1:0-10314 GCA_035642535.1 Jatrophihabitans sp. | reverse complement strand
CGGGTCGCTGGCGATCGAGGAGAACGTCGCCGACGACGACCCACGGCTCGTCATCCATGACGCGCACCACGAGCACCCGTCCTATGCGTTCGCGCTCACCCGGCTGTCCAACATCGACCGCCGGTACGCGCCGATGGGCGTATTCCGCGACGTCGAGCGGCCGGTATACGACGCGTTGATGAGCGACCAGCTCGACACCGCGGCCGCCAAGATGCCGAGCGACGGGGCGGCGCTGCAGACACTGCTGCTAGGCGCCGACACGTGGACCGTCGGGTAAGCGCTTCATCCCCACGTCCCTCCCACTTTCCCGAGTTGTCCGCCCTTCGGCACGTCATGACGCGATGAAGGGCGGACAGGTCGGGGTGGCGCGCGCGGTTCCCGCAGCGCTCGGATCTGCCGGGCTGGTGTGCGTCGTCATCGGGACGTTCCTGCCGTGGCTCTACTCGGGCAGCCGCTCGCGCAACAGCTACGCCACCGACGGCGCGGCGCGCCGGCTACTCGGCGTAACCGGTGTCGGGGATGCGGCGCTCGCCGCCTGGCCGTTCGTCGGGCTCGCCTGTGGCGCGGCCATCGCGGCGCTGCTCGTCGGACTTGTCCGGACTGCGGCGGTCATCGGCCTGCTCGCCGCGGCCGGCGCGGCAGCCGGCGCGATCGCGATGCTGACCGCCAACGAGAACGTCGTCGTCCGTACCGCGATTGTAGGGCCAATCGTGACCCTCGCAGGTTCGCTGGCGGTACCTGCGGCGGTTACGATTCACGTCTTTGGATCTTCCCGATCGCGGAGGGAAAACGGGTGACCTATCCACCGGCGCCGGGCGAACCCGGTTCGAATCAACCGGGCGAGCAGCCGCCACAGTACGGCCAGCAGCCGCAATACGGGCCGCCGCCCCAGTACGGGCAGCAGCCTCCCCAGTACGGCCAACAACCGCAATACGGACAGCAACCGCCGCAGTACGGACAGCAACCGCAATACGGGCCGCCGCCGCAGTACGGACAGCAACCGCAATACGGGCCGCCGCCACAGTACGGCCAGCCGCAATACGACCCGCAGGCGCCGTACCCGCTCATGCCGCCGCCCACGCCGCACCGTCGCCGCGGCCGACTGCTCACCGCACTGACCGCCGTGGTCGTCCTCGCCGGCGGCGGGGTCGCGACCTACGTCGCGCTGTCCGACAGCTCCAGCCACGGCGCTGCGTCACCACGCGAGGCGGTGGACGACATCGTCTCGAACATCAACAGCTCCGACCTCGTCGGCATGCTGGACTCGCTCGCGCCGCCGGAGCGCGTCGCCATCGCCGACCCGCTCATCAAGGACTTCGACGAGCTCAAGCGCACGCACATCCTGAGCGCGGACGCCGACCTGAGCCACTTCTCCGGCGCGGCAGCGACGTTCAGCGGCCTGACCTACGGTCCGAACATCACGGTCAACGACCACGTCCAGATCGTCCAGATCACGGGCGGCAAGGTGCACATCGACGCCGACCTGAGCAAGCTGCCGTTCAGCGCCGAGTTCATCCAGCAGGTCTCACCCGGACATCCGCTGCAGGGCCGGCAGTCCGAGACGGTCGACATCGGTAAAGCCGTCCACGCCAGCGGCGAGTCGATCCGGATCGCCACCGAGAAGGTCGACGGACACTGGTACCCGAGCCTCTTCTACACGATCGCTGACAACGCAGCCGGTGCGGCGGGGCTGACGGCACCGAGCGCGAAGGACGCGATCCCGGCCGTCGGCGCCAGCACGCCGGTGGACGCGGTCAAGAAGCTGGTCGATGCGCTGCTCGGCGGCGACGTCTCCGGCGCGATCGAGGTGCTCTCGCCTGACGAGCTGGGCGCGCTACACGACTACGGCGGCATCATCCTCGACCAGGTCGGCTCGTCGTACCCCGCCGCGCCGATCACCCTGGACCGCCTCGAGCTGCACAGCACGCCTGGCTCGAACGGCGCGCAACTCGTCGTGCTGGACGGCTTCTCCGCCCACATCGAGGGCCAGGGGCAGATCAGCATGGAGATCGACGGCGATTGCGTCCGGGTCACGACCCAGGGCCGGACGCAGCGGATGTGCACCGACCAGCTGACGCACCAGATCGAGCAGCTGTTCCAGCAGTCCGGCAACAAGCCGCTGACCGACGGGCAGCGGCAGGCGCTCGAAGATCTCACGAGCGCGACCAACCTGCAGGGCGGGATCGTGACGACGCAGGTCGCCGGCAAGTGGTACGTCAACCCGATCCAGACGTTCTTCGATGCGACGACGGATCTGCTCCAGCGCTTCCAGGACAACGACCTGCTCGAGCTCATCGGCCTGTTCAAGGAGTTCGCCACCAGCAGCGTCTCCGCGGGCGGCGGCGTGTTCTGCCCCGGCCCGCAACCCTGCTGAGCCGGGTGGGCCACGGACGCGCGAGTGGCCGGTATTTCCCACTCGCTGCGTCCGTAGCCTTGAAACGTGCCCGATTCAACGGAGCTGTCCGCCCGTCGGAACGCCCTGACGCAACCTAGGGCGGACAACTCGGTTGATGCGGGTGCTGGTGACGGGCAGGACGAGCGGCGCAAAGGGCTGATCTACGGCTCGACGGCCTACCTGCTCTGGGGCGTCTTCCCGCTGTACTTCCCGCTGTGCGAGCCGGCCGGGACGATCGAGATCCTCGCGTCGCGGATGGTGTGGTCGCTGGCGGTGATGCTCGTCGTGCTGCGCCTCGGCTCGGGCTTCGGCGGCGTGCGCGCGGTCGTCGCGGATCGTCGCCAACTGCGGCTGCTCACCGCGGCCGCGCTGTTCATCACGTTCAACTGGGGCACCTATATATATGGCGTCAACACCGGGCACGTCGTCGAGACGAGCCTTGGCTACTTCATCAACCCACTGCTGACGATCCTGCTCGGCGTGGTGGTGCTCGGTGAGCGGCTGCGGCCCGGGCAGTGGGCGGCGGTCGGCATCGGCGCCGTGGCAGTGCTGGTGATCGCGATCGACTACGGCCACCCGCCCTGGATCGCGCTCATCCTCGCCTGCTCCTTCGGCATGTACGGGTTCTGCAAGAAGCAGGCCGACGTCGGCGCGGCCGATTCGCTCGCGGTCGAGACGGGCGTCCAGTTCGTGCCCGCGTTGATCACGCTCGCGGTCATCGGGACGCAGGGCGATCTCGTGTTCGGCACCCGGGCGTCGACGTCGCTCATGCTCGTCGGCCTGGGCGCCGTCACCGTCATCCCGCTGCTGTTCTTCGCGGCCGGGACGCGCCGGCTGCCGCTCAGCGTGGTCGGACTGTTGCAGTACCTCGCGCCGCTGCTGCAGTTCGCCGTGGGCGTGGGGATCAGGCACGAATCGTTACCGGTCACGGAGTTCGTCGGCTTCTGCCTGGTTTGGCTCGCACTGATCGTGCTGACCGTGGACGGGCTGCGCAGTCAGCGCGCAGCGCGCCAACTCGCCGACTGCGCGGAGGCCGCCTCCGTCTGAGATCGGGACTTTAGGCCCTCAGCCCAGTGGCATATGCGGCCGATGTTCACGGCATGATGAGCCCCTTGCTGTTCGCTGTGCAGGTGGCCGTGCGGCCTGGGGGCGACGACTCCAGTCACGCGCGGCACCGCCGAACGTCCCGCCGTCAAGGACGCAATTGGCTGAGCCGCCGCCGTGGCTCAGCACCGCAAGCCGAGGCGTGATGAATCGCCGGCGCCTCGGAGCGGCGCTCGGCGTCCTGCTGCTCGCCGGCTTCGTGGTGGACCTGCGCCTCCAGCCGGGCGGCGAGCGGGTAACTCGCGGTATCGACGACTTCGTCCAGCTGTTCGCAGCTGCGATCGCCGCGGCGAGCGGCGCGGTCCGGGCCCGGCGCGAGACAGGCCGCATCCGGCTCTCCTGGCAGCTGCTCGCCGCCGGCACCGGTTGCTGGGCCCTCGGCCAGACCATCTGGACGTATTACGAGGTCATTGCCGCAACACCGACCCCGTTCCCCTCGTTGGCCGACGCCGGCTACCTGCTGCTGCCGGTGCTGGCGATGGCCGGCCTGCTGGTCCGTCCGTCCCAAGCATTTGCCGGCCGCGCTCGCGCCCGCATCGCACTGGACGTGCTGCTGGTGATTGTCTCGCTGTTCACGGTCAGTTGGGCGACGGCGCTCGGCGTCGTGTACCACGGCGGTGCCGGCTCGGCGTTCGCGCACGTCGTCTCGCTCGCCTACCCCGCCGGGGACGTGGCGCTCGTGACGATCGTCGTCACCGTCCTTGCCTACGCGTTCACGGGTGGGCGCCTCGGCCTGGTCTGCATCGGCGCCGGGCTGAGCAGCATTGCGGTCGCCGACAGTGGCTTCGCCTACTTCGTGGCAATCGGCAGCTACCAGACCGGCAACCTGATCGATTCGTTCTGGGTCGGCGGCTTCCTCGTGCTCGGCTGGGCCGCGGTGGTGGACCGTCCGGTGGAATCGCGCACGATGCGTGGCACCCGCACGCCGTACACGACCCTGCTGCTGCCCTACGTTCCCTCCATCGCCGGCCTGGCGTTCGCGGTATGGCACCTCGCGCCCTCCGACGGCGACAAGATGCTCCCCGGCGCGGCCGCGGTCATGGTGTTCGTGCTGCTCATCCGCCAGGTCGTGGTGGTGTTCGAGAACGCCGACATGGCCGACAAGATGCAGCACCAGGCGTTCCACGACGTGCTCACCGGCCTCGCGAACCGGGCGATGTTCAACGATCGGCTCTCGCACGCGCTGGAGGTGCGGCAGCGCGATCGGCGACCGCTGGCGATTCTGCTCATCGACCTGGACGACTTCAAGATCGTCAACGATTCGCTGGGCCACCCGGCCGGCGACGAACTGCTCATCGAGGTCGGGATGCGGCTGCGCGTCGCAGCCCGCGCCGGCGACACGGTGGCGCGGCTGGGTGGTGACGAGTTCGCCATCCTGATGGAGGACGGCGGCGACCCGACCGAAGTGGCGGCCCGCACGCTCGCCCAACTCGCCCGGCCGGTCCGGATCGGCGAACGCCAGGTCGTCACGAACGGCAGCGTCGGGATCGCTTCGCTCGGCCCGTCCAATACGCCGCTGTCGGCGAGTGACGTGCTCAAGCAGGCCGACATCGCGATGTACACCGCCAAGCGGAGCGGCAAGGGCGTCGTCCGCACCTACTCGGTCGAAATGGCCGAGCTGAGCGACGGCCACCTCGACCTGCGCACCGCATTGCTGTCCGACGTCGCGGGCGGACGCATCGGGCTCGCGTTCCAGCCGATCTACTTCGCCCATGGCGCGCCGCATGCCGTCGAGGCGTTCGCTCGATGGACGCACGGCGGCGAGCAGGTCTCGCCCGATGTCTTCCTGCCGATCGCCCGCGAGCTCGGCTGCATCGCGGCACTGGACGAGGTGGTACTCCGCACGGCCGTCGCGCAGGTAGCGAACGTTGTGGAGATCATGCTGGCCGTCAACGTCGACAGCCGGACGCTCGCGGCCGGGCGCTACGCCACGCTGGTCGCCGATGTGCTGCGTGAGACCGGCTTCCCGGCGACCCGGTTGGCCGTCGAGGTACTCGAGCTGGATCTGATCGAGCACGACGAGGTGGCGCTGCACTCGCTCGCCGAGCTGCGCGCGCTCGGCGTCCACCTCGTGGTCGACGACTTCGGCGCCGGCTATGCCACGCTGGCTCGGCTGCGCATGCTGCGTCCGGACATCCTCAAGATCCACCGCAGCCTGGTGGCGGGCAGCGATGACGACGGGACGGCCCAACTGCTGCTCGACGGCGCCGCGCGACTCGCCCGGCAGATCGGCGCGACAGTCGTCGCCGAGGGCATCGACACGGAAGGCCAGCTCGCCGCGGCGCTCTCGGCGGGTTGCGACGCGCTGCAAGGCGTCCTGCTCGCCCCGCCGGCGCCGCCTGAGGAGCTGGCGCGCATGACGAGCGAGTCCGCCGACTGCGACGCCTTGCCTGCCTTCATCCGGTGATCTTCCTGCGCCTCGCAGGCCCCGTGACGGCACGCGCCGGAAGATCGGCGCGCGCTTCAGTAGGTTACGGGCCGCCCGGACCGGCCGGCGTGTAGCGCAGGTCGGCGTCGGGGCCCTCGGGGTTGTGCGGGATGGTCCGCTTCATCGCGTCAGACGCCTTGCGCGCCTCGGCGATGGTGCTGTTGACGTCCTCGCTGCTGCGCCGGCGCAGCCGAGCCATGAGATCACGAACCCGCTTCATCGGAGCCCACCGCCTCTCTCCTGATCGAGATCGTACTGCCGGGATCGGCGACTGACGGTGCCGTCGCCGTCATGCGCAGATCGGCGAATGTCGGCCATTGCACGATCCAGTTGAGGACCTCGCCGGCCGGCAGCGGCCGCGAGATGTGGTAGCCCTGCAGCGCGTCCACACCGATCGCGATGAGATCGGCGGCGGTGGCGGCGTCCTCGACACCCTCGGCGACGGTGCGCATGCCGAGCCCCTGCGCCATCTGCACCGTCGACGCAACGATCATCCGGCTGCGCTCGTCGGTACCGATCGGCGAGACGAACGTGCGGTCCAGCTTCAGCTCGTCGATCGGGAGGTCGCGCAGATAGGCGAGCGACGAGAAGCCGGTGCCGTAGTCGTCGATCGCAACCTGGATGCCCAGGTCTCGTACTTCTTGCAGCAACTCCCCGGCGCGCTCTCGTTCGGCGATGAACGACTCTTCGGTCACCTCGAGCACGAGCTGGTCGAGCGGCAGACCCGCCTCGCGCACCGCCTGGTGCAGGCGCGGCACGATCGCGCCGCTGAGCAGTTCGGGCGGTGCGCAGTTGATCGCGACGCGCAACCGCAGCCCGGCGGCGTGCCAGCGCGCGATGTCCGCGACGGCGAGGCGCACCACCTCCTGCGAGAGCAGCGGCATCAGCCCGGCGCGCCGCGCGGCGGGCAGGAAGGCGACCGGTGTCAGCAGGCCGTCGACCGGATGCCGCCAGCGGACCAGCGCCTCGAGCGCGCACGGCCGCAGCGTGGACGCGTCGATCTGCGGTTGGTACCAGAGCTCCAGCTCGCCGGTCGCAATGCCGCGGCGCAGCTCGTCGGAGATGCGCAGCTTCGCCTTGGAGAATTTGTCGTGGTACGCGTCGTAGTACGCGATGCCCGAACGCGCATGTTTCGCGCGGTACATAGCCACCTCGGCGCGGCGCACCAGCTCGTTGCTGTCCAGTACGGCGTTCTCGGCGCAGTCGACGATGCCGACGGAGGCGCTGAGCGCGACATTGATGCCGTCGACCTGCATGGGGCGGCTGAGCGCATCCTGCACCTGGCGGGCGATGTCGGCCATCTCCGCGCGGACGCAGCCGAGCGCGAGGATGCCGAACTCGTCCCCGCCCAGCCGGGCCACGAACGCATGCGGTGCGACGGCATCCTGAATCCGGCCGCCGACGCGCTGGAGCACGTGGTCGCCGGCAGCGTGCCCGAGAGTGTCGTTGATGTCCTTGAACCCGTCCAGGTCGAGCACCGCGAGCGCGACCCTGACGTCGGCGAAACCGGCGGCTTCGAGTCGGCCACTCAGCGCGCGACGGTTCGGCAGCCGGGTCAGGTCGTCGACCTGCGATCGGGCGAGCGCCTCGACGGCGCGCCGTGCGACGTGCAACGCGGTGGTGAGTCGGGCACCGGCACCGAGCAGGGTGAGCGCCGCCGGGATCGCGACGTAGACACCGAGCGCGCCCGCCGGGCGCAATGCCAGCACTGCGGTGGCCAGCGCGGTTGCGGCGCCGACGACAGTGCCGCCGGCGCCGGTCGAGCCGGCGTGCGGCCTCGGCTCGGCCGGCCGGCACGCGCTGCCGACGAGCAGCGCGAATCCGACCATCCGCGGACCGATGGCGAGCAGCGAAAGGCTGGGTCCATGCGCCGAGAGATGGCCGATGAAGTAGCTGTCCGCGAGCGCGAAGAGCAGCAGGGCGACGACGGTCGGCAGCGCGCGGCGCAGGCTGTTCCGCTGCCGCAGCACCACTTGGGCGAGCACGAGTGCGGCGAAGGCCAGCGCGAGCATCGGGTAGACGAGCGCAAGCAGCGTGCTGCCGGTGTCGTCGGCTCGGTCGTCAAGCGGCAGCAGCAGGACGCTGCTCGCGACGCAGGCGGCAGCGCCGCAGATGACGACGACGTCGAGCCAGCCGGCGAGCGTGCTGCGGGCGCGTGCCCCGCTGTCGAAGACGAGGTAGCCGGCAAGTGCGAGATAGCCGGCCAGGAACAGGATCTCCCCCGGCGCCGGGAAATCCGGCAGCGGTCCCGTGCGGTGGGTGACGACGATCGCGCCGCTCGCCCACAGCACGACGGCCGCGATCAGCAGCGCCAGCGAGCCGCGCCTGGCCGCGTCAGCCTTCAGCGCCAGCGCGAGCCGGGTGACAAGCACCGCGAAGAACCCGAGCGCCAGGAAGGTCAGGGTGATTCGGTCTTGCCGGTCACGAACGTCGACGATGGCCGGTCCGGCGAGTACGGCGGTGGCGATGAGCGCCCAGCTGGCGATCGCCAGCGGGTGACGGGTGCGGACGAAGGCGGCAGCGCGGTACGGGTGCAGCCGTCCCCTCCAAGGCGTCACATCCTCTTATCGGACGGTTGATCATGAACTTGAGGGGCAAGTTCCCATGATCCTTAGCTGCGGAGTCAGACATTTCCGGAGCAGACGCCCAGGACCTTGGGCCCGATTTTTTCGGCCGGTCGACCGACCTTGATCGGCCGAGCGTCCGCGCCAGGCACGCGCCTGGCCGGCCGGTCCGCCCGAATAGTCCGTATTGGGAGGAGTTGGCCATGAGGAAACGTCCGAATCGGCCCAATATTGCGCAGCCGGAAAGTCTCAGACCTTTGTCCCGTGCGAAACGGTCTAAATCCTGCAAGCCGCCAAATCGGCAATTACGCCCGTTAGTTCCATGTCTTGACGCGGCCGCGCCGAGGGCATAATTTCCTCGTTAAGTGACGGCGACGGGGGGTCGTGCCGTCCGGTCCAGGGGGAAACGTGATCCACGACGTGGTTGGCACGCGCCCAAACGGCGCGCAGGCCGAGCAGGGCACGACCGTACGGGTAGTCATCGCAGGCGAACATCCGCTGATGTGCTGGGCCCTGCGCCGGGTCATGGAGGACACGGCCGACCTGCGCACGGTCGCCGAGGCAGACAGCTGCGACACCGCCCTCAATCAAGTCTTCAGCCTGAAACCGGACGTCGTTCTGGTCGACTGTTCGCTGCCCGATGGCTGGCGTTTAGCGCGTGATCTTCGCGATCGTTATTCGGATCTTGGAATTGTCATTCTTACTGCCGAAGGATCGGACGATCTTCTTTTTCGGGCGCTCGACACCGGCGCCTCCGCGTACCTCAACAGAAGTGCCTCGGTAAACGAGGTCGTCGGCGCAATTCGGCACGCAGCCGTGGCCGCCCGCTCGTTCAGCGCGACCGGGTTGGCGCAGGCGCTGCGCCGGCGCAAGGAGGCCAGCGACCGGCTCTCCCTGAGCCCGCGCGAGCGCCAGGTGCTCGCCCTGCTGCGCGAAGGCCGTTCAGTACCCGAGGTGGCCGCGACCATCTACGTCAGCCTCTCCACTGCGAAGACTTACGTCGCGCGGCTGTACGAGAAGCTGGGCGCCAACAGCCGCGCTCAGGCGCTGATGACCGCCGTCGAGCTCGGCCTCTTCGACGCACCGGCGCCGCGTCTGTCCGCCGTCGGCTGAGCACGCAGCGTCGCTACCGCCCGGAGCAATTGGCGCATTCCGGGCTAACTCTCCTCGGCTGGGCTCGAAGCTGCCCTATCTGATGCTGTTGATCGCAAATAAAGCGGCGCCGGCACACTCCTTTGATGCACGATGGAATCCTGACGCGGGGTCACGTCGATCAGAGGAGCGGCCGATGGCCACCATCGTTGCTTCCCTTCAACTGATAGCCGTTGCTGTCCTCATCTTCGGCGTAGCCGTCCTGAGCTGGCGCGCCGGCGACCGCTTCTGGTCGTCTCGATGACCGCCGTCCTACTCGGGCTGGTCGAAGTAGTGCGCCTCGGTCGTCGGCATGCCGGGTAGGCACAAGTCGCCGCGGGTGCCCTGCTCCGCTTGCACCCGATCACGCGCTGTAGCCAGGTGCGGCCACATCGCTGCGTCGGTGTCGACGCGATCGCGAAGCGCCGCCGCACACCTACGACCCGCCATTCATGTTGGACCGCCCAGGCAGGCAGACGTGCGAAGACGCGCATTCCTGCCAGCATCTGCGAACGCGAATAATCACGCCCAGCGTCCAGCCACCGAGCCCTGCCTGGCCAACTCAATATGGGCGAGCCGACCGGCTGAGGCGTCCCGTTCGCAATGCCGAGCGACACCTTCGGCCGGCGTTCGTGGCGCACGAGCTCAGTGGACGGCGACGTAGTCCAGCGAGACAGTCGAATTCGCACCGG
>DASQSE010000052.1:0-111115 GCA_035642535.1 Jatrophihabitans sp. | reverse complement strand
AGCGGTCGGAATCAGCTGAGATCAATCAGCTGGGCCGGTGGCGAGGGTGACGGTGGCTGTATGGCTGGTGCCGCTGGCGTCCGTCCAGCCGATCGAAACCTTCTGCCCCGGCTCGAAGCGCTGCAGCGTCTGCTTCAGCGAGTCGGCCGTCGTGACCTTGGTGCCGTTCACCGACGTGATCACCGAGCCGCTGGTGATGCCTGCCGACGCGGCCGGCCCGCCGGGCAGCAGCGAGCTGACCTCGGCGTGCCTGGTCTGATTCGGGCTCAGTCCGACGCCGAGGAAGGCGGGCAGCCCGATGTGGATCGTCGAGGTTTGCACGCCCGACTCGATCTGGTCGGCGATGTTCACCGCGCTGTCGATCGGGATGGCGTAGGCCGTCGAGTCCTGCGCCTGGTGTGAGGATGCGGCGGTGTCAATACCGACGATGTCGCCGGACGCGTCGTAGAGCGGTCCGCCTGAATCGCCGGACACGATGGCCGCCTTGACCTGGATGAGGCCGCTCAGCTTCTCGGCGTTCTGGCCGGACTCGTCGGTGGCGGTGATCGAGCGGTCGAGAGCGCTGACGATGCCCCTGGACGCGCGCAGCGTGCCGGTGCCGCCGGCGTTGCCGACGCCGACGATCGCGTCGCCCACCTGGACGTTGGACGAATCGCCGAGGTTGGCGGTCGTCAGCCCGGACGCGTGCCGCAGTTGCAGCACTGCGACGTCGTCGGTCGGGTCGGTGCCGACCACGTCGGCGCGATAGGACCGGTCAGTCGATGCGACCGTGACGGTGACGCTCGTGGCGCCGTCGATGACGTGGTTGTTCGTGAGGATCTCGCCGTTGGAGGTGAGGATCATGCCGGTCCCCGCGCTCTCCGCGTTCTGGTACTTGAGGACGGAGACGATCGTGACTACGCCCTTCTCCTGTTCCGGCGTGGCGAGCGAGACGCTGGTGGAGCGGCCGTTTCGGCCGGGGTTCATGTCCCCTGGCACCGTCGGCAGCAACTGCGCCATCGAGCCCGAGCCGTTGACCGTGTCGCCCTGGCCGGCAAAGGCGAACGCGCCGACCAACGCGGCGGCGCTGAGGGCCGCAACGCCGCCCGCAACCACCCGGCCGAGCCGGTTCGGGCGCGGCTGAGGCGGCGCCGCGTAGGGCGGCTGCGCCGAATACGGGTCGTACGGATAGTTCGTCGTCATGTCCACTACCTAACTGTCTACACCCCGTAGCTCGCTGAGCCTTTCCCATGAGCGAGCTAGGAGTGACGATCGACGAACGAGCGGGCGATTCGGTTAGGGTCCGGAAGATGCAGCCCGACCAGTTGACCGCGGCGCTGGCGAAACGCCTCGATCGCGCCTGGCCGGGTGCGCCGTTTCCGCTCGGCGCGGATTGGAACGGCGAAGGCACGAATTTCGCCGTCTGGTCGACCACGGCGAGCGCCGTATCGGTGTGTCTGTTCGACGCGAACGGCGCGGAGACCCGGATACCGCTCGCCGACCGCACCTACCAGGTGTGGCACGGGTACGTGCCGGGTGTCGCTCCCGGGCAGCGGTACGGCTTCCGGATCGACGGCCCGTTCGACCCCTCGAAAGGGCTGTTCCACAACCCCAACAAGCTGCTGCTCGATCCGTACGCCCGCGCGATCGCGGGCGAGTACGTCGACCACGCGTACGTCTATCCGGACAACGCGGCCGATTCCGCTGCCAGCGTGCCCAGATCGGTGATCGTGCACGACAGCTTTCCGTGGGGTGACGACCAACACCCGCGGGTGCCGTGGGACGACACAGTCATCTACGAGCTGCATGTACGCGGCTTCACCAAGCGCCACCCTGACATCCCGCCCGAGTTGCGCGGGACGTACGCCGGCCTGGCGCACCCGGCCGCGATCGACCACGTGCGCTCGCTAGGCGTCACCGCCGTCGAACTGATGCCGATCCACCACTTCGTCTCCGAGCCGCAGATCCAGCGGCGTGGGATGCGCAACTACTGGGGTTACAACACGGTCGGATTCTTCGCCCCGCACGCCGCCTATGCCGCGAACCACGGCGATCAGGTACGCGAATTCAAGGCGATGGTGCGCGCGCTGCACAAGGCCGGGATCGAGGTGATCCTCGACGTCGTCTACAACCACACCGCGGAGGGCCCCCCGGACGGCCCGATGCTCGCGTTCCGGGGCATCGACAACGGCTCGTACTACCGGCTGGCGGACGACGACCCGTCGCAGTACGTCGACTACACCGGTTGCGGCAACACCTTCGACCCGCGCCGGCCGTTCCCGCTGCAGCTGATCACCGACTCGCTCCGGTACTGGATCACCGAGATGCACGTCGACGGATTCCGCTTCGATCTCGCCTCCGCGCTGGCCCGCTCGCTGCACGACGTCGACAAGCTTTCGTCGTTCTTCGACACCATCCACCAAGACCCGGTGATCTCGCAGGCGAAGCTGATCGCCGAGCCGTGGGACGTCGGCGCGGGCGGCTACCAGGTCGGCGAGTTCCCACCGCTGTGGACGGAGTGGAACGGCAAGTACCGCGACACCGTCCGCTCGTTCTGGGCGCACGGGGCCGACGGCGTGCGCGATCTCGCGTTCCGGCTCTCCGGCTCGTCCGACCTGTACGGCGACGACGGCCGGCTCCCCATCGCGTCCATCAACTTCATCACCGCGCACGACGGATTCACCATGCGCGATCTCGCGTCGTACGAGAAGAAGCACAACGAGGACAACGGCGAGGACAACCGCGACGGCACCGACGACAACCGCTCCTACAACTGCGGCGCCGAAGGCGATCCGGCCCCGTCCGAGGTGGTGGAGCTGCGGCTGCGGCAGGTGCGCAACCTGCTCGCCACGCTGCTGCTGTCGACTGGTGCGCCGATGCTCGTCGCCGGCGACGAGATGTGGCGCACGCAGGACGGCAACAACAACGCCTACGTCCAGGACAACGAGGTCTCCTGGCTGGACTGGACGCCGAGCGAGATCGGCACGGACCTGCTCGCCCTGGTGCGCCGACTGTTGGCGCTGCGCCGCGCGCATCCCGTACTGCGCCAGCGGGCCTTCTTCGAAGGACGCCCCGTCGCGGGCGGCGACGGCTGCAAGGACCTCGCCTGGTTCCACCCGGACGGCCGCGAGCTGTCCTCCGCGGACTGGTACGACTCGGGGCTGCGCTCGATCGGCATGTACCTGGACGGGCGCGGACTGCGACACCGCGGCCCGCGCGGCGAGACGATCGTCGACGACTCGTTCCTGCTGCTGCTGCACTCCAGCGACGCGGACGGCGTGTTCACGCTGCCCGACCAACCGTGGGCGGCGGGCTACGAGCGGGTGATCGACACCGGAGCCGTCGGCGGAAAGCCGATCGGCCGGTTCGCGAGCAGGGTGCCGGCCGCGGTGCCGATCGTGCCGGGCGGCGCGGACCTGGCGATGCGGGCCCGCTCCGTCCTGCTGCTCCGCGTGCGCCGCGGCTGATCGTCGCGAACCCGGAATCCGGGCCTGCGCGGCATGGGCTGACAGACTGAGGCGCATGCGTGCGCACGCCGAGTGCTGGCTCACCGACATGGACGGCGTCCTGGTGCGCGAGGAGCACGCGCTACCCGGCGCCACCGATTTCCTGGCCCGCCTCGTCGAGCGCGATCGACGGTTCCTCGTCCTCACCAACAACTCGATCTTTACGCCGCGGGACCTCTCCGCGCGGCTGCTGCGGATGGGGCTGCACGTCCCCGAAGAGGCGATCTGGACGTCGGCGCTGGCGACGGCGACGTTCCTCTCCGACCAGCTGCCGCGCGGCTCGGCATACGTCATCGGCGAGGCGGGCATCACGACGGCGCTGCACGAGGTGGGCTACACGCTGACCGACCGCGACCCGGACTTCGTCGTGCTCGGCGAGACGCGCACCTACTCCTTCGAGGCAATCACGCGGGCGATCCGGCTCGTCGAGAACGGCGCGCGATTCATCGCGACCAACCCGGATGTCACCGGCCCGTCCGAGGACGGACCGCTCCCCGCGACCGGTTCGGTGGCGGCGCTGATCACGAAGGCGACCGGCCGCGATCCGTATTTCGTCGGCAAGCCGAACCCGATGATGCTGCGCAGCGCGCTGAACCAGATCGAGGCGCACTCGGAGAACACCGTGCTGGTCGGTGACCGGATGGACACCGACGTCGTCGCCGGCATCGAGGCGGGCCTGGAGACGATCCTGGTGCTGACCGGGTCCACCCGCCGCATCGATGTGGAGCGCTTTCCGTGGCGGCCGAGCAGGGTGCTCGACTCGATTGCCGACGCGATCGAACTCGTCTGACCCGCGTTCCTACGGGGTCACGCCGAACGTTGCGAGGAACGCGAGGTCGTCCGGCTGGTCGAGGCGGTAGGCGTTGGTGCTGCCCGTGCACGTCGAGCTGATGCCGAACGAATTCACGGACGTCACGACGCGGGTTCCGGCGACCAGGATCGGCCCGCCCGAGTCCCCGAAGCACGTGCCGCCCTGATGGACGACGCCGTTGTCGTTCGAGAAGCGGGCCGCGACTCCCTTGCCGGTGCCGGTAACGCCGTTGAGGTTGACCAGGATCTCGTCAGCAACCCTGCGTGTGTCCCCGCCGAGCGCGATCTTCGGCCCGGACTTCTCCAGGCCGTAGCCGACCGGGGTGTAGTGCTGCGCCTTGTTGTGGAACAGGGTGTTCAGCAGGCCGAGCTGCGGCAACTGCCCGTAGTGGCTCATCGATACCGGGGCCGCCAGCCGGAGCACGCCCGCGTCGTGCAGGAAGAACGCGTTCGGGTCGAACTGCGGATGTGGGAACGCCGTCGCGTGGTGCCACTCCGGAGACGCGTTGAGCGCGGCGGTCCAGGCGGCGTAGCGGCCGGCGTTGTTGTCCGGCGCGAAGGTCACGCTCGGCGGCAGGATGCTGAAGTCCGGTGCCTCGTTGAAGTCGATCCACACGTCGTTGCCGCCAGATCCGCTGCCGCCGCCCGCGGTGGTCGAGACACCGTCGTGCCCGACGCCGTAGGTGCAGTGCCCCGCGGTCACGACGATCGTGCTGTTGAGCAGTGTGCCGGAGCAGGTGAACCAGGAGCCCGGGTCGTTGAACCGCGGGTCGATCTCGTCCGGCACGTAGAACAGCAGTTCGCCGACGTACGGATGGGCGCCGTTGTCCGGCTGTCCGTTCGTGATCGCGCCGGCGGACGCGGGCACCAGGAACAGGCATCCGATGATCGCGCTGGCTAGGGCCAGGAATTTCTTAACCACAACAACCCCCTTGGGCTCGGCCTGCGCCCCCTGATGTGGAACGTAACGCCTTCCGGGCCGGTTCAGACGGTTCAGCGATGAGATTTCTGTCGGTGGGGCGTCATAACCTCGAATCACCGGAATTGACCAGAAGGGGGAGCCGTGGCTGACGTCATCCGCGCCGAGGGCCTCGTGAAGACCTACGGGGAGCTACGCGCGCTCGACGGGCTCGACCTCGCGGTACCTGAGGCAACCGTGCTCGGTCTGCTGGGTCCGAACGGCGCCGGCAAGACGACCGCGGTGCGCATTCTGACGACGCTGCTCGAACCGGACGCCGGCCGGGCGGTGGTGGCCGGCATCGACGTGTGCCGGCATCCGGCGCAGGTGCGGGCCAAGATCGGCTTGTCGGGCCAATACGCGGCAGTTGATGAATACCTCACCGGCTACGAGAACCTCGACATGATCGGCCGGCTGTACGGGCTCGGACGGGGCCCCTCGAAGGCGCGGGCCCGTGAACTGCTCGACCTGTTCCGGCTCGCCGACGCGGGCGATCGCCCGGTGAAGACCTACTCCGGCGGCATGCGCCGCCGCCTCGACCTCGCGGGATCGCTCGTCGCCGCGCCGCCGGTGCTGTTCCTCGACGAGCCGACGACAGGACTCGACCCGCGCAGCCGCACCGACATGTGGGAAGTCATCGTCGACCTCGTCAAGGCCGGTACGACCCTACTGCTCACTACGCAGTACCTCGAGGAGGCGGATCGGCTCGCCGACCGCATCGTCGTCATCGACCACGGCCGCTCGATCGCCGAAGGGACGGCCGACGAGCTCAAGGCGCAGGTCGGCGGCGAGCGGGTCGAGGTGGTGGTGGCCAGCCCCGGCGACCTTCCGATGGCGCGCCAGATCCTCGCCCAACTGGCCGAGGGCGGCGACTGCGCGGTCGAGGAGCACACGCGCACGCTCACCGCACCCGTCACCGGCGGCGCGTCCGTGCTGACGGAGGCGCTGCGCCGCCTCGACGCGGCCGAGATCGTGCTGCACGACGTCGCCCTGCGCCGGCCGACCCTCGACGACGTGTTCCTCACCCTCACCGGGCATCACGCCGAGCAGGAACAGACCGCGGAGCCGGTTGAGTCGTCCGAGCCCGATCTCGCGGAGGTGGCGCAGTGAAGCGCAGGGCGGCGGCGAGGAACGAGCGGCGCGCAGCGCAGGAGGGAAGCCGTCATCTCCAGCGGCCGACCGGAGCGAACGAGGTGACACGGTGAGTGTCCAGACGCTTCAGGCGCGATTCCTCGATGCCCGCAAACCAGGGCTGGTGAAGGCGCTGGTCGACGGCGCGGTCGTCGCCAAGCGCAACCTGATCAAGATCAAGCGGGTGCCCGATCTGCTCGTCTTCTCGACGATGTCGCCGATCATGTTCATCCTGCTGTTCGCGTACATCTTCGGCAGCGCGATCCATCCGCCGGGCATCGGCTACCGCGAGTTCCTCATCCCGGGGATCTTCGTGCAGACCGTGATCTTCGGCTCGACGATCACCGGCGCCGGCCTGGCCGACGATCTCCAGAAGGGCATCATCGACCGGTTCCGATCGCTGCCGATGTCCCGATCGGCCGTGCTCGTCGGGCGGACGGGTAGCGATCTCATAAACAACGTGCTCGTCATCGTGATCATGTCGATCACCGGTCTGCTCGTCGGCTGGCGGGTGCGATCGTCGGTGGGCGAGGCGATCGGCGGATTCCTCCTGCTGCTGGCCTTCGCGTACGCGATGTCGTGGGTGATGGCCGTCGTCGGGTTGATGGTGCCGAGCCCGGAGGTCGTCAACAACGCGTCGTTCATGGTGATCTTCCCGCTCACCTTCATCGCGAACACCTTCGTGCCGACGGACGGTTTCCCGGCGGTGCTCAAGTCGATCGCGAATTGGAACCCGGTGTCATCGGTCACGCAGGCGGCGCGGCAGCTGTTCGGCAACACCGGTTCCGCGCCGCTGCCCGACAGCCCGTGGTCGCTGCACCATCCGGTGATCTACACGCTGCTCTGGATCGCCGGGCTGCTCGCGGTGTTCGTGCCGCTGTCGGTGCGTCAGTACAAGCGGGCCGCGAGCCGCTAGCTGGTCGACGGTGGGACGGCGACCAGCAGCGCGTCGGGCCGTATTTCGAACGACGCGGGCAGCGCGCCCACCACCTCGCCGTCCAGCGCGAGCTCCTGCCGGTCCGCATGCACCCGGATGTGGCGGACTCGCATGGCGTGCACGCGGTGCACCGGCCGGTGACCGCCGATCACCGCGTCGGCCACGGCGAGGACGAGCCGGGCGATGGAGAGCCGTTCGACGATGATGACGTCCAGCAGGCCGTCGGTGATGCTTGCGCCAGGCACCCGCATCTCCAGGACGCCGCCGAAGACCGGCGCGTTGCTGACCGACACGTGCACGGCCGACATCGAGTCGGACCGCTCGCCGTACTCCACGGTGCACTCGAACGGCCGGTAGCCGCGCAGCGCGCGCGCCGCGGCAATCGGGTAAATCAGCCTGCCGAACTGGTTTCGTAGCCCGGACTTGGTGGCGGTGCGGGCGAAGTCGACGTTCAGGCCGACCGTCGCGGCATTGACGAATACCCGGCTGTCGCCGCCGTCCAGCTCGACGGATCCGGCGTCCACTGCGCACACCCGGGCTTCGGCGAGCAGCTGCGCCGCGTCCACCGCATCCGCTGGGATCCCCAGCGACCGCGCCACGTCGTTGGACGTCCCGAGCGGAATGATCGCCAGCACCGCCGCGGAGCCGACAATCGCGCCGGCGGCCGCGGACACAGTCCCGTCGCCGCCGGCCGCGATGACCAACGGTGCCGCGTCGGCGCTCTGCACGAGCGCCGCGAGTCGATCGACGTCCTCGACAGAAACCACCTCGGCGATGTCGATGCCCGCCGCCTCCAGCGCCCGCCGCGCAGCCGGCAAGGCGTCCGCGGCGCTAGCGTCCTTGCTCGTGACGAGCACGGCATGGCGGGGCGCCGCGGCGTCGAGGGTCGGCGCATCGACGCGGTGCGCCCGCGACTCGCGCACACGCCGCACGACGCGGGCGCCGAGCAGCCCGGATCCGGCGCCGACGGCAGCTCCGACCAGCACATCGCTCGGGTAGTGCACGCCGGTGTGGACGCGGGAGTACGCGACCGTCGCCGCCATCGGCACCACCAGCGGGCCGATGGTCGGCAGCGCCGCGGTCGCGCCTGCGGCGAAGGCCGATGCCGAGGCCGCATGCCCCGACGGGAAGGAGAAGGTCCGGGGCAGCGGAAGCAACGGCTCGCTGCCGCCCGGCGGACGGTCGCGTCGCCAGGCGAACTTCAACGGCCCGTTGACGAGCGTCGCCGCGATGCCGATGCCCAGCAAGCCGCTGGCCGCCGCGGTCCGGGCGCGACGGCGGCCCGTCGCGGCGAGCACGCCGGACATCGCCAGCCACAGCATCGAGCGGTTCGCCATGCCGCTCGCCGTCGTCATGACCTGATCGGTGACGGGCGAGCGCTGCTGCACGGCGGCGGCGAGCAGCCGGTGGTCCATCCGGCCCAGCGCCAGCCGGATCCGGCGGACGAGCGGTCCTTCGGTCACGCAGATCCCGGTACGAACGGCTCCATGGCCGCCGGGTTTTTCAGCGCCCCCTTGCTGACCGCCTCGTCGAGCGGGATGCCGGCGAGCACCCGCTTGACCGGCACCTCGCACTTCTTCCCGTTGAGCGTGCGCGGCACTTCCGGGATGGCGATGATCTCGTCCGGGACGTGCCGCGGCGAGAGGTCGCTGCGAATGACGCTGCGCAGTTGCTCGCGGACGTCGTCGAGCGCCACGCCCGGGTCGAGCACGATGTACAGGAGCAGCCGCCCTTCGCCGCCCACCGCGGAGGTGTCGATCACGAGCGCGTCCGCCACGCCGGGTTGCTCCTCCACCACCCGGTAGAACTCGGCGGTGCCCATCCGCACGCCGCCGCGATTGAGCGTCGCGTCCGAGCGCCCGTAGATGACGCAGGAGCCGTCGGCGTCGATCTTGATCCAGTCGCCGTGCCGCCACACGCCGGGATAGACGCCGTAGTACGCGTCGCGCAGTCGCGAGCCGTCGGGATCGTTCCAGAACGCGACGGGCATCGACGGCATCGGCGCGGTGATCACCAGCTCACCGACCTCGCCGATCACCGAATGGCCCGCGGCGTCGTACGCCTCGACGGCGCAGCCGAGCATCCGGCCCGGGATCACCCCCGCTCGCACCGGCAGCACCGGCGTACCGCCGACGAATGCGGTGCAAACGTCCGTGCCGCCGGACAGCGAGGAAAGCAGGACGTCGCGCTTGACGGAGTCGTACACCCAGCCGAATCCCTCCGGCGAGAGCGGCGCGCCCGTGGAGCCGATCGAGCGCAGCGCCGACAGGTCGAGGGCGGACGGGTCGACGCCCGCCTTCATGCAGGCCTGGATGTACGGCGCGGAGACGCCGAAGCAGCTAACGCCGGCGCGGGCCGCCAGCTGCCACAGCGCATCCGGGCCCGGGTGCGTCGGGTTGCCGTCGAACAGGACGACGGTGGCACCGACCGTCAACCCCGACACGAGCAGGTTCCACATCATCCAGCCGGTGGTGGTGAACCAGAAGAAGCGGTCGCCCGGGCCGAGGTCGATGTGCAGCGAGAGCTGCTTCATGTGCTCCAGCAGAATGCCGCCCTGGCAGTGCAGGATCGGCTTCGGCAGCCCTGTCGTGCCGGACGAGTAGAGGATCCACATCGGCGCGCCGAAGGGCATCGCCTCGAACGCGATGGTGGCAGGCTCCGCGAGCAGGTCCGGCCAGCGCTGCGCGTTCGGCAGCGTGGCGGTGTCGTCCAGGTACGGCACCAGGATGGTGGCCCGCAGCGACGGCAGCTCCGCCCGCAGTGCCTCGACGGTCGGGCGCACGTCGAACTGCTTGCCGCCATACACGTAGCCGTCGACGGCGAACAGCAGCACCGGCTCGATCTGGGTGAAGCGATCGGCGATGGCCCGCGCCCCGAAATCCGGCGAGCACGACGACCAGACCGCGCCGAGCGATGTCGTGGCGAGCATCGCGATCAGCGCCTCGGGCGCGTTGGGCAGCAGCGCGGCGACTCGGTCACCGACGCCCACGCCGTGTCCGACCAGGGCGGCGCGCACCGCCGCGACGCTGGTCCGGAGTTCGCGCCAGGTCAGGGTCTGCTCGCGGCCGTCCTCACGCGCGAAGATCACCGCGACGTCGTCCTTGCCCACCCCGCACGGCGGATAGAGCGCGTGCTCCGCGTAGTTCAGTTTGCCGCCGGGGAACCACGACGCGCCGGGCATCGCGACATCGGCGAGCGCCTTGGCCGGTCGTTCGGCCCAGCGGACCCGCGCCCAGGCTGCGAACGCCGACCAGAAGGCGTCCAAGTCCGTGACAGACCACTGCCAGAGGTCGGCGTAGCCCGCGCCCGGCCGGCCGACCGAGGCCGCGAAGTCCGTGAACCGCGCGCGTTCCACCCAGGCCGGCGACGGCTCCCACAGCAGTTCGCCTTCGGTGGTCACAAAAGGCAACCTACCGACTCCGCCGCCCCCGAGTTGTCCGCCCGTCGGTACGTCCGCACGTATCCAAGGGCGGTCAACTCCCGCACACTCCCGCAGTTGTCCGCCCGTCGGTACGTCCACACGTATCCAAGGGCGGACAACTCCGGGGAGTGAAGCGGATCGACTCCGGGGAGTGAAGCGAAAGCGTCAGCTCATGCGGACGCGACGAGGCCGATCTCGGCGTACGAGGCGAGCAGGTCGTGCTTCGGCAACACGCGGACCGTGTATCCGTAGCTGCCGGTGCGATCGAGTGGGATCTCGCCCTCGTAGCGCTGCGTGCCGTCGCCGTTCGGGACGGCGCGCAGGATGACGACGGCGGTGTCCGTCAGCCGGTCCTCCCCGTCGACGGAGCCGTAGACGGCGTGCACCTCGACGTCCTCGGGCTGCAGCGCTCCCAACGCAACCTCGGCGCGCAGCGTGAGCGACTCGCCCAGCTGCGTGTCCGTCGTGCTTCCGGTGAGCTGCGAATCGACGTGCAGCACCGCGACCGCAGACCAGCTGGCCTCCACGCTGCGCCGCCAGGTGGACAGCGAGCGCGCCTCCGCGAACTCGTCGGCGAACATCCGCTGCGACGACTCGGCGGCCGGGATGTACAGCCGACGGACGTACTCCGCGACCATCCGGGACGCGAGCACCTTCGGCCCCAAGGACTTCAGCGTGTGCCGCACCATCTGCACCCAGCGCGTCGGGACGCCGGTCGGTGAGCGGTCGTAGAACCGCGGCGCAACGCTCTTCTCGATGAGGTCGTACAGCGCGTTGGCCTCGAGGTCGTCGCGCCGGTCCGGGTCGGACACGCCGTTCGCGGACGGAATCGCCCACCCGTTGTCGCCGTCGAACCACTCATCCCACCACCCGTCGCGGATGGACAGGTTCAGCGCACCGTTCAGGGCGGCCTTCATCCCGGACGTGCCGCATGCCTCCTGCGGGCGCAGCGGGTTGTTCAGCCAGACGTCCACGCCCCAGTACAGGTAGCGGGCCATGGCGATGTCGTAGTCGGGCAGGAACGCGATGCGGTGCCGCACCGCGGGATCGTCGGCGAAGCGGACCATCTGCGCGATGAGCTGTTTGCCGCCGTCGTCGGCCGGGTGACTCTTGCCGGCGATGACGATCTGCACCGGTCGTTCCGGATCGAGCAGCAGCCCGGTGAGCCGCTCCGGATCGCGCAGCATCAGGGTCAACCGCTTGTAGGACGGGACGCGGCGGGCGAAGCCGATCGTCAGGACGTCGGGGTCGAACGCCGTCGACGTCCACCCCAGCTCCGCCTCGCTCATGCCGCGCGCCAGGCTCGACTCGTACAGCCGGCGGCGGATCTCGTCGACGAGACGTTCCCGCAGTTGATGCCGCGCCCGGACGAGCTCCCCGTCCGGAACGCGGTCGATGGCGTCCCAGCCCTCGCCGCCGGCGAGCGCAGCCGGCCCCACCTCACGCTCGGCGATGTCGAGAATCTCCCGCGCCATCCAGGTCGGCGCGTGCACGCCGTTGGTGACGGAGGTGATCGGCACCTCCGCGGTGTCGAAACCGGGCCACAGGCCGCTGAACATCTCCCGGCTGACCGCGCCGTGCAGGAGCGATACGCCGTTGGCCCGCTGCCCGAGGCGCAATCCCATGTGCGCCATGTTGAAGATCGTCGGATCGTCCTCGGCGCCCAATTCCAGGATCCGCTCTGCGGGCAGCGCGCCCATCCCGGTGAGGTGCGCGGCGACCAGCGCCCGGTCGAACCGGTCGATGCCGGCCGGCACCGGCGTGTGCGTGGTGAACACCGTGCCGGCCCGGACAGCCGTCACCGCGGCGTCGAAGTCCAGCCCGTACCCCTCCACGAGCTCGCGGATTCGCTCCACGCCGAGGAAGCCGGCGTGCCCTTCATTGGTGTGGAAGACGGTGGGCGCTGTCCGCCCGGTCGCCGCGCAGTAAGACCGGATCGCACGCACGCCACCGATCCCGAGCAGCAGCTCCTGCTGCAGCCGGTGCTCCTTGCCGCCGCCGTAGAGGCGATCGGTGACCTGCCGCGCTTCGGCGTCGTTCTCCTCGATGTCGCTGTCGAGCAGCAGCAGCGGGACGCGCCCGACCTGCGCCACCCAGATCTGCGCCCACAGCGTCCGCGACTCAGGCAGGGCGACGTTGACGCGCGCCGGCGTCCCGTCCGCGTTCTCGAGGACGGTGATCGGCAGACCCTGCGGATCGAGCGACGGGTAGTGCTCCAGCTGCCACCCGTCGCGGGACAGCGACTGCCGGAAATAGCCCGCGCGGTAGAGCAGGCCGACGCCGATGATCGGCACGCCTAGGTCGCTGGCCGCCTTGAGGTGGTCGCCGGCCAGGATGCCCAGGCCGCCCGAGTACTGCGGTAACACCTCGGTGATGCCGAACTCGGGACTGAAGTAGGCGACCGACTCCGGGACGTCCTCGGTCAGCCCCTGGTACCAGCGCGGCTGCGTCAGATATTCGCGAAGATCGTCCTGGACGTCCTCGAGCCGACGCAGGAACTTGCGGTCGCGGGCAAGCTGGGCGAATCGCGGAGGGCTGACCTCGCCGAGCATGTGGCCTGGGTCGTGGCCGCAGGTCTTCCACAGATCGGGATCGACGGACTCGAACAGGTCGATCGAATCCGCGTGCCACGTCCAGCGCAGGTTGGCGACGATCTCGCCGAGCCCGGCCAGCTGCTTCGGGTAGGCAGCGCGGACTGTCAGTCGTCGGAGGGCTTTCACGCGGTCTGAGGCTAGCAGTTCCCGTAAGGGCTTACGGCATCAGCGATCGACGTGTGGATTGAGGTGGACACGACGGGCCATCTGGGTAACGTCGTGGACGTGGTTGGACGGTTCGGACTCACCAACGTCACACCCGTCGTCGGCTCGACCACGAGTGCCGAGTTCCCGGCACGCGCCGTGGCCGGCGAACCGATCGCGATCAGCGCAACGGTGTTCCGCGAGGGACACGACGCCGTTGCCGCGAGCGTCGTGCTGCGCGACGCGACCGGCCGCAAGGCGTCGGTGACCCGGATGGAACCGGGCGCGCCGGGGATGGACCGATGGCATGCCGAGGTCGTGGCCCGGCAGCCCGGGTCGTGGTCGTTCGCCGTCGAGGCGTGGAGCGACCCGATGTCCACCTGGCACCACGCGGTCACCGCCAAGATCGACGCCGGCCAGGGCAGCAGCGACCTGGCCAACGATCTCGAGTCCGGGGCGCGGTTGTTCGATCAGCTGGCGCGCACCTTGCCGAGGCTGGATCGGCCGCGGGCGCTCGCCGCCGCTCGCGCGCTGCGCGATCCCTCTCTCGATCTCGCGCACCGCGTCGCGCCGGCGCTCGACGACTATCTACAGCGCGTCGTGCACGACAACCCGCTGCGCGAGATGGTCACGTCCTCGCCGCGCTACCCGGTGTGGGTCGATCGCCCGCGCGCGCTGTACGGCTCGTGGTACGAGTTCTTCCCGCGCTCGATCGGCGCGGAGCTGGCCGGCGACCCGGTGTCCCCGGCGCGGCCGGCCCGGCACGGCACGCTGAAGGACGCGACCGAGCACCTCGATTACGTCGCCTCGCTCGGCTTCGACGTGGTGTACCTGCCGCCGATCCATCCGATCGGTGAGGTGAACCGCAAGGGGCCGAACAACACGCTGGTCGCGGCGAGCTGGGATGTCGGCTCGCCGTGGGCGATCGGGTCGCGAGACGGCGGGCACGACGCCATCCACCCCGACCTCGGCACGCTCGCCGACTTCACCGCGTTCGTGCGGCGCGCCCGCGAGCTGAACATGGAGGTGGCGCTCGACTTCGCCCTGAACTGCGCACCGGACCACCCATGGGTCAGCAGCCACCCGGAATGGTTCACGACCAAGCCGGACGGCACGATCGCGTATTCGGAGAACCCGCCGAAGAAGTACCAGGACATCTACCCGCTGAACTTCGACAACGACCCCAAGGGCCTATACGCGGAGTGCCTGCGCGTCGTCCGGCACTGGATCGCGGCCGGCGTGACGATCTTCCGGGTAGACAACCCGCACACGAAGCCGCTCAACTTCTGGCAGTGGCTGATCGGCGAGGTCAAGAAGACCGACCCGGACGTGCTGTTCCTAGCCGAAGCGTTCACCCGCCCGGCGATGATGCACGAGCTGGCAAAGATCGGCTTCCACCAGAGCTACACGTATTACACGTGGCGCAACTCGAAGAGCGAGCTGGAGAGCTACATCACCGAGCTCGCCGCGGCCGGGCACTACATGCGGCCGAACTTCTTCGTGAACACCCCGGACATCCTGCACGCCTACCTGCAGCAGGGCGGGCCGGGCGCGTTCGCGATCCGGGCCATCCTCGCCGCAACGCTCTCGCCGTGCTGGGGCGTGTACTCCGGCTACGAGCTGTACGAGCACCTCCCGGCGCGGCCGGGTAGCGAGGAGTACCTCGATTCGGAGAAATACCAGCTGCGCCCGCGCGATTTCGCCGCGGCGATCGCTGACAACCGCTCGCTGGCGCCGCTGATCGGCAAGCTGAACAAGATCCGGCGCGAGCATCCGGCGCTCCAGCAGCTGCGTAACATCTCCATCCACCAGGTCGACAACCCGGACCTCACCGTCTACAGCAAGCGCGACGCGGACAGCGGCGACACGATCATCGTCGTCTGCACGGTGAACCCGCACGAGTGGCGGGAGGCGACGGTGTCGCTCAACCTGGAAGCGCTCGGCCTGGCGTGGGACACCGGATTCACCGTCCACGACCTGCTCACCGGCGACGAATACGAGTGGGGCGAGCACAACTACGTCCGTCTCGATCCGCTGGCGCATCCGGCGCACATCTTCCACGTCCAGCGGTAGGGATTCGGCCGCGACGTTCACTGGACGCAGACGGCGCATCGGATCGATGATCGCGCGCGCCCTTCCCCCTGAGGGACGAACACACGCGCTGACCGCCTTACGCCCCGAGTTGGGCCTCGCGGCTGAGGCTGGTCCGCATTCAGGCGGCCTGTTGCTAGCATTGCAGTCAATGACTGTAATGGAGGCAAGATGGCCACGCTCACCATTCGTGACCTTGACGACGAACTCAAAGCGAAGTTGCGGCTGCGGGCAGCTCGTCATGGCCGCTCGATGGAGGCGGAGGCTCGTGCCGTCCTTCGCCTCGTACTTGACGACGTCGACGAGGCACCGCTCGGCTCGCGCATCCATTCCCGCTTCGCTGGTCGACGCGGTGTCGATCTCGACATCCCACCCCGCACCGACCGCCCGAGGGTTCCGGACCTGCCGCGGTGATCGTCCTCGACACCAACGTCGTGTCCGAGCTGATTCGCCCGCGGCCAGATGCCCGTGTTCTCGCCTGGGTCGACGGCCAGCAAGCGCGCAGCCTTACGATCACGGCTGTGACTGCCGCGGAGCTGCGATATGGAGTCGCGCGGATGTCCAAGGGTCGACGGCGCACGAATCTCGAGGCGGACATCGATGCCCTGATCACGCGGGATTTCGCCGACCGGGTTCTGCCGTTCGGGGTCGACGCAAGTGGTGCCTTCGGCGCCATCGTGGTGAACCGAGAGGCCATCGGGCAGCCCATCACCACGGCAGACGCTCAGCTCGCCGCGATCTGCCGAACAACGGGAGCCACCCTGGCCACGCGCAACATCGCTGACTTCATCGACACTGGTGTCGAGCTCGTCAACCCATGGGAGACGTGATGGCACCCTTCTCGCTGTCGGAGACCCTCGCGCAGCGGCAGGGCGAGAACTTCAAGCTGCATGCCCGGTATCTCAACCCGCAGCTGACCCGGGTGCTCGAGACACTCGGCTTCGACCGCTACTACGTGCGCGGCGAGGGCAGCTACCTGTTCGACGCCGACGGCCGGCGCTATCTCGACATGCTGTCCGGCTTCGGCGTGTACGCGCTCGGCCGCAGCCACCCTGCGATCAAGGCGGCGCTGCACCAGGCGATCGACGCCGACCTGCCCAACCTCGTCCAACTCGACTGCGCGCTGTTGCCCGGCGTGCTGGCCGAGCAGCTCACAGCCCGCGCGCATCCGCGAATCGAGCGCGCGTTCTTCACCAACTCGGGCGCCGAAGCCGTCGAGGCGGCGATCAAGTTCGCGCGCTGCGCCACCGGCCGGGAGCGGATCCTGTACTGCGACCACGCGTTCCACGGCCTGACGACCGGTGCGCTGTCTCTCAACGGCGGGCGAGAGTTCCGCTCCGGGTTCGGCGAGTTGCTGCCCGGCTGCGAGTCGGTCCCGTTCGGCGACATCGCGGCGGTGCACGAGCAACTGCGCTACCGCGACGTCGCGGCCCTGGTCATCGAGCCGATCCAAGGCAAGGGCGTCTACATGGCGCCCGACGAGTTCTGGCCAGAGGTCGAGGAGCTGTGCCGCCGGTACGGCACGCTGCTCGTCGTCGACGAGATCCAGACCGGCCTGGGGCGCACCGGCCGGTTCTTCTGCCACGAGCACTGGGGCATCCGGCCGGACATCATCACGGTGTCCAAGGCGCTGTCCGGCGGGTATGTGCCGGTCGGCGCGATGCTGTGCTCGACAAAGATCTTCGAGAGCGTCTACAGCTCGATGGAGCGCGCCGTCGTGCACTCGTCGACGTTCAGCCGCAACCAGCTGGCCATGGTTGCCGGCCTGGCGACGCTGCAGGCAATCGACGACGAGGACATCGTCGACCGGGCACGCCGCACCGGCGAGCTGCTCACGAAGTCGCTCGCACCGCTGGTCGAGAAGCACGAGTTCCTGCACGAAGTCCGCGGGCTCGGGCTGATGGTCGGGCTGGTCTTCGGCAAGCCGCAATCGCGCGGGCTGCGCATGCGCTGGCGGACGATCGAGCGGATGCGCACCGCGATGTTCTCCCAGCTCGTGGTGGTGCCGCTGTTCCACCGGCACCGGATCCTCACCCAGGTGGCCGCGGACAACGTGAACGTCGTCAAGCTGCTGCCGCCTCTGATCGCCGGGGAGGAGGAGGTCGAGTACTTCGTCGGCGCACTGGACGACGTGCTGACCAGCGCCGCGAAGGGCTCCGGGCTCTTCTTCGAATTCGGCAGGACGCTTGCAAAGGGAGCGCTCACCCGCACCCGGGGATGAGAGCGCTGGTCACCGGCGGCGCCGGGTTCATCGGCTCCGCGGTCACTCGGGCCCTGCTCGCCGCGGGGCACGAGGTGGTCGTGCTGCTCGAGCCGGACGCGGACGACCGGGCAACCTCCCGGATGCCCGTCGAGCGGGCAACCGCCGACCTGCGGGATGCCGCGAGCGTGCGGCGGGCGGTCGCGGGCTGCACGTCCGTGTTCCACGTCGCCGCGCTCTACCGCTTCTGGGCGCGCGACCGTCGCGACTTCTACGCGGTCAACGTCGGCGGTACCCGCAACGTGCTGGCGGCCGCGCGTGACGCGGGCGTGGCGCGGCTGGTCTACACGAGCACCGTCGGCACGCTCGGACTCGATCACGGTCGTCCGGCGAACGAGCTCGATTACCCGGACGTCAGCCACCTGTTCGGCTCGTACAAGCGCTCCAAGTACGTGGCCGAGCACGAGGTGTTGCGCGCTGCTGCCGAGGGGTTGCCGGTGACGCTGGTGCTGCCGACGACGCCGCTCGGGCCGGGGGACGGCGCGCCGACGCCCACCGGCCGGATCGTCCTCGACTTCCTGAACGGGCGAATGCCCGGCTACGTGGACACCGTGCTCAACGTCGTGCACGTGGACGACGTCGCGCGCGGGCATCTGCTCGCGCACGAGCGCGGTGCGATCGGGCGCAGCTACATCGTCGGCGGCGAGAACCTGTCGCTCCGGCAGCTGCTCGGCGCGCTGGCGACGCGCACCGGCCTACCCCATCCGCGGATCCGGGTGCCGCGCGCCGCCGCGCTTGCGGCCGCCGTCGTCTCGGACACCGTCCAGGGCCGGCTGCTGCACCGTCCGCCGCGCATCCCGCTCGAGGCCGCCCGGATGGCCACCACCCGGATGGCCTTCGACGACACCCGCGCACGCGGCGAGCTTGGCTACGCGCCGCGTCCGGCGGTCGAGGCGATCGACGATTCGGCCCGCTGGTTCGTCGACAACGGTTATGTGACACCGCCTCGCGCAGCGCGAATCACGTGGTTACCTGAGTAGCGCCGCCCTGGGGTTGCCCGTTGCGGCGATGCTGCTAGGAAGGAGTGGTGACCGCGACGTCCCGAGACCTCGGCACGACTGGTGACCAGCCTGAACCTGATTGGTTCAAACGCGCGGTGTTCTACGAGGTGCTCGTCCGCGGGTTCTACGACTCGAACGGGGACGGCACCGGCGATCTGCGCGGTCTGCAGGACAAGCTCGACTACCTGCACTGGCTCGGCGTCGACTGCCTGTGGCTGCCGCCGTTCTACTCCTCACCGCTGCGCGACGGCGGCTACGACGTCAGCGACTTCAACGGCGTGCTGCCCGAGTTCGGCGCGCTCGACGACTTCAAGTCCTTCCTCGACGCGGCACACGCGCGCGGCATCCGGGTGATCATCGACTTCGTCATGAACCACACGTCCGACCAGCATCCGTGGTTCCAGGAGAGCCGGTCGGATCCGGACGGTCCGTACGGCGACTTCTACGTCTGGAACGACGATGACAGCCGCTTCCCGGAGGCGCGCATCATCTTCGTCGACACCGAGCCGTCGAACTGGACGTTCGACCCGCTGCGCAAGCAGTACTTCTGGCATCGCTTCTTCAGTCACCAGCCGGATCTCAACTACGACTCGCCCGCCGTCCAGCAGGCCATCATCGAAGCGCTGCGGTTCTGGCTGGATCTCGGCATCGACGGGTTCCGGCTCGACGCGGTGCCCTACCTGTACGTGCGGGACGGGACCAACGGCGAAAACCTGCCCGAGACGCACGACTTCCTGAAGCGGATCCGGAAGGAGTTCGACGCCGACTACCCCGACCGGGTGCTGCTCTGCGAGGCCAACCAGTGGCCGGCCGACGTCGTCGAGTATTTCGGCGACGCGTCCTCCGGGGGCGACGAGTGTCACATGGCGTTCCACTTTCCGGTGATGCCGCGCATCTTCATGGCGGTGCGCCGGGAGAGCAGGTACCCGATCTCGGAAATCATGGCCCAGACGCCGGAGATTCCGGAGAACTGCCAGTGGGGCATCTTCCTGCGCAACCACGACGAGCTCACCCTCGAAATGGTCACCGACGAGGAACGTGACTACATGTGGGCGGAGTACGCCAAGGACCCCCGCATGAAGGCAAACATCGGGATTCGGCGCCGGTTGGCGCCGCTTCTCGAGAATGACATCGATCAGATTCAGCTGTTCACCGCGCTGCTGCTCTCGCTGCCTGGTTCACCAGTGCTCTATTACGGGGATGAAATCGGAATGGGCGACAACATCTGGCTGGGCGACCGGGACGGGGTGCGCACCCCGATGCAGTGGACCCCGGACCGCAACGCCGGTTTCTCGACCTGCGATCCCGGGCGGCTTTACCTGCCCGTCAACATGGACTCGATCTACGGCTACCAGGTCACCAACGTCGAATCACAGACCCGGAACACGTCCTCGCTGCTGCACTGGACGCGGCGGATGACGCACCTGCGCAAGGCGAACCCGGCGTTCGGGATGGGCACCTTCACCGACCTCGGCGGCAGCAATCCGTCGGTGCTCAGCTTCGTCCGCGCGTTCGGTGACGACATCGTTCTCTGCGTCAACAATCTGTCCCGCTTCCCGCAGGCCGTGGAACTGGACCTGCGGCCGTGGGAAGGCTCGCAACCGATCGAGCTGCTCGGCGGTGCGCACTTCCCCACCATCGGTGAGCTGCCCTACCTGCTCACCCTCGCCGGACACGGCTTCTACTGGCTGCGCATCCCGCGCGTACAACAGCCGACGGGGGTTCCCGAGGAGGCCCAGCGATGAAGGAGGGCTCCTCGTTGATCACGACCGAACAACTCGCGCCGCTGGCCGCTGCGTGGGCGCCTACGCAGCGCTGGTACGCGGGCAAGGGCCGCGAGGCAACAATGACCATCGACCCGCTCGCCGATCTCGCAGAGCACCCGCCGGTGACGATCTGGCTGCTGCACGTCGACTACGCGGACGACGAGGCCGACACCTACCAGGTGCCACTGGTGGTCCGCGACGAACCTGTCGAAACGCTCGATCACGTGCTGCTCGGCACCGTGGAAACCGAGGCGGGGACGCAGTGGGTGTACGACGCGCTGCACGACAAGGACGTCACGCCGGCCTGGCTGGTCGGCATCCGTGACGAGATCGTGGACGAGCCGCTGCGCTTCGTCCGCTATGCCGAGCAACCGGACGACATCCCGGTCGACGAGCCCAGTCTCGTGCTCACCGGCGAGCAGTCGAACACGTCGATGGTGTTCGGCGACGTCGCCATCCTGAAGGTGTATCGCCGGCTGCATCCGGGCATGAACCCGGACATCGAGGTGCAGGGCGCCCTCACCAAACTGGGCGCGAAGCACGTCCCGGCGCTGCTCGGTGCCGTCGAGGCGAACGTCGCTGGTGAGCCGTCCTCGCTCGCCATGCTGCAGGAATTCATGACCACCGCGTCGGACGGATGGGAGCTCGCCAAGACCAGCGTGCGCGACCTCATGGCAGAGGCGGACCTGCACGCCGACGAGGCGGGCGGCGACTTCGCCGGCGAGGCGGAGCGGCTCGGCGATGCCGTCGCGAGCGTGCACGCCGACCTGGCCACGGCATTCGGTGTGCGCGAGGCGGCGGCGGACGAGCTGCCGGAGCGCGTCGAGGCGATGGAGGGCCGGCTGCGCCGCGCGATCGGGGTGGTGCCGGAACTGGCCAGCGTCGCGGACGCGCTCTCCGCTGCGTACAGCGAACTCGCCGAGCTGGCCGACTCGCTCGCGATGCAGCGCATCCACGGCGACCTGCACCTCGGCCAGGCGCTGCGCACGGTCACGCGGTGGGTGCTCATCGACTTCGAGGGCGAGCCGATGGCAGCCATGGACGCGCGGCGCGAGTTCGACACCCCGCTGCGCGACGTCGCGGGCATGCTGCGCTCGTTCGACTATGCCGGCTACCACCGCGCGATGGAGGCCGGCTGGGATCCGCAGCTCAACTACCGCGCGCGCGAGTGGTCCGAACGCAACCGGGACGCGTTCTGCTCGGGATACTCACTCGCCGCGGGTCACGACCCGCGTGAGCACCACGTGCTGCTCCGCGCACTCGAGGCCGACAAGGCTGTGTACGAGGCGGTGTACGAGGCCCGCAACCGACCGGCATGGCTGCCGATCCCGCTCGCCTCGCTCACCCGATTGGCAACGGACGGAGAGACCCTATGACCATGCCCCCCGTCACCCCCCTCCACTCCGCTCCTCGCTGCGTTCCTCGCTCGCTGGCGCTCGCTGCGGTACTCGCTGCGATGCTCGTGAAGGGTGGCGCCTCATGACCACGACCGTCGCCCGCGAAGAACTCGATCGCCTGGTCGCCGGTGCGCACCACAACCCGCACGGCGTGCTCGGTGCACATCCGATGCCGGGCAACGCCACCGTCATTCGGACGTTGCGGCCGGAGGCGGACGCCGTGTCCGTCGTCGCCGGCGACACCCGCGCCGCGATGCACAAGGTGCACGACGGCGGCGTCTTCGAGGCAGTCGTCGACGGAGCGCCGGCCGACTACCGGCTCGAGGTCACTTACCACGACCGGACGCATCGCGTCGACGACCCGTACCGCTGGCTGCCCACGCTCGGCGAGATCGACATGCACTTGATCGCGGAGGGGCGGCACGAGAACCTGTGGGACGTCCTCGGCGCCCACGTGCGCGCCTACGAGACGCCCGGCGGCACCGTGACCGGCGCGTCGTTCGCCGTGTGGGCGCCGAGCGCCCGCGGCGTACGCGTCGTCGGCGACTTCGACTACTGGGACGGGCGCCGGCTGCCGATGCGCTCGCTCGGCTCGACCGGCGTGTGGGAGATCTTCATTCCGGACGTCGGTGACGGGTGCCGCTACAAGTTCCAGATCCTCGGCGCGGACGGTCAATGGCGGATGAAGGCCGACCCGATGGCCTTCGCCTGCGAGTCGCCGCCCGCCACGGCGTCGGTCATCACGACATCGAGCTACACCTGGGGCGACGACGAGTGGCTCGCCCACCGCGCGCAGACGCAGTGGCACAAGGCGCCGATGTCGATCTACGAGGTGCACATCGGCTCGTGGAAGGAGGGCGCGTCGTATCGGCAACTCGCCGACGAACTCACCGATTACCTGACCGAGACGGGCTTCACGCACGTGGAGTTCCTGCCGGTTGCCGAGCACCCGTTCGGCGGCTCGTGGGGCTATCAGGTCACGTCCTACTACGCGCCGTCGGCACGCTTCGGCAGCCCGGACGACTTCCGCTATCTCGTCGATCGGCTGCACCAGGCCGGCATCGGGGTGATCGTCGACTGGGTGCCCGCGCACTTCCCCAAGGACGACTTCGCGCTCGGCCGCTTCGACGGCACGCCGCTCTACGAGCACGCCGACCCGCGGCGCGGCGAGCAGCCGGACTGGGGGACGTTCGTGTTCGACTTCGGCCGCACCGAGGTTCGTAACTTCCTCGTCGCCAACGCGCTGTTCTGGCTCGAGCAGTTCCACGTCGACGGGCTGCGAGTCGACGCCGTCGCCTCGATGCTCTACCTCGACTACTCCCGCAACGAAGGCGAGTGGGCGCCCAACGCCTACGGCGGCCGGGAGAACCTCGACGCGGTGTCGTTCCTGCAGGAGATGAACGCCACCGTCTACAAGCGGGTCCCGGGTGCGGTCACGATCGCGGAGGAGTCGACGGCATGGCCCGGCGTCACGCGCGCGACGCACCTGGGCGGGCTCGGCTTCGGCTTCAAATGGAACATGGGCTGGATGCACGACACGCTCAGCTACCTCTCGCACGAGCCGGTCCACCGCCAGTACCACCACAACGACATGACGTTCTCGATGATGTACGCGTACTCCGAGAACTATGTGCTGCCGATTTCGCACGACGAGGTGGTGCACGGCAAGGGCTCGTTGCTGAACAAGATCTCGGGCGACACGTGGCAGAAGATGGCCACGCTGCGCGCGTTGTACGCGTACATGTGGGCGCATCCGGGCAAGCAACTGCTCTTCATGGGGCAGGAGTTCGGGCAGGGCGCCGAGTGGGCCGAGTCGCGCTCGCTCGACTGGTGGGTGCTCGACGACCCGGGGCACCGTGGCGTTGCCCGCGTGGTTCGGGATCTCAACGCGATCTATCGCGCGACGCCGGCGCTGTGGTCGCGCGATACCACCGAGGACGGCTTCCACTGGATCGACGCGAACGACGCCCCCGGAAACGTCTACTCGTTCCTGCGCTTCGGTACGGACGACTCGGTGCTGGCGTGCGTTGCGAACTTCTCGCCGGTCCCCCATGAGAACTACCGGCTCGGGCTGCCGTTCACCGGTCGGTGGGACGAGGTGCTCAACACCGACGCCGAATCGTACTTCGGCTCCGGCGTGGGCAACTTCGGCGGTGTGATTGCGACCGACGAGATGTATCACGGCCAGCCGGCGTCGACGACGATGCGCGTGCCGCCGCTCGGCGCGATCTGGCTGCGTTACGCCGACTGAGCGAAGAAGGTCAGGAGTTCGTTCGAGATCTCCTGCGGTGCTTGCTCCGGAAGGAAGTGGCCGGCGTCATTCGGCCCGCCTTGCACTGCTCACAGATGGCGTGCACGGTCTCCGGCGGCGCTAATTTTCGATGTAGGTCGCCCGCGCTTCGGGCGGGAAGACCGCCGGGTCGTCGGCCCACGATGTCCAGCACCGCGAGCCGGTCGACGACATCCGGGGCGTCGAGTGCCATTCGGTGGCGCACCGCGCACCGCGTTCGTGGCCGACGCCGCCGGCGCGACGCGGTGCCACATCACGTGCGTCTCCGGCATGCCATGCAGAAGCAACAGCGGCGGACCCTCGCCGCCGGAGCGGCCGTGCGTTACGCGCTTCGCGGCGTGTAGGTCAGCACGACGGCACCGTTGCCGACCTCGTTCACTTTGGCCAGCTCGAAGTGGGTGGTCGCGATCCCCGGCAACAGACCCTCTCCGGCACCGGCGATGAACGGGTACACCCACAGGTGCAGCTCGTCCAGTTGCCCGCCCTCCAGCAGCGCCCGGCTGAACGAGCCGGTGCCGTACCTCAGCAGCGTGCCCTCGCCGGACTCCTTGAGCCGCGCGACCGCGTCGACGGCGTCGCCCTGCAGAATCTCGGCGTTCCAGGTGCCCTCGGTCAGTGTGCGCGATGCGACGTACTTCGGCAGCGCGTTGAGCCGGTCGGCGATGTCGCCGCTGCGCTCGGGCCACGCGGCGGCGAACACTTCGTACGTCGCCCGGCCGAGCACCAACGCGTCCGCGGCGCCGAGCAGCTTCTCGGCATACGCGGCGTGCTTGTCACCCTGGAACTGCGCCTGCGCAGCCCAGAAGCTCTCGCCCGAGACCATGCCGTCAAGGGACACGTACGTCGATTCGACCAGCTTCCTCATGCCGAGCAACGTATGGGCCGGACCTCGGGCGCGTCTTGTACCGAAACGCAGGTCACAGGTCCAGGAACATGCCGCCGCGCTTCAGCTCGGTCGGGGTGTGCCCGATCAGCTTCCGGAGCACGCGTGTCAGGTGCGGCTGGTCGTAGAAGCCGGCGTCGGTTACGACGTCCGCGATCGCCGCACCCCCGCACAGCAGCCGCGCCGCGTGTCTGGCCCGCTCGATCAGCTGCAGCTTGCGGCGCGACAGGCCGACCGCCCGCACGAACCGGCTCTGCGCCGTCCGGGCCGGCACGCCGCGTATTGCCTCGCCGTGTCGCAGTGCCTCGACGAGCGGGTCGAAGACCACCAGGTCGGCACGTTCGAGACGGGCCACGAAGACGTCGAGGTTCTCCGGCGTCGGCATCTCCCAGGCGCGGCGGTCGAGCAGGATCCGGCCGTCCGGCAGGGTCGGCAGCAGAGCGTCCTGGAGGTTGGCGAGCGTGCTGGGCGGGAACATCGGCAGGTACGCGCCGAGCCGGAAGTCGGCGCCGAAGTACTCCGCGTCGGTCGGGCAGGACAGCGTCGTCGCCCTCGTCTCCGGGCCGCGCAGGTGCACGGTGGTGGCACCGCCGATCCGCACGAACGCGATCCCCGGGTTGCCGGAGGCGATCGAGCTGAAGTCGGTCGGGCTGTCGCACCTCGCGGCCCACACCCGGGTCAGCGGCCCGGCCGGTCCGCTGACGACCTCGTTGTGCAGCCCCATCTGCGGTAGTAAACCGAAGCTCCGGCACTGCGGGCGAGTTGTTTGCCGCTATCGGACCTCAAGCGGCCTGCCGGGTCGGGATGGCGCGCACGTCGGGGAGCGCGTCGATGAGTGCGTCGAGCGTCGCCTCGCTCCACGGCTGGTGGGGGCCGACGATGGCGTGGTCGATCCCGAGTTCGGCCAGCCGGGCAAGGTGGTCGAGGAACCGGCCGAGACGCGGCCCGTTCGGGCCGTCCTCGGTGTCCAAGTACGTGGCGGTGGTCCTCTCGATCTCGTCGTAGTTGCGGCCCAGCGCGGCGCAGTGCGCTTGCAGGACGTCGAGCTTGTGCCGCAGGTCGTCCGCATAACCCGCGCCGGGCAGGTCGAACAGGTTGCACATGTCGCCGTAGCGCGCCACCAGGCGCAGCGTCTTCTTCTCACCGCTGCCGCCGACGAGGATCGGCGGGTGCGGCTGCTGCACACTGTTCGGCGAGTTCAGCGGCCGCAGGAGCTGGTAATGCTTGCCGGCGTACGGCTGCTCGTCGCCGCGCCACATCTGGTGCGCGATCTGCAGCAGTTCCTCAAGCCGCTCGAACCGCTCGGCCAGCGACGGGAAGGGAATGCCCAGGCCGGAGATCTCCACGTCGCGGGGCGAGACACCGGCCGGCAACGTGTTCCACGGCGCGCCTGCCCCCACGCCCAGGATCATCCGACCGCTGCTGAGCGCGTCGAGCGACGAGACCGCCTTGAGCAGCACCGCGGGATGCCGGTAGGCCACCGAGCTGACGAGCGTGCCGAGCCGGATCCGGCTCGTCCGGCCCGCGATGAAGGCAAGCGTCGCGTACGCCTCGGGCATCGGCGACTCCGGCGGCAGTCCACTGATCCGGATCTGGAAGAAGTGATCCATCGTCCAGAGGCTGTCCAGGCCCGCTTCGTCGGCCCGCTGCGCGATGCGCGTCACGATGGGCCCGAGCTGTTCGGTCGGCACCGGCCAGGAGAAATCGGTGACCATGATTCCGAGCTTCATGGGTCGAGCGTGCGGCCGCGCCGGCGACGCGGCCAGGCCCTGCCCTTCCCTGGGACTGTCAGTGCCACCCGGCTCGGCGGCGCGCGGAGCAGACTGGGCGGCATGCCAGGACGCGAGAGCGTGGCTTCCTACGTGCGGGCGTGGCGCGCTCGGCTGCAGCCCGCCGACGTCGGGTTGCCGGCCGCCGGGCCGCGGCGCACCCGCGGGCTGCGCCGCGAGGAACTCGCCGCGCTCGCCGGCATCTCGGTCGACTACCTCGTCCGCCTCGAGCAGGGCCGCGCGGTCAACCCGTCGTCGTCGGTGCTCGCCGCATTGGCGCGCGCGCTGCGCCTGGACACGGCCGAACGCGACCACCTCTACCTGGTGGCCGGTCAGGCACCGCCGCGGAAGACGCACGTCCCGTCGCACGTCACGCCCGGGATCCAGCGCCTCGTCGATCGCCTGGGCGACGTCCCGGTCGCCGTCTACGACGCGACGTGGACGATCCTGCTGTGGAACGCGATGTGGGCCGCGCTCATGGGCGATCCTTCAGCCCTGACGGGCCGCGAGCGCAATCTGATCTGGCGCGTCTTCACCGCGGGCTCGAGCCGGGTGGCCAAGACGGCGGACGAGGTCGCCGCGTTCGAGGAGTTCGCCGTCGCCGATCTGCGCAGGGTCATCGGCAACTACCCCGACGACCCCGGGCTGCAGCAACTACTCGCCGACCTGCGTCGCGTCAGCGTCCGCTTCGACGAGCTCTGGCAGCGGCACATCCTCATCCAACCGAGCATCGGGCCGAAGACCATCGAGCACCCGGAAGCCGGCCCGATCACGCTCGACTGCGACGTCCTGACAGTCGTCGGAACCGATCTGCGGGTCATCGTCTACACCGCCGAACCAGCCAGTCCCGACGCGGCGAAGCTCGACCTGGTCCGGGTGCTCGGTCTGCAGCAGCTCAGCACTCACAGCCGGATCCGCGATGCGTAGAGCCGCTCGTAGAACGGCCGGCTCTGCTCGGCGGCGTGCCGTGCTTCGCCGGTCAGCGACACCGACCGGGGCCGGTATGCCGCGAAGCCGGTCGACCGGATCACCGCGGCGTACCAGTGCGGCGCCCACACGCCGTCGGACGGGCGCGGGCCTGCCGGCCAGTGCAGCATCGCGTCGGTGAACTCCACTCCGACGTGCGCGCACAGCCAGCGCAGGTAGCGCTTCGGCGACTGGAGGAAGTCGGCGGCGTCGAGCACGGGCACGTCCTCGCCCAGCTGCTCGTACAGCTCGACCTGCTGCACCAGCCCGATGTCCTCTGCGACCACGTCCGCGCGTGAGCGGACGTACGAGGCCACCACCTCGAACGGGTCGCGGATCAGGAGCGCATTCGTCAGCGACCCGATCCAGTCGCGAGGCAGCTGCGGGATCAGGTGGTGCGTCATGTGCTTCTGGTAGTAGATCGACGCCGGCTCGGCGCTCGTCAGCTCCGCGACCACCGCGCGCCAGTCGGGCTCGCCGGCCGCGATCACTTCGGCGCGCGCCGGATGGTTCAGCCCGGTCTCGTTCAGGTAGTACGCGTAGAGCGGCTCGTCGACGACGGCGCAGTCCGGCCGGTTCTCCCACGAACGCATCAGGGCCGTCGAGATGTTGCGCGGCCCCGACCACATCGCGAGCCGGACGGTCATGGCCGGGCGCGCGCCGCGACGTCGGTTCGGACGAGGTCCGCGTACAGCCTCTGCAACCGCTCGACCATCGGCCCGCGTCGCCCGGTCCCGCCATGCCCACGATCGGCTCCGCCGATGTGCCGCCCGTCGACCGTGTGGACCGGAACGAGCCCGGCGAAGGTGCCGGTGACGAACGCCTCGTCGGCGCCGTAGACGTCAGTGAGCGAGAAACTCTTCTCCCGGGCCGGAATCCCGGCGGCGGCGCAGATACGCAGCACGTTCGATCGGGTGATGCCGCCGAGGCAGTACATGCCCGACGACGTCCACACCTCGCCGCGCCGGACGATGAAGAAATGCGTCGAGTTGCAGGTGGCGACGAAGCCGTGCGGGTCGAGCATCAGCGCCTCGTCGGCGCCCGCGGTGTACGCCTGGATGCACGCGGTGATGTCGTTGAGCTTGCTGTGCGCGTTGAGCTTCGGGTCGAGCGTGTCCGGAGCCGCACGCCGGACGTGCACGGTGAACAGCGAGATCCCGCGCTCGACCGTCGCAGGCAGCGGATCCTTGTACTCGCAGATGATCACCACGGTCGCCGGGCCGGCGGACATCCGCGGGTCCTGGTACGGCGTGGACTTCGGCCCGCGCGTCACCATGAGCCGGACGTGCGCGCCGTCGGTCATCGCGTTGGCGTCGAGCGTGCGGTAGACGGCGGCGGTGAGCTCGGTGCGCGTCAGCCCGATATCGAGTGCGATGGCCGCCGCACCCTCGTACAGCCGATCCAGGTGCGCCTCGAGGAACGCGGGGTGGCCGCCGTGCACGCGCAGCCCTTCCCACACCCCGTCGCCGAGTACGAAGCCTGCGTCGAAGACGGACACCACGGCCTGCGCCCGCGTGACAAGCGCGCCGTTGACGTAGATCAGGGCGTCGGCGTTGCGCGGATCGTCGACGTAGTCGTGCGTGCCGTGCGCGCTCAACGGCCGAACTCGAGCAGCAGCAGTGCCACCGCCACCCGCACCACCTGCCGCCAGCGCAGCATGACGTAGCGCTCCTGGTCGAATGCGCGGAACTTGCGCAGGTAGCGGTACAGCCGCTCGACTCGGATCAGCGGGTCCAACAGGTGGACGAGCCCGTAGCCGACCTTGCCCAACGCGCTCAGGTGGTGGCGGTTCGCGAACAGTTCGGGGAACGGCGCGAACGCCAGCGACACCCGTTCGACGCCGAGCGTCGCGCCCCACTCGACGACCTCCGCCGTGAGTCGCTCGTCGACCCCGTTGGGCGCGCTGGCCACCCGCATCGGCAGGTCGAGGGAGAGATCCCGCTTGCCTGCCCAGAGATAGCGGTGCGCGCCGACGACGCTGCCTTCGCCGTCGCGCGCCACGGCGATGACCGCGTCCGGCTCGGAGCCGTCGAACAGCCGGCCCAGGATCATCGAGAAGCCGCGAGTGTCCTCGCGCTGCGACCGCTTCATCAGCCCGCGCAGCTCGAGGGCCAGCTCGGGCCGCAGCGCACCCTCGCGGTGCAACTCGACGGTGACGCCGGAATTGCGCGAACGCTGGATGGCCTGGCGCAGGTTGCGGAAGCTGCGGCCTTCCAGCGTGAACTCGCCGCCGTGCAGCACGACGTCGCGACCGATCGCGACGTGCCCGAAGCCGTACGCCTGCCACATCGGCCGGGCCCGCTCCCCCGCGCCCAGCACGGCAACCCGCAGCCGTCGGCGCTGCGCCTCTTTGATGAACTCGTCGATCGCCGCGGACCAGCTGGCCGCCGCGCCGACGGGATCGCCGCTGGCCACCGCGAGGCCCACTCGCACCCGAAAACCGACGGCGGCAGCGCCGTCCGGTGCGAAGACGTAGCTCTTCTCCGGCCGCAGCGCGAACGGCGCCAGCGGATCGCGCTCGCTGACCGCGACCAGCTGCCGGACGCCGTCCCGAGCCAGCTGATGATCTGTTTCGTCGACCTCTTCGCGGAGCGGTCGGGCCATCAGAAGAGGGCCCGGGCCAGCTGGCGGCGCGCGTCGGATACCCGTGGGTCGTCGGGGCCGAGCAGGTCGAAGTACTCCAGCAGCCGGGTGCGGACCTGCTCGCGGTCGTCGCCGGCGCTCCGGGCGACGGCGCCGAGCAGCCGCTGCAACGCGCCGGCGATGTCATTGCCGGCGAACGCGAGATCGGCGGCGGCCAGCTGGGCCGTCACGTCGTCGGGCGCGCTGTCGGCACGCTGGGCCGCAGCCCGGTCGACGGACTCGACGCGCTGCAGCAACCGCACCTGGCCGAGGGCGAATGCTGCCTGCTGGTTCGCGGGCTCCTGGTCGACGATGGCCTGGTAGCGCTGCGCGGCGAGCGCGTAGTCGCCGGCCTCGAGCGCGTCCTCGGCGGCTACGAAGCGCGGATCCTCCGGCTCGGCCGGAACCTCGGCAACCGGCTGCTGCTCTTCGGCGGCGGCCGGCGGGGCCCCGGCACCCGGCAGCCCGGCGTCCTTGGCCGCGGCCAGCACGGCGTTGATGAACTCGCGGACCTGCGCCTCAGGCAGCGCGCCTTGGAAGCCCGGGATGAGTTGGCCGCCGATGACCGCGAAGATCGTCGGGATGCTCTGTACCTGCAGCGCCTGCATGATGCGCGGGTTGGCGTCGGTGTCGATCTTGGCCAACACCCACGCGCCGCCCGCCGCGTTGGCGAGCCGCTCGAGGATCGGCGAGAGCTGCTTGCACGGCTGGCACCAGTCGGCCCACAGGTCGAGCAGCACGGGCACCTGGAACGAGCGATCGAGGACCTCGGTCTGGAACGTGGCTTCCGTCACCTCGATGACGTAGCTACCCGGTGCCGGTGCCTCGGCGGCGCGCGAAGCGGCGTCCGAACGCGCCTTCACGGCTGCGAGATCGACGGCACCCGTCATTGCGGCGACGGTCGCCGGGCTGGGCGCGGCGCCACCTTGTTGCTGGCTGCGGCGCGGTGTACCTGGAGGCATACCTTCAGTTTTCCAGAGATTGACAGCGGGTTCGCTAACCGGTGGGGTGCGCGCATGACTGTACGCACAGAGCGAACCGGGTCGGTCTGGACGGTCGTCATCGACCGCCCCGCGGCGCGCAACGCCGTCGACGGGCCGACCGCGGTGGCCCTGGCCGAAGCCTTCCGCGCGTTCGAGGCGGACGACGCGGCCGCGGCGGCCGTGCTGTGTGGTGCGGGCGGCACGTTCTGCGCAGGTGCCGACCTCAAGCAGATGTCGAACCGCATCGACGCGGACATGTCCACCGACGGCCCGATGGGGCCGAGCCGGATGAGCCTGTCGAAGCCGGTGGTCGCGGCGATCAGCGGGCACGCCGTGGCCGGCGGCCTGGAACTCGCCGCGTGGTGCGACCTGCGCGTCATGGAGTCCGACGCCGTCGTCGGCCTGTTCTGCCGGCGCTGGGGAGTTCCGCTGATCGACGGTGGCACCGTCCGGCTGCCGCGCATCGTCGGACTCGGCCGCGCGCTGGATCTGATCCTGACGGGTCGGCCGGTCGGCGCGGACGAGGCGCTGGCGATGGGCTTCGCCAACCGGGTCGTTGCGCCGGGGCAGGCGCGCGCGGCGGCCGAGCAGCTGGCGGCCGAGCTGGCCCGCTTTCCGCAGGCCTGCCTGCATTCCGACCGCGCCGCCGTCTACGACGCGCTCGGTGCGGCCGGGCGCGACGCGCTGCAGATCGAGTTCGAGCACGGCCGGACGGTGCTGGCCGAGGCGCTCGATGGTGCGGGCCGGTTCGCGGCCGGCGCCGGTCGGCACGGTGCGTTCGGCGAATGAGGGTGGATCCTGTAGGCATGTATCTCGAGGACGTGAGCCGGCCGGCCCGCATCGCCGAGCCGGACGAGCAGATCACCGCCGACGAGCTCGGGCTGGCCGCGCGCAACCACGGCATGCCGCTCGAAGCGATGCGCTACGACATCACGCCCGTCGGCCTGCACTATCTGCTCATCCACTACGACATCCCGGAGACCGACGCCGCGGACTGGCAGCTCGGGGTCACCGGCCGGGTGGCGCGGCCGGTGATGCTGACCCTCGACGCGTTGCGCAGCCGGCCGTCGCGCACCGTTCCCGTCACGATGGAATGCGCCGGCAACGGCCGGGCCCGGCTGCTGCCCCGTCCGATCAGCCAGCCGTGGCTGGTCGAGGCGGTCGGCACCGCGGAATGGACCGGCGTGCCGCTGCGCGACCTGCTCGACCAGGCGGGCGTCGACCCGGCGGCGGCCGAGGTGGTGTTCACCGGCGCGGATCACGGCGTCGAGCGCGGCGTCGAGCAGGACTATCAGCGGTCCCTGCCGGTGGCCGAGGCGATGAGCGACGACGTTCTCGTGGCATATGCGATGAACGGCGCGCCGCTGCCGCCGCAGCACGGTTTCCCGCTGCGGCTGGTCGCGCCCGGCTGGTACGGCATGGCGCAGGTCAAGTGGCTGCGTGAGATCGCGGTCGTCGACACCCCGTTCGAGGGTTTCCAGAACGCCGTGGCCTACCGCGTGCGCCAGGAAGCGGACGACGACGGCGAGCCGGTCACCCGCATGCAACCGCGCGCGCTGCTCGTCCCGCCCGGCTTCCCCGACTTCATGACCCGCGAGCGCATCGTCCGGCCGGGGCCCGTCGCACTGCAGGGCCGGGCGTGGTCGGGCTTCGCGCCGGTCGTTCGCGTCGAGGTGAGCAGCGACGCCGGCGCGACGTGGCAGGACGCGGAACTCGGCCCGGAGCAGGGGCAATGGGCGTGGCGGGCGTGGCGGCACGAGTGGCAGGCGGCTGCCGGGCAGCACGTCCTGACCGCGCGCGCCACCGACGGCGCGGGCAACGTCCAGCCGATCGACCAGGCATGGAACCGCGGCGGCTTCGCGAACAACGCCCCGCAGCAGGTCGCGGTGACGTGCCTGCCGGAGTAGCCGCTTGCTGCCGTCGCTACCGCCCGCTGATCCCGTCGGGCGTGGTCAGTTACGCACCGAGTGGTCACGTAAAGCTGACCACTCGCGTCCTAAGTGACCACGCGACGCGGGAGGGGCGATCAGTCAGAAGCGGGCTGGCTCCCGGTACTCGCCCCAGAGCGGCTTGAACGCGTTGCAGATCTCGCCGAGCGTCGCCTCGGCGCGCGCCGCGTCGAGCATTGCGGGCAGCGTGTTGCGGTCGGCCGCGGCGTCCTCGACCATCCGCGCCAGCGCCGCGTCGACCGCCGCCTGATCGCGTCCCGCCCGGCGCGCCGTGACGAGCGCGCGCTGCTCCAGCTCCACCTCGTGCGAGACGCGCAGGATCTCCAACGGCTCGCCGACGTCGCGGGCGAGCGTGTTCACGCCCACCACCTTTTTGTCGCCCTTCTCGAGCGCGACCTGGTAGTTGAACGCGGAGTCGGCGATCTCGGTGATGAACCAGCCCTCGTCGATACCGCGGAGCAGGCCCGAAGTGATCGTGTCGTCGCCGCCGAACTCCTTGATGCGGGCGAAGATCGCCTCGGCCTCGGCCTCGAGCTTGTCGGTGAGCGCCTCGACGTACCACGAGCCGCCGAGCGGATCGGCGACGTTCAGCACGCCGGTCTCCTCGGCGATGACCTGTTGGGTGCGCAGCGCGATCTGCGCCGCCTTCGCCGAGGGCAGGGCCAGCACCTCGTCCAGGGCGTTGGTGTGCAGCGAGTTGGTCCCGGCCAGCACCGCGGCCAGCGCCTCGATCGCGGTCCGGACGACGTTGTTGTCGGGTTGCTGCGCGGTCAGCGACACCCCCGCGGTCTGGGTGTGGAAGCGCAGCCACTGGGCGCGGTCGGTCTGGGCGCCGTACACGTCGCGCATCCAGCGCGCCCAGATGCGGCGCGCCGCGCGCAGCTTCGCGATCTCCTCGAAGAAGTCGATGTGCGCGTCGAAGAAGAACGACAGGCCCGGCGCGAAGCGGTCGACGTCCATCCCGCGGGAGCGGCCGAGCTCGACATAGCCGAAGCCGTCCGCGAGCGTCAACGCGAGCTCCTGCGCGGCCGTCGCGCCGGCCTCGCGGATGTGGTAGCCGGACACCGACAGCGGCTTGTACGCCGGGACGTTGCCGTCGACGTACTCCATCAGGTCGCCGATCAGCTTCAGGTGCGGCTCCGGCGGATAGATCCACTCCTTCTGCGCGATGTACTCCTTGAAGATGTCGGTCTGCAGGGTGCCGTTCAGCTTGGCCGGGTCCGCACCCTGCCGCTCGGCGGCTACGACGTACATGCAGAAGATCGGGACGGCCGGCCCACTGATCGTCATGGACGTGGTGACGTCGGCGAGGTCGATCTCGTCGAAGAGGACGTCCATGTCCGCGGCCGAGTCGATCGCCACGCCGCAGTGGCCGACCTCGCCGAGCGAGCGGGGATCGTCCGAGTCACGGCCCATCAGGGTGGGCATGTCGAAGGCGACCGACAGGCCGTGGCCGCCCTCGGCGAGGATCATCTTGTACCGCTCGTTCGTCTGCCGCGCGCTGCCGAAGCCGGCGAACTGCCGGATCGTCCACGGCTTGCCCCGGTAGCCGGTGGGGTGGATGCCGCGGGTGAACGGGTACTCGCCCGGCCAGCCGATGCGCTCGAACCGGGCGTCCGCCTCCGTGGGGCCGTAGAGCGGCTCGACCTCCTCGCCGGACAGCGTCGTGTAATCACGCTCGGTCTTGCGGGCCTTCTCGTAGCGCTCCTGCCAGCGAGCGCGGCCTTGGGCGATGTGCTCTGCGTCCACGTCGGCACCTTACGGAGGATCGGGCTTGGCGCGCTGTGTACTGCGCCTCACCCCAATTTACTAGGACGTCCAAGTATCTGTCCAAGGCAGACCTTATCCTTGTTTCACAGATGGACGAGACTGGCCGAACTCCCACGCGCCGTCGCGCGCTGATCGCCGCGGCGGCGGTCGCGCTCGCGCTCGCCGGGGTGGTCGGCGCGGTCGTCCTGCTCAGCTCGCCGAGCCATCCGCAACACCATGTCGCGGGTGCGGCCCCGATCATCGTCGCCGTAACCCCGACTCCCCCGCCGCTGCCGCCGAGCACGTCAGCCCCACCGCCCGAACCAGGCGTGCCGCACGACCGCGTGGCCCCGGCCGCGCCGACCAGGTTCACGTTGCGCGGCTCCGATTTCACCATCCACGCGCACGTCTGTGCGATGGCGCCGGTCTTCCCGCTCGACCCGCCGGGCGAGCAGCACCACACCGTGTGCTGGGTGACGAAAGGCTTCGGGTACCGGCCGAGCAGTCACAGCCGCACCAGCTACGTGCTCGGGCACTCGTGGGCGCAGGATCCGCTGGAGGTGCTGAACGCGGCGTCCGTGCGCGCGACCCGGGACATCCTGCATGCCAAGGTGCACCACCTCGACGGTGTGCCGATCTACCCGGCGCGCAGCCTGCTGGGCAGTCGCATCACGCTGCGCACGCCACGCGGCACGCTCGTGTACGTCGTCCGCAACGCGTTCGGGGTGGACAAGATGCGGCTCGGCGGCATCGATTCGATCATGGATCCGCAGGTGCGGAACCGGGTCGTCCTGATCACCTGCGCCGAACTCGGTGGCGTCGACTACCACTACAACGTCATCCTCGATGCCCGGCTGGTCGCGTCCCGCGCCGGCTAGTCACACTGTGTCGGCGCGCTAGGCGAAGTCGCCCGCCTCGACGCGGAGCCGGCGCAGGATGCGGAACAGCGCGTCGAGGTCGGAGCGGGACAACGCCGACATCCCGAAGCGGGCGTGGTTGAACTCGACGGTCGCCTTGTCCGCGACCTCGCGCCCCTCGTCGGTGATGACCGCAAGCGTGCCCCGCCCGTCGCGCGGGTTGGGCTCCCGGCGCACCAGGCCCGCCGCTTCGAGCCGATCAATCACGTTCGTCACCGATGTCGCATGCACCTGAAGGCGTTCGCCGATCTTCGAAAGTGGCAGCGAACCGTTGCGCGAGTGGACGAGCAGGACGAGCGCCTCGTAGCGGCTGAACGTGATCCCGAACGGGCGCAGCGCCGAATCGAGCTCAGCGATCAGGACCTGGTGCGCGCGCATGATGGATGTCACAGCGCGCATCGACGCGTAGACCTCGGCCGGTTCGTCCGGCCAATGCTGCGCCCAGAGCTCGCCGGCCCGGTCGATCGGGTCGAACTCCAGCGGGTTCGCCACGCCCGAAAGCCTAATCTGTAGGGGTGAGCGACACTCTCGACCGCCTGGACCTGCTCGACCTGGACGACGACCTGACAAGCGATGACCGGCTGCTGCGCGACACGGTGCGCAAGTTCGCGAACGACCGGTTGCGCCCGAACATCCAGCAATGGTTCGAGGACGGCGAGCTGCCGGCGCGCGAGCTCGCCCGGGAGTTCGGCGCGCTCGGCGTGCTCGGAATGCACCTGCACGGGTACGGCTGCCAGGGCTCCACCGCGTCGCAGTACGGGCTGGTGTGTGCCGAGGTCGAGGCGGTCGACTCCGGGCTGCGTTCGCTGGTGAGCGTGCAGGGTTCGCTCGCGATGTACGCGATCTACGCCTACGGCAGCGAGGAGCAGAAGCAGCGCTGGCTGCCGGGGATGTCCACCGGCGAGCTCATCGGCTGCTTCGGGCTGACCGAGCCCGACTCCGGCTCCGACCCCGGCTCGATGCGCACCCGCGCCGTCCGCGACGGCGGCGATTGGATCCTCACCGGCAACAAGATGTGGATCACGAACGGGTCGCTGTCCGATGTCGCGGTCGTCTGGGCCCGGACGGACGAGGGTGTGCGCGGCTTCCTGGTGGAGAAGGACATGCCGGGCTTCGCCACGCAGGACGTCCATCACAAGATCTCGCTGCGCGCCTCGGTGACGAGCGAGCTGATCCTGGACGGGGTGCGTGTGCCCGAGTCCAGTCGGCTGCCCGAGGCCGCCGGCCTGAAGGGGCCGCTCGGCTGCCTGACCGAAGCGCGGTACGGCATCGTGTGGGGCGTCACGGGAGCGGCTCGGGACGCGCTCGCGGCGACGATCGACTACGCCACCAGCCGCAGTCAATTCGGCAAGCCGATCGCCGGATTCCAGCTGACGCAGAAGAAGCTCGCCGACATGGCGGTGGCGCTGCAACAGAGTCAGCTCACCGCGCGCCGGCTCGGGGAGCTGAAGGACGCCGGGCGCATCGCGCCGTACCAGGTCAGCTTCGGCAAGTTCGCCAACGTGCGCGCGGCGCTAGAGATCTGCCGCGAGGCGCGCTCGATCCTCGGCGGCAGCGGCATCACCACCGAGTACCCGGTGCTGCGGCACGCGGTGAACCTCGAGACCGTCTACACCTACGAAGGCACGCACGAGGTGCACACGCTGGTGCTCGGTTCCCAGCTGACCGGACTCGACGCCTTCCGCTGACGAAGCGTTAGGGCGCCGTTCGGACGACCTGCTCGACGGCGTCCGCGAGCAAAGCCTGCCCGGCGGCGCTCGGGTGGACGTGCGAATCGCAGCCGCCCGTCGCGAGCATCGTCAGCAGACCGGCCGCGCAGTCGTTACCGCCGAACGCCGCCGTCGCTTGCTTGAACGCGCCGAACCCGTCGGCGACATCGACGTCGAACGGCTGCGCGGCCGCGTCGATCGCATCGTTGAGTGCCTCGACCTCCCCGGTCAGGACTGGGTCGGCATAGTTCAGCGAGTAGTAGTTGACGAGAACGAGCTGACCCGGATAGTGCGCCTCGTGGCGGATCCGGCCGAGGATCGTCGAGATGTTCCGCGCGATGCTTTGCAGCAGGTTCGGGAACTCCGAAAGACAGTTGTCGGCGGTCTGCTTCTGGCACAGGAATGCGTCGTTGGCGCCGGCCATCAGTGAGACGAGCCGCGTCTGCCGATGGCTGCGCAGGAACTGGACGGCGAAGTCGAGTTGCGAACCGGAGTACGCGACGTGCAGGGGGAAGACCAACCGATAGCCGTTCTCGCAGCCGTTGCTCGGCGCACTCGCGTCGATGAGACTCGCCGTCGTCTCGCCTGGGCAGGACGCGTTCGCCACGTCCAGGGACAGATCGGCGGCTACGTCCTCGGGATAGCCGACGAACGTCTCCGGCTTCGTGTAATCGGGCGTCGGCACGCTGTCCGACTCTCGATAGCCGAACGGCACCGAATCACCGAGCGCAAGGTATTGCTTGCCGGCCCGGACCGGTGGGTTCGGGTGCGACGGGGACGCGCTCGCGGGCTGGGCCGCAGCGAGCGAACCGACAAGCGCGGCCACGACAGCGAGCGTCGCGATTCTGCGACCGGTGGTGATGGACTTCATCGACATCTACGGATGCCCTCCTGGCGTCAGCCGCTACACCGGCGTGCGGCTCCTTCAACATCGTCCCAGAACGGCCGGCGCGTCAAGCCCGCGCGGCTGCCATCGTGCGGGCACGAGCGAAGCGCCGCCCCCATCCCGGTGATCAACAGGTTCGAATCGTCGTCTCACGACCGTTCGGGCCCGTTGATCACGACAGAGGAACGAAGCTCGCACCTAGGGCAGCCCGTGCCGGCGGTGCACCATCCGCTCCGCCGCCGAGCGCGGCATGATCCGGCGCAGCGCGAAGACCATGGGCGCGTTGCTGCCGACCGCATAGAACGAGCGCGGCGGCTCGGCGTCGATCGCCTGCAAGATGGTCGCGGCGACCCGCTCGGCGGACATGCCGTTGCGCTCGTTCGCGTCGAGGCGGCTGATCATGGTGCGGTACTCGTCCGTGTAGGGCGAGCCGTCCTTCAGGTAGTGCGTGCGCCGGGTTCCGATGCCGGTGCTGATCGCCCCCGGTTCGACGGTCGTGATCCCGACGCCGTAGCGCAGGACTTCGCGCCGGGCGGCGGTCGCGAAGCCGCGCAGCGCGGCCTTGGCCGCCACGTACGAGGAGCGGTAGGCGAGCGGGAAGCTGGCCAGCATCGACCCGACCATCACCACCCGCCCGTACCCGCGGGCCCGCATGCCAGGCAGGACCAGCTGGGTGAGCCGCACGGCGCCGAAGACGTTGGCGCGAAACAGCCGCTCGATGGCGTCCATCGGCAATTCCTCGAGCGGACCGCTCTGGCTCTCGCCCGCGTTGTTGACGAGGACGTCGACCTCGCCCGCCGCCTCGGCGCACGCCTCGATGCTGGCCGCATCGGTGAGGTCGAGCGCGAGGTACTCGACGCCGGGGATGCGGTCGGTCACCGCGGACGGGTCACGACTCGTCCCGAACACGTGCCAGCCTCGCTCGGCCAGCGCAGCCGCCACGGCGGCGCCGATACCGGAGGACGCGCCCGTGACGAGCGCGGTGCGCGCCATCAGAGCGTCCGCGCGAGCGCTCGGCCGGCGGCCCGTCCGGAGAAGATGCAGCCACCGAGGAACGTGCCCTCGAGCGCGTTGTAGCCGTGCACGCCGCCGCCCCCGAATCCGGCCACCTCGCCGGCCGCGTACAGCCCGGGGAACGGCGTGCCGTCCGCGCGGATGACCTGCGAGTCGAGGTTGGTCTCCAGACCGCCCAGCGTCTTGCGGGTGACGATGTTCAGCCGCACCGCAATGAGCGGCCGGTGCGCCGGGTCCAGCAGCCGATGTGGCTTCACCACCCGGGTGAGCCGATCGCCGCGGTACTGCCTGGCGTTGATGATCGCCATCAGCTGCGCGTCCTTGCCGAACCGGTTGCCGACCTGCGAGTCACGTGCGGCAACGACGCGCGCCACCTCGTCGAAGGCGAGGGCGGGGCCGCGGGCGATCTTGTTCATGCCGTCGACGAGTTCGCGCAGATCGTCGGCCACCACGAAGTCGACGCCGTGCCGCTTGAACGCCTCGACCGGGCCGGGCGCGCCCTTGGCGAGTCGGCTCTTGACGGTCAGCTTGACGTCCTTGCCGGTGACGTCCGGATTCTGCTCGGATCCGGAGAGTGCGAACTCCTTCTCGATGATCGTCTGGTTCAGCACGAACCACGAGTAGTCGAACCCGGTGGCGAGGATCTCCTTCATCGACGCGTTGGTGTCGCAGCCGGGGAAGTTCGGCGGCGGCAGCCGTCTGCCCGTCGCGTCGAGCCACAGCGACGACGGTCCAGGGATAATCCGGATCGCGTGGTTGGGCCAGATCGGGTGCCAGTTGACGATCCCTTCGGTGTAGTGCCACATGCGGTCGCGGTTGACGATGTTGCCGCCCGCCCGCTCGGTGATCTCCAACATCCGCCCGTCCACGTGTGCGGGGACGCCGGAGATCAGGTGCTCCGGCGGCGGGCCGAACCGCTCGACCGGCCAGTTCTTGCGCACGAGATCAGAGTTGCCGCCGATGCCGCCGGACGTGACGATCACCGCCGCGGCGCGCAGTTCGAACTCGCCCACCGCTTCGCGCGACGACGCCTTGCCGCGTTCGAGATCGGTCTCCGCGAGCACCGCGCCGCGCACGCCGACCACCGCGCCGTCCGCGACGATCAAGTCGTCCACGCGATGCCGGAAGCGGAACGTGAGCAGGCCCTGCTGCTCGGCCGAGCGCACCGGCTCGGCGAAGATCCGCACCACCTCCGGACCCGTCCCCCAGGTGAGGTGGAAGCGGGGTACCGAGTTGCCGTGCCCGTCCGCCGCGCCGGAGCCGCGCTCGGCCCACCCGACGACGGGCGTGAAGCGCAGCCCGAGCGCGTGCAGGTACGCGCGCTTCTCGGTAGCGGCGAACTGCACGTAGGCCTCGGCCCACCGCCGCGGCCAGTGATCCTCGCGGTCGCGGTCGAAGCCGGCCGAGCCGAGCCAGTCGTGCAGCGCCAGCTCGGGTGAATCCTTGATGCCCATCCGTCGCTGTTCGGGGCTGTCGACGAGGAAGATGCCGCCGAGCGACCAGAACGCCTGCCCGCCGAGGTTGTTGCGATTCTCCTGGTCGAGCACCAGCACCCGCTTGCCGGCCCTGCTGAGCTCGTAGGTGGCAACCAGTCCGGCCAGCCCGGCACCCACCACGATGACGTCGGCATCGGTCATGCGCAGGACACTATCCATCCACCTCCCGACCTGTCCGCCCTGCGCGACGCTCTGCCACGTCCTGGGGCGGACAACTCGTGTACCGGGCGTGCGGCGCGGTGTGCAGTTCTTCGGGGTTCTGATCGGCATTCAGATGATCATTGGCATCGTCGCGCTGACCTTCTTCATCATCGTCGCCACGAAGGTGCTGGGCAGCTCCGACAACGGCCCTGGCGGGTCGGAGTTCGGCGGCCTCGGCACCGTCCAGCTCACCCACCGTTGACCGGTCAGCCACTGGCCCGTTGCAGCGGGCCGATAACCGCGGGAGCGACGCGAGTCAACGCGGCAGCGATGCCATCCTGCGTTCGAGGAAGGCGCGTTCGACCTCGTTGTCGGTAAGCGTCAACGCCTCCTCGTAGGCGGTCCGAGCGTCGTCTGCGCGACCGAGCCGGCGCAGGAAGTCGGCGCGGGAGGCCGACAGATAGCTGTAGGTTGCCAGCTGCGGCTCGTCGGCCAGCGCGTCCAACTCGGCCAGCCCAGCCTCGGGACCCTGGGCGAAGCCCACCGCCACAGCTCGATTCAGTGCCACGACCGGCGAGGGCCACAGCTGGCCGAGCACTTCGTACAGCGCGACGAGTTCGCCCCAGTCCGTCGCCTCCCAGCTCGGCGCTTCGGCGTGGACGGCGGCGATCGCGGCCTGCAGCGCGAACCGGCCGGGCGGGCGGCGACGCAGCGCGGCGTGCACGAGCGCGATGCCCTCGGCGATCTCCGCGCGATCCCAGCGCGTGCGGTCCTGGTCGGCCAGCAGGATCAGCTGCCCGGCGTCGTCGACGCGCGTGGCCCGGCGCGCGTCCGTGAGCAGGATCAGCGCGAGCAAACCGGCCACGTCCGCGTCCTCCGGCAGCAGCGCGCGCAGGATGCGAGCGAGGTCGAGCGCGCGCTCGACGAGATCGCCACGCCGCAGCCGGTCGCCGATCGGGGCGGTGTGCCCCGTCGTGAACACGAGGTGGACGACGGCGAGGATCGCGTCCATCCGCGCCGGCAACTCCGCGGCCGACGGCACCCGGTACGGGATCCCGGCGGCGGCGATCTTCTTCTTCGCGCGCGTGATGCGCGCGGCCATCGTCGCCTCGCTGACGAGGAACGCGCGGGCCACCTCTGCGGTGGTCAGCCCGCAGAGCAACCGCAGCGTCAACGCGACCCGCGCCTCCGGCGCCAGCGCCGGGTGGCAGCACGTGCAGATCAGCCGCAGCCGGTCGTCCGGGATCTCCCCGTCGTCCAGCACCGGCTCGTCGACGACGTCGTCTTCCACGACCATCGGCAGCAAGCGCTGCCACGTCGACTCCCGGCGCATCAGGTCGAGCGCCCGGTTGCGGGCCGTCGTGGTGAGCCAGGCCGCCGGCTTGCCCGGGACGCCGCGGTCGGCCCAGACCGTCAAGGCCTTCGCGTAGGCGTCTTGAACGCACTCCTCGGCGAGGTCGATGTTGCGCGTGACCCGCACCGTCGCGGCGAGGACGAAGCCCCACTCGCGACGGTGCGCTTCCGCGACCGCGGCCGCGACGTCCGGCGCGCTCAGCTGTACACCATCACCGGTCGGATCTCGACGCCGCCGTGCGGCGCAGGCACATCCGCGGCAATGGCGATCGCCTCGTCGAGATCGCCGGCCTCGATCACGTAGAAGCCGCCGAGCGCCTCCTTGGTCTCGACGAACGGGCCGTCCGTAATCGCCATGCTGCCGTCCCCTACCTGGACGGACCGCGCGGTCTCCGTCGCCTGCAGCGCGTCGCCGAGCTTGATCGCGTCGCCGTGTTTGGCCTGGAACGCACCGTGCTGCTCGAGCAGGTCGGCCCGCTGGGCATCGCTGTATTCCGCCAACCGCTTCTCGTCCTGATACAGCAGGACCACGTAGCCGCCCATCAGCTGAACACCTGCACCGGACGCACCTCGTGGCCGCCGAACGGCGCCGGTACCTGCTTGGCGAGCTCGACCGCCTGATCGACGTCCTCCGCCTCGATCAGGTAGAAGCCGCCGAGCGCCTCCTTCGTCTCGACGAACGGCCCGTCCGTCACCTGGACCTGACCCGCCTCGTCCCTGCGCAGGCTCGTCGCGGTGGACGTCGGCTGCAGCGCCTTGCCGGCCACGATCGCGTCGGCGCGATCGATGTTGAACTTGTAGTGGGCGGCGAGTGCCTCGGCCGTACCCTCCGCCTCGTCGATCCACTTCTGCTCGTCCTCGTAGATCAGTACGAGAAATTTCGGCATGCCACTTCCTTTCGCATCCGCGCCCGCCGGTCGGGCCTCCACCCTGCCGACGATCGGCGCGCGCCTGAATCGACAGCGAGCCTAAGCTCGCAGGCCATGGACTGGAACCTGCGCACCTGTTCGCGGAAGGGGCACGTCACTTATGCGCCGAGCGAGCCGGCGTTCCGCGCCAAGCTGGAGGCCGGCACGCCGCTCGGCGACGCCTGGCGATGTCTGCGGTGCGGCACCTACGTGCTCGGCGATCCGCACGGCAGCGGTCCTGCCGAGAACGCCCCGATTCTGCTGCGTGGGAAGGCCCTGCGCGCGGCGTTCATCCTCCGCCTGCTCGCCATCGAGCGGTGGCTGCGCGCGCTGATCCTGCTCCTGCTCGCCGCCGCCGTGTTCAAGTTGAAGACCACCCAGGCGAGCATCAAGGAACTGGTCGATCAGGATCTGACGGCGTTGAGGCCGTTCTTCAATCAGATCCACTTCAACGTGTCGGACTCGGCCACGATCAACACCGTCGAGAAGGTGCTCAACGCCAAGCAGTCGACCCTCAACCTGATCGCCTTCGGAATCCTGTTCTACGGCCTGCTGCAGATCGCCGAGGGCGTCGGGCTGTGGGTGCTCAAGCGCTGGGGCGAGTACGTCGCGGTCGTCGGCACGACGGTGTTCATCCCGTTCGAGGTGTACGAACTGACCGACAAGGTCAGCTGGCTCAAGATCGGCGCGCTCGTGGTCAACGTCGCCGCGGTGCTGTACCTCGTGTTGGCGAAGCGGCTGTTCGGGGTGCGCGGCGGGCACGCGGCGTACGAAGCCTCGCTGCACGAGGTCTCGCTGCTCGAGGTCGAGCACTCCGCGCAGGTGGCTCAGAGGCAGGCGTAGACGGCGCGGCGCAGGGCCGTTTCCCGCGGGTCGTCGCTGAGCCGAATGCCCAGCCGGTTCGGTGCGTAGGCGTAGCCGAGTTGCGCGTCGGGATCGGCGAAGCCGAGCGACCCGCCCAGCCCCGCCGCCCCGTACGCGCGGCCGGCCCGCGAGCCGAACCAGAACTCCGGCACCGGACGGCTGAAGCCCAGGGAGTAGGCGCGCCGGACCAGCAGCAGCACATCGGTCTGCGCCGGCGCGGTGACGGGCGCGGCGAGCTCGGCGAGGGTCACGGCGTCGATCGGGAGCTTCGGCGCGGCGATCGCGGCCGCGCCGTACAGCGCCGCGATCGAGCGCGGCACCGCCACCCCGTTCGACGACGGCAGTTCGGGGGTCAGCACGTGGCGCTGGGTCCACCGGTCGGCGCGCGCCAGCGCCGGATTGGCCAGCGCGCGATAGGTCGCACTGCTCCGGTTGGCGAGCTGCCGAGCCAGCGGCCACGACATGCCGGGCAGTTGCGCCAGCGAGGCGCGCACGCCCAGCCTGCCGAGCACCGCGACGCGGTCGAGGTCGACGTCGTCCGGCAGCCCAATGTAGATCGACAGGCCCAGCGGAGCCGCGAACTCCTCGGCCAGGATCCGCCCGATCGTGCGCCGCTGCGGGTCGACGCGGCGCGCGAGTTCGTTCTGGTACAGCCCGAGGCTGATCGCGTGGTAGCCGCGTCGGGTGCCGGGCACCCAGGCCGGACGTTGCGCGGCCAGGATCGCCGCGAGCGCGTCGTGGTCGCGCAAGTGCCTGGTGTGCAGCTGGGTGTCAAGTACGGCGAGCCCCGCCTCGTGGGCCAGCAACTGCCGGACGGTGATCTCGTCCTTGCCGCCCGCGGCGAACTCCGGCCAGTAGTGGGCCACCCGCTCGTCCCAGTCGAGCAGCCCGTTCGAGCGCAGCGACGCAACGACAAGTCCTGCGACGCCTTTCGTAGTCGAGAACACCGGCACCAGCGTGTCCCGTTCCCACGACAGCCCACGGACGGCGTCCCGCAGGCCACCCCAGAGATCCACGACCGGACGGCCGTCGCGATAGACGGCGACGGCGGCGCCGATGTCGCCGCGGACCGCGAAGTTGCGGCGGAATTCGTCGGCGACCCGGCCGAAACCCGCGTCGACATCGCCCGCTACGCGCACCCGCACCAGGCCGAGGTTACCTGCGAGTAGATCGCATCCCCGAAATGCGTCAGATTCAGGCATTATGTCTAGAACATGGGTGAATCGAACGATCTGCTACCGCTGCTGTGCGAGCGGCTGACAGGCGTGTACTCGCCACTGCTCGCCGGCACTACGGCCAGCCTGCTGTTCACGGCCGGCGGGATGGCCAACTGGACGGTGGAGATCGAGAACGGCCGCACCAGCGCCCGGCGCGGCGGGCCACCGCGACCGACGACGAGCGTGCGGGCCGCGCTGCCGGTGCTCACCGAGGTGGTGTCCGGCGCGCGGTCGGGGATCCAGGCGTTCCTCGACGGCGCGCTGACGGTGCGCGGCAACCTCGCGCTCGCGCTGCAACTCGACGGCCTGTTCCCCGGCAACCGCGACGACGATTCGCGCACGAGCACCCGCATCGTGCATGCCGGCGGGATCGACACCTTCTACGTCGAGGCGGGCCCCGTCGACGCGCCGACGGTCGTCCTCGTGCACGGCCTGGGCGCGACGAACGCCTCGATGCTGCCGCTCATCCCCGCGCTGTCGAAGGACTATCACGTGCTCGCGCCGGATCTGCCCGGCCACGGCGGCAGCGAAGCCATCGCGTCATCGCATGCGATGTCGTTCCTCGGCGATTGGCTGCTGGCGTTCGTGCGCGAGACCGCCGCCGCGCCGGCCGTCTTCGTCGGCAACAGCCTCGGTGGCCGGACCGCCCTCGAAGCAGCGCTCATCTCGCCGGGCGACGTGGCGGGGCTGGTGCTGCTCTGCCCGGCGGTCGCGTTCCGACGGCTGCGGCAACTGGTGCCGTTCGTCCGCCTCGTGCCCGACGAGATTGCGGGGCTGCCGTTCCGGGTTCCGCGCCGGATGGCGATGCGCGGCCTGCGCGGGTTGTTCGCCGACGCGAGCCGGCTGCCCGACGCGTGGTACGAAGCGGCGATGGACGAGTTCGTCCGCGTGGTCACGATGCGGCAGAACCGGCTCGCGATCTTCTCGGCGCTGCGGCACATCTACCTCGACGAGCCGTTCGGCGAGACGGGCTTCTGGGAGCGGCTCCCCTCGCTCGAGCCGCCCGCGCTGTTCGTCTGGGGCGAGAAGGACGTGCTGGTGCCGGCCGGCTTCGCGCGCTTCGTCGAGGAGGCGCTGCCGCACGGCCGGTCCGTGGTGCTCGAGGACTGCGGTCACGTCCCGCAGTTCGAGCACCGCGAGCAGACCGCGGCGCTCACCCGCGAGTTCTTGAGCACCGTGCACGGGGGCGCTAGTGACCGAGCGGCACTCGATACACGTGTGCGTCACCAGTGAGCTCCACGACGCCCTCGGCCGTGGTGATCGTGGTACAGAGGCGGACGACCGTCCTCGGCGACGACCGCGTTGAGCAGGCGGATGTCACGCCGCCCTGCACGATGATGCCGCCGAAGCGCGACGCGGTGGCCAGCTGCTCGTCGTAGTGCATCGGGTTGCGGTCACCGGTCAGCTCGGTGAACAGTTCGATGTCGCGCGGCGACACCCTGCGACTGCGCCGCGGCGGCGCTGCTCGAGGCGGCGGTGGCTGCGCGGCGACGTCGCGCACGTGGCAGCCGAGCTGGCAGCGGTCTACGACGACGTGCGCCGGTTCGGTCGGCGCGCGCCCGCCGCCGAGCTGGGATATCGGCTGCGCGCTGCCGGCCAAGACGTGCCGCTCTACGAGTTCGACCATCCCTACACGCTGCTGGCGAAGGGGCAGTGGCAGGCAGCAGCAGCAGCAGCGGCATGGGCCGGCTGTCCGTACGAGGAGGCGCTCGCCCGTACGCAGAGCACTGACCCGGCACAGCTGCTGGCCGCGCTCGACAAGCTCGAATCGCTGCGTGCCGAACCGCTGGCGCGTCTCGTGCTCTCCGTGCGCACCGTGGACACCCACGTCGGCGCCATCCTGACCAAGCTCGACGCGAAGACGCGACGCTGCGGTCCGCGCCAAGGCGCTGGGCTTGCTCGATGTGACGCCCCACGCACGTTAGGAAAGCGTCGCGACCAGTTCGTCCGCGGCGGCGAACGGATCGGTGTCGCCGGCCACGACGCGGGCGGCCGCCGCATCCAGCGCCGCTGAGCCGTGCACTTGCGCGAAGTGCCGCTTGACGGTGCCGAGCGCGATCGCCTCGATCTCCGCCGCCGCGCGGGCGCGCCGTCGGCGGGCGAGCTCGCCGTGCTCGTCCATCCACGCCCGGTGCTTCTCGATGGCCTCGACGAGCTTGTCGATGCCGCTGTCAGCACTGGCCGCACGCGCCGCGACCGTCTTCACGATCGGCGGGCGCCAGGCCCCGGCCACCGAGTGCCGGCCGCCGAGCGACTGCATGTAGCGCAAGTCGCGGGCGACCTGATCGGCGCCGTCGCGGTCGGCCTTGTTGACGACGAACACGTCGGCAATCTCGATGATGCCGGCCTTCGCAGCCTGGATGCCGTCGCCCAGGCCGGGCGCCAGCGCGAGCAGCGTGGTGTCGGCCAGCGACGCGATCTCGACCTCGGCCTGTCCGACGCCCACCGTCTCGATGAGGACGACGTCGCAGGCTGCCGCGTCGAGCACCCGCAGCGCCTGCGGCACCGCCGCCGCCAGCCCGCCGAGTTGACCGCGGGAAGCCATCGAGCGGATGAACACTGCGTCGTCGGTGGCGTGGTCCTGCATGCGGACCCGGTCGCCGAGCAGTGCCCCGCCCGAGAACGGCGAGGACGGGTCGACCGCCAGCACCCCGACCCGCTTGCCGGCCTCGCGCAGCACACTCACGAGGGCGGAGGTGATCGTCGACTTGCCCACCCCGGGCGCGCCGGTAAGGCCGATGACCTGCGCGTGGCCGCCGTACGGGGCGAGCGCTGCCGCGATCTTGCGCAACTCCTCGGAGTCGTTCTCGACGAGCGAGATCAGCCGCGCGACCGCGCGCGACTCGCTGTCGCACGCCCGCCGCACCAGGTCGGCGATGTCGACGCCGCGTCGCGAGACCGCCAATGTGTTGATCAGGCTGGGACGTGCAGGATCAGCGCATCGCCCTGTCCGCCGCCGCCGCACAGCGCCGCCGCACCGGTGCCGCCGCCGCGCCGTTTCAGCTCCAGCACGAGGGTGAGCGCGAGACGCGCGCCGGACATGCCGATCGGGTGGCCCAGCGCGATCGCACCGCCGTTGACGTTGACGATCTCCTCGGAGACGCCGAGCTCCTTCATCGACTGCAGTCCGACGGCCGCGAAGGCCTCATTGATCTCGATCAGGTCGAGATCGGAGACGGCGAGGCTCTCCTTGCGCAGCGCGTCCTTGACGGCGTTGGCAGGCTGGGACTGCAGCGAGTTGTCCGGGCCTGCGACGTTGCCGTGCGCGCCGATCTCCGCGATCCAGGTCAGGCCTAGCTCTTCGGCCTTCGCCTTGCTCATCACGACGACCGCAGCCGCACCGTCGGAGATCTGCGACGCGGACCCGGCGGTGATCGTGCCGTCCTTGGTGAAGGCGGGGCGCAGCTTGGCCAGCGACTCGGCAGTGGTGTCGCCGCGGATGCCCTCGTCCTCGCGGAACTCGATCGGTTCGCCCTTGCGCTGCGGGATGAGCACGGGGGTGATCTCGTCGTCGAACACGCCGTTCTTCTGCGCCTCGGCCGCGCGCTGGTGCGAGCGGGCGGAGAAGACGTCCTGATCCTCGCGGCCGATCTCGAGCCGCTTGTTGACGTTGTCCGTCGACTCGCCCATCGGGATGTTGTCGAAGATGTCGGTGAGGCCGTCGAAGGCCATCGCGTCGAGCAGCTGGATCGCGCCGTACTTGTAGCCCTCGCGCGACTTCGGCAGCAGGTGCGGTGCGTTGGTCATCGACTCCTGCCCGCCGGCGACGATGATGTCGAACTCGCCGGCGCGGATCAGCTGGTCGGCGAGCGCAATGGCGTCCAGGCCGGAAAGGCACACCTTGTTCACGGTCAGCGCCGGGACGGAGAGTGGGATGCCCGCCTTGTGCGCGGCCTGCCGCGCCGGGATCTGGCCGGCGCCGGCCTGCAGCACCTGGCCCATGATCACGTACTGCACCTGCTCCGGGCTGACGCCGGAGCGCTCGAGCGCGGCCTTGATGGCGAATCCGCCGAGGTCGGCGCCGGAGAAGTCCTTCAGCGAGCCGAGCAGCCGGCCCATGGGCGTGCGAGCGCCGTTGACGATGACCGATCCAGCCATGAGACACATCCTCACTGTCGCGAGCTGACGGCGTTATGACTGGACTTTAGTCGGCGAGCGCGGCCCGCCGAGTGTGAACAAGGGCACCCCGGGAGGCCCGACGGTGGTTCGTCAGCGCTTTCAGTTGCCACGATGCCTTCATGGTGGCCACTGACAGCCTTTTCACGAAGGTCGACCATGTCGGCATCGCGGTCGCGGATCTGGACAAGGCGATCGCGTTCTACGAGGACACGTTCGGCGTGCGCTGCGTGCATCGAGAGACGAATGACGAGCAGGGCGTCAGCGAGGCGATGCTCGCGGTCGGTAACGGCGAGACGATGATCCAGCTGCTCGCGCCGTCGTCACCCGACTCGACGATTGCCAAGTTCCTCGAACACAGCGGGCCCGGCGTGCAGCAGGTGGCCTGCACGGTCGACGACGTCGATGCCGTCTCGGCCGTCTTGCGTGAGCGCGGCCTGCGGCTGCTCTACGACACGCCGAAACGCGGCACGTCAGGCAGCCGAGTGAACTTCGTGCATCCGAAGGACGCCGGCGGCGTGCTCTTGGAGCTCGTCGAGCAGGCGAAGCAGTAGACTACCGATGGGTAACATACGCACCATGGACGAGATCCGCGACGCCATCCTGACGGGCGACTCCGCCGCCGTTGCCGAGCTGCCCGTTCCGGACAGCTACCGCGGCGTGCTGGTCCGCGCCGACGAGGCCGACATGTTCGACGGGTTGGAAAGCCGGGACAAAGACCCGCGCAAGAGCTTGCACGTACAGGATGTCGGCACGCCCGAACTCGGTCCGGGTGAGGCGCTCGTCGCGGTCATGGCGAGCGCCATCAACTACAACACTGTCTGGACATCGATCTTCGAACCGGTCCCCACGTTCGACTTCCTCAAGCGCTACGGCAAGTACTCGACGCTGACGAAGAAGCACGATCAGCCGTATCACGTGGTCGGCTCGGACCTGTCCGGCGTCGTGCTGCGCGTCGGGCCGGGCGTCCACAAGTGGCAGGCCGGCGACGAAGTCGTCGCGCACTGCCTGTCCGTCGAGCTCGAGGACGCCGCGGGGCACGACGACACGATGATGGATCCGCAGCAGCGCATCTGGGGCTTCGAGACGAACTACGGCGGGCTGGCCGAGCTCGCGCTGGTCAAGGCGAACCAGCTGATGCCGAAGGCCGCCCACCTGACCTGGGAGGAAGCCGCCTGCCCCGGGCTCGTCAACTCCACCGCGTATCGGCAGCTGGTGTCACAGCACGGCGCCGGCATGAAGCAGGGTGACGTCGTGCTCATCTGGGGCGCATCGGGCGGCCTCGGGGGCTACGCGACCCAATACGCGCTCAACGGCGGCGCGATTCCGGTCTGCGTTGTGTCGTCCCCGGAGAAGGCGGAGATCTGCCGATCGATGGGTGCCGAGCTGATCATCGACCGCACCGATGAGGACTACCGGTTCTGGGACGGCGACACGCAGAACCCGAAGGAGTGGAAGCGATTCGGCGCCCGGATCCGGGAGCTCACTCAGGGCGACGACGTCGACATCGTCTTCGAACATCCTGGGCGCGAGACGTTCGGGGCATCGGTGTACGTCGCGAAGCGGGGCGGGACGATCGTCACCTGCGCTTCGACGACGGGCTACCTGCACGAGTACGACAACCGCTATCTCTGGATGACGCTCAAACGCATCGTGGGATCCCACTTCGCGAATTACCGGGAGTCGTGGGAGGCGAACCGGCTGATCTCCCGCGGGCTGATCCATCCGACGCTCTCGCGCACCTACCCCATGGAGGAAACCGGCCAGGCCGCCTACGACGTGCACCGGAACCTGCACCAGGGCAAGGTCGGCGTGCTCTGCCTCGCACCGGAGGAGGGCCTCGGCGTGCACAATCAGGAACTGCGCGCCAGGCACCTGGACCAGATCAATCGCTTCCGCGGCGTCTGATCTTTGAGTCCTCCCAGGGATAGATGGGACGATGTGGGGCATGACAGAGCCGTCGTCTGATCTCCTCCCGCTGTATGAGACGAGCCGCGGCTTCGACACCGCGATGCGTGGCTACGACCGCGAGCAGGTCGATCGCGAGATCGCCCGCCTCGATGACGACCTCCGGGTCACCGCCGCCGAGCGGGACGCCGCCGCGGGGCGCAGCGCAGATCTCGCGGCACAACTGGCCAGCGCACAGGCCCAGATCGAGTCGCTGCGCCGCCAGTTGCGCGCCGCCACCGAAACGGTGACCGCGGACAACGTCGACGAGCACATCAAACAGATCCTGCAGAGCGCGAAGGCCGACGCCGCCCGGCAGCGCGAAGAGGCGCGGGTGGACGCCGAGCAGGTCCGCAACAGCGCCGCGGACAGCGCGGCCCGCACCCGTTCGGGGGCGAAGGCGGACGCGGAGCGGGTCGTCGCCGAGGCCACCGCCCGCCTCGCCGAAGCGGACGAGACGTTCCGGCGCCGCATCGCGGAGGCCGAGGCGCACCGCGCCGAGATCGAGGCGGCACTCGCAGCGGAGGAGGCGCGCACCCGCGCCGAGGAGGACCGGCTCTCGGCCGACGCCGAGGCGGCGCGGCAGCGCCTCGACGCCGAGGCGGACAACAAGCGCCAGGTGGCCGACGACGACTTCGAGATCACGCTGCGGCTGCGGCGCAGCGCGGCGCAGAAGGAGCAGGACGAGCGGCAGGCGGTCGCGGAGGCGAAGGCCGCCAAGACGATCGCCGACGCCGACGCCAAGGCCACGCAGTTGGTGGACGAAGCCGCCGCAGAGGTGCGCCGGCTGAAGACCGTGCGCGAGGAAACGCACGCTCAGCTCGAGGTGCTGCACGAGAAGCTGCGTGCCGCCCTCGACGAGGCGCGGGCCGCGACCGTCGAGGCGAAGGAATCCGCGCCCGACTAACCTTCCGGGCGTGCCCGAGCACGTCGTCCCCGTCGACCTCATCGCCGGATGGGATCCGAACGCCCCGCACGCGGTCATGATCTCCGCCGACAGCGGCACGACCGTGCTCGCTCTCGACGCCCATCAGGACGACGCGGACCAGCGTTGCGTCGTGCTGGTGTGGACGGGCGTGGCCTCGGCGTCGATGAGTGCGCCGAACGACGAGGCCATCTCCGGGCACCGCCTGTACGACAAGGGCCTGGACGACGTCCGGTGGGTCGGGGTGGTGCGGGAGAGCGAGCTCGTCGCGGACCTCGAACGACGTAGTCGCGCGCAACCGGGGCACACCCCGGCGAGGTACGAGCGGCTGGTCCACCACGTCGTGTTGCTGAAGGAATGCACGGTCGAGGTCGTGGCCGAGCTGTTGAGCCGGGACCGGATTGCCGGCCCGACCGCGGCCGCTGCCGCGCAGGCGCTGCCGATCAGCCCCGCGGAACCGGCAGGTTGATCGTGAACGTCGTGCCGACGTTCGGCTGACTCTCGACGTCGATGGACCCGCCGTGCTTGTCGACTATGACGTTGTGCGCGATGGCAAGACCCTGCCCGGTGCCCTGCCCGACGGGCTTGGTCGTGAAGAACGGGTCGAACACCCGCTCCGCCGTACGCGCCGACATGCCACATCCGTCGTCGCTCACCGACACATGCGCCGCGGCCTCGTCCGACCAGCTGCGAATCGTGATCGTGCCGCGGTGGTTCGGCTCGTTGCCGGAGTCGCTGATCGCGTGCGCGGCATTCACGACGAGGTTCAGGATCACCTGGTTGAACTCGGACGGGTAGCCCAGCACGGCCGGCACCTGGCCGAGATCCAGTTCCAGGTCGGCGACGTACTTGTACTCGTTGCGGGTGACGGTCGTCGTGTCGCGGATCGCGGCGTTGATGTCGACGGGGCTCGGGTCCCGGCCGTCCGGATGCCCGAAGTTGCGCATCGCCTGCACGATCGTCGTGACCCGCTCGACGCCCTTGAGGCTCTGCGTCACCGCGGCCGGAATCTGCTCCTGCAGCCACTCCAGATCCGCGGCCTCTCTGCTGGCCTCGAGTTCCTCGGCGGCGGCCGGCCCGGCGGGCCGGGTGAGCCGCTCGGTGGTGCGGTAGAGCTCGGTCATGGTCTGGAAGGCGTCGTCCAGGAAGGCCAGGTTGCTGCCGACGAACTGCGTCGGCGTGTTGATCTCGTGCGCGATGCCCGCGGCGAGCATGCCGATCGATTCGAGCTTCTGCGCGTGCCGCAGCTTGACCTCCAAAGCCTTCACTTCGCGCAGGTCCTCGACGATCCCGATGAGTGTTCCTGGTGTGGTGCCCTCGTCGAGCATGCCGACCGTAACGCGAGTCGACACGGCGGAGCCGTCCTTGTGGAGGTACGTGCGTTCGTAGCGGTAGGTCGCGTCGCGGCCGGTCTGCAGCGCCCGGTACTGATCTTCCGCACCTGGCTGCCGGGAGTCGGGATGCCACAGGCCGGCGAGCTCGCGCGACTCGAGTTCCTGGGGGGTGTAGCCGAGCATCGCGGCGAACGACTGATTCACGTGCTGGACGTGGCCGTCCGGCCCGAAAATCACAACGCCGACGGGCGCCTGGTCGAAGACGACACGGAAGCGCTGCTCGCTCTCGCGCATCGCCTGCTCGGCCTGCACCCGGTCGGTGACGTCGATCGCCATGATCAGCAGCCCGTCGACGGTGCCGCCGGCGTCGCTCATCGGGTGCATGTGCACTTCCACCCAGTGGCCGTGGATGCTGAGCGTCGCCGTGACCCGCTCGCCGGCCAGGGCCCGATCCAGGGGGATGGCATCGGCACCGTGCTTGCGGGCGATGTCCTGGATCGACCGGCCGAGCAACGTGGCAGGCCGAACCTCCAGCCGCTGCATCAGACCTCCCTCGGCGAGGACGATCGTCCCGTCTGCGGCGCAGCCGAGTGCCGCTACCGGCAGGCTCGATACGACGGTGCGCAACTCCTGCCACGCGCGCGAGGAGCGGCTGCGCCCGGTCGTGGCGCCGATCGGGGCGCGATACGTGCCGGCCGCCGCGGCGGCGAGCAGTTCGCCCATCTCCGCGCTGCTCATGCCGGTGCCGTACAGCGGCCCGCGGCCGACGCGGCAGCCGAGCAGTGCGAGCTCCTCGTGCTGGTCGGCGCTGGTGATGTTGCGGGCAGCGGTCGCCGCGCCGCGGGTGTCGGCGAACTCGACCGTGGTCTGGATCAGCCGGCGCGCCCGCATGTCCTCGACGCACCGGCCGACGAGTTTGGGCGCGATCTGGAACATGTCTCCGGGATCGGTCGGCCGGTCGCTGACCGTCATGATGTCGTTGAGGACGAGCTGGTAGCCGCCGGCCCGCACCTTGTCCAGCCGGGCGTTGACGCTTGCCGTCGTTGCCGGGTCGTCGGGCCGCTCGATGAGGTCCAGGATGAGCGTCCGCGGGTCGACCCGGGCGAGGTCGAGCAACTCCGAGACCTGCTCGCAGAAGCCGGGGCTCGCCATCGAGTCGGCCGACACAGTGACCCACAGGACCGTCGGGCAGGCCGACAGCTCCTGCATCCACTCGCGGTAAGCGTGCAGCGCGCGCGCGACGAGATATTCGTCGAGGTGCGCACTCAGGCCGGCCTCGCGGGCGAGTTCGGCGAGGCTGCCGGCTGAGATCGTGCCGTTCTCGGAGTGCCGCCAGCCGGCCCGGACCGAGACGCCGGCCAGGCTGCCGTCGGCGAGGTTGACGACCGGCTCGAAGAGCGGCTCGATCGCCTGCTCCGGATCGGTGCTGATCGCGTGCACCAGGTCCTCGCGCAACTCGACGCGCTGGGCATGCTTGTGCAGCATCTGCTGGTTGAAGAGCGCGACGCCGCCGGCCGGTGAGTCGATGCTGTTCAGGGCGACCGCCGCGCGCTGCAGCAGTTCGTCTGCGGTGAGCCCGTCGGCCGCCGCTGCCGCGTCAGCGGTCGCGACGCCTGCGGCGAGCCGGATGTGTCGATAGCCGGTGCGTAACGACACCGGGCTCTCGAGCGCGGCGAGCACCTGACGGGCCAGCTGCTCGCCGTCGGATCGCTCGCCGGCCCGCAGGACTGCGAACGTCGATTCCGACACCCGGGCCAGCTTGTCGCTCGGGCGCACGCAGTTCTTGATGCGCGCGGACACCTCGAAGATGACCAGATCCTGGTCGTCGAGGTGCAGGTTGCCCAGCAGCCGGACGTCGGCCAGTCGGAACTTCACGACGACGAGCGGTGCGGCCGCCTCGGCCGCGTCGTCGCCGGACAGTTCGCGCTCGACGAGCTGGCCGAACGCCATGCGGTTGGGCAGCCCGGTCAGTCCGTCGTGCAAGCGCTGCTGATCCATCTGCTCGCGCCCCGCGGCCAGCCAGTCGACCAGCTTCCGGTTCTCGAGCAGCACCAGGTGCTGGCGCAGGTAGACCAGCACGCCGAGTCCGGCGAACAGTGCAGTCTCGACCTCGCCGGCCGACCCGCGGATGAACCACCGGGCCAGGACCGCGACCGCCGAGCACGCCACGAGGACGTAGGGCAGGCCGGACCACCGGTTCGTCGGGTCGGCCGATCTGGTATCGAGCCAGTCGGCGTTCTCGCCAGATTCGCGCAATCCCGCGACGCCGATGGCGACGAACCCCAACACCCAGAGCAGGTCGGCGACCGATACCACCGACGTGGAGTCCTGGCTGGCCAGGTAGGCGAACGCGCTATCCGCGCCGGTCAAGGCGAGCGCACCGCCGAGTAGCCACAGTAGGCGTATGCGATTGCGCCGACCTGCGTAGGTCAGTGTCATCAGCGCGACGGTCGCGAGCAGCAGATCACCCAGCGGGTACGCGAGCAGCGTCAGCCGGGTCGGCAGGCCGCCGCCTTCGACGGCGTGCGTGATCGTCAGGGGCCAGGCGAACAGCAGCAGTGCGACGAGTACTGCGATTCCGTCGAGGGCGAGGCGCAGTCGCTCGGCGACGCGCGCCGCGCCCGCGGCGGGATGGATGATCACCCCGGTGACGAGCAGCGGCGGCAGCAGCAGGAAGCCGAGATCGGCCGGCGAGGGCACCGGCATCGACCACCGCAGCATGAGCTCCCAGACCGCCCAGTACGCCTGGCCGAGCGCCCAGGCACCCGTGCCGTAACCGACCCAGCGCCAGGACCGCCGGGCGGCACCGGCACACCGATAGGCCGCGATGAAAGCGGCTGCGCTGGCCAGCGCCGCAGCGAGGAACTCCCCGACGTCGCACAGCGTGTTCACGGCCGTGTCGTTCCGGAACCCCGCAGCCAGCAGCGCCGCCGTGAAACTGACCAGCACGGCGACGACCGCCCACGCGATGCGGCGGTGCTCCAGAGGTGCCGCTTCGCGGTCGAGCACCCTGGCGTCCATGTGGGCGTCCATCACTCGGGAACGAAGACGACAGGCCGCGCCTCCAGGCCGGACAACGCGGCGTAGTTGCGCAGGCGGACGAGCATCTGATCGGTCAGCGGCTCGCCCCGGGACACCAGCAGCACGCCGCGGTTGCTGCGCACGTCGGCGGCCAGCACGGCGCCGGCCCAGAGACTTGCCGGATCGACTTCGCGGACTGCGGTGCCGTCGGCGACCGACGTCACGTTCTGCAACGCGTCGAGGACCTGTACATCGTGGTGCGGGCGGGCGCGCAGCAGTTCCATCGCATCCGGCGCGGTGAGGCCGCGAGCCACCGCCGCGTCGTACTCCCGGACGGCTTGCAGCACCCGGCCCGCGGCGCTGACCTCCGACCGGGCACCGAACGGCCCGTTCGCCGGCCGCTGCTCACGGACGATGTCCCGCACGCCTTCCAACCGGGGGATCCGGCTCAGTACGTCGTCGGCGAGCTGCGGCAGCCGGTCGAGCATCTCCGAGATCGTCCGGTCGACGCGCACGCCGGACGACAGCGCTTCGAGCGCCCGCTCCGGCAGCGTGACCATGCCGATCTCACCGAGCTGCGCAGCGACCTCGACCTCCCACGCGTCCGGCAGGCGCAGCTGCTCGGTGACGCCGGCAGTGAGCCGCCGCAGCCGGGCGGCGCGAGCGAACGCGACCGGCTCCGCCATGGCCAGCGTCTCGACGAGTGCCTCCACCGCGCCGCGCAGCGTCTGGTCGAGCAACACCCGCCGATCGACGATGAGCTGGTGCTGATCCAGCGCGGCCGTGATCGCGTTCTTCAGGTCGGCGGCCGACGCGGGCTTGGTGAGGAAGCGGAAGATGTTGCCCTCGTTCACCGCGGCGATCGCGCTGTTCATGTCTGCGTATCCGGTGAGCAGCAGCCGGGTGGTGTCCGGGCTGACGTCGCTCGCGTGCTTGAGCAGCGCCGCCCCGTCCATGCCCGGCATCCGCATGTCGGAGACGAGCGCGGCGTACCCGCCCGAACCGTCCGAGCCATCCTGGACGCTGCGCTCGAGCAGCTGCGCCGCTTCGATCGGGGATTCGACGAGCTCGGCCTGCACGTAACCGCGCACGAGACGAGCCAGCGCCTCCAGGACGTTCACCTCGTCGTCGACGAACATCACCCGCGGCCGGCGGTCAGCCATCGCCGTCCACCACCTCGGATGGCACGTCGGATGGCACGTCGGAGCCCGCACCGGTGCCCACCGTCGCATCGGCTCGGGCGACGGCCGCCACGATCGGGTCCGGATCGATAACGGCGTCCGCGTCGTGGTGCCGGGCAACCGGATTGATCAGTGTCAACGGCAGCCCCCACAGCTGCAGCAGGTAGGCACCGAGATCGGCGTGGTTTGCGTCGAGGACCTCCTGCTCGACCACGACGGTCGGCGCGCCGGTCTCTGCCTGCCTGTCCCGTACCGCGCGGAACAGCTCGGGGGCCGAAGCGGCGAGCGCCAGTCGGCCGACGTCATGCAGCATGCCGGCGGCGAACGCGTCGAGCATCTGCTGCGGCGGAGCCAGATCCCGCGCGAGCGTGGCCACCGCCATGCTGTGCCGGTTGATGACCTCGACTGCGGCGGCGAGGTCGGGCGTCGAGGCGAAGCTACCCTCCAGCTCGGCGGCGAGCACGATGCTGCGCACCGGCGTGAGCCCGAGGAACGTAACGGCCTCGCGGACCGTGGTCACTCGCCGAGCCAGGCCGAAGAATGCGGAGTTGACCAGTTGCAGCATCTTCGCCGACGACCCGGCGTCCTCCTCGATGACCGCCGCCACCGACGCCGCGCAGGCGTCCGGCTCGGCCAGCGCGGCGTTGATCGCCAGGAACACCTGCGGCACGCTCGGCAGCGCCTCCAGCCCGCCGAGCATCCGGCGCAGCTCCGGACGAGAGAGCCGGTCCGAGAGCCCACAGGCCGTCCGCAGCGCGGCGTTCAGCGTGGGTGCATCGCATGGCTTGCTCAGGTACTGGTGGGCCACCGCCGAGCTCCGCATGGATGCCGACTCGCTGGAATACCCGGAGAGGACGATGCGCACCGTCTGGGGCCATCGGTCGCGGATCTCGTGCAGCAGCGCCGCACCGTCCATGCCCGGCATCATCATGTCGGTGACGACCACGTCGACCGGCTCGCTGGCCAGCAGCTCCAGCGCGGCGTCGGCGGTCGACACGAAGCTGACCCGCCGCTCGTTGCGCGTTGCGCGCAGCAGGCGGCTCAGGCCGTCGAGCAGGTCCGGCTCGTCGTCGACGAACAGGACGTGCCGCTTGGCCACGGGCATCCCAGCAGTCACGACCGATCCTCTCCGGCGCCGGCGCATGCCAACACATTCGAGGCACCACAGGTCGGATCGGCACGGGTCCGGTGGTCTTTAGGGGCCCTATTGCCCTATCGGGGCGGTGTGTCGAGGTGCTTTGAGCAGCTCCGGTCAGGCTCAGGAATAGTCGCGGAAGCCCTTGCCGGTCTTGCGGCCCAGGCGGCCCGCGGTCACCAGGTGCTCGAGGAGCGGCGCGGGAGCGAAGCCGGGCTCGCGGAACTCCTGGTACAGCGTCCGCTCGATGGCCAGGGAGACGTCGTTGCCGACGACGTCCAGCAACTCGAACGGACCCATCGGGTAGCCGCAGCCGACCTTCATCGCCGAGTCGATGCCGTCGGCGGTCGCGTAGTGGGCCTCGAGCATCTTCACCGCGTCGTTCAAATACGGGAAGAGCAGCGCGTTCACGATGAAGCCGGCGCGGTCACCACAGCGCACCGCGTGCTTGCCCAGCTTCTTCGCGACGTCCAGGACCGTGGCCTCGACGTCCGCCGTGGTCGACACGGTGGCGACGATCTCGACGAGCCGCATCACCGACGCCGGGTTGAAGAAGTGCATGCCGATCACCTCGGACGGCCGCGAGGTCGCCATGGCGCACTCGATGACCGGCAGCGAGGACGTCGTCGTGGCGAGGACCGTCCCGGGCGCGCAGATGTCGTCCAGGTTCGAGAACAGCGTCTGCTTGACGATGAGGTCCTCGACGACGGCCTCGACGACGAGCTGCGCCGCGGCGAGATCGTCCAGCGACGTAGTCCCGGTAATCCGGGCAAGCGCCTTGTCCCGGTCGGTATCGGCAAGCTTGCCGCGCTGCACCGCTTTGTCGAGGGAGCGGGTGACGGCCTTCACCACGGCGTCGACCTTGTCGCGCGAGCGGGCGACAAAGGTGACGTCGTAGCCGGCCTTGGCGAACACCTCGACGATGCCGGTCGCCATCGTGCCGGAGCCGACGACGCCGACTCGCGTCACCGACCGGGCGCCTTCGATCGCGCCGTCCGCCGACGGGGTCAGCGCGTCCGCGACGACGTTGGGGGAATCGGGGCCGTCGTAGGTGTAGAAGCCGCGGCTCGACTTCCGGCCGAGCAGGCCCGCGGTGATCATCTGCTTGAAGATCGGGCAGGGCGCGTGCAGCCGGTCGCGGCCCTGCTTGTACATCGTGTCGAGGATCTCGTAGGCGGTGTCCAGCCCGATGAGGTCCAACAGCGCCAGTGGACCCATCGGCAGCCCGCAGCCGAGGCGCATGGCGGCGTCGATGTCCTCGCGCGAGGCGAAGCGAGATTCGTACAGTGACACCGCGTGGTTGAGATAGCCGAACAACAGCGCGTTGGCGATGAACCCGGCGCGGTCGCCGACCGTGACGTCGACCTTGCCGAGCTGCTGGACGAAGGCCTCGACGTCGGCGACGACGTCGGGCTCGGTGACGACGGTGTGGACGACCTCGACGAGCTTCATCACCGGAGCCGGGTTGAAGAAGTGCATCCCGACGACCTTGCCCGGCCGGCCGGTGGCCACCGCGATCTCGGTGACCGACAGCGAGGACGTGTTGCTGGCCAGGATCGTGTCTGGCTTGCAGATGCCGTCCAGCGCGGTGAAGACCCCACGTTTCAGGTCGAGCTGCTCAGGAACTGCCTCGACGACCAGATCGACCTCGGCTAGTGCGGACATGTCCGTGCCGTACGAGATGCGCGCGAGCAGATCCTGCTGGTCGTCGACCGAAAGCTTGCCGCGGTCGACGGCGCGGCCGGTGGAGTGCTCGATGTGCGCGCGCCCGCGCGCGATGCTCTCGTCGTCCTTCTCGATGCCGACGACCGACAGCCCGTTGCGTGCGAACACCTCGGTGATACCAGCGCCCATGGTGCCGAGACCGATCACGCCGACCTGCTTGAACTCCCGTGCCATGCGTCCTCCTAGGCGCCGATCGCCGAACCCTAACTCAATCGACGTCCCGCTCACATGCGCCGAATGTGAGCGCTGCACGGCGAAGCCGAGGGCCCCGGCGATTGCCGGGGCCCTCGCACCTTCTCTGTGAGCAAATCCTCAGAACGACCCGAAGGCGTACTGGTTGTTGAACTGGTCGAAGACGTTCTTAAGGATCTCCTGCAACGTGCGGTTACCGCCATACCACACCGAACTCGCGGTCGAGCCGTTGAAGGGCGCGGGCGTCGTCGCTGCGAAGTCGAGGATCGCCTGCATGCTCATCGGCGAGCTCGGCACCGCACTCGACGCGACCGCATCGGTCGACGGCGTGTTGTTCTTGCACGTCGCCGTGCCGGTGGTGGTGTTGTCGACCATCGGGCAGACCGCGGTGGTGTCCATCTTGAAGCCGCCGAGGCTGTTGTGGGACAGGAAGTTCGACGGCGGCTTGACCTTGCTGATCGTTGTCGACGTCCATCCCGAGCCGCTGAACCAGACATCGAGCGCGGTGCCCAGCATCTGCGCCTTGAGCATCTTGTTCATGTCAGTCGCCGAGGCGCCGGACAGGATGCCGGAGACATAGGACGCCAGGTCCTTGCACGAGGTCGTGGGCGCGTTCGCAAATGGTCCGGTTCCTCCGCCGAGCCCCTTCAGGTAGTTCGCCAGCGCCGGGTTCTGGCAGTAGGTCGTGATCAGGTTCTGGCCGTTGGTGTTCTTCCAGAACCCGATCGTCAGAGCGCCCGTCTTGGCCGGACCACACACTGTCACCCTCTGGCTCGCTGATCCGGTCGCGCCGGAGTCGTTCGTCGTGAAGGTTCCGGTGTTGTCATAGCTCACGCAGTCGTTCGCCGGCACCGGGATCGTCCGTTGATACGTGAACGTCTTCGGGTTCGAGTCGCCGACGCACACCGTGCCCAGTGTGCCCGCGTAGCTGTCGCTCACGTTCGCGCATTCGTCGATGGCGTTCTCGGCGAAGCTGATGTTCTCGAACGTGAAGTCAGCCGAGTTGTCCTCCAGCAAGCTGCCGTTGTCCAGGAACTGCTGGGACCACGCGACGGATGCTGTGTTGTCCAACTCGCCCTGCGGCAGGCCGGACAGGTCGCAGGTGTAGGCGAAGTCCGTCTTTGCCTGCGTCAATGTCTGGGCGCCGCCGTTGGTCACCGCGCACACTGTGCCGTCGGACAGCTGATCGGTGACGCCGTCGATGTCTACCGGCACAGTGCTGTTGCTGCCGTCGACGTTGGGGTTGAACACGCTGATCGTGCCGGTCACCCTCACGTTGCTGATCGTGCCGCCGTCGTGTGTCACGGTCACCGTGTAGTTGAAGTTGGCCGATCCGCCGACCTGCTTCACGATCGTCTTGTCGACGTCCTTGGTGATCGTCCACGTGTAGGTGTTGTCGTAAGCGCCGTTCGCATCCTTGGTGATCGTCAGCGGCAGACCGGGCGTGACCTCGCCCTCCTGCACCTTGAACGCGTCGTACTTGCAGTCGCTCGCGTTGACGGGGTAGCCGTCGGCCAGCGAGCAGATCGCCATGATGTAGACGCCGCCCGGGTTGCTGGTGTCCGCATACGGCATCAGCCGGACCTTGTTCGAGGTGAAGTCGTGCGAGCCGCCGTAGCTCACCGTCCCACCCGAAACATTGAACGTACGGTTGGTGTAAGCGTCGTAGTCGTCCGACAGGTTCTTCGTGGCGCCGTCGTTCGGGTCGGCCTGTCCACCCGGATCCAGCACCGCGAAAAAGTAGCTCCCGTCGCCGACGTACGCGACCGACGGGCCACCGTTCAGCCACACGTACTGCTTGCCGTCGTAGATGTTGCAGTTGACGTTCGGGTTCCCGTTCTGGCAGTGGCCGGTGCCATCGACGCTCTCGTTGACGGTCGTGAACGCGGCACCGGTAACCGGTGCCGAGCCGGCGGCCGCCGACGCCGTTAGCGAGATTGCCGCGACCCCGGCGATCACGAGCGCCGCTGCGGCGCAAAGTGAGATTAGTCGGCTTCTGCGCAGCCGTGGCTTGTGGTGCATGAAGATCCCCCGATCCCCGATTGCGGCCCGAGGGTTCCCGGTGCCGCTGACGTCTCAGCGCCACACAGCACCCGGGTCGTTACTCGCTGGGGACATTGCGGCGCAGACGGCCTAAACCGCCGAAGTACCTAGTACCCCCGTTCGCTTGCGCCCCCCTAGCGCGGCTTCAGCGTTACGCTTCCGCGCTCCCATCGGGGCAGGCCGAACGTCCCGTCTTGACACCCAAGCGGCCCGGTTGTCGCGGACGAAACGCGCGAAGACTTCAGAACAGGCGCTGGGAGGGATCGTCGAGGCCGCGCAGCGCGTCGTAGTCGAGGACGAGGCACGCGATGCCACGATCCTCGGCGAGCGTGCGAGCCTGCGGTTTGATCTCCTGCGCGGCGAACACGCCGCGCACCGGCGCGAGCAGCGGGTCGCGGTTGAGCAGGTCGAGATACCGGGTGAGCTGCTCGACGCCGTCGATCTCACCGCGCCGCTTGATCTCGACGGCGACCGCGACGCCGGCCGGGTCGCGCGCCAGGATGTCGACCGGCCCGATCGGTGTCGGGTACTCGCGGCGCACGAGCCGATAGCCCGCCCCGAGCGTGTGGATCTGCTCGGCGAGCAGCCGCTGCAGATGCGCCTCGACACCGTCCTTGACCAGGCCGGGATCGACGCCGAGATCATGCGCGGAATCGTGCTCGATCGAGTCGATATTGATGATCAGCTGCTCGCCCGCTTTGTTGGTCACCGTCCAGACGAGGTCGGCCTCGACGAAACTGCACGGCGGGCTCATCCAGTTCAGCGGCTTGTACGAGCCACCGTCGGAGTGGACCAGCACGGAGCCGTCCGACTTCACCATCAGCAGCCGGGTGGCGAGCGGCAGGTGGGCCGTCAGCCGGCCGACGTAGTCGACGCTGCACCGGGCGATGACGATCCGCACAGGACGCGAGGCTACCGGCCCCACCCGCCCTGGCCGCGACCCGTGCGTCGCGGCGGCGGCCGGGGCGCTACCGTGCTCTGGTAATGATCGATTTGCCGGGAAGGTGACCGATGCGCCGAACGGTATGTGTTGTCGCGCTCGCACTTGCCGTCAATGGCTGCTCCAGCAGCGGCGGCGGGCGAACTCAGAGTAGTGCGCTCGCGGACGCCCTGAGTCATATCCCCGATACCGCGCTCGCGCGCGCCAACGTGGAGTTCGGCCGGCCCGCGGCCGCGCTCGCCGCCGACGGCGAAGACGCCACGTCCGGGCCGTACGGGCGCGCCCTCGGTTACGGCCTCGACGTCCTGGCGACCGAAGACGCGCACGGCGACCAGCAACTCGGCCTCAACGTGCGGACGGCGGACTACGCCGTCACCGCTGGAGAGTCGCCGCACAGCGGCGTCCTGGTTTCCGGGGTGAATACGTCCGCGGCCGGATCGAAGCTGACCGCGCTCGGCGCGTCCCAGAGCGCCTCCGACGGCGGGACCGTCTACCGATTCCGGCCGGACAACCAGGTGAACATGGGCGACAAGCTGGCCAAGGCATTCCCCACGGCGGTGAGCATGCTGGACGTCGTCCGCCTCGACGGATCCGACGTGCGCTTCGGCCCCAGCTCCAGTGCCCTGGACATCACCCGCACGACCGGCCCGAGCCTGCTCGACGACGCGGCGTACAGCGACCTTGCCTCCTGCCTGGACAACCCGCTGGCCGCCGTGCTCACCGACAAGCTGCCGTCGCTGCGGACCGGCGTCAGCCCATCCGTCGCCGCCCAGCTGCCCAAGCCGAGCGTGGGCCTGCGCGCCCTCGGCGTCGGCCTCAGCGGAGCACATGGCGCGCCGCCGACCGAGCAGATGTGTGTGAGCGCCGACAGTGCGGCGCACGCCCAGGCCATCGCGGATTCGGTGCGGAAGTCGCTCGCCAGCGGTTCGTCGCTCGTCAGCCTGCAGAAGTGGTCGGAAATTCTCGGCCACGGGACGGTGACGGTCGACGGCAGCACGGTTCGGATGACGGCCCGTCCGGTTGGCGACTACCCCGGTGTTCTGCTGCACGCCCTGACCACCGGTGACCTGCCCGGGGTCAGCACCTGATTCGCGAGCCGCCGCTGCGACGATTGCGGGATGGGTGACAACACTGAGCGCACTGTCAAGATCGAACGCGTCGCGGAGCACAAGTTCCGTGCGACGAATGTCCGGGGCGGCACGCTGAGCTTCGGCGAGGGCGCCGACGCGGACTTCTCACCGGTCGACCTGTTGCTGACCGCGATCGCCGGCTGCACGGCGCTCGACGTCGAGTACATCACCGGCAAGCGCGCAGACCCGGAATCGTTTCGCGCGGCAATCCGCGCCGACAAGGTCCGCGACGACGACGGCAACCACCTCGTCAACCTCGAGCTGCGCTTCGACATCGCGTTCCCGTCCGGTGCCGGCGGAGACGCGGCGCGCGAGGTGCTGCCCTCCGCGCTGCAACGCTCGCACGACCGGCTGTGCACCGTCGCGCGCACCGTCGAACTAGGGACGCCGGTCGAGGTGCAGCTCGGCTAGGCCCGGACGGCCTCGATTGCGCCGACGATCTGGCCGAGGACCTCGGTGATCTCGAAGTCCTTCGGCGTGAACACCCTCGCAACCCCCGCTTCGAGCAGCCGCTCGACGTCGCGCTCGGGGATGATGCCGCCGACGACCACCGGCACGTCGTCCAAACCGTTCTCGCGCAGCCCGGCAACCACGTCCGGCACAACGGACAGGTGCGAGCCGGACAGCACCGACAGGCCGACGACGTCGACGTCCTCCTCCACCGCGGCGGCGACGATCTGCGCGGGCGTCAGCCGGATGCCGGAGTAGACGACCTCGAAGCCGGCGTCCCGCGCCCGGACCGCGATCTGCTCGGCGCCATTGGAATGGCCATCCAGCCCGGGCTTGCCGACGAGGAACTTCAACGGCCGGCCGAGGCGCTCGCCGAGTTCGCGGACGCGACGCTGCACGTCGGAGAGCGATCCCTCGTGCCCACCGCCGCTCGCGCCGGCCACGCCGGTCGGCGGCCGGTACTCGCCGAACACCTCGCGCAATACGCCGGCCCACTCCCCCACCGTGACGCCCACGCGCGCGCAAGCGAGGGACGCCGGCATCAGGTTCTCGTCGGTCTTGGCCGCATCGCGCAGCGTCGTGACCGCCTCCTCGACCGCGGTCGTGTCGCGGCCGCGACGCCACTCCCGGATCGCCTCCTTGGCCGACTCCTCGACCGCCGCGTCGACGGTGAGGATGCCGCCGTCCGTCCCGCTCACCAGCGGGTTGGGCTCGGTCTCGGTGAACTTGTTGACGCCCACGACGACGTCCTCGCCGGATTCGATGCGGCGCCGGCGCAGTGCGAGCGACGAGACGAGCGCCGACTTCAGGTAACCGGACTCCACGGCCTCGACGGCACCGCCCAGTTCGAGGATCCGGTCGATCTCCGCACGGGCCCCCAGCTTGATCGACTCCACCTTCGCCTCCACGACGTGCGAGCCGGCGAACAGGTCGTCGTATTCGAGCAGATCCGACTCGTACGCGAGCACCTGCTGCATGCGCAACGACCACTGCTGATCCCACGGCCGCGGCAGGCCGAGCGCCTCGTTCCACGCCGGTAGCTGCACGGCCCGCGCCCGTGCATCGCGCGAGGCCGTCACCGCGAGCATCTCGAGGAGGATCCGGTAGACGTTGTTCTCCGGCTGCGCCTCGGTCAGCCCGAGGGAATTCACCTGCACGCCGTAGCGGAACCGGCGGTGCTTGGGATCCTGCACGCCATAGCGCTCGAGCGTGATCTCGTCCCACAACTGCCCGAACGCGCGCAGCTTGCACATCTCCTCGACGAAGCGCACACCGGCGTTGACGAAGAACGAGATGCGCGCGACGACTTCCCCGAACTTCTCCTGCGGCACCTGCCCCGAGTCACGCACCGAGTCGAGCACCGCAATCGCGGTGCATAGTGCGAACGCGACCTCCTGCACGGGCGTCGCGCCCGCCTCCTGCAGGTGATAGCTGCAGACGTTGATCGGATTCCACTTCGGGACGTGCGCGACCGTATAGGCGATCATGTCCGTGATCAGCCGCAGCGAGGGCGCAGGCGGGAACACGTAGGTCCCGCCCGAGAGGTACTCCTTGATGATGTCGTTCTGCGTGGTGCCGGCGAGCCTGGTCAAGTCGGCGCCGTGTTCCTCCGCGACCGAGAGGTAGAGCGCCAGCAGGTACATCGCCGGCGCGTTGATCGTCATGGAGGTATTCATCTGCTCCATGTCCACGCCGTCGAACAACGTCCGCACGTCGCCGATGTGCGACACCGGCACGCCGACCTTGCCGACCTCGCCACGCGCGAGTTCCGCGTCCGGGTCGTAGCCGGTCTGGGTCGGCAGGTCGAAGGCGATCGACAAGCCCGTCTGTCCCTTGGCCAGGTTGCGGCGGTACAGCGCGTTGGATTCCTTCGCCGAGGAATGCCCGGCGTAGGTACGCATCAACCAGGGCTTGTCGCGCTCGTCGTCCGTGGGAAAGGGCATCGAAAGCACCTCCGTCGGAGCAGTTTCCCAGTTTATTTGGACGTCCGAGGGATCACGGAATCGCTGTGGCCGATCTCGCATCGTCCTCTGGCAGGCTTGGGAGGTGTCGCACCGATATGTGTTCCGCAGCGAGTGGCATATCGCCGCGACCTCGGACGACGTCTATGCGGCGCTCGCGGACGTTGAGGCGTACCCGCAGTGGTGGCACCAGGTGCGCACCGCGCGCCGGGTCGACGACCGCTCCGGCGAGCTGACCTGCCGCAGCCTGCTCCCTTACGATCTGACCTTCGTGATCGAGCGGGTGATCGAGGACGCGGAACAGCGGGTGCTCCGCGGCCGGCTGACCGGCGACCTCAATGGTGAGAGCCAATGGAGCGTGAGCGCGGACGCCGCGGGCTCGGTCGCGGTCTTCGACGAGGACGTCACCGTCGGCAAGGGCCTGCTCCGCGCCGCGGGTCTGCTCGTCCGGCCGGCCCTCAAGTTCAACCACCGGCTGATGATGCGCTCCGGCGAGGCCGGGCTGCGGAAACACCTCGAGCCCCTCGATGGTGGACTATAGGCAGGTGGCCAATCTGCCCGATCTGCTGATCGCGCTCGGTGCCGTCGGCCTGCTCACGCTCGTCACGCGCTGGGCATTCCGGCCCTCCCGTCCCAACGTCCACCCGACCCGTCCGGTCGACGCGTCCGAGGCGGAGGATCTCGGGCTGCTGGTCGTCGTCGTGAGCGGTCTCACCCGGCAGGAAGCGCTCGGGCGCCGGGCGGTGCTCGGCGACGCCGGGATCCGCTCGTCGATGTCGACGCGCCGGGACGGTCGGATGGACGTGCTCGTCTTCCGCGCCGACGGCGATCGAGCGCGGGTGCTGCTCGGCCCCTGACTCTCAGCCGTCGAAGGTGGCCGATTCGACCCGATCGATCTCGGCGCCGAGACTGCGCAACTGCTCCTCGAGGCGGACGTAGCCACGATCGATGTGGTGCACCTCGGCCACCTCGGTGACGCCCTCGGCGACGAGCCCGGCGATGACCAGGCCGACGCCGGCGCGGATGTCGGTGGCGCGCACCGGCGCGCCGGACAGCCGCTCCCGTCCGCGCACCACGGCGTGGTGACCGTCGGTGCGCACGTCGGCACCCATCCGGGCGATCTCGTCGCAGAACATGAACCGCGCCTCGAACAGGTTCTCGGTGATCATGGCCGTGCCGTCCGCGACGCTCAACGCCGCGATCGCCTGCGGCTGCAGGTCGGTCGCGAGCCCGGGGTAGGGCAGCGTGACGACGTCGAAGCTCTTCGGGCGGTGATCGATCCCGACCCGGAAACCGTCGGCGAGCACCTCGACCTCGCCACCGGCCTGCGCGACCTTGTCGAGCGCGATCTCGAGATGGTGCGCGTTGGCGCCCCGGACGGTGATGTCGCCACGGGTGGCAAGCGCCGCCATCGCCCAGGTGCCGGCGACGATCCGGTCGGCCACCGCTTCGTGACTGGTCGCGTGCAGTTCATCGACGCCGGTGATCTCCAGCGTGGACGATCCGATCCCGTCGATCTGCGCGCCCATCGCGACCAGCATCTGGCACAGGTCGACGATTTCGGGCTCGCGCGCCGCGTTGTCGATGACGGTCGTGCCTTTGGCGAGCACGGCCGCCGTCATGATGTTCTCGGTGGCGCCGACGCTCGGGAAGTCCAGCCAGATCGAGGCGCCGCGCAGGTCCGGTGCCTCGGCGATGATGTAGCCGTGCTCAGTGCGGATCTCGGCGCCCATCCGCTCGAGGCCGGCAATGTGCATGTCGAGCGGACGGGAGCCGATCGCGTCGCCGCCGGGCAGCGCCACCCGGGCGCGCCGGGTGCGGGCCAGCAGCGGCCCGAGCACGCAGATCGAGCCGCGGATCTTGCGGACCAGCTCGTACGGCGCCTCCGACGTGAGCTCCGCGGGCGTGCTGATCGTGACGCGATCGACGGAGTCGTGCTCGGATTCGGCCACGGTGCAGCCGAGCCGCTCCAGCAGTTGGCGCATGATCGTGACGTCGGAGATGGCGGGCAGGTTGCCGAGCGTTGTCTCGCCCGGCGCGAGCAGCGCCGCCGCCATCAGCTTCAGCACACTGTTCTTGGCGCCGACGACATCAACCGTCCCGTCGAGGCGCGCCCCGCCGGTCACCCTGAGCACTTGCACCGGCCCAGGCTACCGTCGTGCCGTGGCCATTCATCTGACCCGTATCTACACGAAGACAGGAGACGACGGGACGACCGCGCTCGGAGACATGTCGCGGGTGCGCAAGACCGATGCCCGGGTCATCGCGTACGCGGACTGCGACGAGACGAACGCGGCGATCGGCGTCGCGCTGGCTCTGGGCGAGTTGCCGGATCGCCTCGTCGCCGTCCTGCGGACCGTCCAGAACGATCTGTTCGACCTGGGCGCCGACCTGTGCACACCGGTCGTGCCGGAGCCCGCGCACCCGCCGCTGCGGGTCGAGAATTCCTACGTCGAGCGGCTCGAGGGCTGGTGCGACGAGTTCAACGCGGACCTCGCCAAGCTGGACAGCTTCATCCTGCCGGGCGGGACTCCTGCTGCCGCACTGCTGCACCAGGCGCGCACGCTCGCCCGCCGGGCAGAACGCAGCGCCTGGGCGCTCGTCGAAGCCGACCCGGAGCGCACGAACCGGACGGCGGTGCTGTATCTGAACCGACTCTCGGACCTGCTGTTCATCCTGGCGCGGGTCGCCAATCCGAACGGCGACGTCCTGTGGAAGCCGGGCGGCGAGCGCTGAGCCGATGAGCGACGCCGACGCTGCGGTACTCGTGATCATGGGCGTCGCCGGCAGCGGCAAGTCGACGATCGGGCGACTGCTCGCGGACCGGCTCGGCTGGGAGCTCGCCGAGGGTGACGAGCTGCACCCGGAGGCGAACGTCGCGAAGATGGCCGCCGGGCAGCCGCTGACCGACGCCGATCGGTGGCCGTGGTTGGCCCGGGTGCGCGCGTGGATCGACGAGCACGTCGCCGCCGGCCGACCCGGAGTCATCACCTGTTCCGCGCTCAAGCGCGCCTACCGCGACGTGCTCCGTGACCCGCACGTGGTGTTCGTACACCTGGCCGGGACGCGCGATCAGCTCGCGGCGCGGCTCGCGGCCCGGCGCGGCCACTTCATGCCGGTCTCGCTGCTCGATTCGCAGCTGGCCGATCTGGAGCCGCCGGGGCCGGACGAGCGGGCGTTGACGGTCGACATCAGCGCGCCACCGGCCGAGCAAGCCACCGCAATCGTCCTCGCGCGCGCTTCGGGGCCGAGATGACCAATTTCGGCGGCAGATTTTGGTCAGCTTGGCCCCGAAGCGGGGTTTGAGCGCGGATCAGCGCGGGGCGCCGGACTCCAGCCAAGACACGAAGCCGGTGAACGCGCTTTGCCCCACCGCGAACGCGAAAGTCTCACCGTCTACTCGACACTCGACCACGACCGCGGTGTCCGGCAGCCGCTCCGACTCCAGCGGACCCCGGCGACTGACCACTTCGACCTGGCCGCGGCGTAACACCCGCGACGGCCGGGTGCCGATTCCGACAGCGCGGAACACGCGCAGTTCGCTGCCGTCGTAACGGCCGACCCCGTACACCCAGCGCCGCCCGCGGCGCATCGCCAGCCACACCGCACCGCTGGCGCGCAACATGTGACGCTGCCGCGCAAGGATCGCCGCCCCGATCAGGACGAGCACCACAGCCGTCCACACCACGACCTGATCGACAGTGTGCACGGCCGGCTGCCTCGGGTCAGATCGTTTCGCCGACGGCGCGCAGCTGCGCTAGCGCCCGGTCGCGCACATTCTCGGCGTCCGGTCCGTCCTCGCGTTCGGCGGTGCTCAGCGCTTCGCGCGCCGCGGCCGGGTCGATGTTCTCGGCGAGCTCGGCCTCCTCGGCGAGGACCGACACATGGTGGTCCTGATGGACGAACAGGAAGCCGCCGTGCACGGCGATGTCCAGGTCGTCACCCTCCTCGCGTTCGATCCGGACCGGGTGACCCGGCGCAAGGGCACCGAGTAGCGGGGTGTGACCGGGCAGGATGCCCAGCTCGCCGTCCGTCGTGCGACCGTACAGCGCCGTCGCGGCGCCCGACCACACCGGCGCTTCGATCGACACCACCTCGACCTGCATCGTTGTTGCCATCAGCGCCGACCTACTCGCTCTTCAGTTCGTTGGCCTTGCGCTCGAGATCCTCGATGCCGCCGCACATGAAGAACGCCTGCTCCGGGTACTCGTCGAACTCGCCGGCGGTGAGCCGCTTGAACGCGTCGACCGTCTCCTCCACCGGCACGAACGAGCCGGGAATGCCGGTGAACTGCTCGGCAACGAACGTGTTCTGCGAGAGGAATCGCTCGATGCGCCGCGCCCGGCCGACGATCACCTTGTCCTCTTCGGAGAGTTCGTCGATACCGAGGATGGCGATGATGTCCTGCAGCTCCTTGTAGCGCTGCAGGATCTGCTTCGTTCTGTTCGCGACGTCGTAGTGCTCCTGGCCGATGTACTCCGCGGCGAGGATGCGCGAGGTCGAGTCCAGCGGGTCGACCGCAGGATAGATGCCCTTCTCCGACACCGGCCGGGACAGCGTGGTGGTCGCGTCGAGGTGCGCGAACGTGGTGTGCGGGGCCGGGTCGGTGATGTCGTCGGCCGGGACGTAGATCGCCTGCATCGAGGTGATCGAGTGGCCGCGCGTCGAGGTGATCCGCTCCTGCAGTTGCCCCATCTCGTCGGCCAGCGTCGGTTGGTAGCCGACCGCCGACGGCATCCGGCCGAGCAGCGTCGACACCTCCGAGCCGGCCTGCGTGAACCGGAAGATGTTGTCGATGAACAGCAGCACGTCTTGCTTCTGCACGTCGCGGAAGTACTCCGCGATCGTCAGCCCGGACAGCCCCACCCGCAGCCTGGTGCCCGGCGGCTCGTCCATCTGACCGAACACCAACGCCGTCTTCTCGATGACGCCCGACTCGGTCATCTCCGTGATGAGGTCGTTGCCCTCGCGGGTGCGCTCGCCCACGCCGGCGAAGACGGAGACGCCACCGAAGTTCTCGGCGACTCGGTAGATCATTTCCTGGATGAGCACGGTCTTGCCCACGCCAGCACCGCCGAACAGGCCGATCTTGCCGCCGACCACGTACGGCGTCAGCAGATCGATGACCTTGATGCCCGTCCAGAACGGCTCGGTCTTCGCCTCCAGCTGGTCGAACGGTGGCGGGTCGCGGTGGATCGGCCAGCGCTCAGTGATCTCGAGATCCGACGCCTTGACGTCGAGCGGTTCACCGAGTGCGTTGAACACGTGTCCGAGCGTGACGTTCCCGACGGGCACCGAGATCGGCCCGCCGGTGTCGTGCACCTCCGCCCCCCGCACCAGACCGTCGGTCGGCTGCAGGGCGATGGCGCGCACCATGTCGTCGCCGATGTGCTGCGCGACTTCGAGGGTGAGCGTCTTGGAAAGGTCACCGAGCTCGATCTCGCACGTCAGCGCCTGGTTGAGATCCGGGATCGTGTTGCGGCCGAACTCGACATCGACCACAGGGCCGATCACCCGGACGACGCGGCCGGTAACCGTGCCCGCCTGCTTCTCATCTACGGCAGTCACTGTGTCTCCTCGCTCTTCGCGCAAGCACTCATCGCCCCGTTCGCTCCGCTCCACGCATCGCAGGGCTCGCGCTGCATGGCCAGCTGCTCACTCACTCTTCGCTCCCTGCTGCGGCGAGAGCGTCGGCGCCACCGACGATCTCGCTGATTTCCTGGGTGATCTCCGCCTGGCGGGCCTGGTTCGCCAGCCGCGTGTAGGTACGAATCAGGTCAGTGGCATTGTCGCTCGCCGACTTCATCGCGCGCCGGCGTGCCGCCGATTCCGACGCCGCCGACTCGAGCAGCGCGGAGAAGATGCGCGAACTGATGTAGCGCGGCAGCAGCGCGGCGACGAGGCCGGCCGGCTCCGGCTCGAACTCGTACTGCGCCTGCGATTCGCTGCCCTCTTCCTCAGCTTCCTCGCCCTCGGCCTCGGACTCGTCGGTCGCGCCGCGGACCGGCGACACCCGAACGGCGGTCGGCGTCTGCGACACCGAGTTCACGAACCGCGTGTAGACCACCCACAGCTCATCGATGCCCGGCCGCCCGTCCTCGGCCTCGCCGTCCGATGTCGCGGACAGCGCGGCGACGACGGTGTCCGTCGCGCCGCGGGCATCCTGGAAATTCGGCTGCTCCGAGAAGCCCGTCCACGAATCCACGAGTTGGACGTGCCGGAACCGGTAGAACGCGACCCCCTTGCGCCCGATGACGAAGCGGTCGATCTCCATGCCGTTGCGGCCGAGGCGATCTGCGAGCTCGTTGGCGGTCCGGATGGCGTTGGCGTTGTAGCCGCCCGCCAGACCGCGGTCGCTCGTGATGAGCAGGATTCCGGCGCGCCGCGGGTTGTCGACGCCGGTGAACATCGGGTGCGCGAGTGTCGGGTCACCGCCGAGCCGGGCCAGCGCGCCGCTGAGTTCCTTGGCGTACGGCTTCGCGGCGTTCATCCGGGCCTGCGCCTTGACGATGCGCGATGCGGCGATGAGCTCCATCGCCTTGGTGATCTTCTTCGTCGACTCGACGGATTTGATTCGCCGGCGGTAGACGCGAAGTTCGGCACCCATCTCTATTGCCTCTTCGCGCGAGCGCTCATCGGATGGTTCGCTCCGCTCCTCGCTCGCTGGCGCTCGCTGCGATGCTCACTCACGGTTGCATCAACTCCCAGCCCTGACTCACTGCGCGCTCAGCCCTCGGACTTCTCGGTCGCCTGGAACTGCTTCTTGAACTCCGTCACGAGATTCTCCAGCTGCGTGCTCAACTCCTCGTCGAAGCTCTTGGCGGTGGCCAGCGTGTCGAACAGGCCGGGTGCCTTGTTCGCGACGAAGTCGAGGAACTCATTCTCGAAGCGGCGCACGTCGGCGACGTCGACCTCATCCAGTTGGCCGGTGGTCCCGGTCCAGATGGAGACGATCTCGCGACCCACCGGGAACGGCGAGGCGGCCGGCTGCTTGAGCAGCTCCACGAGCCGGGCGCCGCGCGCGAGCTGCTGCTGCGAGGCCTTGTCGAGGTCGGAGCCGAATGCTGCGAACGCCTCCAGCTCGCGGTACTGCGCGAGGTCCACGCGCAGCCGGCCGGCGACGGCTCGCATCGCGCGCGGCTGCGCGGCGCCACCGACGCGGGACACCGAGATGCCGACGTTCACCGCCGGGCGGACGCCGGCGTTGAACAGGTCCGTTTCGAGGAAGCACTGGCCGTCGGTGATCGAGATGACGTTGGTCGGAATGTATGCGGACACGTCGTTGCCCTTGGTTTCGATGATCGGCAGCCCGGTCATCGACCCACCGCCCATCTCGTCGGACAGCTTCGCGCAGCGCTCCAAGAGCCGGCTGTGCAGGTAGAAGACGTCGCCCGGGTACGCCTCGCGGCCCGGTGGGCGGCGCAGCAGCAGCGACACGGCGCGGTAGGCCTCGGCCTGCTTGCTCAGGTCGTCGAAGATGATCAGCACGTGCATGCCCTGGTACATCCAGTGCTGGCCGATCGCCGAGCCGGTGTACGGGGCGAGGTACTTGAAACCGGCCGCGTTGGAGGCGGGCGCGGCGACGATGGTGGTGTACTCCATCGCGCCGGCTTCTTCGAGCGTGTTGCGCGCGGCCGCGATCGTCGATCCCTTCTGACCTATCGCGACGTAGATGCAGCGCACCTGCTGCTTCGGATCCCCGGTCCTCCAGTTGTCCCGCTGGTTGATGATCGCGTCGAGGCAGACCGTCGTCTTGCCGGTCTGCCGGTCGCCGATGATCAGCTGACGCTGCCCGCGGCCGATGGCGGTCATCGAGTCGATCGCCTTGATGCCGGTGAGCAGCGGCTCCTTCACGCCCTGCCGCTGCACCACGGACGGCGCCTGCAGCTCGAGGTTGCGCCGCTCGGTGGCCGCGATCTCGCCCTGGCCGTCGATCGGCTGGCCGAGCGGGTTGACCACGCGCCCGAGGTACTCGTCGCCGACCGGGACGGAGAGGATGTCCCCGGTGCGCCGGACCTCCTGACCCTCCTCGATGACGGAGGGATCGCCGAGGATCACGACGCCGATGTCGCGGACGTCGAGGTTCAGCGCGATGCCGAGCGTGCCGCCTTCGAATTCGAGCAGCTCGTTGGTCATCGCGCTCGGCAGGCCTTCTACCCGGGCGATGCCATCACCGGTCTCGGCCACCACGCCGACCTCTTCACGCGAGGCCTCCGGCGAATAGGACGAGACGTAGCTCTCGATCGCGCTACGGATCTCATCGGCGGAGATCGTCAGCTCTGCCATGAACGTTTCCTCTTGTCTCTCTTCGTGATCACTTGGTCAGCGCGGCGCGCGCCGCGGCGAATCGGGTGGCGATGCTGCCGTCGATGACCTCGTCGCCGACCCGCACGACGAGCCCGCCCTGCACGTGCGGGTCGAGTGCGGTGCGCACGCTCATGGCGCGGCCATAGATCGCGGTCAGGGCCGCGGCGAGCCGGCTCTGCTGGGCGTCGCTGAGCGGCACTGCCGAGATAACGCGCGCGATGGAGCGTTCCTGACGCGCGGTCGCCTTCTCGAGCAGATCGTCGATGGCCAGCACGATGCTGCGCTTGCGCTGGCTGGACACCGCGTGCTGCAGCAGCGTCAGCGCGATCGGCCCGACCTTCTTAGCGACGAGCTGATCCAGCAGTTCGGTGCGCCGTACCGCGGGGACGGTGAACTCGTCGAGCAGCGCGGTGGCTTCGCCCTCGCTCTGCAGGATCCGCTCGAGACGGAAGAGCTCGTCCTCGATCTGGTCGAGGCTGCCCTGTTTCTCCGCCGCCGCGAACAGCGCCGTGTCGCCGGCGTCCTCGATCGAGTCGGTGAGATCCCAGGGCGTGGACCAGCGCAGCCGCACCGCCGCCTGCACGATCCGCAGCGCCTTGGCGTCGATCTGCCCGGACAGCAGCGAGCCGATGAGTTCGGCCCGCCCGTCGGCGTCCGTGGCCGGATCGCCGAGTATGCGCCGCAGCCGGGGCTGCGCGACCAGCATCTCGGCCACCGAGTAGAGGTCGCCGGCAAGCTTGACGAGCGTGTCGGCGGAGATGCGCGCGTCGTAGACGGCGTTCTCCTCCGTACGCAGCGTGTCGAGCGCCTGGCGGCTCGCCGAACGGATCATGCTTCGGCCTTGTCCTTCGCTTCGAGGCCGGCAAGAAACGCGTCCACGGTCGCAGACACCTGCGTCTCGTCGGAGAGCCGCTCGTTGACGATCTTCTCCGAAAGCTCGACGGCGAGGGTGCCGATCTCGGCACGCAGCTCCCGCACGATGGCGGAACGCTGTGCAGCCAACTGCTCCTCGCCGCGCGCCACGATCCGCGACTGCTCCTCGACAGCCTGGGCGCGCAGCTCCTCGACCGTGCGCTGCGCCTCGGCGCGCGCATTCTCGCGGATCTGCGCGGCCTCGGTGCGCGCCTCGTTCAGTGCGTTCTGGTACGACCGCTCGGCCTCGGCCAGCTTGGCCTGCGCCTCCTCGCTGTCGGCGACCTGCTTCGCGATCATCTCCTGCCGCTCGCGGGTCGCCTTCTGGATATAGGGGAGGACGTACTTCCCGAGAATGCCAAGGATCAGCAGGAACGCGACCAGCTCGGCGATGAACGTCGCGTTCGGCACCAGGAAGTTGCCCGATGCGACCACATGCCCTGCCATTGCAGCTCAGCCCTTGGCGAGGACGAACACGAACAGCACGGCGAACGCGAGGTTGATGAAGTACATCGCCTCGACCAGGCCGACCGTCAGGAAGAACAGCGTCTGCAACCGGCTCTGCGCTTCGGGCTGGCGGGCGACGCCAGCGATGAGCTGGCTGCCGGCGAGACCGTCACCGACCGCGGCGCCGATCGCACCGCCGCCGAGCGCCAGGCCGCCACCGACGAAACCGCCGGCCAGCTCGATTGCCTTGATTTGCGTGTCAGCCATCTTCTCCTCAATTCCCTGTGCAGGTTGGGGTCATGAAACGGATGAGTGGAACGGGCCGGAAGCTCAGTGCGCGTCCTCCTCGGTCGGCCTGACGGAGCTGAAGTACAAGATCGTCAGCAGCCCGAAGATGAATGCCTGGATGAGGCCGATGAACATGTCGAACAGCTTCCATACGACCTCGGGCGCCCACAAGATCGCCGCCGGGAACAGCGCGATCAACTCGACCATGATGACGCCGGAGAAGATGTTGCCGAACAACCGCAGCGCCAGCGTGAGTGGGCGGGCGAGCTCCTCGATGATGTTGATCGGCAGCATGATCGGGCTCGGTGTGACCAGGTGGTGGTAATAGCCGCGGAAGCCCTTCTTGCGGACGCCGGTGACGTGCATCAGCACGATGACGTAGAGCGCGAGCGCATAGGTGAGATTCACGTCCGACGCCGGCGGCGGCAGGATCTCGTGACCCGAGTCGGTATGGAATCCGGGCAAGATCGAGAGCCAGTTGGCGAAAAGGATGAACAGGAACAGCGTGAACGCCAGCGGCACGACGAACGGCGCCGTCCGGATGCCCATCGTGTCTTCGACCTGCGTCTCGACCTGGTTGGTGACCGTCTCGAAGAACAGTTGCAGGCCGCTGGGCTTGCGCGCGTTGATCTTGCGGACCATCCACAGTCCGAGGCCGATCAGGATGGCACCCGCGACCAGCGTGCTGAGGATCGTGTCGAGGTTCAGTGTCACACCGAAGACGTGCCACTCGATGTGCTCGCCGACCTTGACGTCGATCGCAACGTTGCGCGTACTCACCAGCTCACCCAATCGCTCACGAACTCGGACGCAGGCTGCGGAAGACCGGCACGGCGGCACCGATCAACATGAGGATCTGGAAGACCGCCAAGCCGACGAACACGCCGAGCCCGTCAGGTTGGACGAACACGCCGAGGGCGAGCGCGAGGAGCGTGATGAAGCCGAGCCGGGCGACGACGCCGCGCCGGAACTGCTTCTTGCCGATCTCCTCCTGCGTGGCGTACCGGATCACCGACTTCTGCAGCAGCCGGTTGTTGTACGCGCCCAGGCCCAGACCGAGGAAGCCGAACACGCCCATCAGCGGATGACCCTGGAAGGCGAGCACGACGATCGCCACCGCGCCCAGGACGGCACCCACGATCGCCGACCTGCGCAGGTTCGCAGCCGCGGAGACCGGGGTGTAGACGACCGGTTCGATGGTCACTTGAATTGCTTCGCTTCCGTTGTTGTTAGTTGCTTCGGTCAGTTGTTCAGGTACTTGCGGAACTCGACGACGGTGTAGCTGACGGCCGCTGCGATGCCCAACAACAGGCCGATGAGCAGGAATATCGGTGCGGTGCCCGCGAGCGAGTCGACCAGCCAGCCGAGGCCGAGGCCCGCGACCAGCTCGGCTGCGATGACCACGCCCATCCCCAGCAGGGTCGACCAGCCGATTGACCGGTCGGGTTCGTCGGGCACCGGAAGCCTGAGGCCGTCTCGGCCCTAGGGCCGGATACCGATATCGCTCACTGGCTTGCTCCTCGACTGCAGACTTTGGATGGCGACCCCGCCGCCGGCACCAATTACGACCGGCGACCGCGCGGGCCGCCGTTCAGTCCACGTGCGCCAGATGGCGAGGGCTTCAGACTACCGGGAAGTCTGAGGCTCTCCTGAACCGCCCCCCTCCGCGGGAGAGCTCCGTCGCGCTCATGACGCAGTTCGGACTCGTCACCTCGCGGCATGGCGGGCACGCGAGCGGACGCCGGGCACGACCGAGACGCTGATCGCCACCACGACAAGCGCGCACAGCGTCCAGATGACGAGCATGTGACCGCCCTTGAAGGACAGGCCCACACCTGCGAACGCCACGATCGCCGACCAGAAATACAGCAGCAACACGGCACGCCGGTGGCTGTGCCCCATCTCGAGCAGCCGGTGGTGCAGGTGCCGCTTGTCCGGCGCGAACGGCGAACGCAGCTTGCGCACCCGCCGCACCACCGCGAGCACCAGGTCGAGGAACGGCAGCGCGAGTACCGACACCGGAATCATCAGCGGCAGGTAGAGCGCCAGCGAGCCGAGCGCGCCGCTGAACGCCTGCGGATCGGCCGAGGTGGTCGCCGATGTGGCCGCGGCGGACAGGATGAGGCCGACGACCATCGACCCCGAATCGCCCATGAAGACGCGCGCCGGCCAGAAGTTGTGCGGCAGGAATCCCGCGGAGGCGCCGGCCAGTGCGGCGGCGAGCAGGGTCGGGGCCGCGGTGACGTCGGTGTAGCCGCCGCGGGCCAGGTGGTAGGAGAAGAGGAAGAAGGCGCCCGCGGCGATCACCGTCACGCCCGCCGCCAGCCCGTCCAGGCCGTCGATGAAGTTCATCGCGTTGATCGTCAGGACAGTAAGCAGGATCGTCACCGGGATGCCGAGGTCGCGGCCGAGGCTGTAGGTCGCGTGGCCGATCGGGAACGAGACGAACGCGAGTTGCACCCCGCCCTTGGTGACCATCAGCCCGCAGGCGAGCACCTGCCCCGCCAGCTTGGTGAGCGAGTCGAGCTCGTACCGGTCGTCGATGATGCCGACCGCGCAGACCACCGCGGCCGAGATGACCACCCACGGCATGTCCGGGCCGTTCTCGAACGAGCGGTGCAGGCTGGGCAGTTTGGCCGCCACGAACAGCGCGAACGCGAACCCGGCGAACAGCGCCACGCCGCCCATCCGCGGCGTCGCGACCGCGTGCACGTCGCGGTCGCGCGGCTTGGCGACGGCCTTCCACCGGATGGCGACGTTGCGGGCGATCGGGGTGAGCAGGAATGCGACAGCGGCGGCCACGCACGCCACGAGCAGGTACTCGAGACTCGGGTGCTCGTTCACGATTCGGCTCCGACGATGTCGGGGACGACCTCGCGCAGGGCGTGCGCATCGACGGCGCCGACGCGCAGGATCCGCGCCCGGGCGCCGGTTACGTCGACGATCGTCGACGCGACGCCGCCGAGCGCCTGACCGTCCTCGAGGTACACGGTCACATCGTCACCGAGTTGGTCGCGCGCCTCGGCCGCAGTCTGGGCGGCCGGCTTCCCGTGCCGGTTGGCGCTCGAGACCGCCATCGGACCGGTGGTCTCCAGCAGTTCGATCGCGACCGGATGTAGCGGCATGCGCACCGCGACCGTGCCGTCCGAGTCGCCGAGATCCCAGCTCAGCGACGGCGCGTGCCGCACGACCAGGGTGAGCCCACCCGGCCAGAACGCCTCGATGAGGCTGCGGGTGCGCGCGTCGACGAGGTTCACCAGGCCGTCGATCGTCGACCACGAGCCCACCAGGACGGGCACCGGCATGCCGCGGCCGCGGCCCTTGGCGCGCAGCAGCTCGCTCACCGCGGCCGGTTGGAAGGCGTCTGCGCCGATGCCGTAGACGGTGTCGGTCGGCAACACCACCAGGTCGCCGTCCCCGACGCTGTTTGCGGCCACCTTGATCGCGTCGGGCCGCACGTCCGGGTCGCGGCAGTCGAAGAACGCGGCCACGCCGCCATCCTGCCCTATCGACATATGCGCTTCGGGGCCGACATGACCAGTTTCAGCGACCGGATTTGGTCAACTCGGCCCCGAAGCGGGGTTAGACGCGAACCGCGGTGGTGTAGCGCGGGCGTCCGGCCAGGTCGAGATGCTCGCCGATGGCACGCCACCGGTCGTCCTTGTCGAGCAGCTCCGGGACGGCCGCGGCGTGCGTGTCGTCGTGCTCGAGGGCGAGCAAGCCGCCCGGGCGTAGCAACTCGGCGGCGCGGGCGACGACGTGCGGGATGAGCGCGAGCCCGTCCTCGCCGGCGAACACCGCCCGGTCAGGGTCGAAGCGCACCTCGGCCGCCACCTCCGTGTCGGCCGGCACATAGGGCGGGTTGCACCCGACCGCGTCGACCTGACCCCGCAGCTCGCAGAGCAGGCCCGAGTCGGTGACGTCGCCCTCGCGGACCTCGACCGACGTGCCGTCGGCGTTGCGGCGCAGCCACCCGAGTGCCTCGGGCGAGAACTCGACGGCGACCACCCGCAGCCCGGGCAGCTCGTCGGCGAGGGCGAGCCCGAGCGCACCGGATCCGGCGCACAGGTCGACGGCGAGGGACTCCACGGACAGCGCCGGGAGCAGCGCGTCGGCGAGCAGCTCGGTCTCCGGACGGGGCACGAACACGCCCGGGCCGACGGCGAGCTGGATGTGCCGGAACGGAGCGCGGCCGAGGATGTGCTGCAGCGGCTCGCGTTTCGCCCGGCGCTCGAGCAAGCGGTCCAGCGCGCGCACGGCGGACGGATGCACCGTGTCGATCATGACCAGGCGCGGACGCGGCACGCCCAACACATGGGAAAGGAGCAGTTCGGCGTCGACCCGCGGCGACGCTACGTCGGAGGCGGACAGCCGATCCGTCGCGCGATCGAGGATCTCGCGCGCCCCGGTCAGCTCTGCTCCCCGGCCAGCAGCGCCTCGGTGTCGGCGTGCTGCAGCGCGGCGATGACATCGTCGAGCGCGCCGTCCAGCACCTGATCGAGGTTGTAGGCCTTGAAGCCGACTCGGTGGTCGCTGATGCGGTTCTCCGGGAAGTTGTAGGTGCGGACCCGCTCGGAGCGGTCGACGGTGCGCACCTGTGAGCGGCGCGCGTCCGCGGCCGCCGCGTCCGCCTCTTCCTGGGCGGCCGCGAGCAGCCGCGCGCGCAGGACGCGCAGCGCCGCTTCGCGGTTCTGCAGCTGGCTCTTCTCGTTCTGCATGCTGACCACGGTGCCGGTAGGCAGGTGGGTGATGCGCACCGCCGAGTCGGTGGTGTTCACGCTCTGCCCACCTGGCCCGGACGAGCGGTAGACGTCGATGCGCAGGTCGTTCGGGTCGATCTGGACCTCGATCTCCTCGGCCTCCGGGAAGACGAGCACGCCCGCCGCCGAGGTGTGGATGCGGCCCTGCGACTCGGTGGCCGGCACCCGCTGCACCCGGTGCACGCCGCCCTCGTACTTGAGGTGCGCCCAGACCGCCTGACCGGCGCGCCGCGCGCGGATCGCGAGCGTGACCGACTTGCGGCCGCCCAGGTCGGTCGGCTCGTCGTCGAGGATCTCGACCGTCCAGCCCTGCCGCTCGGCGTAGCGCAGGTACATCCGCAGCAGGTCGCCGGCGAACAGCGCGGACTCCTCGCCGCCCTCGCCGGCCTTGATCTCCAGGATGACGTCCTTCGAGTCGTTCGGGTCCTTCGGCAGCAGAAGCTGTCGCAGCCGCGCCTCGAGCTCCTCGATCCGGCCGGCCAGCTGCTCGGCCTCGGTCGCGAAGGACGCGTCCTCGGCGGCGAGCTCGCGAGCGGTCGCCTGATCGGCGCGCGCCGCGTCCAGCTCACCGGCCGCGGTGACGATCGGGGCGAGCTCGGCGAAGCGGCGGCCGAGGGTGCGGGCGCGCGCGACATCGCCGTGCACGGCCGGATCCGCGAGCGCCTGCTCGACGTCGGCGTACTCCGCCAACAGCTCAGGCAATCTGCCCGGCGAGCTCATGTGGCTTCTCCTCGTTGGCACCCACGGCAACAGAACGGCGCCCGGCCGCGACCGAAGTCGGGGCGGGCGCCGTCTGGGTAGCTAGGACTCTTTGCGGACGCGCTTGCCGTAGCGGCGTTCGAACTTGTCGACGCGGCCGCCGACGTCCATGATCTTCTGCTTGCCGGTGTAGAACGGGTGGCAGGCCGAGCAGACGTCGGCGTGCAGGACGCCGTTCTTGGCGGTGCTGCGCGTGGTGAACGTGTTGCCGCAGGAGCAGGTCACTTGAGTGACCACGTACTCCGGGTGGATGCCTTGCTTCATCTGGCTGGGTCCCTTCTCATGGCGCCGGGTCGCCCAGAGGCGTGAACCGGAGCCGGGTAGTAAGGTGGGCGTGCGCCCGACCGCACAGTCTAACGGTTGCCGGCCCGCCCGAATTCCGTTGACTGGCCCGTTGTGCGATCACTGGGCCGCTGCAATGGCCCAGTGATGCTGAAGCGGGCCAGTCAACGCATGTCGGGCAACTTGCTGGACGTCAGGCGGAGCGGACGTCGAGGCCGCGCAGGCGCAACTCGCTCTCGACCCGGTAGATCTCCGCCTGTGGCGCGAACACCACGCCGCGGACGGGCGGCTCGACCTGCAGTTCCCGGCACGCCGAAGTCAAGGCGTCCACGTACGCAGTCTGCACCGCCCGGCAGCGCAGATACTTCCCCGGTTGATCCGTCGCGTTCTCGGTCTTTTCCAACAACACCCGCAGCCGACGCAGATCGGACGCGACGCGCTCGATCGGCGGCCCGACCGGCAGCTGCCCCGAGCCGTCCTGACGCCGCTCGTAAAGACGGCGCGCAGCGCCGACCGCGTACCAGACCACTGTCGGTATCGCGAGCAGGACTGCGAACAGCACCGCAGTGCTCACGCCTCCAGTGTGAATCCGTATCTCGTGCCTAACAAGCGGGTATAGGCGCTCAGCCCTTGACGCCGCCTGCGGTCAAGCCGCTGACGATCCGCCGCTGGAACAGCAGGACCACGATCACCAAGGGGATCGTCACCACCACGCCGGCGGCCATGATCGAGGTGTACGGAACGATTCTTGGATCCGATCCGCTGAACGTGGCGATTGCGTAAGTCACGGGCGCGACGCTGGCCTTGCCGTTCGAGAGCTGGCTCGCAATCAGGTACTCGTTCCACACCGAGAGGAACACCAGGATCGCCGCGGTGAACAGCCCAGGCGCAGCGATCGGCAGGATCACCAGGCGGAACGCCTGCCCCGGTGTCGCCCCGTCGACCTTCGCCGCCTGTTCCAGCTCCCACGGCATCTGGGTGAAGAAGCTGGCGAGCACGTAGACGCACAGCGGCAGCGCGAACGACAGGTCCGGGATGATCAGCGCCTGATAGGTGCCGAGCCACCCGATGTTGGTGAAGAACTGGAACAGCGGGGTCACCAGTGCAACCCCGGGGAACATGCTCGCGGCCAGGATGAGGCCGAGCACGGCGAACTTGCCCCGGAAGTGCAGCCGGGCGATGGCGTAGGCGCAGGTCGCGCCGACGAGCATCGCGAGCGCCGTGACGACCGCGCCGATGATCAGCGAGTTGATCAGGGCCCGGCCGAAGTGGTTGTTGCCCTGGAAGATCGCCTTGAAGTTGTCGAACGTGACGTACTTCGGGTATGGCGTCGAGTCGAACGTGAAGTCGACCTTGCGCAACGACGTCACGACCATCCAGTAGAACGGGGCCAGGCACCACACCACGATGAGCGCCATGCCGAGGACGTTCCCGGCAGCTCGGATGTTGGCCTTCCGGCGCCGCCGCTTGGCCACGCTGACGGCGGCGGGCCGAGCGGTCTGCGTCGCGGCGGTCATGCCTTCACCGTCCTCGCCTGGGTCTCCACGACTCTCACGCTGAAGATCTTCACCAGGAAGAACGCCACCACGAAGATGAACACGAACGTGATGGTCGACAGGGCGGCCGCCGCATTCTGGCTGGACCGGAGTTCCTGCACGGACAGGATCGACAGCGTAGTCGTGTTGTTCGCACCCTGCGTCAGGATGTACGGCAGGTCGAAGATCCGCAGCACGTCGAGAACGCGGAACAGCACGGCCACCAGCAGCGCGGGTTTTACCAGTGGCAGCGTAATGCTGAAGAACCGCTGCCACGCCGAGGCGCCATCAACACGGGCCGACTCGTACAGCTCGTCGGGGATCACCTGGAGCCCGGCGAGCACGAGCAGCGCGACGAACGGCGTGGTCTTCCAGATGTCTCCGGCCATCACCGCCCAGCGGGCCGGCCACTCGCTGCCCAGCCAGATGATGTTCGTGCCGAGCACCGCGTTGACGACCCCTTGCGGCTGGAACATGTAGTACCACAGCTTGGCGGTGACCGCAGTCGGGATCGCCCACGGGATCAGGATCGCGGCGCGCACGATGCCCCGGCCCTTGAACGCCCGGTGCATCACCAGCGCCATCATCACGCCCAGCACGACCTCGAACGCGACCGTGATGACGGTGAAGATGACCGTGGTCTGCAGAGCGGGCCAGAACTCATGCCCGGTGGTGCCGTTCGGGCAATTGCAGTGGAACCAGTACCGGTAGTACTTGAGGCCGACGTACTTGCCGCCCTGCTCGAAGAAGCCGGTCTTCGGATTGATCCCGGCATCGGCCTTGTCGAGCTGGAGTGACTTCACCACCGCGTAGACGACCGGGTAACCGATCACGACGAGCAGCAGGACGATCGTCGGCGCGATCAGCCGCCACGCCAGCCGGGAATCACCCCGGGTGGCGCGGGCCCGTCGCTTTCGACGCCCGCGGGCCCCGCCGGCATGTACAGCCTGCTCGTCCACCTGACCAGTCGTCGCGGTCATTACGGCCTCCAGTCCCGAAGACTGCACGCGCAGCGGCTTGTCGTCAATATCAGGGTTTGCGCAGGTGAGCGGACCGATGGCCCGCCCACCCACTCCGACCCGGTGTTATTGGGATGCCTGTTGGATACCTGCCTGAATGTTCTTCAGTGCGGTGGACGTCGAAATGCTGCCCTGCAACGCTTCGTACACGTTGGTCTCGATCGACAGGGTGATCGCCGGGTAGTACGGCGACACGGGACGCGGGATCGCGGTGTCGATCGCCTTCTCCAGTGTCGGCAGATACGGGTACTGCTTGATCCGGGCCTGGTCGCTATACGGCGCGGCGATGACGGGAGCCAGCGTGCCGATCTTCAAGAACACGTTGTTCTGGATGTCCGGCGTCTCGATGAACTTCAGGAAGTCCAGCGCCGTCGCCTTGTGATCGGAGTACGCACTGATCGCGGCGCTGTGCCCGCCGAGCGTCGAGATTCCGGGGCCGTTCAGCCCGGGCAGCGGGGCGACCCCGAACTTGTCCTTGACCTTCGAGTTCCCGTCGCTGGCGAAGTGCGCGTACACGTAGGGCCAGTTGCGCAGGAACAGCAGTTTGCCGGCCTGGAACGCCTCGCGGCTCGGCTCCTCGGTGTAAGTGATGGCCTCCTTGGGGATGTAGCCCTGCTTGAAGCCGTTCACCAGGAAGTCCAGGCCCTGCTTGGCCTGCGGAGTGTTGATGTCGGGCGTCTTGCCGTCGGATTTGACGACCGAGCCGCCCGCGCCGTAGATCGCCTCGACCGCGTTGCAGGTGAGGCCTTCGTACTTGGAGAACTGCCCCGCGTAGCAGCCCATGCCCGCCGTGGCTTTCGAGCAGTCGGCGATCAACTGGGACCACGTCGTGGGCGGCGTGGGCACGAGATCCTTGCGGTAGAACAGCAGGCCGCCGTCGGACGCAAACGGTGCGGCGTAGAGCGTGCCGTTGTAGGTGGCCGCCTTGACCGGGCCGGCAAGCATGCCGCCGGTATCGAGCGCGTATTGGCCGGTGAGTGGTTGCAGCCAGCCCTTGGCCGCGAACTCGGCGGTCCAGATGACGTCGACCGTGACGATGTCGTAGCCGGGGTCCTTGGCCTGCATGTGCTGGACGATGTCGTCGTGCTGCTGGTCAGCCTGGTCGCTCTGCTGCTTGACAGTGACCTTCTCGTTCGGATGCGCCTTGTTCCACTTCTCGGCTATCGGCGCCCAGACACCGCTGGTGTCCTTACCCGTCACGAACGTAATGGGGCCGCGGGCGTTGCCGCCGCCGCCGCCCCCGCCGCCGCTTGAACTGCAGCCGGCGGCTGTCGCCAAGGCGGTTGCCGCGACAGTAGCCACGACAACGAGTCTGCGGTATTGCATCGGGATGCCCTTCCCTCAGTCGAGCGGCTGATACCGCTTACATGGGCTCATGTATTGAGCACCTTCGCACTCTCTGGATCGTCAGAAAAGCACCGATGGTCCGCGCGTGATCCAACCGTTACCGGGACATAACGTCAAAACAAACGAATACGGCGTAAACGCTTCCCCTCGAGGGCAGTTGCGACGTCGGCGCCTCGTACGCTGCACCCCGTGACCGGCCCGGAGCGCGCCCCGCTCACCTGGCGCATCCCGCCGTGGCAACCTGTGCTGCTCTTCCTCGTCGCGGCCGGCTGCGCGGCCGGCAACATCTACACGCAGCCATCCGTGACGGTGCGGGTCGTGACGATCGCGGTGGGCGCGCTCGCTCTCACGATGGCGATCGCGGCGACCCGGATGTACTTCGTAGTGGACTACGAGGGCGTGGGGGTGCGCCGTTTGCTGCGCGAGCGCTCGCTCGACTGGGCTGATATCGCGGACGTGTCGGTGGTCGAACAAGGCCTCGACAGGTTGACGGTGCGCGTTACCAGCCACGACGGCCGCTACCTCGACGTGCCGCAGTCGCTGCTCATGCCGGCGAAGCCGAGTCCCAAGCCACGCGTACGCGCGCAGCTCGGCGACATCGCCCGGCAGGTGCGCCGCTACGGCGAGCCGTACCAGCGCTGAGCCGTCCTGCGCCACCGCGGTCATACCTTGATCGTCAGCGTGTGCGCTCCCGTGCCGGTGCCTACCGTCACCTCCGTCCCGCGGTTGGTCTGGCGAATCTGGTAGTTGGTCACGGCCTGCCCGTCGAGCGTCACGCTCGCCGGCGTCGCGCCGCGCGGCAGCGTGTGGCCGATGACGACCGCAGCCCGCACGTTGGACGAGACGTCGAGCTTGGTGGTGTAGGTACTACCGTCGTGGGTCGCCGCCACGTCGGCCGAACCGTTGCCGAGCCGAATGTCGCGCCCTTGGACGGTGGTCTGGCCCTGCGGCACCTGCGGCACGACGGCGAGCAGCCCGTTGCCGAGATCAGGCTCGACGCCCAGCCACTGGTGCACGACGGCCCACGCAGTCCCGTAATTGCCCCACGCCTGCATGAACATCGAGCGGCAGGTCCAGCAACGGTCGATGTTCGCGCCCTGATCCGGGGACGGGAAGATCTCCGGCATCGCACCAGGTTGCTCGTCCGGCGTGCCGCCGGTCGCTGGTTCAGCGAACATCGGCTCCGCCAGCGCGTGGATGTACCGCTGCTGCTGACCCGGGCCGAGCCGCCCGTAGTTGCCCTCGCCGACCGACTGGATCGACGTCGTCAGGCCGTAGATGACCTTCTCGCCCTGCCCGTTCGGCGGGCCGGTGCAGCCGGTGTGGAACAGCCCGGGGTTGAACGGCGGAGTGCCGCTGTAGCAGGCGTTCTCCCGGCCCGCGAGTGCAGCGTCGCCGTGGCTGAACTGCGCCAGGCCCGGCTGTACCTGGTTGCCGATGTGCAGTTCGGCCTCCATCGGCGTCTGGCCGATCCAGTACTGCTGGAACAACTGATTGTTGCCGGGATCGCTCAGCGAGTCGGAGTACTGCTGCGCGGCCTCGTTCCACCACGTGCTCTCGAAGCGCTGTTGCAGATCCTGTGCGTTCTGCATCGCCCACGTGAAGGTGGCCTGGTCGTGCTTCGACTTGGCCATGTCGGCCAGATCGTAGAGCCCGCGCACGGTGTACACCGCGTTGTCGAGTTTCTCGGCACCCATCCCGGTGCGCTCGACGTTGCCCGAGCCCTCCGGCCACCCGTCGTGGTCGGCGTCCAGCTTGCTCACGACGTAGTGCATGTTGCGCACCGTGAAGTCGTACATCTGGTTGAGGAAGGTGTTGTCGCCCGTCCAGCGCCAGACCAAGGCGACCGCGCTCGGGAACTTCGCGGTCTCGTCGGTATTGAAGTCGTAGGACGTCGAGCCGTCCGGATTAGTGTGCCGCGAGTCGTGGCCGAACCAGATGGACCCGTCGGAGACCGACTCGTGCACCACCACGCCGGATCCGCCGTTGAGGATGTTGGAGATGTCACGCAGGGCGCGGAGATGGTCCTCGATCGCCTGGAACTGCCCGACGGAGACCGCCGCGAACGCCGTGTACTCCCCGTCGGTGCCGAAGATCCACGGATAGTCGGGGAAGCCGGCGCCGATCCAGGTCGCCTTCGGCACCGTGCCGAGCGGCGTCGGATATTGCTTGCCCTGATCGGTCCAGCGCACCTGGAGGTTCTGCGCAGTCTGGGTGAGGTCGGCGATGTTCTGCTTGCCCCAGTCGACCGCCTTCTGGACGAGTGGATCACCGGGCAGCGAGAGTTCGCTCATGTGCGCGAGGCGTTGCCGCTGGGCGACCTTAGCGGCGAGCTGTGCCGCCGGATCATTGAGCAGGCCGGTCAACTGGGCGTGGGCGTCGGCGGCTCCGGTGTCCGAGCCGGCCGCCGCCAGCCATACCGTCCTCGAACCGTTAGCCGGCAGCGAGACCCGGTAGGTCAGCTCGCCCCCGGTGCCTCGCCCGAACGGCCCGTCGTCGCAGGCGGACGGCTTCGGATCGGCCGGCGCGCCCGGCTCCGTGCCGGTGCAGGTATGGCCGGGCTGCGGGCCCCAGAACTGGTTGCCGATCGTTCCGGAATCGGGTGTCGCCGCAGTGCCCACCACCGCCGCGTAATGGTGCACCGGAGCGCCGGGCAGCGCGCCGTCGTCGGTGAAGACGAGATCCTGGCCGTCGTAACTGCCCTTGTCGGGGATGTTGTCACTGGCGTTGGGCGTGACGCCGCCGAAGCCCCAGGGGTATTGGCCCATGAGTTCGGAGTGCGCGTCCACGGTCAGCGTCGCCTTGCGCGCCCCGCCGGGGTTGCTGATCGTCAGCCCGAACAGCACGCCGCGTTTCCCGTCCGGCACGAAATCGGTGCGTTGGACGCTCAGGCCCGCGGTGTTGGGGAGGTCGAAGCGCGTGTAGCCCTGGCCGCTCGAGAACTTCGTCGCCGGCCCGATCCACTGCCCGTCGAGGCCGAACCACACGCCGTCGAGGAGCTTCACCGGCGGCGTCCAGATGCCGCCCATCTCCCCGGTGATGTGCCAGCCGTTCGCATAGAACCGACCATCCTCGAAGCCGATCGAGTAGGCCCTGGTACCGGCCGCCACTTCGCGGCGATCGGCGAGCCGGGTCGTCACCGACAGCTCGGGTGAGCTCGCCAACCCGGGCGCCGAACGGGCGATCGGCTGCCCGGCCGCGACCGTGAGAGCAAGCACCGAGGCGAAGACCGCACTGGCACTGACGAACCGACGAGACATGACATTCTCCTGCCGACCGGGTCGCACCGCTTGAAACCCGCGGCCGCGGGCACTGGTTTGGCCTGGCCTATCGGGCAATACCGACAAAATGGAATCTGCGCCGTGTGGCATGTCTTGTCAAGGAGGCCCGCGTGAACGACCTAGCCGTCGACGTCGTCGTGATCGGTGGCGGCCTCGGTGGTGTGGCCGCCGCGCTCGCGGCGTCCAGCGCGGGTTGTCGAGTGGCGCTCACCGAGCAGACCGGCTGGATCGGTGGCCAGCTCACAACCCAAGCTGTCCCGCCGGACGAGCACCCGTGGATCGAGCAATTCGGCTGCACCGCGTCCTACCGTCGGCTGCGCAACGGCATCCGCGCCTACTACCGCGCGTGGTATCCGCTCAGCGAGAGAGCCCGCGCAGATCGTTGGCTGAACCCCGGCGCCGGCACGGTCAGCCGGCTGTGTCACGAACCGCGCGTGGCGCTGGCCGTGCTCGACGCGATGCTGGCGCCGCACCGCGCCGCAGGTCGGCTGACCGTCCGCGCCGGCCACCGGCCGATCAGCGCAGAGGTCGACGGCGACGTCGTGCGGTCAGTGACTCTCGCCGGCCGCGACGGCAGCACGCTCGACGTCGCCGCGAGGTACTTCGTGGACGCGACCGAGGCCGGTGACCTGCTGCCGTTGACCGGGACGGAGTACGTCACCGGCTTCGAATCCTCGGACGCGACCGGTGAGCCGCACGCTCCGGCGCTCGCCCAGCCGGCGAACATGCAGGCCGTCTCGGTCTGTTTCGCCGTCGATCACCGCGCCGATGAAGACCACACGATCGATCGGCCTGCCGACTACGCCCACTGGCGCGCCTACCGCCCGCCGAGCTGGCCCGGGCCACTGCTCAGCTGGACCGCCCCGGACCCGCCCACCCTGGAGCCGGTCGAGCGGCTGTTCGCGCCGAACCCCGACGACGCCGACGACGCCGGCGACGGCGACGGCGACCGGGCGCTGTGGATCTTCCGGCGCATCGCCGCGCGAAGGACGTTCGCGCCCGGCTTCCTGGACAGCGACGTGACTCTCGTGAACTGGCCGATGATCGACTACGCATCGGGGCCGCTGTTCGAAGTCGCGGCCGAGGAGGCCGCTCGACACCTGGCGGGGGCGCGGCAGCTCAGCCTGTCGTTCCTGTACTGGATGCAGACCGAGGCGCCGCGGCCGGACGGCGGGGCCGGCTTCCCGGGACTGCGGCTGCGCGGTGATCTCGTCGGTACCGACGACGGCCTGGCCATAACGCCGTACATCCGCGAGTCACGCCGCATCCGCGCGCTGTACACCGTGACCGAGCAGGACGTCTCCTACGCGGTGCGCGGCGACCAGGGTGCGGTGCACTATCCCGACTCGGTCGGCGTAGGTAGCTACCGCATCGACCTGCACCCGTCGACGGGCGGCGACGGCTACCTCGATGTGCCCAGCTGCCCGTTCGAGATCCCGCTTCGCGCGCTGGTCCCGCGGCGGATGACGAATCTGCTGCCAGGTGCGAAGAACCCCGGGACGACGCATATCACCAACGGCTGCTTCCGTCTTCACCCGGTCGAATGGAACATCGGTGAGGTGGCCGGGCTGCTCGCCGCGTTCTGCCTGTCCGAAAGAACCGTCCCGGCCCGAGTTGCTTCGGACGCAGATGTCTTCGGCGACTTCGAACGCCGGCTGCATGCTGCCGGGGTGGAGACCCGATGGCCGCGCATCACCGGGTACTGACGGCTAGCGGCGGCCGTCCCAGTCGTGCTGCAGGGCCCACACCGCGCCGACCGTCCAGGCCTGAACGTGGTTCGCGATCGGTACCCGGGCCAGCGCGCCGTCCAACGTCACTGCGTAGAGCTCCGGGAAGCCGCCGAGCTGCTCGACAGCACTCAGCACGCCGAGCCGAATCGCCTCGGCCTCGCGCAACCTGCCGGCCGCGCGCAGCCCGCCCCAGCCGAGCCAGTTGTCGAACGGCCACACCGGGCCGCGGTGATAGGCCATCGGGTCGAACACCGGCGACGAGCTCGCCAGCGTGCGCAGCCCGAACGGCGTGGCGATGTTCGGGTCGCAGAGCCGGTCGGCAACCACCTCGACGGCCTCGGGCTCGATGGCGTCGGCCCAGAGCAGCCAACCGAGCTGCGAGCCGGGTCCGGCTATCGGCCCGTCCGCGTCGAGCATGACGACGTCGGGCACGAAGTGACGGGTGATCAGCCGGCGGATCATCGCTAGCCGGTCGGCCCAGTCCTCGTCCGGAGCGAGCCTGGTGAGCGCGCGAATCGCAGCCACCGTGACCGCCTGGGTATCCGCGTCGGCCAGCGGCGGGCGCGGGACGGTCCCGTCCGGGCGCAGCACGCCGCCCTGGTCGATCAGCGGGTCGTTGGTGTCGCGCCAGCCCTGCTGGGTCAGTCCGCCGGTCTGGCTGCCCGGGCCATGGCGCAGCAACCCGCCGCCGCGATCAAGCTGGTCACGTAGCCAGGACGCGGCCGCCCGCCAGGCACCGTCAAGTTCTCTGACGAGCTGCTCATCGCGGGCGGCGTCGAGCAGGACGAGGAACCAGCACGTCGCATCGGCCGTGCCGAAGTAGCGGAACTCGCCACGGCTCGGCCAACCTGCGGCGACGAACGCCGCGGGTGGTGCGTCCCGGAACTCGTGCCCGATCTTGCCGGGCTCCTCCTGTGTCGCCGGATCGGTCCGCCGCCCCTGACGCTGAGCCAGCGCGCGCAAGGCCGCAGCCGCGATGTCTGGCCGCACCGGAAGCAGCTGCAGCCCGACGATCAGCGAATCGCGCCCGAACAGCGCCTGGAAGCGCCCCGGGTCGTCCGGAGCGACCGAGCCGGACGACGCGTACGGCCAACCTTCGGCGGAGAGCACGGCGTTGAGGCCGGGCACGTCCGGCACAGTGCGTTAGTCCTGGCCGGGCGTGGTCTTCGCGATCTGCATGAGGAACTCGATGTTCGTGCGCGTCTTGCGCAGCCGGTCGAGCAACAGGTCGATCGCCTGCTGCGGCTCGAGCGCGTGCAGCACCCGGCGCAGCTTGATGGTGACCGCCAGCTCGTCCGGGGAGAGCAGGAGCTCCTCCTTGCGAGTGGAGGACTGGTCGACATCGACGGCCGGCCATACCCGCTTGTCCGCGATCTTGCGGTCGAGGCGCAGCTCGGCGTTGCCGGTGCCCTTGTACTCCTCGAAGATCACCTGGTCGCCCTGCGAGCCGGTCTCGACCAGCGCGGTGGCGATGATCGTCAGCGACCCGCCGTTCTCGATGTTGCGCGCCGCGCCGAGGAAGCGCTTCGGCAGATGCAGCGCGGTCGAATCGATACCGCCGGACAGGATGCGGCCGCTCGCCGGCGCCGCGAGGTTGTACGCGCGGCCGAGGCGGGTGATCGAGTCGAGCAGCACGACCACGTCGTGTCCCATCTCGACGAGGCGCTTGGCGCGCTCGATCGACAGCTCGGCGACAGCCGTGTGGTCCTGCGGCCGGCGATCGAAGGTCGAGGCGATGACCTCGCCCTTCACCGACCGCTGCATGTCGGTGACCTCTTCCGGTCGCTCGTCGACGAGGACGACCATCAGGTGGCACTCGGGATTGTTCGTGGCGATCGACTTGGCAAGCGCCTGCAGCACCATCGTCTTACCGGCCTTGGGCGGCGAGACGATGAGCGCACGCTGGCCCTTGCCGATCGGCATCACGAGGTCGATCACGCGAGTGGTCAGCAGGTGCGGCTCGGTCTCGAGGCGCAGCCGCTGCTGCGGGTAGAGCGGGACGAGCTTGGTGAACTCGACGCGTCCCTTGGCCGCGTCCGGCTCGAGGCCGTTGACGGTGTCCAGCCGCACCAGCGGGTTGTACTTCTCGCGCCGCTCGCCTTCCCGCGGCTGCCGAACGGCGCCGGTGACCGCGTCACCACGCCGCAACTCGAAGCGGCGCACGAAGGAGTTGGCGACGTAGACGTCGTTCGTGCTCGAGTAGAAGCCCTCCGTGCGGATGAACCAGGTGTTCTTCTCCTCGATGCAATCGATGACGCCGGCGACGGGGACGAGGACGTCGTCCTCGCTGACACTCGGCTCGGTGTCGGCGCCGCTCTGCCCGCCACCTCCACCGCCACCGCCACCGCTCGAACGACTGCGGCTGCGGCGGTCGCGGTAGCGGCGACTGCGCCGGCTGCGGCTGCTGCCGTCGTAGTCATCGTCGTCGCGCTGCCGGGAGTCGCCGCCGCCCTGCTGGTTCTGGCTGCGGGAGCGGTCCTGCTGACGCTGGTCGCCGTCGCGCTGCTCGCCCTGCTGGCGCTGCTCGCCCTGCTGGCGCTGCTCGGACCGGTTGCGGTCGCGCTGCTCGGCGGCGGGCGCGGCGCTCTCCTCGGTGGGCGCGGCGGCCGATTCCGGCTTGGCGGAACGCTCGTGGCGTGGCGGGCGCTGCCGCTCGCCGCCCTCGGCGCGCGCCGAGGAGTCCCCGGCGTCGGCAGATCCGTTCGCAGACCGCGCCGCCTGGATTGCGGCGACGAGGTCGCTCTTCTTCATCTTGGTCGTGTTGATGCCCAGCCCGCCCGCGATCTGCTGCAACTCGGGCAGCAACTTGGCGGAAAGGGAGCCGCCACGGCTCTTGGACGTGCTGCGTGCCCCCGGGCCGGACGCCTCGGACGGGGCGGCAGCCGTGCGCTCCGATCGCGGGGCATCCGCGGTGGCGGATGGCGCATCCGCATTGGGCAGCGGCTGCTCTTGGATGTCTGTCAAGGTTCTCGCACCTTTCGAAGGTGTCGACGCGCTGCGTACAGCAATGGGCGCAGCAGCGCCGCAAATGCGTCGGATTCGAGCGTGTGCTCCGGTCGAATCCGGTCTCCCGGCGAGCGCCGGGAAGTCTGGTGAACGTCAGCGCACTGTCACTGATCCGTGTCGGCGGCAACGGATCTTCAGTGGGAGTGGCGCGGACTCCGACGTAATCGGGCCGTGCTGACCTTCAAGAGCGTAGACGCTCCGGATATTGGCAGCAACACCGGCACGCCCTGCTCTGTTCCAAGATTACCGCAGAAGGTGCGCTCCGGCCGGGTCGACGGGCAGCGTGCGACCCGTCCAACCCTCCGGCGTGTGGGCGATCGCGGCCTCCGCCTCGGTCTCGCCGCGCGCCAGGACGAGGACGGTCGGCCCGGCCCCCGAGATCACCGCAGGCAGGCGTTCCGCGCGCAGCGCCTGAACCAACTCCGCGCTTTCGGGCATCGCCGGAGCGCGATACGCCTGATGCAGCAGATCCTCGGTCGCGTCGAACAGCGCCTGTGGGGTGCCGGTGAGCGCGGCGACGAGCAGGGCTGCGCGGCCCGCGTTCTGGGCGGCGTCCGGGTGCGGCACCTGCTCGGGGAGCAGGCCGCGGGCCATCTCGGTCGACGCGGCGAACGGCGGTATCAATACGACTGGGACGACGGAGAGGTCGATGTCGCGGCGCACCGCGTGCGCGGTGCCGTGGATCCAGGCGATCGTGAGGCCGCCTAGTAGACAGGGGGCGACGTTGTCCGGGTGCCCTTCGAACTCCGCGGCCAGCGCCAGCATCTCGCCGTCGGGCAGCCGCTGCGGCCCGTCCACGGCGAGGCCGCGGGCCAGCAGGATGCCTGCGACGATCGCGGCCGCAGACGAACCCAGGCCACGGCCGTGCGGGATCTGGTTGCGGCACTCCAGCGCGACGCCCTCGGGCAGGTCGCCCAGCACGCCGAACGTTCGGCGCATTGCGCGCAGCACCAGATGCGACTCGTCGCGCGCGACGGATTCGGCGCCCTCCCCCTCGATCGCGACCGTCGATTCGCCCGTCGTGACACGCGCGCGCACCTCGTCATGCAGGCCGAGGGCGAGTCCGAGCGCATCGAAGCCGGGGCCGAGGTTGGCGCAGGTGGCGGGGACACGCACCCGTACCGACCCGTCGACGAACTCAGTCACGCCGCCGCCCGTCCGCGTTGACCGGCACGGCTCGGCGGGCTCTCAATCGACGAGTTTCAGCGCGGCGGCGGCGGCGTGCGCGTCGACCGGGGCGGTGATCGGCTTGGGTGCGCCGGAGATCGCCCACTCCGGATCCTTCAAGCCGTTGCCGGTCACCGTGCACACGACGGTCGACCCCACCGGCAACCGGCCGTCCGCGGCGGTGGCGAGCAGCCCGGCGACGCTCGCGGCGGACGCCGGCTCGACGAAGACCGCCTCGCGGCGCGCAACCAGCCGATAGGCCTCGAGGATCTGCTTGTCGGTGACGGCGTCGATCAATCCGCCCGACTCGTCGCGGGCCTGCTCGGCGAACGCCCACGACGCCGGATTCCCGATCCGGATGGCGGTCGCGATCGTCACCGGTTTCGCCACCGGGTGGCCGAGCACGATCGGCGCGGCGCCGGCCGCCTGAAAGCCGAACATCCGCGGTTTCGACGCGGTGACGCCCTCGTGCGCGTACTCCTGGTACCCCATCCAGTAGGCGGTGATGTTCCCGGCGTTGCCGACCGGGATGCAGTGGACGTCGGGGGCTCGGCCGAGCACATCGCACACCTCGAAGGCGGCCGTCTTCTGCCCCTGAAGCCGGTACGGGTTGACGGAGTTGACCAGCGCGACCGGGTAGTCGACGGCCAGCTTGCGGGCCAGTTCGAGGCAGTCGTCGAAGCTGCCGTCGACCTGGAGCAGCTTCGCGCCGTGCACCAGCGCCTGCGCCATCTTGCCGAGCGCGATCTTGCCTTGCGGCACGAGTACCGCGCAGGTCATCCCGGAGCGCACTGCGTAGGCCGCCGCGCTCGCCGACGTGTTGCCGGTCGAGGCGCAGATGACCGCCTGCGCGCCCTCCTCCGCCGCCTTGGAGATCGCGACGGTCATGCCGCGATCCTTGAACGACCCGGTCGGGTTGGCGCCCTCGACCTTGAGGTAGACCTCGCAACCGGTGCGCGCGGACAGCTCGCGCGCGGGCAGCAGGGGCGTCCCGCCCTCGTAGAGGGTGACCACCGGCGTGGTGTCGGTGACCGGCAGCCGCGCGCGATAGGCGTCGATCACTCCCCTCCACGCGGCCACGGTTAGTCGCCTGCCATGCCCTCGACGCGCAACACTCCGGCGGTGCGCCGCACGAAGGGCAGACCGGCGAGCTTCTGCACGGTGGCGTGCAGCGCGGCGTCGGTTGCCGAGTGGGTCACGAGCACGAGTGTCGCGGCGTCGCCACGCCCCTCCTGCCGGACGGTCTGGATGCTGACGCCCTGCTCGGCGAACCCCGCGGCGACCTGGGCCAGCACGCCCGGCTCATCGTTGACGTCCAGCGAGACGTGGTACCGCGTGGACACCTCGCCGATCGGCTGCACGGGCAGATCGGCGTAGACGCTCTCGCCGGCGCCGCGGCTGCCGTTGACGCGGTGCCGCGCCACGGCGACGAGATCACCGAGCACTGCGCTCGCCGTCGGCGGCCCGCCGGCACCGCGTCCGTAGAACATCAGCGACCCGGCCGCATCGGCCTCGACGAACACGGCGTTGAACGCGTCGCCCACACCGGCCAGCGGGTGCGAGCGCGGGATCATCGCCGGATGGGTGCGCACCGACACCTGCTCGCCGCCCGCGCCTTGCACCCGCTCGCAGATCGCGAGCAGCTTGACGGTGCAGTCGATCGCCTGCGCGCTCGCGATGTCAGCGGCGGTGATCTCACCGATGCCTTCCCGATGCACGTCGGCCATCGTCACGCGGGTGTGGAACGCGAGCCCGGCGAGAATCGCCGCCTTGGCCGCGGCGTCGTAGCCGTCGACATCAGCGGTCGGGTCGGCCTCGGCGTAGCCGAGCGCCGTCGCCTCGGCCAGCGCCTCGTCGAAGCCGGCGCCGGTGGCGTCCATGCGCGAGAGGATGAAGTTCGTGGTGCCGTTGACGATGCCCAGCACGCGGGTGATGCGGTCGCCCGCGAGTGATTCGCGCAGCGGGCGCAGCAGCGGGATTGCGCCGGCCACCGCGGCCTCGTAATAGAGATCGACGCCCGCCTTCGCGGCGGTGTCGTGCAGCGTTGCGCCGTCGTCGGCGAGCAGCGCTTTGTTGGCGGTGACGACGCTCTTGCCGCCTTCGAGCGCGTCGAGCAGCAGCGTGCGGGCGGGCTCGATGCCGCCGATGACCTCGACGACAAGGTCGACGTCCGCGCGCGCAACCAGCGACGCGGAGTCGGTGGTGAGCAGGTGCGTCGGCACCTCCGGATGCCGAGCCGGGCGGCGCACCGCGATGCCGGCGAGTTCGAGCGGGGCGCCGATGCGCGCGGCGAGATCGGTGGCGTGCTCGTCGAGCAACCGCACCACCTGCGACCCCACGACGCCGCACCCCAGCAGCGCCACCTTCAACGCCTGCGTCATCGGGCCACTCCGGGGTCGAGCGCGAGGAGATCCGACTCGGTTTCGCGGCGCACGATCACCTGCGCGGCGCCCTCGCGCACCGCGACCACCGGCGGGCGCGGCACATAGTTGTAGTTGTTCGCCATGCTGCGGCAGTACGCACCGGTCGCGGCCACCGCGATCAGGTCGCCGGGGCGGATGTCGCCGGGCAGCCAGGTGTCGCGGACGACGACGTCGCCGCTCTCGCAGTGCTTGCCGACGACCCGGCTCAACACCGGCGCCTCGCGCGACGAACGATTCGCGAGCACGCAGGTGTAGACGGCGTCATACAGCGCGGTGCGGATGTTGTCGCTCATCCCGCCGTCGACCGAGATATACCTGCGGGTATGGCCGCCGTCGAGCGTCACGTCCTTGACCGTGCCGACCTCGTAGACGGTGATCCCGCTCGGCCCGACGACCGCGCGGCCCGGCTCGACCGAGAGCTGCGGCATGGCCAGCCCCACCGCAGCGCACTCGGACTCGACGATCCCGTTGAGCCGTTCGATGATCTGCTTGGGGGATTCCGGGTCGTCGCCGGGCACGTACGCGATGCCCAGCCCGCCGCCGAGGTTGATCTCGTCGATCTGGACGCCGTGCACGTCGCGGACCGCGGCAGCCAGTCCGACGACGCGGTGCGCGGCGACCTCGAAGCCGGCCGTCTCGAAGATCTGTGAGCCGATGTGCGAGTGGAGTCCGGCGAGCTCGAGCGATGGCCTGGCGAGCACGGCAGCCACCGCTTCGGCTGCTGCTCCGTCCCGGATCGAGAAGCCGAACTTCTGGTCCTCGTGCGCGGTGGCGATGAACTCGTGGGTGTGCGCCTCGACGCCGACAGTGACGCGGACCAGCACGCGCTGCCGCCGCCCCGCCGCGGCCGCGATCTCGGCAAGCCGGCGGATCTCCTCGAACGAGTCGACGATGACGTGCCCGACACCGACCTCGACGGCCCGCCGCAACTCGTAGATCGACTTGTTGTTGCCGTGCAGCCCGATGCGCTCGGTCGGGAACTCGGCGGCCACGGCGACGGCAAGCTCGCCCCCGCTGCAGACATCCAGGCCGAGTCCCTCTTCGGCGATCCAGCGCGCCAATGCCGTGCACAGAAACGCCTTGCCGGCGTAGTACACGTCGACGTCCGGGAACGCGCTGACGTAGGCGCGCGCCCGGGCCCGCACGTCCTCCTCGTCCAGGAACAGCGCCGGCGTGCCGTGCTCGCGGGCCAGCGAGTTGACGGACGCGCCGCCGAGGTGCAGCACGCCGTCGACCCGGCGCGCGGTGGTGGGCCAGATCGCCGGATCCAGCGCGTTCGGGTCGGCCGGTGCGTGCGACGGCGGCGGCTCCGGGAGCACGCCGCCATGTCGCGGCCCGGCCGGGTGCGCGTTTCTGCTCATGGGTGGCTACATCCGATCAGGCGCGCTGACGCCGAGCAACCCGAGCCCGTTGGCGAGCACGATGCGGGTGGCGTCGTTGACCCAGGCCCTGCTGCGATTGACGTCGGTGATCGGGTCGTCACCTTGCGGGATGATCCGGCACTCGTCGTACCAGCGGTGGTAGGCGGCCGCGAGATCCTCGAGGTAGCGCGCCACCCGATGCGGCGCACGCAGCTCGGCCGCGGCGGCGATCACCCGCGGGAACTCGCCGAGCGCGGTGAGCAGGGTGGCCTCGAACGGGCTGGTCAGCGATTCCGGGACGAACACGTCCAGCCCGATGCCGACGGATTCGGCGTTGCGCTTCGCATTGCACGTGCGCGCGTGTGCGTACTGCACGTAGAATACCGGGTTGTCGTTCGACCGCTTCGTGATCTCGGTGATGTCGAGCGTCAGCGGGGTGTCCGCCGACCACCGGGCCAGCGAATAGCGGCCGGCATCCGCGCCGACGAGATCCACGAAGTCGTCCAGCGTCACGAGGTTGCCGGCGCGCTTGGACATGCGCACCTCTTCGCCGTTGCGCACCAGCTTCACCAGCTGGCCGATCAGCACCTCGATCGTCTGATCCGGGTCGTCGCCGGCGCAGGCGACAATCGTCTTGAGCCGGCCGACGTAGCCATGGTGATCGGCGCCCAGCATGTACACGCAGCGGTCGAAGCCGCGGCCCCGCTTGTCGAGGTAGTAGGCGGCGTCGGAGGCAAAGTAGGTCTTCTCGCCCGTCCGTCGCACGAGCACGCGGTCGCGGTCGTCGCCGAAGTCCGTGGTGCGCAGCCAGACGGCGCCGTCCTGCTCGTAAGTGTGGCCCTGCTCGCGCAGCCGCTCGAGTGCCGCCTCGACCTCGCCGCTCTCGTGCAGCGAGCGCTCGGAGAACCAGACGTCGAACTCGACACGGAACCGGCCCAGCGACTCCTGCTGGGCGTCGATCATGAGTTGTTCGCCGGTGCGGGCGAAGACGACCAGCGCTTCGTCCGCGGGCAGGTCGAGTACGCCCGGGTTGGCGTCGAGGACGCGTTTGGCGACGTCCGGAACGTCCTCGCCGTGATAGCCGTCCTCAGGCACTGGTCGGTCCTGCGCGACGGCATATAGCGACTCACCGAACTTCGCCATCTGCGAACCGAAGTCGTTGATGTAGTGCTCGGCAGCGACCGCCGCTCCGGCCGCCTCGAGCAGCCGGTGCAGGCTGTCGCCGAGCGCCGCCCATCGGGCGTGGCCGAGATGGACAGGCCCGGTCGGATTCGCCGAGACGAACTCGAGGTTGATCTGCTGCCCGGCGAGCTCGACGGACCGGCCGTACTCCGCACCGGCTTGGACGATCTGGCGAGCGACGGCGCCGAGCGCTGCGGTCGCGAGGCTGATGTTGAGGAAGCCCGGCCCCGCGACCTCGACCTTCGCGACGCCCTCGGACTCGCGCAGCCGGGCGGCGATCAGCTCGGCGATATCACGAGCCGGCCGACCAGCGCCCTTCGCCAGCCGCATCGCGATGTTCGTGGCGTAGTCGCCGTGCTCCGGGTTCTTCGGTCGTTCGATGACGACGTCGGCCGGCGCACTGCCCGCGAACTCGCCCGCGTCGATCGCAGCGGCGACGCAGTCGCGGACGAGGGCGGCCAGTTCTGCCGGAGTCACCCGGCAATCCTAGTGTCCGGCTAGCGGCGGGTTTGCGCGCCGCAAGCACGCTCGCCCGGGCACAGCGGGCGCTTACGGGTAAGCCACCTACACTCGGTTGCTGAAACCCCGGAATTCGATCAACCAAAGGCAGGCCCATGGCCCAGCGTAAGCCGCCCTCCGGAGGCAAACCCGCCGCGAAGAAGGGCACCTCACGGCCGGCCGGCAAGCCCAACACCAGCGCGTCGTCGAAGACCGCAGCGACGAATTCCAAGGTCGCCATGAGCAAGACTTCGGCGGGCCGCAAGCCGCCGCCGCGCAAGCCCGGCAAGTCGATCGTCAATCAGAAGCAGACACCGTGGGGCGTGATCGCGTCCGTCGTCGCGGTGGTCGTCTTCGCCGGCGCAGTCGTCGCCATCGTGATCGCGACGCACAAGTCGAGCAAGTCGAACGATCCCTATCGCATGCCGGAGGCTGCGGCCGCAAAGCAGATCTCGGGCGTGCAGTACCACGTCGAGCCGAATCACACGCACGTCTTCACCGCGGTCAAGTACGACACCACGCCGCCGACCGGAGGCAACCACAGCCAGTACTGGGCCGACTGCTCGGGCACCGTTTACAGCCAGCCGATCGCGAACGAAAACGCGGTACACCCACTCGAGCACGGCGCAATATGGGTGACGTACCGCCAGGGGCTGCCGGCGAGCCAGGTTGCGACTCTTGCCAAGCAGGTCCAGGGCCAGAACTACGTGTTCATGAGCCCGTATCCGAACCTGAAGAGCGCGGTGTCGCTGCAGGCCTGGGGTTACCAGCTGTTCGTGAACAGCGTCTCGGATCCGCGCATCGCGCAGTTCATTGCGTTGAAGAACAACCCCAAGATCGCGCCCGAGTACGGTGGCAGCTGCTCGCAGCCGACGTTCATTCAACATCCGAGCACGTTCGGGCATCCGTTGTTCACGGCGACTGGTGGCGGGGGGAACACGATGTCGGGCGCAGCGACCCCGTAGCGCCGCGTGATCGGCGCGTATCGGCGCGCGGCGCCGCTCGTCGGACTGCTGGGTCTGGCAGTCGCCGTCGCACTGCGAGTGCAACTCGCCGGCTCCGCAGGGCCCCGCTCCGAGACGGCCGCGATCTGGTTCGCCGCTGCGCTCGCGGCCGTGGCTCTCGCGACGCGCGACCGCGATGTCATCGAGCGGTTCGACGTACGGGCCCTCGCGGCAGGGCTTGGCGGCGCGGTCGTCCTGTGCATACCCGCCGCGATCCGGCACGCGCTGACCGGCGCCGTGCTTGCGACATCGAACGGGTACGCCGTCTGGGCCGCGTTCGTCGTCGGAGTGGCCGTCGCGGAGGAGGCGCTGCTGCGTGGCAGCCTGTTCCGCGCAGTCGAGCAGCGCGCCGGAGTCGTGGCTGCGATCGCCGTGACCAGCGTCGCGTTCGGGCTGCTGCACGCGCCGGTGTACGGGTGGGCCGTCGTCCCGCTCGACATCGCGGTCGGCGTCTGGCTCGGTGCGTTGCGCGCGGTGACCGGCACGGTCGCGGCTCCCGCGATCGCGCACGCCGTCGCCGACCTGGCCGGCTGGTGGCTGCGGTGAAGCATCCGTCGCGGGTGATCGTCGTGGCCGCGCTGGCGCTGGCGATCGGCTGGGCGATCGCCCCGCGCGCCGCGCTGCCGCTCTACGACGGCATCGGCTTTCCTGACGAGCCGTATCGATTCGTCGATGCGCCACGCGGCGCTCCGGACACAGCGGCGCCGACGACCGCGCACGGCAGCGCCGCCGTCAGTGGCGGGCAGGCGCAGCAGTTGACCGCGAACAGTGCCGAGCAGGCACCGCAGGTGAGCGTGCAGATCCCGTCCGGCAGGTTGACGCTGCCGGGTAGTACCACCGCGGTGAATCTCACGGCGAAACCGGTGGCGTCGCTGCGCACGGCGCACGGGCAATACCTGTGGAGCGACGTCTACGAGGTGACGGTGTCGCCGACCGCGCGGCTGCGTACGGGTGGCTTGCAGGCGACGATCACGTTGCGCGCCGCAACCGCGCAGCGCCCGCAGCCGAAGATCGCGCACTACGCGGACGGACATTGGACGCTGCTGCCGACCTTCGCCACGGGCCGCGACATCTACATCGCCGAGCTGACCGAGTTCGGGCGCTTCGCCGTCATCGGGACGAAGCCGCTGGACGTGTCGCAACTGCAGGGCAGCGCCGCGAACGGCTCCGGCGGCAGCAACAAGCCCGGACTGTTCATCGGCATCGGGGCGCTCGTGGTCGTCGTCGGGCTGTTCTTCCTGGGCCGCTGGCGGCGGGACCGCGCTCGCGCAGTCGCAGATGAGGAGGAGTACGAGGACGAGGACGAGGTGGCCGGATGATCCACGGACAGGTCCTCGCGCACGCCTTCGGTGCCCGCTACGAGTTGCCGCTGCCGCTCGTTGCGTTCCTGCTCGGCGGGTCGGCGGTCGTCGCGGCTTCGTTCGTCCTCGTCCTCCGCACCCCGGTGAGCCCGATCGTCGCGGAGCCGACGGAGCGCGCGGCGGTGCGGCACGTCCCCGCAACAGCGGGCATCCCGGGGTTGGTCGTGGTCGGGCTGCTGTGCTGGGCGGGGATCGCGGGTAGTCAGGACGTTGCCGAGAACATCCTCCCGACGTTGTTCTGGGTCTACGTCTGGGTCGTGCTGCCGCTGCTGTGCGGGCTCGTCGGCGACTTCACGTCCGGCTCGAACCCGTTCGGCTTCCTTGCTCAACTAGGCGATGCGGCTCGTGGCTCGCGCGCGCCCGTGACCTGGCCGCGCTGGCTCGGGTGGTGGCCGGCGGTGGTGCTCGCTCTGCTCGGCACGCTCGGCGAGCTCGTGTTCAACCAGACGATGACGCTGCCGCGGATGATCGCCTGGGCGGTGATCGCGTACTGCGCATTGTGCGTGGTGATGGGCGCCGCGTTCGGCGCACCCGCCTATCGGGGGAACGGCGAGCTGTTCACCGTGTTGCTCGCGACGTGGGGCCGGCTCGGCTGGCTCCGCTTCGGGGCGCCGGGGGCGCGCGGCTTCGCGGGCGGGCTGCGCGCGCCGTTCGAACGAAGTTTCAGCAGGACGCTGTTCGTGCTGCTGCTGCTCGTCTCGATCTCCTACGACGGGCTGCTCAACACCACGCAGTGGAGCGACCTCGAGGTTCACCTCGTTCCGGCGGTTGGCCACCCGCACAAGCAGGAGCTGGTGGGCACCCTCGCCTTCCTCGTGCTGATCGTCGTCCTTTACACCGTGTTCCTGTTGTTCGCGCTCGCGGTGCGCTGGGCGGGCCGCCTTCGTTCGGTGCGAGAGACGTTTGCGGGACTGCTGCCCTCACTCGTCCCGATCGCGTTCGGCTACCTGCTCGCGCACTACCTGCAGTACATCCTGATCAACGGCCAGCTGATCCTGCCGCTGCTCGGGGCACCGGGAGGTGCAGGCACCAACCTGCACCTCCCCTACCCGTTCAACGACAGCTACGAGGTGCACGCCCATTTCCTGCCGAGCGGCTTCTACTGGTATCTCGACGTGGTCGTCATCGTGGTGGTCCACATCGTCGCCGTCGTCCTGGCACACGGTTTCCTCGGCCGGGCCCAGGCGTCGCCGCAGGCCGCACGCCGCGCGGAGTACCCGTGGATCGTGGCGATGATCGGCTACACGTCGCTGTCGCTGTGGCTGCTCGCGCAGCCACTGGCCAAGGGCTAGCCCGTCAGCCCAGGCGCAGCCCGGTTTCCGGGTTGAAGACGTGCTCCTCCTCGCTGTGCACGCTCATCTTGATCACGTCGCCGATGCGTGGCGTGTCCCGCTCCTCGAAGCGGACGACAAGGTGCGGATCCTCGAGCGGATCGTCGCCGGGCAGCCGGGCGTGCACGTAGGAGTCGGCGCCGAGTTCCTCGACGAGGTCGACGTTCAGCGTCACGCCGGCGCCGTCGGTGGTCGAGGTGAACGACTCAGGACGCAGCCCGAGCATGACCTCGGACAGGTTCGCCTCGCTGGCGGCGGACATGACCTCTGGCTTGAGGGGCACCACGACGTCGCCGAACTCCACTCCGCCGGAGACCAGCTTCGCCCTGCGCAGGTTCATCGCGGGCGAGCCGATGAAGCCGGCGACGAAGGAGTTCTCGGGATTGTCGTAGAGGGCCCGAGGGGTGTCGCACTGCATCAGCTTGCCGTCGCGCAGCACCGCAACGCGGTGGCCCATCGTCATGGCCTCGACCTGGTCGTGCGTCACGTAGACGGTGGTCGTTCCGAGCCGGGCCTGCAGCGCCGCGACGTTGGCGCGCGTCTCGACGCGCAGCTTGGCGTCGAGGTTGGACAGCGGCTCGTCCATCAGGAACACCTTGGGCTCGCGAACGATCGCGCGGCCCATCGCGACGCGCTGCCGCTGCCCGCCGGAAAGCGCCTTGGGCTTGCGGTTCAGGAACTGCTCGAGGCCGAGGATCTTGGCGACCTCGGCGACCTTCGTCTCGCGCTCCGACTTCGACACGCCCTTCAGCTTGAGCGCAAAGCCCATGTTCTCCGCGACGCTCATGTGCGGGTAGAGCGCGTAGTTCTGGAAGACCATCGCGATGTCGCGGTCCTTGGGCGGGGCGTTGGAGACGTCGACGCCGTCGATCGTGATCGCGCCGGACGAGACGTTCTCGAGCCCGGCGAGCATGCGCAGCGCGGTGGACTTGCCGGAGCCGGATGGGCCGACGAGCACCATGAACTCGCCGTCCTGGATCTCGAGGTTGAGGCTGTCGACGGACGGATCGGTGTTGCCGGGGTAGACGCAGGACGCGTCGACGTAACTGACAGCAGCCATCGGGACACTCCCCTATCGGTGTCAGTGGACCGCGCCGGTTACGGGCAGGAGCTACGGGCTGGCTAGGCTCCGCGTCCCCACCTCACGGATTTCCGGACGGCCGGTGTGGCTCTGCCCCACCGATGTCAAAGGCAGCACCGGCCGACCGGCGTAGCGGTCGGACATTTCCCATGCAACACCGCCGGCACGAGCAGGTCAATACGCTGCGCTTGCTAGGCTGGCCGGGTTTTGGGCCCCCGTAGCTCAGGGGATAGAGCACCGCCCTCCGGAGGCGGGAGCGCAGGTTCGAATCCTGCCGGGGGCACCACTGCCGGGGGCACCACCGAAAGTCCTGGCCTTCGGCCAGCGTCACAACCAGTCCCTCGCCTAGGCCGCCAGTTTCAGCGAGTACGCCGAAACCACAAAGGTCTCAGGTGAACCACCGGTGGAACAGATCTCCCAACCGACGTCGACCTGCCCGATGTTCGCGGCCGGGGAGACCATTGCTCGAGTCTGCAGGTCGTGCAGCAGCGCGAGCAGATCGATCGTGCCTGAACCCTGCTGCGCGAAGGTGCCTTGAGCGCCGAGGGACCAGATGATCTCGCCCCCTCCGTACTGGTAAAGCGTCCAGTCGTGTCCGCCGATGTTCGCGGTTCCCTTGAGCGTCGCGCCGCCACTGCCGCGGTTCGAGTTGTCGACCCAGACCATGATCTCGCTGGGATGCCCGGCGTTGTTGTTCAGCCAGATGTCCCAAGCGAACTGCGCGATGGTCGCAGAGTTGTGCGGCGTTGTTTCTGCGTACGTCGAGGACAGCGTGCTCAGTGCCGAGATCGGGACGTCGCTGGACCCACACGGCGAGCAGCCCGAGTCAGAACCGTTCCAGTTGTTCGTCAACTGCTGCACATTCGGGTACGTCATGACACCGGTGTTGTGTGCCGGCTCGGTACTGACCACCTGCCAGTCGCCGGGGTCGTTCGCGTAAATCGTCTGCTGACACTGCGGATCCGCCCAACAGTTGTTGCCAACGTAAGTGTTGTAGCCGTTGGAGCCCGTGATCTGGCCGTAGTCATACGCGCCGCAGTTGCCCGACGGGCTGCTGATGGCACAGCGCCAGTCGCCGCCCGATGAGCTGCTCGTGTCAGTCGGCGGTGGCGCCGAAGATGAGGATGTACTCGGTGGCGACGACGAATTGGACGAGACAGACGGCGGCGCCGTGACCGTGCGGGTTCTGGTACGCGTCACCGTGTTGGTCACAGTCGCCGTGGAGGTGGCCGGTGGAATCACGCAGTGGATCGAGAAGTTGCTGCCGTCGTATGACGGCGCATCGCAAGTTGCCGACGGTGCCTTATCGCCTCCGAACGCCGCGGCAACCGCAACCGCACCGGACGCGGACCCGACCGACAGCACCAACGCGCCCAATACGATCTTGATTCGACTTCGCTTTATGTGCTTCGGTCGACGGAACCGTCCCATCGCCTGCCTCCTTTACGAGGTCACGCCGATCCGGCCGAAGCGGCGTCGTCCTCGTTGCCCACGCGGGTGGGCACCGGCTCAGTCTTGCCCGAAGAGTGGGCGCTGGCGAATGCGCGGCCAGAGTTTGAGGACGGACGTTCGTCGGTCGTTCGACCTCCCGCAAGGCCCGCCGAACGCGACTGAACGTGCCATATCTGCCGACATGTCCGGTCCGTCCCACCGGTTCCGCCGATGGCTCGCAATGGTTGGAAGCGTCATGCGGCGAGCGCTGAAGACGGGGCATTACGCCCGCGCCGAGCGCCCAACTAACCGGCTATGACCAGATAAATAACTTTGCGGACACCGCGCGCGAACCGGTGGGTCGACTCGAGGCGCCGATGATGCCGACGGTCAGCGCTCACTCATGCCGGGCGAGCGCGCCAGGACGGCCACCGTCCGGACAACAGCAGGACCTCGTCCATGGCGTCGGCGGCCGGGAGATCGGGGATCGGCGCGAAGGCGGCGGCGTCGCCGCGGCTGTGCGGCGCAAGCCGGTGCAGGTATTCGCGGGCGAGGTCGAGCACGTCCGGCTTCGGGGTGTCGAAGTCGATGTCGAGCGCTCGGGCCAGGTCCCACGTATGGATGAGCGTGTTCGTGACGTGCCTGGCGAACGTGTCTGCAGCGGACGCGCTGTTTGCGGCGTTCGCCAGCGCGCCGGCGGCGTAGCGGGCGACGTCGCGATAGGTCGTTTCGCGCGGCAAGGACTCGCCCCGGCTTGCAGGAGGCGGAGATTGCGGGTCGAACAGCAGCCCGATGTGCAGGTTGAGTTCGAGCAGGTGGCGATACAGGTCGTCGACACTCCACGCCAGGCAAGGGGTGCGGGCGGTGAGATCGCCATCGGTCACCTCACTGAGGTACGCGGCGAACTCTTCGCTCATCGCTTCGAGAAGTGCGCTGTCCACTCCTGACTCCTAGGTCGAGGCTCGTAACCGGTATCGTTGAAAACCGACTGTCGGTCTATAAGTTAGTAAACCGACTGACGGTTTGTCAACGGAGGCGGTGTGGACCGACGCATGGACCGGGGGCAGGCGACCCGGCAGCACCTGATCGAGGTGGCGACCGAGTTGTTCGCCGACCGCGGCTACGACGGCACCTCGATCGAAGCCGTCCTGGAGCGGGCCGGCGTCAGTCGCGGATCGCTGTACCACCACTTCGCAGGCAAGGATCGGCTGTTCGAAGCCGTCGTCGAGACGGTCCACGCGCAGGTTGGCGAAGCCACCCTCGCCGCCGCGAACGCGAGCGGTGCCACCGAGGCGCACGCCCTGCTCAAGGCGGCAGAACTGGCCTGGATTCGGCTCGCCGGTGACCCGGTCGTGCGACGGATCCTGCTCATCGACGCGCCGACCGTGTTGGGTTGGCGCCGCTGGCGCGACATCGAGGAGCAGTACGGCCTGGGCATGCTCAAGGCCGTCCTGCAACAGGCCGTCGACGACGGACGGGTGCCCGCGCAGCTGGTCGAGCCGTTCGCGCACATCCTGCTTGCCACCGGCAACGAGATGGCACTCGTCATCGCGCTGGCGGACGACGTTCCCGCCGCGCAGGCCGCCGCGGAGGCGGCGGTCGAGGAGTTCCTCACCCGGCTGCTGCAGCCGGCAGGCGCCAATCAGCGGCGACGCGCCAGATCGGGCAAGTCATCCGGCTCATGAGGTAGGCGTTTCGAGCCGACGCCGTCGAAGCCCGATCCCGGAACTGTAGAAGCGCGCGTCAGGGTCCGAATCGGGGGCGTGCCCGATGCGCGGGCGCCTGTCGGTTGCGCAGCATTGCGACGTGGTCGGTCGACCTGGGCGGGAGCGGACTGTCTCTCGCGCGTCCACCAGGGGTCGGGTTGCTGTCCACGTCCTGCTGGTTGCGACCGCAGTCGTGTCGCTGATCCTGGAACCCGAAATCACGCTGCACGTCCTGGTCGGGTTGGTCTTCGTCGCGTTCGTTGCCGTGCACCTGGCGCAACGCCGCCAAGTCGCACAACGCCTCGCCGGCCACCTTTCCGCGCCGTGGCGACTCCACCGGGCGCCGGTGCGGCTGGCCGTCGCGGATGCCATGCTGCTCGTCGTCACGCTCGCGATGCTCGGCTCCGGACTGTGGGATTGGCTCGACGGACGCCCGACGCGTATCCGCTGGCACGCGATCAGCGGCGTGCTTCTCACCGGGTACCTGATTGCGCACACCATCCGGCGACGCCGCCGGCTCACGTCGTCCCGAAGCGCAGAACGAGTGCGCGCGGATCAAGGTACTTGATCATGATAAGTTCGCGCGCCCGCCGGCGGTTTGGTTCGGCCAGGCATTCGACACTTCCTCCCTCCGACGATCCGCGGTCATACTGAGCCATGACTGTCGTGCACGCCGTCCCGTCTCATGGCGACGTCTTCTTCGACGTCCGCGACGACGGGCGGAACCTGCGGCTCAACTGGCATCCCGACCAAGGAATCGTGGTGCTGAGCACGTGGCGCCACGGAAGCTGCATCGCATCGTGTCAGCGCTGGGCATGATCTACCTCGAGAGAGTCACCCCCCGAGCAGCTACCACAATTCACGAAACTCGTCGCCCGCGACCCGAGTCCGGCCAGCCTCCGCACGCCGCTGACCGTTATCCCGGCCGGCACGCGCCCCGCGTACTGCCTACTGCGCCTGGCCTTCGTGAAGCACTTCGCGCGTGGTTCGTCGCAGGTCTTCCCGCCCGGGCTGGACCTGTGCACCTATCCGGGCATCGGCCCCGAGTTACGCAGGGACACTGCCGACGACTCGATCGGCGTCGTG